>NZ_BMQV01000036.1 GCF_014648295.1 Shewanella saliphila
CGCATGATAGGACAGGGTATGTGTTCAGCAACTATGCTGAATGGAAGTATGCATGAGCCGTATACGAGGTCCGTACGTACGGTTCTGTGAGAGGGATGGGGCGGTGACGCCTCACCCTACTCGATGATCTTATCGGCAGTTAACGGTTGCTGTTTAACGCTAAATTTCGCATTATCTGTGCTTCATGTTGCTGTCAGTACTGTTTATTATGCCTGAAACTACGATTTTTAAACCGAAACAAAAACGCAGTCAAGATACTCAGCAAAAGTTGATTGATGCGTTACATCACTGCTTAAAAGATAAATTTTTTGAACATATCAGCATTAAAGAGTTGGCAGAACACGCGGGTGTTTCAGTAGGAACCTTTTATCGTCGTTTTAAAGATAAAGAATCTTTACTGCCATTGCTATATCAAGATTTTGGCCACGATCTCGATATGTGGGTGAGCCAGCTTGAGCAACAAACGTCTACAGACTTAACGCAAGCCTTAACTCTTATTTGCCAACAGACTTACCAGTTTTTATGTGAACGGCAAAGTGTATTCCGAACTTTACATCTCAACTCGCGCCTGCACTCAGACATTTTAGCATCGGATAAGTTGGTCAACCGTGAGGTGATTTACCAGCGTATATCAGCGTTAATACAACGCCATCAAGTTGAAATAACCGCAAATAATAAATCACAATCCGCTGATTTAGCTGTATTTATTATGATTTCTACTTTATTAGATAAAGTGTTATATCCCACCCTAACACCAGCATTAGCCAGCCAATTATCTTGCAATGCTTTTGCCGCCGAATTACCTAAAGTGTTACTCGCCTACCTAAGATCGGTTTAAGCTTTACTCACCAAACTTGCCCATGTTGAGTTAATCGTCAGCTAATCACTAACTCGATCAACAATGCCTATTTGCATTATTTATGTGTCTCACGTAGATTATGTGAACTTAAGTTCGCATAAATGGGAGCGTAAGTGGTTTCGCATCAATAGGTTTGTATAAGCCGAGCCGCATAACCAGGATTGCATCAGTCGATTACTGTTAGCTAACGAGACTGACTCACCTCCAAGAGGCAAAAATGAAACAAGCTTCATTGAACATGACGTTGTTAAATGTCGCTACAGTCATCTTGCTTAGCAGTGTGACGCAAACTGTGGCTGCACAAACTGCTGAACAATCTGTACAGTTTATCAATCACAATAACGCTAACGCATTGCCCTTTTCAGAGGCGGTGCAGGTCAATAATACCTTGTATCTCTCTGGTCAGATTGGCTTTGATAACCAAACTAAACAATTAGTTACTGGTGGCGTTGAGGCTGAAACAAAAGCGACCCTTAACAATATTAAGCGCACATTGAATCAAACAGGGTATCAACTTAACGATGTGGTTAAGTGCACGGTGATGTTGGCGGATATCAATGATTTCGGCAAATTTAATCAAATTTATCAACAGTTTTTTAGTTCTCCTTATCCAGCCAGAAGTACTTTTGCTGTCAGTGGATTAGCGCTAAACGCACAAATAGAAATTGAATGTATTGCTGCTAAATGAGTTTAATTCACCACTTTGTCTTTTTTGGCTACAAGGATTAGTAGCCTCATTTTTTTATTGAATAGGAATGCGTTATGTCTATGTCATCTTTCAGTCAAAAGAACATCACTGCAGCAATGCTTGGCAGCTTAAGTCTATTTAGCGTGGCAGTATCTGCTCAAACAGTGATAACGCCTCAAAAAAGTCCGTTTATTGCCTATGATCAACCGACAATCGCTTTAGTGGGGGTCAAACTTATTGATGGCTCTGGCGCTAAAGCTAAAACCAATCAAACCGTGATAATGGAGCAAGGCCAAATCACTTATGTTGGCGATGCGAATAATGCAGATATCGCCGCAGGTACCACGATTATTGAAGCTACCGGTAAAAGCGTCATCCCAGGTCTTGTGATGATGCACGAACACATGTTTTATCCTACCGGTAAGGCTCAGTACACTGAAATGCTGTATAGCTTTCCTAAATTGTATTTAGCAGGCGGAGCCACTACGGTCAGAACGGCAGGTACTACGGCCCCTTATGGTGATTTAAATGTACGTGATGCTATTGCGCAAGGGACGACATTTGGTCCTGACATTGATGTAACAGCGCCGTACTTAAATGGCCCAGGTTTACCGATTTTAAAACTCAAATCATTACGTGATGCTGAAAATGCCAAAAAGATGATTGATTATTGGAGTTATGAAGGCGTCACATCTTATAAAGCCTACATGCAAATTAGCGAGTCTGAACTTAGCACCGTGATTGACCAGGCGCATTTACGTAACCAAAAAGTCACCGCACATTTATGTTCAATTACCTATCGTCAAGCCGCCGATTTAGGCATTGATAATTTAGAACATGGCTTTTTTGCCGCAACAGATTTTGTTAAAGATAAAGTCGCTAACGAATGTCCAAAATCGGCTCATCAATCGCTGGTCGATTTGGATATTGATTCTCCTGAGGTGGCGAGTTTAATACATCACCTAGTAGAGAAAAAGGTGGCATTAACCTCTACACTCACGGTGTTTGAAACTTACACTAAAGGTCGACCTAAAGCGTATCCATTAGCATTAGAGGCATTAATTCCCCAACTCAAAACCCATTATGAAGAGAATTGGCAAAAAATTGCTCAGCAACAAGATGCGACTTGGCCTATTGTGTTTGAAAAAATGCGCATTCTAGAAAAGCGCTTTGTTGAAGCCGGCGGTTTGCTTATGGCGGGTACCGATCCAACCGGGTTTGGCGGCGTGATTGCTGGGTTTTCTAATCAACGTATGGTGGAGTTACTGGTTGAGACAGGCTTTAGCATCGAACAAGCGATTAAAATATCGAGTTTAAACGGAGCAGCCTATTTGGGCAGAGACAAATCAATTGGTTCAATCGAGGTGGGTAAACGTGCTGACTTAGTGCTAATTGATGGTGATTTAAGCCAAGACGCCAGCGCAATACAGCAGATGCAATATGTGTTTAAGCAAGGCATAGGCTATGACACTGCCGCACTGATTAATGCAACAAAGCAAGTTGTCGGTATGCATTAATTAGATGTGCGAACAAATTGAGGTAAGCAAGATAATGCTGTTTACCTCAGTTTTGTTAACCTGAGACATGGATATTTATTTGCCATAACCTCAGGTATTTAAGTGCCTTTTTTGAGCGCTTGGCAATGATTTCAACCCAATATTTGAGGCGGTTAATTATTTGTGTCAGCAGTGATTGATTTTAAATAAACTCAGCGTATGATGCGCAAAAATTCCTATTTTGGAGCACTCTGTGCGCATCGCAATACTGTCTCAAGGCCCGCAATTATATTCTACTCGTCGCTTAGTCGAAGCTGCTGTCGCCCGCGGACATGAAGTTAAAGTCATCAACCCATTAAAGTGTTATATGAACATCAATATGACTAAGCCTAGCATTCATATGGCAGGTAAAGATTTAGGTCATTTTGATGCGGTGATCCCGCGCATTGGCGCGTCTGTCACTTTCTACGGTTCTGCGGTATTACGCCAATTAGAAATGATGGGTGTTTATTCTGTAAATAGCTCAATTGGCATTGCTCGCTCGCGTGATAAATTACGTTCGATGCAATTATTGTCGCGCAAGGGAATTGGTCTACCTATTACCGGTTTTGCCAATAAACCGAGTGATATTCCTGATTTAATCGACATGGTGGGCGGTGCGCCATTAGTGGTTAAATTACTTGAAGGCACTCAGGGTATTGGTGTGGTGCTTGCTGAAACCCGTAAAGCCGCTGAAAGTGTACTAGAGGCCTTTATGGGGCTTAAAGCTAACATTATGGTGCAAGAATACATTGCTGAAGCCCAAGGAGCTGATATTCGCTGTTTTGTTCTCGGAGATAAGGTGATTGCCGCCATGAAGCGTCAAGCCAAGCCTGGTGAGTTTCGCTCAAACTTACATCGAGGTGGCAGTGCCACTTTGGTTAAGCTTTCACCACAAGAGCGTTCAGTGGCCTTACGTGCAGCGCGCACTATGGGGTTAAATGTGGCTGGGGTAGATTTATTACGTTCAAATCATGGGCCTGTAGTGATGGAAGTAAACTCGTCACCAGGACTTGAAGGTATTGAAGCGGCAACCGATAAAGATGTGGCAGATGCCATCATTTGTTTTATTGAAAAAAATGCCAATAAACAGAGCGCACAAATGGGCGTTTGTTAATCTAAATAACCTGAGCTCAGGTTAAATAACGTCAACAAATGCTGAAATGTGATTGTCGATGCTGATAAGACTATGCATTTTCAGTTAAATTACGTATAATCCGCGCGAATTTTTTAAACTTGCTCACATTAAGGAAGCTAGTTATGGCGATCGAACGCACATTTTCTATTATCAAGCCAGATGCAGTTGCAAAAAACCACATCGGTGCTATCTATAACCGTTTTGAATCAGCTGGTCTTACGATCATTGCTTCTAAAATGGTTCACCTTTCGAAAGAACAAGCTGAAGGCTTCTATGCTGAACACAGCGCACGTCCTTTCTTTGGTGCTTTAGTGTCTTTCATGACTTCGGGTCCAGTAATGGTTCAAGTGTTAGAAGGCGAAAATGCAGTACTAGCTAACCGCGAAATCATGGGTGCAACTAACCCAGCTGAAGCTGCTCGTGGCACTTTGCGTGCTGACTACGCTGCAAGCATCGACGAAAACGCAGTTCACGGTTCTGATGCAGTTGAATCAGCAGCACGTGAAATTGCTTACTTCTTCAGCGCTGAAGAAGTGTGCCCACGCACTCGTTAATCTTCGCTTGTAAGATGATAAAAGGAGCCTCATGGCTCCTTTTTTGTATTTAATAAATGAGTATTAGCATTCGCCCCTTTTGCCATCAACATCTCTACAAGCCGCACTCACATCTAATACCAAATACTTATTATTCAACATCTAATACCAGCATCAAGTATCTAACGCCAGTATTCAACACTTACCACTCAATATCTAACACTCATCATTCAATGCTCACGGACGAATACCAGTATTTCGACGCTTATTACAGTGGAGTTGTCTTTTCACTTAATAGATATCTATGGTTCGCATTGACTAAACCGCTGACAGGGTTAACTGAGTAGGTTATTTCATCAGTGTCTTGATTAATTACGCCGTTGAGTTTCTCAATTAACAACTTGACTCATCTTGATCCAATCAGTCTTAACTGGGTTGTATCTACAACAAAATGTTATCCATTTGTTATGGTTGGCTTGTCAATTTTTGAGTGATAAACGAACGATTAGATGAGTGTTACGGGTTTAATTGATGCATTAACAGACAGTTTTTTGGGTGTTTTTGACTACTCAAACAAACAGTTTGCAGTATTTATTGACATAATCTGAATAAAAATAAGTGTATAGAATAGGTTTAAGTTTATTTGTGAATAAATAGTCAGTGGCTCATGTGGGCAAAATTACTGCTTTTTAGTTCAAATTAATAATAATTTAATTAAATTTACAAAAGTAGGCATAGATATATTTTGTGAGCAATTGTTTTTTTATTGTTACGAGTGTTTATTTTGTGTTTTTTTAATGTTCCCTTAAGATCTTTTACTTGTTTTCTTGTTGTTTTTTTATTGTTTTTTATTTGTGTTATTTTAATTAATGTAAAATAACATAAACATAACAATAATGCTTAATATTTTATTAACGTGTTGATTTTTAATCTTAATGTTTATTGCATTTAATTGTCGCCTTTAATTTTTGTCATCATTTCATTATCAATCTATTTACATGTTGCCTTTGTTGACTAAATGTTTTTTATTCATTAATAATGTGGCCAGATAATTAGTTATATCAATTATCTATATACGACATAAAAATTATAATTACTTATTATCACTTATAAATTACTTATAAATTACTTATAGGTTACTTATATGTGCTTTATATAGGTTAAAGGGAGATTATCCATGAGTTCATTAACGTTAACAGCTAAGGCGGTTCGCCGTAGTATTCTAGCTGCGACAGCAGCGTCGGTTGCTTTTTCAGGCTTAGTATTTGCAGAAGAAGTTGAAAAAGTAGAGCGTATCGAGGTTACAGGTTCACGTATTAAGCAAGTGGATATGGAAACGTCTTCACCTGTTACCGTATTAAGTGCCGCAGATATTGCACTTACAGGTGAAAAAACAGTTGCAGATGTACTTAACAACTCATCTATTAACGCATTCGGTTCATGGCGTGGTACGTCTGGCTATGGTTCAGGCGCAAGTGCAACGAGCTCAATTAACATGCGTGGTCTCGGTTCTCAGGCTACGTTAGTTTTACTTGATGGTCGTCGTATGCCTGGTACGAGTTCGAGCTCTGGTTCAACTGCTGATACTTCGCAAATTCCGATTGCTATTGTAGAACGTATTGAAATTCTACGTGATGGTGCATCAGCTGTGTATGGTTCAGATGCAGTTGCAGGCGTTATTAACATCATCACTAAAAAAGAATTTGAAGGTGTTCAATTAGATTACAGCACTGAAATACCTGATGTTGAAGGTGGTGAGGCGACTCGTTTCTCTATTGCAACAGGTTACAACACTGATAGAGGTAACATCACTTTCACCTACGAATACTATGATACCGAAGCTGTAATGGATAGTGACATTTGGGATATGGATAGCGATTCTTATGGTGATTATAGCTCATTCAGTTCAGTACCAAATGGTTATTACAATACCGGTGAAGTAGATGCAGATGGTGATGATGTTTATGGTTTCTACTCAAACTCTGAAATGTGTGATGATACAGAAAACGTCGTAAATGGAACTGATGGCGATAACAATGGCCGTTGTTACTATAGCTATGGTGAAGTGACTAAACTTTTCGGTGATATGACACGTAACTCGTTTATGACTAACTTTAGTTATGACATTACTGATGACATTCAATTCCGTGGTCGCGGTTCTGCATCATTAAGTGAAACCAATACACGTTATGCTGGTACACCTGTTTCAACTAACTACCCAGTTATGTCTGCTGATAATGCCTATAACCCAACTGGCGAAGACATGACGATTTATATGCGTTCTGTGCAACTTGGTGAGCGTGATACGTTAACTGAAACCAATAGCTACGATATGTTAGGTGGTTTAGTTGGATTCACTGATATCGGTAACGGTATCGATTGGGAAATCAATGCTCAATATTCAGGCTCAACAACTAACTCATTTAACTATAACTTGATTAATGACGACATTATTCAAAGTGAAATTGATACTGGTAACTACGATATCTTCAACACCAGTGGTATGAGTTACGATGAGTGGGATCAATCGATGACTGAGCTGTACAGTGCAGCTGCTCATACCGGTGTTTACCAAGGTAAATTCGATAGTACTCAGCTTGATGGTTTAGCTTCTACGACACTGATTGATAATGACAACTTCACACTTGCTATGCTAGTCGGTGCTGAGTACGAAATGATCAACTTTAAGCAAACTTCAGACCCAGAATCAGCAGCAGGTATTATCTCTGGTGGTTCAGGTGGTGATGATGTCAATGCTGAACGTGACCGTACTGCTGCATACACCGAAATCCAAATGGGCTTACCTGCAAATGTCGATGTTTCGTTAGCCCTTCGTTATGAGCGTTATGAACAAGAAGGTTCGCTAACTGGTGCGACAGGTGTTGTGACTAACTCTTCAACATTTGATGCTGTTGTCCCTAAAATTGGTGTGAGCTGGCGTCCTGTTGACAGCTTATTAGTTCGTGCAAGTTATGGTGATTCATTCCGTGCGCCTAACATGGGCGAGATGTTTTCATCTCAATCGTTAAGCTTTGAAACTGCATATGACTCAGTATGGTGTGAAGCGAACAACGATTCAGATGCTAACTACTGTGCGACCGGTAACCAGCATAAAACATGGTTTGGTGGTAACCCAGACCTAGAAGCTGAAGAAGGTAACTCGCTAACATTAGGTGCAGTTTGGAATGTCACTGATGCATGGAGTGTTGAACTTTCTTACTACGACATTACTTACGACAACAAGATTGAAGCTGTCAGTGCAACAGATGTTATTCGTGACGAAGTACTTAATGGCAGTTCAGACTCGGTGACTCGTGGATCGGATGGTAAAATTGAATACATAGAAAGTGGCTACATTAATTTGTCTTCAGTCGAAACCAGTGGCTTAGATTTTGCGACATCGTATAATTTAGAAACGAGTTTCGGTGACTTCAACTTCAAAGTTGATATGACACATGTATTAGAATTTGTAGAGCAAACTGATTCTGATTCTGTAGCAATCGATTACGCAGGTTTGCAAGATTATCCGCAATGGCGTGGTAACTTAGCTGCATCTTGGTACTACAGCGACTTTAACGCTGCTTGGACAACTGTGTACATTGGTAGTCAGTCTGGTGAATATTGGCGTGACCTAGGTTACGATTATATTACTGATACACCGGATTACTTTAAACACAACATCCAGTTTGGTTATACCCATGATTGGAACGGTACTATCACAGTGGGTATAAATAACGTCTTTGATGAAGAAGCACCAACTTGGTACGACTTCTCTGGTTACCGTGACGTCAATACTGACTTATATGACGTATTAGGTCGTACGTTCTATGTACGTGTTAACCAAAAATTCTAAATATAGTTTAGGTACTAAAAAAAACCGCTAGTCGGAGTTTCGGACCGCAGACAAAGCCCTAGACATTTGTTTAGGGCTTTTATCTAATAGCGTTTTTCATGACAGTTGTCGCCTCAGTGGTTGTATTAAACGGCAACAATGAACATATAGCATCCGTCACTCAGCCAATAAATCTGCCAAGTAGAATTCAATTGTAGCGCTCACATTCGATACCCAATACTCAACACCCAACACCCAACACCCAACACTAAGACCAGTCTCCAACACTCACGACCCTGCACACTATCCCCAACGTTCAATACTCAATCAACATTTACTACGGCATAACGGTATTTCGATAGCGCTTTACAATCGGTTTTGTTTTTCCTGTTAATTGATATCGTGCTTCACGCTAACAAAGCTGCAGTTATCTGACAAAGATTAAACGGGGAAGGGGTATTAATAGAATAGTTTGGTCAACTGTACAGTGAGCACTTAATGAGTCGCTTTACTCACCTTGAGTTAATCAGTAAATCAAAAATTTTTCTAACAATAAAATGTTACCATTTTGTTGTATATGAAGTGTTATTTTTGGAATGACAAATGAGCTATTTGGCAAGTGACTTGTGAATGTCAGGCGAAAAACGGATGCATTATTACACTGTTTTTTAGGCATATCGGAGCATGTTAATAAGTGTTTTGAACTATTTATTAACATAATTTGAATAAAAATCAGCGTGTAGAATACGTTTAAGTTTATTTGTGAATAAATAATCAGTGGCGCATGCAGACAAAATTGCTGTTTTTTAGTTCAAATAATTAATAATTTAATTAAATTTACGTAAGCCGTCATAGATATATTTTGTAATCAATTAGGCTTGTATTGTTGTAAGTGTAAATATTTTGTTTTTTGTCGATCTTGAATTTGTATTTTTATGGTTTTTTATTTGTATTGTTTTTAATTGATAAAAATAACACAACAATAACAATAGTGGCTATTTTTAGTTATCTATCTGATTTTTATCGTTAATAAATTAGTCAAATCAATTGTCACTTTTCGTTTTTATTATCATTTTGTTTACGTGTTAGCGTTGTTGACGAAAGGTTTTTTCTTCATTAATAATGTATTTGGTAATTGGCTAGGCCGATTATTAATAATTAAAAATATAACAACTTGTTTTATTTAATTCCAAGAATAGGGAGTTTTCATGAGTTCAGTAACATTAACTGCTAAGGCAATACGTCGCAGTTTATTAGCTGTAGCAGCAACAAGTGTCGCAACAACAGGTTTATTTTCTTCTGCTGTTATCGCGGCAGATGACGAGAAAGTTGAACGCATCGAAGTCACTGGTTCACGTATTCAGCGTCAAGATATGGAAACGGCATCACCTGTAACCGTTATCTCTGCCGAAGCGATCCGTGCAGAAGGTTTTACTTCTGTCGATGAGCTGCTTCAGGCTCAAACGTCAATGGCCGGTGCCGCTTTAGGTTCTAGCTCAAACAATGGTTCAGATGGTGTTGCTCAAGTCGACTTACGTGGTATGGGTTCTCAACGTACGTTAGTGTTGTTAAATGGACGCCGTATGGTGAACTCAGGATCTGGTGCTGACAGCTCTGTGGATTTGAACTCAATACCCGTGGCAATGATTGCACGCGTTGAGATTTTAAAAGATGGTGCTTCTGCTGTTTATGGTTCAGATGCTATTGCAGGTGTGGTTAACATCATCACCAAAAAAGATTTCGAAGGATTCCAATTAGACCTTAACGGCAGTACCACTAGCGAAAGCGATGGTGAAACTGCTGAAATAAGTGGCTTATATGGATTTAATACCGATAGCGGTAACTACACATTTGGTGCGGCTTATTCAAAGCGTGAAGGTGTAATACAATCTGACCGTGATTGGACAGACCCAGGTTACAGTTCTTATCTTCCAACGGGCTCACTCGATGGCATGGTGCAAGACGGTGCCGGTGGTTGGGAAGAACGCTCAACCGGTTATGATTACACCACGAGCAGCTACTACCAAACACCAAATGAGCGTTACAGCTTGTTTGCCAATATGGTTCAAGAGTTCGACAACGACATAGTGTTAACCGCTGATGCGCTTTATACCAAACGTAAATCTGATCAACAGTTAGCACCGCAACCTGCATCAGTCATGCTAGACGTGTGCGATAGTGATTCAGATAGCTCATGTGTCACATTGACCGATGAGATGACAGAAGCCGGTATTTCAGCTGATGAAACTGGCCGTGTTGAATACCGTCGTCGTATCACCGACGCTGGCCCACGTATTTATTCACAAGATACCGATACCTTCCGTATTTCAGCCGGTCTTGCTGGTGAGCTTGATATTAATAATGGTATGAACTGGGATGTCGCATACACCTACGGTAAGAACAAAGCAGAATCTAGTGTTGCAAACTCAATCAATGCGACAAACTTGTCTGAGTCAGTTTATGCAAATCAAGATGCCTGGTTCAGCGGCGATGCATTAACAACGGAGATTGTTGATGACATCAGCTATACCGACAATGCAGATGGTGGTAATGAACAACATGTATTCTCTGCGGGTCTAAACGGCGATTTATTTGATGTGAGCGCGGGTACAGTTGCGTTTGCGATTGGTGCTGAATACCGTTATGAAAGTGGTTATTACAACCCAGATCCAGTTACTGTTGCCGGTGATAGCACGGCTGCACAGCAAGATGCAACAGACGGCAATTACGATGTAATCTCGGTTTTCCAGGAAGTGAGCGTTCCGTTCACTGATAAGCTAACCGGTGAATTTGCATTACGTTATGACGATTACTCTACATTTGGTAAAGCATCAACGTGGAAAGTCGGCCTAACCTATGAAGCTACCGATGATTTAATGCTTCGTGGTGTTGCTGCAACAGGTTTCCGTGCGCCTAGTATCAGCGAGCTATATGGTGGAGACACGGGTTCATACGATTATTTGGAAGACCCATGGGGTAATGAAGAAGATTCACAAATCTTGGTTCGTTATACTTCAGATGAAGACTTACAAGCAGAAGAGTCAGACTCTTATACAGCGGGTTTAGTTTACTCACCAAGTTACGTTGAAGGTTTATCGTTAACAGTTGATTACTGGCGCTTCAAAGTCACTAATGCGATTACTCGTTTAGATGTGCAAGCGGGTCTAGATGCTTGTTATGCGGATGCCTCATCTTCATCGTGCGAAACCTTTAATATTGGTTCAAATGGTGATTTAAGCAATCTGACTAGCTCGCTAACCAACGTGGGTAGCCAAGACACCAGTGGTATCGACTTTAATTTAGCATACAGCTTCAGTGCATTAACGTTAGATTGGAAAATCAACAACGATACCACCTACTTGCTGAACTTTGAGCAAGAAGGCATTGATTACACCAATATGATTGACGGTAACTTTGGTGCTTATGCTGAAGTGCGTAACAACTTCAATATCCAAGCCGGTCAGGATGATTGGAACGTCATGTATTCGAACCGTTATATCGGTGAAATGGAAGACCTAAGTACGGGCGACGATGTTGATGCAGTGCTTTATCACAACATTGCCGGTACTTACCATGTGTCTGAAATGATTACCTTAAGTGCAGGTGTGAAAAACATTACTGACGAAGAGCCATCAAGTGTTTCAAATGGTAGCGATGGTGGTACGGTACCAGAAGTGTATGACACTGTGGGTCGCCAATATTACGGTGGTGTCAGCGTTAAGTTTTAATTAATACCTAAATAGTGCCCATCGGCCACTGAAAGACAAAAAGCCTGCATCGCTGCAGGCTTTTTATTTGGCTGTAATATCAGACCTAATGACTTAAGCGTAATTCAAGGCGATGCTCATTCATATATTTACGCTGACAACTTGCACAGCGCTGCTCTGTTGGTTCATTAATTAATCGACTCATTTCGATTTCCATTTCACAATCTGAGCATAACCCGTACAAGCCTAATTCTAATTGGCATAAGGCAGCATCGAGTTTCATTAGCTGAGTAAACAATTCCGTATTCGCAAGCTTAACTTTCGGCATAAAATCAATAATATCTCCAAGAATTGCTGTTTTTACAAGCTCTGCAGAGTCAGGAGAGACATCTTTGATAATAAGCAATAGTTCACGACGAAGCTTGAGCTCAAGCTGTTGTAATTTTTGCTGTATGTCCTGGTGGTTGTGCAACGGAGGTAACCTTTACTGATAATGTCACTAGAAATTATATTCTAAGCACAAAAAATCTGCAGGTTATGACTAAGATCAATTCTATGGAAGATTTTTCAATTCAGGCCCTAATAAGCCTAGTAGCCTGAGTGAAAGCACCATTAGCGTAAGGTTTGATGTGCGTGCTGCAGTACCTTGACGATTTCTTCAGTGGTTTTAAATACCCGTAATTCACGAAATAGAGCATCGGCTTCAGGGTATTGACGATTCAAATAACTAAACCACTGCTTTATCCGTGAAGGATAATAATCAGACTTACGTCCAATAAGCTCTTTTTCAGTGTAATTCATTAATAATGTGAGCGTTTCGAGCCAGGTATAGGGGGCGGCGCCGGTTTTGATGGTGTCACCTAAATTGGGTAACGAAATTGCCCCGCGGCCAATCATCACACTGTCACAACCCGTCACATCCATGCACCGCTGTGCGTCAGCGGCATTCCAAATTTCGCCATTAGCAATAACCGGGATAGGCAAACGTTTACGCACTTCGGTGATGTATTCCCAATAAGCAGGTGGTTTATAGCCGTCAGTTTTGCTGCGGGCATGAATGGCCAGTTCTGTAGCGCCGGCCTCATATACGGCTAAGGCGTTTTCCATAAACAGAGATTTATCTTCGTAGCCTAAGCGTATCTTAGCGGTGACCGGTTGCTCGCTTGGCACTGCGTCGCGCATGGCTTTAACGATGTTATGAATATTTTCAGGATACTGCAGTAATACCGCGCCACCTTTACTCTTGTTAACCGTTTTAGCCGGGCAACCAAAGTTAGCGTCAACGCCATTAGAGCCCAGTTCAATGGCTCTTATTGCATTTTGCGCCATCCAATCAGGTTCTTGTCCGAGTAATTGCACCCTTACAGGCGTGCCAGCTGGAGTCAGTCCGTCATTAAGCAACTCTGGGCATAATTTATAAAAGACTTTTTCGGGTAATAACTGATTAACCACCCGCACAAACTCTGTGACTACTAAGTCAAACGGGTTAATGGCAGATAAAATATCACGCATATGGTCATCAACCACACCTTCCATCGGAGCTAAAATTACGCGCACAATACACCTTACTGAATAAAAAAGTGCGCTATTTTACCGTGTTTAATTCGCGATAGCAGCATCGTTAACATGATTAAAAAGGGTTAGGTGTTTAATTTCAATTATATTATTGATTAATAGATTAATTAATCATGGTGATCAGGTTTGTTAATAGTGTGTTACTGGTATGTCTGTAGTCTTTTTTGTGTTAATTTTACGCGTTCCTAGCAAGGATTGCTTACAATAAGAGTGATTTTTTTCACATTTTTTCATTTCTTTTGAAATTAATTTTACATACTGCAGGTCTTTTTAACCAAGCCGGCAATGATGTTGGTCACCAATACATAATCAAAACACGAGGAAGACAATAATTATGAACTCTATCAAACAAACTACTGTAGCTGTTGCGTTAGGTGCTGTTGTGATGACTGCTGGCTTTTCTGCTGAAGTACAAGCTAACCCATTTGGATTCGAACAATTAACCGCTGGCTATCAATTAGATGGTGGCGAAGGTAAGTGCGGTGAAGGTAAATGCGGTGGCGACATGAAAAAGTCTGCTGAAAAAGCCAAAGAAGGTAAATGCGGCGAAGGCAAATGTGGTGGCGACATGAAAAAGTCTGCTGAAAAAGCAGTAGAAGGTAAATGCGGTGAAGGCAAATGCGGCGGCGACATGAAAAAGTCTGCTGAGAAAGCAGTAGAAGGAAAATGTGGTGAAGGCAAATGCGGTGGCGACATGAAAAAGTCTGCTGAAAAAGCCAAAGAAGGTAAGTGTGGTGAAGGTAAATGTGGTGGTCAGAAGTAACCCATTATAAGTTGATCATAAGCATTTGATAATGCTCATGCTTATCTGACACAATTAAGGCCTGAGTTTCAGGCCTTAATTTTATCTCAGTTTTATGGTTTAAGGACGCATTATGTCAAATGTGCAACACCCCCCACTTAATCAAGCCAGTGTTGGTTTAGGCCTGCGCCGTGAAATGCTTGATGAGTTTTGCCAGCATGTGCCGCCGGCGATTAACTTTTTTGAGGTTGCACCAGAAAATTGGATGACTTTAGGTGGCAAGTTTGCACGTCAGTTTAGGCAGTTAACTGAGCAGCATCGATTTTTTTGCCATGGGTTGTCGTTATCAATTGGAAGCCCTGAAGCGCTAGATACTCAATTTATTAAACAGGTTAAGCAATTTTTAGACAGCCATAATATAGAAGTGTATTCAGAACATTTAAGTTATTGTTCGGGTGCAGGGCATATGTACGACTTGATGCCCATTCCTTTTACAGATGAAGCCGTAACCCATACCGCTAGGCGGATTAACCAAGTCGAAGACATCCTCGAGCGTCCGTTTATTCTTGAAAACGTGTCTTTTTATGCCGCTCCCGGTGCGCAAATGAGCGAGCAAGCCTTTGTGAATGCTGTGCTGCAAGAAGCTGACTGCAAACTGCTACTCGATGTGAACAATATTTACGTTAATGCGATAAATCATCAATATGATGCCAGTGCATTTTTGGCGGCGATGCCGAGCGAACGTATTGCCTATTTACATATTGCTGGCCATTACGAAGAAGCGGCTGACTTAATGGTTGATACCCATGGTGCTGATGTGATTGATCCTGTGTGGGCGCTATTGCAACAATGTTATCAACTACATGGCGTGCATCCGACTTTGTTAGAGCGAGATTTTAATATTCCTAAAACTGAAGTGTTATTAAACGAAATCAATCAAATTCATCAATATCAACACGCTGCACTTAGCGGGACTAAGTAAGCGTTGAGCTTCATTGACACTTAATCAGTAATTTAAGGACACATTATGGGATTTACTGAAGTACAGCAGCAGTTTATGGATTACATTCGCGACCCCAGTTTACCTATGCCGGAGGGGATTGAACCGCGGCGGATGAAGGTGTATCGAGATTTATTTTTTAATAATATCTCAGGATTTGTTGCCAGTGCCTTTCCGGTATTAAAAAGCTTGTATCACGATGATAAATGGCAGGCTCTCGTACAGCAATTTTTTGCCACACATGACTGCAAAACCCCAATATTTGTCGAAATAGCGGGAGAGTTTTTGGCATTTTTACAACATGAATATCAATTAACAGAAGATGACCCTGTGTTTATGTTGCAGCTTGCACATTATGAATGGTTAGAATTATGCGCTGCTGTTGCACCTGATATTGCTCCGTCACAACAGCTCTATGGTGACGATGTTCAACAGCATGACTTATGCTTAGCGCCGAGTGCAAAGGTGGCTCAATATGCCTTTGATGTGCAACATATTAGTGTTGACTATCAACCAATAGAGCCAACAGAACAGGCCAACTTTTTTTGCGTATATCGTGATGTTCATGACGAAGTGGCCTTTTTACAATTAACGCCATTAAGTGCACAAGTGTTAGCGTATATAGAACAAATATCACAAGTTCAACGGGTTAACATAGATATCATTGTTGAGTGGCTGGCAGAACATTATCCGCAAATGTCGGCGGAATCACTGTTATCTGGTTGTATACCGCTATTACAACAGTTAGCACAAAAAGGCATTATTGTTGCCGCTAACCCAGCGTAATAGGCTTATAAAATTTAAGGTTTTTATTTTATTAATATGTGTCTAAAATAAGCCACTTTTTGTGATATACCTCACGTAAAAAGCTTGTGTCTTCCTATTAAATAATGTGGTTAACGCAATACATTTACCGAGCCATTACCGTCACAATATCACCTTACATTTAGGAATTATCATGAGTCAGCCGTTTAAAGACCCGTTTAACATCTTTTATTTCATTGGTTTTATTTTGGTTTTATTGATTCCAACGTTGCCAGCGACGCTTTCATGGTTGAAAGTAACAGGTCTAATTTAACGCTCACTTCAGGTTAATTTGTAATGATATTGCCTTATTAAACCACTCTGATAGAGTGGTTTTTTGTTTTAGGCGAGGACACCAATGGCGTTAAGACGTGGTTTTTTTCTTATTATTGGCTTATGCAGCTTGGTATTAGGTTTAATCGGTATTGCATTGCCGTTATTACCTACAGTGCCATTTATTTTATTGTCTGCTTTTTGCTTTGCGCGCTCAAATGACCGCTTGCACAATTGGTTAGTGACTCACCCCTGGTTTGCTGAGGGCATTCATCAATGGCAATCCAAACGCGCGTTGAGTCGACCACTGAAGAAAAAAGCCATGATAATGAGTGCTCTTAGCTTTTGTATTAGTATCATTATTGTGCCGCTGGTGTGGGTTAAAATTATGCTGCTTTGCATGATGCTCGTTTTATTATTTTTTTTGTGGCAGATCCCAGAGTTAGAATAATAAATCAGCAGTTAATGCATGACAGTTGCAACTGAATTGAAACGGGCATAAGATCAAAGCAGAATTTTTACCAGAGTCCACCCATAACGTGGACTTTTTTATTGCGTAATCACTTTTAAACAGAGTTAACTTATTATGATGAACCAACACAGTTTAGCGCTTATCAAGAACAGTATTCAAACCATTCCTGATTATCCAAAACCAGGCATTATGTTCCGTGATGTCACAAGTTTGTTAGAAAGCGCTGAAGCGTATAAAGCCACTATTGCCATTTTAGTCGCTCACTATCAATCTAAAGGTTTTACTAAAGTGGTTGGCACAGAAGCGCGTGGCTTCTTGTTTGGTGCTCCATTAGCATTAGAGCTCGGTGTTGGTTTTGTTCCTGTGCGTAAACCAGGTAAATTACCGCGTGAAACCATTAGCCAGACCTATGAATTAGAATACGGTAAAGATACCCTAGAAATTCATACCGACGCGATTAATGCCAACGACAAAGTGTTAGTTATTGACGATTTATTAGCGACTGGCGGCACCATCGAAGCCACTGTAAAACTGATCCGTGAGCTTGGCGGTGAAGTAGGGCATGCTGCCTTTGTTATTTCATTACCTGAAATTGGCGGCGAAAAGCGTCTACAAGATTTAGGGATTGAAGTATTAAGCTTGTGTGAGTTTGATGGCGAATAGCAAGATTAAATAACTGCTAATTAATTAGGCAGTTAACTGCTTTAAAGCGTATCAAAATCACGCTCAACAATAGCATGCCAGCCCTTGGCATGTTATTGTTATCCCCTTTAATGGGATTGACTCCCGATGGCTCTCTGTGGGGATTTTCATGTCTTATCAAGTGCTCGCCCGCAAATGGCGTCCAGCTAAATTTGAACAAATGGTTGGTCAGTCCCATGTACTCATGGCACTCACTAATGCCTTAAGTCAGCAACGTCTTCATCATGCTTATTTGTTTACCGGAACCCGCGGGGTCGGTAAAACCAGTTTGGCGCGCCTGTTTGCCAAAGGGCTTAATTGTGAAACCGGCGTCACCGCCAATCCATGTGGTGAATGTTCAAGTTGTATTGAAATTGCTCAAGGCCGTTTTGTCGATTTAATTGAGGTCGATGCAGCGTCGCGTACCAAAGTGGATGATACCCGCGAGTTGCTCGACAACGTGCAATACCGCCCATCTCGTGGCCGCTATAAAGTGTACCTCATCGATGAAGTGCACATGTTATCGCGCAGCAGTTTTAATGCCTTATTAAAAACCTTAGAAGAACCACCAGAGCACGTAAAATTTTTATTGGCCACCACAGATCCGCATAAATTACCGGTCACGGTATTGTCGCGTTGTTTGCAATTTAATCTGAAAAGTTTATCGCAACAAGAAATCAGCCAACAGCTTGAATTTGTTATCACTCAAGAGCAATTGCCCTTTGAACAACAAGCCTTAACCTTGTTAGCTAAAGCCGCCAACGGCAGTATGCGTGATGCACTGAGTTTAACCGACCAGGCCATAGCGTTTGGTAGCGGTCAGGTGATGCTTGAGCAAGTGCAAACCATGTTGGGCAGTATTGATGAACAGCATGTTATTGCGTTATTAAAAGCCTTGTGCGACGCCGATGTAGGCCCGTTAATGCAAATGGTCGCCAAAGTGCTCGCGTTTGGCGCAGACGCTGAAGAAGTTCTGCGTAGTTTGTTAGAGTTACTGCACCAAATTACCTTGACTCAATTTGCCCCAGCGGCCGCTCAACAGTCACTCTTTGCCGAGCAAATTTTAGCCTTTGCTCAACAATTAGCACCTGAACAAGTGCAGCTTTATTATCAAATGTTACTCAATGGCCGTAAAGATTTGGCCTTTGCGCCAGATCCTAAGTCGGGTCTTGAAATGGCCTTATTGCGGGCTGTTGCATTTACCCCAGAAAAACAAGTGAAACGTTGGGTTACTACATCTCCTGCCGCGATTGATTTATCAGCAACGCAAGAGGTCGCAGATACAGGCCCAAAGCCTGAGAACACCGCAGCACTTAGCCAATCTGTATCTGCGGATATTCAATCAGATGAGACGAGTGCCAAGGTCATTGAGTCACCAAGCCCGATTGCGGATACACATTCGGATGACAATGCTCAAGCGGCAATGATTCAACCGCCCGAGCCTATTAGTGCAGAAGATGATGAGCTTGAATCAACCGACCCAGCCTTAAGTGCTGAGCAAAGCTTATTAGTGAGTCAGGCCGAAAGTTTGGGCTATCAGTCGCAAGCTGAACTTGTCCCCGCGGTGAATGACGCGCAACAGGCGTCTACGACAGTTGCTGTAGAGGCTGATACGTTTAAGTCAGAACCACTCACGAGCGAAGCTCAAGAGGACAATAACGCGCTTGAAAAGCCAGTTGTTCATACTGAGCCTGAATCAGAACCTATTGAAGTCAGTGTTCAACTGAATACTGATGCCGTTATTGAGCCGGCCTCAAACGCGGACCCATTCGATGGCTATTCATTTAACGATTTCGACCAAGACGCTGATTATCAACCCTCTGATCATGATGATTATTTAGCGTATTCGGCGCAAAATGATACGGGCACATTTGATGCAATTGCTCCAGAGCAACAAACGACACCATCCACTAGCGCTGAAGATGAGCCTAATGCAGAGAAAACTGCAGCGAAAAATGACTTTGAAGATCTGCAATCCGATACCCTAGACTTTTTAGATATGGTTTTAGCCAGCCGTGATTCGCTGCTTGCCGATGTCGATGCGTTGCAACAAAAAGAGCAAAGCGCCAGTAAAGCATCTAGCGCCACTAAGACATCTTTTGGCCCCAAAGCCAAAACCTCTGAGTCTCACGTTTCCCCTCAAGTTACGCCACAACAATCGCCTGCTGAGATTGAAAACCTCGCGCCAGTAAAGCCTGAGTCAAATAGCCCAACACCAGCAATATCGGCAACAGTTGAGCTGAGTGAGCAGAGTAATACGCAATCACAGCCCACAGTATTGCAAGATAGAGCACCTTGGGTAAAACCAGAGCCAGGTGAAGAGATTACCGCCTTTGCCGACGTTGCAGGAAAGCCTGACTCCGAGCCTCAGAGCGCCAAAGTTGATGTTCAAGTTAATGCATCTGTTGCAGTCAATCAGCATATTGATGCCCAACCGTTAACGAATACAGCGCAAGCGTCAGCAAGGGAACAAACGACAGAGTTAGTGCCTTTTACGCCCCACAGTATTGAAGGAAATGAGCTTGATTTACATTGGTATAAAGTGATGACCCATGTATCAGTCGGTGGACGCGTTCGTCAACTCGGGGTTAACTCGGTTTTTCAAGCGCACTCCAATCCAATCGTGTTAGTGCTAAAGCCTGATCAAAAGCATTTGTCAGCGCCGATAGCGATTGATCAATTACAAGTCGCACTAACAGAATATTTGCAGCAGCCAATAGAGGTGCAAATCCAAATTGGTGTTGTTGCAAACCGTGAAACACCGTTAGAATTACGTAAACGCTTTCATCGTGAATTAATTGCTCAGGCCGAGCAGTCAATACTACAAGATGATAATACCCAGTGGATGATCCAGCGTTTATCGGCGCAACTAGACAGTGACAGTATTGAATACCCGCCAGAGCAATTGGCGCAAATAGCCCAAGATATTGCTCAAATAACGGTTCAATAATGTTCAGTAAAACGTAATTTAGGTTGAAATGAACATATCTTCATCTCAAAAATGCTCAGCCTAGATTGCCAATCACATTTTTTTCAGTAAGATTAGCGCCACTATGGCGACTTGCTAACAACCTCAATTAGAGAGAGACGACTATGTTTGGTGGAAAAGGCGGAATGGGCAATTTAATGAAACAAGCCCAAATGATGCAAGACAAAATGGCAAAAGTGCAGGAAGAAATTGCACGCACCGAAATGACCGGTGAAGCTGGTGCTGGCCTCGTTAAAGTCACAATGACTGGCAGCCACAATGTCCGCAAAGTTGAAATCGACCCAAGCTTAATGGAAGATGACAAAGAAATGCTAGAAGACTTAATTGCTGCAGCATGTAACGATGCAGCGCGTCGTTTAGAAGAAAATCAAAAGACTAAAATGGCCGAAGTGACTGGCGGTATGCAATTACCACCAGGAATGAAAATGCCGTTTTAATCGTTGTTTGGTACAACACGCAAAAAAGCTCAAGCATCATGCTTGAGCTTTTTTGTTATGCGTCTGAGTCAGTTGGTACAGCGTCTAATACCACATAACCTTGGGCTTGATAATCATTAATACATTGCTGAAATTTGTTTTCGAGTTTGATTTCATCAAAAAAACCAAAGGCATACGAGTCACATTTTACTTTCATTTTTTGATCGTTTATCAATATTGCTTCTTTCTTTAATTCTGCAAATCCCATTGCATACGCAATGTCGACAAACTTGAGATTAATTAGATAGCCAAGCGCCACTGCGACAATGATAATAATCAGCTTTTTCATAATACATCCTTAATATTATTAATGATTCCATGAGTTATTCAGTGAGCGTTTACTGTTCAATTTAGTATGTTGCACTATCACTGGGTATAAAACTAGTAAGCAATCCTTATGCCAAATAATAATCCATATTAAATCATGCTCTTAGTGGTATTTATTACGCCGTCGATGGTTTTAGTTAGCGAGCATGTGGTTAATCTGACCAATTATTATGCTAATTGATTATATTAATTGTGTCACAGGTTTAAGTCTTTTTAGTCGACATTAGTGGTCAAAGATCAAGCTTAAAAAATTCAACCTAAAGTATCTGATTTTTGACTCCAGGTTAAAAATATTTGACATATGGTGGTAGTGGATTATGATAAGTGAAGTTAAAGATTTTATACATCAAGTATACTGAGGTTTACATGGACAATAAACAGAAAGTGATTCAATGGTTACAGGAAACCAGCTTTAGAGAGCTGACGTTATCGGTCGATTTTTTAGTGACCGGGTATATTGGTTACTTGTACGTCAGTGCCTTAGTCAATGCGACCCCAGAACAATTAGCGTCAATCGCGTGGCTATCGACTTTGTTACTGCAAATTATTATCTATTCAATTGTATTAATGGTGATCAGTTACATTGTGCTGGGGCTAATCAGTGATAATGAGCTGTACCAACCGATGGATGTCAGAGAAAAGCAGATTAATTTGGTTGGTTATAAATACAGTGCCATCATTTTGCAAGTAGGGGTGATTTTAGCGCTAGTTCAATATAATATCGCCGCCCAAGGTTTTGAGTTTATGCAATCGAGTGTGCCACATTTACCGTTGCATATTTTAGTGGGCGCATTCTTATTGGCCGAATTAGCGCACTATGGCGTGCAATTGTACAAGGGGCGTACAGGAGACATTTATGGGTGATCCTGCTGACAATAAACTTGGGATTTCAAACTCTATCCGTACGTTACGGTTTTTACGTAATGAAATGACCCAAAAACAATTGGCCGATCTAATAGGTGTTACCCGCCAAACTATCATGGCGATTGAATCCAATAAATACTCACCAACGCTTGAGGTGGCTTTTAAAATTGCAGAAGTGTTTAATTTGCCGCTTGATCAAGTGTTTAGTTATCGCTCAGAGAAGTAGTCTGGCACAGTCTTGTGCCAGCAACATATAACGATTTACAATCTCTGGCCAACAACGATAATCCATGACATTTTTTGTGATTTTCAGTTGAGGCTTTTTGCTTCGATTCTCAGCTTCGAAAATGGGTTAGATTAATAGTGACAGCCATTAAATGGCTTAGGTGAAGTGTTTACACAAGTGTTTATTTATTAAGGTATTGGCAATTATATGAAATTTAGTCCTTTGGTCGATGAGTTAATCCAGTCTTTACGTGGTTTACCTGGTGTAGGACCTAAATCGGCGCAACGTATGGCATTTCAACTGCTTGAGCGTGAACGTAAAGTCGGATTAAAACTGGCTGATTCATTACAAAAAGCCATGTCAGAAGTAGGGCATTGCCAAAGTTGCCGTACCTTTACGGAACAAGAGCTGTGTCCTATTTGCTCAAGTCACCGTAGGGTTAATGCAGGGGTGATTTGTGTGGTTGAAACACCAGCAGATGTCTTAGCGATTGAAGCGGGTGGTCACTTTAGCGGGCGTTACTTTGTATTACTTGGGCATTTATCGCCACTTGATGGTGTGGGCCCAGAAGAGTTAGGGCTGGCGTTGCTAGAAAAACATTTAGCCTCAGATGATGTCAATGAACTGATTTTAGCCACCAACCCAACCGTTGAAGGTGATGCCACCGCGCATTTTATTGCTGATATGGCCAGACGTCATAAAGTGGTTATCAGCCGTATTGCACATGGCGTACCTGTTGGCGGTGAGCTTGAATATGTCGACAGCACCACGTTGGCGTTATCCTTTAACGGACGAATTCCCCTTTAACCACTCATCATAAGGATTACCTGCCAATAGCAAATTGGCAGGCCTTTATTGATATTGTCGACATTAGTGCACTATTTTTAAGCATTTATTTGGCTTAATTACGCTTTGTATCGAAAAAAGTGCTGTAGCTGGCGATTTATTCGACAATAAACTATTTCAGCCCTTGAAAACAATTTAAAGCCCCCCATTTCTTGGTTAACGAAGATTTTTATACGAGTGGATGATTCGACTCGTTTTGTATTAACGTAACACCAAGGGAAATTATTCATGTCACAACAAGAAACTCATGGCTTTCAAACCGAAGTAAAACAACTGCTGCATTTGATGATCCACTCTTTGTATTCAAATAAAGAGATTTTCTTACGTGAATTAGTCTCAAATGCTGCCGATGCTGCAGACAAATTACGCTATCTAGCGCTAACCGATGATGCCTTGTATGAAGGCGATGGCGAGCTTAGAGTGCGTGTGAGTGCCGATAAAGAAAAAGGCACTGTAACCATTTCTGATAACGGAATTGGTATGACACGTGACGGCGTTATAGAACATTTAGGTACTATTGCTAAATCGGGCACTAAAGAGTTCTTTAATAACTTATCTGGCGAAGCCTCAAAAGACTCGCAACTTATTGGTCAGTTTGGTGTGGGCTTCTACTCAGCCTTTATCGTGGCTAAAAAAGTGGTAGTACGTACTCGTGCTGCAGGCCATGCCGTAAACGAAGCGGTATTGTGGGAGTCAGAAGGTGAAGGTTCATTTAACGTTGAAACCGTCACTAAAAACACACGCGGAACTGAAATCACTTTGCATTTACGTGACGAAGAAACTGAATTTGCAGATGACTTCCGTTTACGCTCAATTATTTCAAAGTACTCAGACCATATCTCTATTCCGGTAGAAATGTTTGAAGCTGGTCAACCAGAGTCAGAAGGTGAAGACGGCGAAAAAATTGCCGCCACTGAAGGTTCTTGGAAACCAATGAACAAAGCGACAGCGCTTTGGACACGCAATAAATCTGATATTACAGACGAAGAATACCAAGAGTTTTATAAGCATATCTCACACGATTACGCCGATGCGCTTAAATGGTCTCACAACCGTGTTGAAGGCAAACAAGAATACACCAGCTTATTGTATATTCCTGCTAAAGCGCCTTGGGATCTGTTTAACCGTGACCACAAACACGGCTTAAAACTGTTTGTACAACGTGTGTTTGTAATGGACGATGCTGAGCAATTTATGCCAACGTATTTACGTTTTGTAAAAGGCTTAATTGACTCAAAAGATCTGCCATTAAACGTGTCGCGTGAAATTTTACAAGATAACCAAATTACCAAAAACTTACGCCAGGCCTTAACTAAGCGTGTGTTAGGTATGTTAGAAAAAATCGCTCAAAATGATCCTGAAACTTATCAATCATTTTGGGCTGAGTTTGGCCAAGTATTAAAAGAAGGCCCAGCTGAAGATTTCGCTAACAAAGAACGCATTGCTGGTTTATTACGTTTTGCTTCTACTCATGACAATTCAGCGGCGACCACAGTGTCGTTAGACGCTTACATTGAACGCATGAAAGAAGGCCAAGATAAAATTTACTATATTGTTGCAGACAGTCATGACGCAGCAGTTAACAGCCCTCACTTAGAGTTACTGCGTAAAAAAGGCATTGAAGTTATCTTAATGTCTGAGCGTATCGACGAATGGTTAATTAACCACTTAACTGAGTTTAAAGATAAAAAACTTCACTCAGTGACGAAAGGCGATCTTGAGCTCGGTTCATTAGAAGATGAAGCCGACAAAGAAGCACAAGAAAAAGTGGCTGAAGAAGCAAAAGCCCTCGTTGAACGTATTAAAACAGCATTAGCTGACAAAGTGTCTGACGTTAAAGTGACAAGTCGCTTAACCGACACTCCAGCCTGTGTCGTCACTGGCGAAGGTGAAATGTCGACGCAAATGATTAAATTGATGCAAGCGGCAGGGCAACCTGTTCCAGAGTCAAAGCCAACATTTGAAATCAACCCAACTCATCCATTGGTAGAGCGTTTAAATAACGAAGCCGACGAGGAGTTATTTGCTGATTGGTCTAACTTGCTTTTACAACAAGCGTTACTGTCTGAAAAAGGTAGCCTGTCCGATCCGTCGGCCTTTATTAAGCTCACCAACCAGATGTTAATGGCCAGTTTTAAATAAGCTAACCTAAACAGTTAAAGCGGACATTCAGTCCGCTTTTGTTTTTGTCAGTTACCGGGGGCACTATGGACTACCTGATTAATTTAACGAAAGAAAACATTCAGCAAGTTGTCGATACCTCCATGGAAAAAATGGTGGTATTGGCTTTTTGGGCACAGCAGCAACCTGAAAGTGTACAAATGTTGCAAACCCTAGAGCAATTAGCTCAAGCTCAGGCTGGGCGTTTTATTTTGGCTAAAGTCGATTGCGAAACCGAAGTCGAAATTGCCAACTACTTTCAAATTCAAAATTTACCCACCACATTAGTGTTAGATAAAGGCCGCCCAATTGACGGCTTTGCTGGCGTGCAAACACAAGAGCAAGTCGAAATGTTACTCGACAAACATTTGCCGCCAATGTGGGTACAAGAGTTTGCAGCAATCAAACAACTGCTGGCAGAAGGCGCATTAACTGCCGATGAGTTAGTGCAATTAGCCGCACAGCTTAAAACCGTGTATAGCGACTCACAACAAGCTGCTGAAGTGGCTTTAGTGATGGTTGACGTGGCTTTGCAACAAGGTTTACTCGCTGATGCCAAAAGCTTACTTTCAGGAATAGGCCTTGCCGATCAAGATAGTTATTACCAAAACCTAATGGCTAAATTGGCATTAGCCGAAGATGCCGCCGATACGCCAGAAATTAGGCAGTTACAGCAAGATGTTGAGCAGCAACCAGACAATCTTGAGTTGGTTGTATCACTCGCTAAAGCACTCAATGCAGCACAACGTAACGAAGAAGCCTTAGAGTTATTGTTTGCTATTTTGCAAAAAGACATGGGCGCACTTGATGGAAAAGTGAAACAGGTGTTCATGGAATTATTGACCGCAATCGGTCAAGGCAATGCACTCGCGAATCAATATCGTCGTAAATTGTACACCTTACTGTATTAAACCAATTGATGCCTTTTTGTTACAACCCTTATTAGATTTAGGTCTAATGTCATAACAAAAGCGCTATTAAAAGGGCGGCATATGTGCGAAAATCGCCGCCCTAAAAAGAACACAAACTTAAAGAGGACTTTTGAGATGCGCATTATTTTATTGGGTGCCCCTGGTGCCGGTAAAGGTACCCAAGCTCAGTTTATTATGGAGCAGTACGGTATCCCACAAATCTCAACCGGTGACATGTTGCGTGCAGCCGTTAAGGCCGGTACGCCACTAGGTTTAGAAGCCAAGAAAGTAATGGATGCAGGTCAATTAGTATCTGACGATCTGATCATTGGTTTGGTTAAAGAGCGTATTGCACAAGATGATTGTGTAAAGGGTTTTTTACTTGATGGTTTCCCACGTACTATTCCTCAAGCTGATGCAATGGCAGAAAATGGCATTGAAATTGATCACGTGATCGAAATTGATGTGCCAGACGAAGAAATCGTTAAACGCATGAGCGGTCGTCGTGTTCATTCAGGTTCTGGCCGTGTTTATCACGTTGTGTTTAATCCACCTAAAGTGGAAGGCAAGGACGATGTGACGGGCGAAGATTTAGCGATCCGTCCAGATGACGAAGAAAGCACAGTGCGTAAGCGTTTAGGCATTTACCATGAGCAAACTAAGCCATTAGTTGATTACTATGGCAAAGTGGCTGAACAGGGTCGTACTCAATACAATAAATTTGATGGTACCCAATCTGTTGCTAAAGTCAGTGAGCAATTAGCAAGCGTATTAAAATAATCGCAGCTAATCACTGAATAAAAACCTGCTTCGGCAGGTTTTTTTATATAAAATTTTGGGTATGCAATCCTTTATACAGAAAAACCAAAATAACTATGATAAAATCTGCCGCCATTTTCGCAGAGGGTGACTTTTCAACGTTGAATGTCGCCAAAGGCAATTAATTTCACACTTAATTTCACACTGGCAAGGATGCTAAGCTATGAGAGCCCAATATGAAGTTTCCTGGTCAACGTAAGTCAAAACACTATTTTCCTGTAAACAGCCGTGATCCTTTATTGGCCCAACTGACACAGCAACCGCAACCATTTTCTACCTATGTGTGTGGTATCGATCAAACCCTCGTGGACATTGAAGCAAAAGTTGAAGACGAATTGTTTGCACGTTATGGGTTACCAAAAGGTAACTCAACCTTGATTAATGATGAACAAGCGCATGATTTATACCATGAGCTTAAATCTAAACAGATGATTAGCGATGAGTTTGCCGGTGGGACCATTGGCAACACAGTACACAACTATTCTATTTTAGCCGACGACCGTTCTGTATTGTTTGGTGTCATGAGCCAAAATATTATGGTTGGCAGCTACGCATATCGTTATTTATGCAACACCTCATCAAAAGTAGACTTAAATTACTTACAGCCTGTTGATGGCCCTATTGGTCGCTGTTTTACCTTGATTTCTGATTGTGGTGAACGCACTTTTGCCATTAGCAAAGGTTCTATGGACAAATTGACCCCAGAATATATCGACAAAGACGTTATTCAGGGGAGCTCAGCGTTGGTGTTAACCGCTTATTTAATGCGCGCCAGCGAAGGCGATGGCATTACCGATGCTGCAATGACGGCGATTGAGTATGCTAAACAAGCGGACGTGCCAGTGGTATTAACCTTAGGGACGCGTTTTTTAATTCAAGAAGATCCAAGCTGGTGGCAAAACTTTATTAATGACCATGTGACGATTTTGGCCATGAATGAAGATGAAGGAGAGGCGTTAACAGGCTTTAAAGACCCTCTATTGGCCAGTGAAGCGGCACTTGAATGGTGTGACATGGTATTAACTACCGCCGGTGCGATTGGCTTATATACCGCCGGTTATGCAGAAGACAGTGCCAAACGCGAAACCAGCCATATGCTATTGCCGGGTGCTATTCCTGAGTTTAACCGCTATGAGTTTTCGCGACCTATGCTTAAAGAAGATTGTGAGACACCAATAAAAGTGTATGCGCATATCTCACCGTACATGGGCGGGCCTGAGCTTATTCGCAACACCAATGGCGCGGGTGATGGTGCATTGTCGGCATTGTTACACGACTTATCAGCCAATACATTCCACAAAGCCAATGTACCAGGCTCAAGTAAGCATAAACGTGATGGGTTATGTTACTCATCGTTTTCGCAAGTGTGTAAGTATGCAAACCGCGTAGCATATGAGGTGCTAGCCCAGCACAGTCCACGATTATCTCGCGGATTACCAGAGCGTGAAGACAGCCTAGAAGAGTCATACTGGGAACGTTAATTCAGCCTAATGTAAAAAAAAACGATAATGATGAATCATTATCGTTTTTTTTTGGTAGGATTTTAATAGAATAGCTTCAGCTCAGGGTAAACCTAATTAGCCCTCCCAAATTTATAAGCCATCAGGAGCGTCACGTGAAAGGACAAATCTTAAGAGAGATGCATGTACTTAAGGCTATTGAGCCTGAGTTTGAAATTCAGCGCCGTGTGGCATTTATTAAAGCGAAACTAAAAGAATCACATAGCCGTTGTGTGGTGTTAGGTATTAGTGGCGGTGTTGACTCTTCATTAGCTGGGCGCTTATGCCAATTAGCTGTCGATGGACTTAACCAAGAGCAGAGCGAAATCTCGTATCAATTTATTGCAGTTCGTTTGCCATATCAAGTACAAAGAGATGAAGATGAAGCCCAATTGTCGTGTCAGTTTATTCAACCTTCCCGGCAAGTTACCGTGAATATTGCCGACGGTGTGCTTGGGGTTCATCACGCAACCTTAGCCGGTTTAGTTGAAGCCAATATTGAGCTGCCAGATGAAAACAAACTCGATTTTGTTAAAGGTAACGTTAAAGCCAGAATGCGAATGATCGCGCAGTATAATATTGCAGGTGTGTTAGGTGGCTTAGTCGTTGGCACCGATCACAGCGCAGAAAACATAACAGGCTTTTATACTAAATTTGGTGATGGTGCGTGTGATTTAGCGCCATTGTTTGGTTTAAATAAACGTCAAGTACGTAAACTGGCGGCCTTTTTAGGTGCACCTGATTTATTAGTCAATAAAGCGCCAACCGCTGATTTAGAAGACAACAAACCGCAGTTAGCCGATGAGGTCGCACTCGGGTTAACCTATGATCAAATTGATGACTTTTTAGAAGGCAAAGACGTGCCTCAAACGGTTGAAGACAAATTGGTTGGCATTTACAAGCGCACTCAACATAAGCGTCAGCCTATCCCAACCATTTACGATTAGTTCAGGGATAAATCTTCGCTAGCAATAAGCAGCCTGGTTGTTTCAATGAGGGCATTGGCATATTGTCGATAATCTAAATACGGCGTCAGTAAACATGTTTGCTGGCGCTGTATTTTATTATTGGGGTCAACTGTTTGCGCATGTTCAATGGTGTGTAAACCAAGTCGTTGTTGGGTTTCTTTACCGCAGACAATGTGCCAGCACTTTGGGTTGAATAACGGCTCCGTAGCATGGCTTAATTGGTCTGGAATAATCTGTATTTGGCAGCTTAATCGGTGCGCAAATGATTGTGGCGATACATCTTGAAGCAGACTCTGTCTGATTGGCTTCCAGGCAGCACCATGGTTTGCGCTAAGGTCTGAGTGTCGGCAACAAATTTTAGCCATAATAGTGACAATTTTACGCCAATGATTACCATTTAATGCAATGATATCAGTGATGGCATTGGCTTGATTATGATGCCAGTGAGGCGGCAATACTGGTGGGGTAGGTAAGTAGAAAATCACCTCTGCTGTACTGGGCCCTAAGGTTAATATGGTTGGCTGTGATGGCATGTCATTCCTGTACGACTATATTGAAAATAGTCATTGTTAAAAAAAAATGAGTTTACGATAATCATTGATTAAGGCAAAAAATGCGTGCGATTGTCATAGGTTCTACAAAACACCTGCTGTTTGCCAGCTTTTATGCCGCAATCGGGATTGTTGTGGCTATTTTGATCACCGCAGTATGGCTATTAAATGATCGGCCTAATTTATTTTTGTGGCACACCACTCATCTTACTTCAGAATATCATCAACAGTCAGGCCTAGCCGATTTTAGTCAATATCTTAAATTAGAAGAAAAACTGTTTGCTGAGGTTGATCGAAAAATTTATCAACAATATCAGCCTCGTTTATCATCACCTTTAAACCGTTATGAACGCCACAGTATGTCCGATCCTGCATTATGGCAGCAAAACTGGAATCGGTCTTTCGAATGGCCCAACCCGGATGCCGAGTTTGGTTTATTATTGCTTCATGGTATGTCTGACTCGCTTTATTCACTGTCACATATTGCTGAGCACTATCAACATCAAGCACACATTGTCGGTTTACGATTACCGGGTCATGGCACGATACCGTCAGGGCTTACCGATATTGCCTGGCCCGATTTGGCCGGCGCAGTTGCGCTGGCAACCGAGCATTTATCGCAAACCTTAGCGGGCAAACCTGTGTATGTTGTGGGGTTTTCAACCGGTGCGGCATTAGCGTTAAATCACGAGTTAGAAAATATCAGTCTACACAAACCCACCGCTTTTTCTGGGATGATATTTTTATCGCCTGCGGTAGGGTTAGCGCCCATTGCCGCAGGGGCTTATTGGCAGGCTAAGTTAGGTGGGCTACTTGGGCAAGATAAGCTGTATTGGAACAGTATTCAGACCGAGTACGATCCATTTAAATATTTGTCTTTTGCGGTGAATGCTGGTGATGTGGTTTATCAACTCACGCAACGTAATCGAACATTAATCGAAGATTTGTCTCCTGCGCAGGTGACGTTAATTCCACCAATGCTGACCTTTCAATCAGTGGTTGATAATACCGTGTCATCACTTGCGGTGGTAAAACAGCTTTATCAGTTGATGCCAGCGTCTCAAGGACACGAATTAGTGTTATTTGATGTCAACCGGATACGCAGTCACAATTATTTGCTTATTCAAGATCCATTAGCTGAGTTTGCACCTTATTGGCTGACAAATCCGTTACCCTACCGGTTGAGTCTTATTGAAAACAGTCCTCATAATGAGCCACATGTTCGGGTACGGGAGCTCGGCCATAAATTACCTGCAGAAGAGATTGTCGAGTTGGCATTAACGTGGCCTGCAGAGGTATATTCGTTATCACATGTGGCGTTACCGTTTCCAATTGAAGATCCATTATATGGACCATTAGCAAATGAAAACAAAGATATTATTCAAATTGGCAGGGGAATATATCAAGGCGAACGGGGTATTTATAGCATCACGGCTGCCGATATGTTACGCCAAAAATGGAACCCATTTTACCCTTATATGATGAGTCGGATCGATGTATTTACAACACAATGATGTTGATAATTGAGCGACTTGCACTCAATAAATACTCGCACAGTCATTATTGGCCTCGCCAGATAATTTGGCCGCTTTCAACGAGATTATAACCTGATAATAGCTGGGCTAATTGCGCTGTTTGTGGCTGTTTTAATAGTGTTAATAATGCCTGTAGCTGACGTCTAAAAAAGATACTTTGCGACATAACAAAGTCGAATGACTCGGTAAGCTTAGGGATAAAGTGTAAGCCGCTTTCTCTGGCTACGGCTTCACAACCAAAGCCTATATCGGCATTGTTGCGGGCAATATAACCGGCCAGTTCTCGTTCTGAGTTTGCTGTAGCGGTGAACAGTAATTCATCCAAATTAGTATTGTTAGAGGCTAACCAATTGGCCAGATGTTGCTGGCTGCCAGCGCCTTGTTGACGGGATACCCAGCGCAGTGGCTGCTTTGGCACATCGATATTGTCGTTAAATAAATCGGCCATTTCTTGCCGAACCATTAACCCTTGATGACGCTCATAACCACTGACCATTATCCATTGTTGGTGGTTTGGGAAGCTTGTTAATAATGAAAATATACTGTCACGATCGTCATTGATACTCTCCCAGTGAATACTGCAAACATCAGCATAACCGCGTGACAATAACTCTAAACCTAATGTTGAGCCTGTCGCGCTGTAACTGATGATTTTTTGATGTTCACTTTTGGCCATTAATTGCGCAACCAACATTGATAACAAAGGGTCATCACTGCCGGTGATATGCATTCTGTCAGAGAGCATTCCACTATGACAGGAATCCATTAACCAACGGTCTATCAATACTTTAGGAAATAACCATTTACCCGTTACTTTTGTGGCCGGGAGGATGTGGTGATTTGCCATTGAGTACACTTTCTTTTCATTTAAATCGAGATACTCTGCAACTTGCTTGGTGTTCAAGTAAATGATGTTTGGTTCAATAGGCATATAATTCTCATTAGGACGTTCATGAAACCCAATCTGTGTTTATTGTAAGGTGAGTTTAACGCTTTGAAAATCATCTTATTAAAAAACTGAGTCAATAGGGCGAATTTTGATTTTTTACGTTGTGTTTAAAAGTGGTATTAGCGATCATATCACTCAATATAACCCGTTTAAGGGAAGGGGATGACTGACGCTAAGGTAGCAAGCTATGAGTGTTGAACAAATACACAGTGTAAAACCCGAACAAGCGGTATTAGTGATAGAACCCGATCTGTCTAATTGGCAGGCACTATCTTCGCTATTAAAGCACTATTTTGGCCTCGTTGAGCTTGCTCGTAATGTTGAACATGCTTCGGCTCTGTTTCAACGGTTTAACTTTAATCTGTGTATTATTGAATTAGATGTTGTTGATGAGTTTGAATCCTTGTTCCCGAATGCAAATCAAAGTGTTCACTCAGAGACTAAAGCCACTCAATTGAGCGATGCCAATGGTTCATCACCCATTAACGCCACGATAGAATCTGCTTATTTAACCTTTCCTCAGCAATTTATTGTCATTAGCCAGTCGCTTAAATCTGAAGATATTTTATATGCTATGCGTAAAGGCGCTTGTGATTTTATTGCAAAACCAATCGATACCGCTGAGGTGAATGCAGTTATTTCTCGCTGGTTAATTCAATACTCATCAGTGGCTAGTACTTCTATTGTAGATACCTTAGCACTTGATACCCAGACAAATAGTCTCAATAGTGCCTTTTCACTTTTTATTGGTGATAGTGTTGCGATTAAACAAATAAAGAGAACCTTAAACATCATGAGCTCTACTGGTAATGCACTATTACTGGAAGGCGAGATGGGTACCGGTAAAAAATTGGCCGTGTCTCAATTACAGCAATCATTGTGCTCTCCTAGTCATTTTATGATGATTGATTGTCGCGCCCCGAGTGAACTCGATGCGAAAAAAATAGACTTGTATTGTGCTAACTGTTCACAAACGACCTGGTTAGTGTTTAATCATATTGCTGAATTGCCCATGAACAAACAAGTTGAGTTGCTTATCACATTAGACTCAATAAAATTAAAAAACTATCAGCATGTTAGGCTAGTCAGTATGAGTACGACGCGATTGTTTTCTCGGGTACAAAGAGGCGAGTTTTTAGTTGAGCTGTATTATCGTCTTGCTGAGTTTATTGTCGCGTTACCTCCTTTGCGGCAACGCCCTGAAGACATCGTCATGTTGACAAAGTTTTTCATTAATCGCTATTTGATGCAGCACAATACCTGTCGTAAAGCATTGTTAAATGATTATTCGAAGTGGGGCGTTTCTGATTTTCAATGCTTAACTGATTATTATTGGCCGGGAAATATCCAAGAGTTAAAAAATACCATTGAGCAATGTTTTTTACTCAATATTGCGCCTAAGGAATACTTGCAACAATTACCGGCAACCCCCAACCTAATCGGCGCTAATCAAGTTGATATTCCACACTCTAGCCTCGGACAACATTACCTTCCTATCGACTGGGATTTAAAATGCATTGAGAAGGCGCATATCCTCAGGGTGATTGAGCATTATGATGGTAATAAAGTACTTGCTGCTGAGCATCTAGGCGTGTCACGTAAAACCGTAGACCGTAAAATGAAAGAGTGGGATCTCGATTAGTTGTAAATTTTTTACCGTAAATTCGATGACAGCGTTAGTTTTACTTTTGGACAAATTGTCCATTTCTGTTTTTTTTGTTTCCTTTTAAGTGATTTTTGTTGCCTCAGTTGTAGTTTTTGTTAATCAAGCTTGAGCTTAATTGAGGCCATCGGCAAGAATACTCACACTAACTATTGGACCTTCAGAAAACAGGAAGATGTTGCCCCGTGAATCAAATTAACCTTTCGTGCACACCCTTACGTGTTTCCCTTTTATCGATTGCGATCTTCGCTAGCTTTAACGCTATGGCTGATGATATTGAACGGGATCCTCTATTAAACATTCAAGAGGTTATTGTTGTAAAAGGCCAAAGCGCATCTGCAGTGGAATCATCAATGACTCACTGGAGTCTATCAAGAGCCGACATTGAAGCTTCAGGTGCACAAAGCCTAGATAAAGTGTTGAAAACCGTTCCTGGTATTTATGTCCGAGTCGGTGGCCAAGGTACACCAAGGGTCGATATTCGCGGCTTTAAATCCAGACATGTTATTTATTTAATCAATGGCGTACCAGCGAATAGCGCTGAAGATGGCCAATTTGATCCTAGTGTGGTTCCTACCGCATTAATCGAGTCTATTGAAGTGTCTGTTGGGCCGTCGTCGGTACTCTATGGCCCAGGCGGGGCGGGTGGTGTTATTAATATCATTACTCGTGAAGGCGACATGGAAGCCAATGTTTCAGGTAATCTCGAGTTTTCTGAAAATGACACCATGAATGGCAGCTTAAACCTTGCTGGCAGCAGTAGTAACTGGCAAGGGTTTATGAGTTATAACCATCAAGAAACGGATGGTTTTCCAATGTCGTCAGATTATGAAGACACTGATGATCAAAGTGGAGATACTCGTTTAAATGCGGATAAAACCTTAGATAATGTATACGCACAAGGCAGTTACTTTGCGTCAGATGAGACAACGTTAACCGGAAACATTAGCTACAATTCAGCAGAATGGGGTAAGCCGAGCGCTGATGGAACGGGCACAAATAAAGTTAAATATGAACGCATTGATGATTTTGACAGTCTAGTCGTGCAGTTAGGTGTAGCACATAAATTTTCACCATCGCTGGTATTTCGTGGTTACGTTTATCATAACGAAAGCAATACGTTAGATGTCACCTATAAGAAAAGTGATTATGAGGATATTAAATCGAGCGAAGACAGTACCTCAACGGTTCAAGGTGCCAACCTGCAATTGGTTAAAGATTTGTTTGATTATGGCATTTTTACCACCTCGCTTATTAGCGAACAGCAAGGTTGGGAATCAACCAGTACCACTTCGGGTTCTGATACAAGTGATCTGTTTGATGAGCAAGCCTGGTTGCATACCTTAGCGGCAGAGTATCAGTATCAGAGTGATGATCTTTATGGCATCACCTTAGGTTTAGCGGCTCATAATCATGAGCAAGACCAAGGCAATGATGATAATTACTCGGGACAATTATCGGGTTACTGGAACGTTGCAGATAACAGTAAAGTACACGCCGGTGTTGCACGTAAAGTACGTTTTCCTTTATTAACTAACCTATATTCTCAATCTTCAGGCAATGAAGACTTGAAGCCTGAAGAGTCGGCACATTTTGAATTAGGCCTTAAACAGGGCTTAGGTTACCAAACCGAATTCGATGTGACTGGTTTCTATACTGAAGCAGATGATTATATTGCCAAAGATGACGACAGTATTTATCAAAACTTAGGTGACTATAAGTTTAAAGGTGTCGATTTATCAATTAAAAATCAATACTTCGATAATTTAATGTTGACGGTTTCTTATAGCTATTTGGACTCTGAAGCGTCAGATGATGACGATATGACAGAGCTTGAGTACCGACCAAAACATCAATATCGATTCCAGGGCCAATATCAATTTGATATCGGACTGACAGTGAATCTCGATATTGAGCACATTGCAGATCAAGTCTTCTATACCAGTGAGGAAATCAGCGGGACCACAGTGTCGGTGCAAAATGATGTAGACAATTATACCTTAATCGATCTAGGTCTTTCACAGCCGATTATGGGCGATAACTTAGAAGCTTATATCAGAGCGACTAACTTATTAGATGAAAATTATTATCAGAGTGAAGCTCTGCCGCAAGCCGGACGACAAGTGTTTGTTGGTATTAACTGGCAGCTTTAATTCATGACCTTACTGGCATTGCATCAGGTTGAACTGCAACAAAGTGATTCAACTTATTTGTATCAGAACCTTAATCTCCAGATAAATGCTGGAGAGTGCCACTGTATTAGTGGCGCGACAGGTTGTGGTAAAACCACCTTATTGCAGCTGATGGCAATGCCAAATCAATTTAATTATCAAGGGAAAATAACCCATAGCCCAGCGCTCATCATTGGCCTGATCATGCAAGACCCTCATGTACAATTGGTGAGGGAAACCATAGGTGCTGAAGTTGCATTTGGGCTTGAGAATTTATCTGTTCCTGCTTTGGATATGTTGCCATTAGTTGAACAGGCATTAGCTAAAGTCGGGTTAGCCTTACCGCTCAATACGCCCGTAACTCATCTCTCTTTAGGGCAAAAGTATCGTTTGATGCTGGCGGCTCAATTGGTATTTGAACCTAACTTGATGTTAATCGATGAGCCTTGGGCGCAACTTGATAATCAAGGCATTACCGAGCTTTGCCAGGTATTAACAGACTTACTTGAAGCAGGTGTCAGTGTGGTGATAGTGGAGCACAATACAGCTCCATTTACTGACATGATTGATTTTCAATGGCAATTAACTTCAGGTGCACTGTTCTGCGTGACTCACTCCCCCCAAGCAAGTGACGATAACATCAGTCGTCATTCTGCTTCCTTGTGTTTAGACGATAAAATGTCCGTCAATATGATGCAGCACCAAAATGGTGACGTTGCCGCGCAAAGCAATTGTTTACTGTCTCTGTCGGACGTGACAATTAGGTATGCTAATCAAATCGCAACATTACACATCAGTGATACTGTGAGTCTACATGCTGGTGATATTGTGGGCTTATTTGGTGAAAACGGTTGCGGCAAAACCAGTTTGTTTAATCAAATTGTCGGCGTGAGTGATGAATACAAAGGGCAGATTTCATTGTTAGGTAAAACACCTAAACTAGGGTTGTTTGGGGCAAATTTAGGTTTTTTAATGCAAAGACCGTCAAGGCAGCTTTTTGAAATGACGGTACTGCAAGAGCTTGAATTTAGCCTTAAACGATTCGGTTTACCATTAGCCAATGCAACGGAGATATTAACACAATTAAATTTATTGCCTTTAGCGTCGGATTCTCCGCATAAGTTGTCTTATGGGCAGCAACATCTTGTGGCATTTGCATCAGTGCTGTGCATAAAACCGCAAATCTTATTATTAGATGATCCTTTCGCTGGATTAGATAATCATTATTTTCCACTGGTGATTAATGCGTTAAAACACTTTTCTGAAAACGGTGGGGCGATTATTTTTTCTAGTCATCGTCCAATATTGTCCTCATTACTGAGTAAGTGTTGGCTCATTGAGCAGCAACAGCTTACTGAACACAATGTGTTAAAAAGAGCATCTTAGTGATGATACATTTAAAATCAGCCAAACGTGAGAAATATACATTAACCGACCTAGCACCTGAAAAGAGTGCATTAAACAACGCTATTTTACGCTCAAAACAAAAGCTTATTTTATGCAGCGCCGCAATCGCTTTTAGTATTGTTTTATCAATGAGTGCTTTTTTAGTGTTACAACAACACTTAGGTTACTTATTGCTCATCAATGCTTGCCTGCTGGTTCACGCCTGGCTTTGCCAAGCTAAACTCGCCCCGTTAATCAAACTCTTTATATTCCAATCGCTGGTGACTATTGGCTTGTATGTCTTGCTTTATGGCCAAGAGCGATTATTTGAAGCGGTCATTGTGGTGACTCGCATCATACTGGTGATGTTGCCGAGCTGGTGGCTCGCGAGTACGCAATCAAGCCATCAAATAAGCCAGGTACTCAGTTTATTACTGCCGACAAAATGGGCGTTTGTCGTGACAACATCAATTAAAGTATTACCTTTTATTGGCCAAGAAGCACGAGACATTTACCATATTCAATGCTTACGTGGCGCCCGTATTACCCCTAAAGCATTAATGAATCCTATCAATTGGTATGAGCTGGTTAAGTGCGTGTTATTTCCTTTGCTTATTCAATTGTTAAGTTTGTCAAAACACATTGCACATTCTGCAAACCAACGACATTTCGATAAATCATCAACCCACACACATTGGCCGTTAAACTAACGTTATGACTTTAAGGTATTCGTAAATGAATTCGAGATTTAATTTACACCACTCTTTGTTTATTGGTTTTTGTGCAACATTACTGGTGGTGATAAAAAGTATGTTGCGGATGAAGCTAGGTTTTTCCGGGCATTCCATGTTTTTAATGAGTTTATTTTATTTAGTGTGCTACGGAGCCACCAATAAAGTTGGCAGTATTACCTTATGCGGATTGTTATCGGGCATGTTAGCGATGATTTTAGGCGTTGGTAAAGGCGGCTTATTTATTTTATTGAAATTTACTTTACCTGCTATTGCAATGGACATCGGCTTATTGTTTATAGGGACGTTATTCTCGCTTAAGGTTCGACTGATTCTACTGGCGTTAATAGGCTCAGTTGCATGGGCACTTAAGTCGGGTGTGCAAGATTTTTTAGTGGGTATGGACATGAATATTGTCTTACTTCAATTTGGGATTAACTGTCTTAGCGGCGGTGCGTTTGCTGTATTAGGCGCATTATTGGTACCGCTGATTTTAAAGCGTCTAGATGCGCATGATTTACTGATGAAAAATGGGATGCGAGATAAATGACAACAACCTGGTTAATTTGTATTGACGATACTGATGATATTGGCACCAAAGGCACAGGTGAAATTGCCGAAGAAATAATGGCACTTATTGTGGCTGAGTCTGCTGTGAGTTCGGTCAATAAGCTGGGAATAAAGCGTGCTACTTGGGTGACAAGGCATCAGTTATTTGTCCATCCAGATATTCCATACACCTCCCACAATAGTGCAATGTGTTTTGAGCTAGAGTCTGATTTATCGTTGAGTCAAATCAAACAGTTATGCATTGCGCATCTAGTGGCAGAGAGTGCTGCGGTAGCTGATCCAGGGTTAGCGATTGTCGATAAACACACATTAACGGCTGATGATTGTCATCAACTCATTGCTTTTGGTGTTGACGCTAAACAGATGGTTAAAACTAAAAATGAGGCTTATCAACTGGCTAAAACAGTCAATGTCGATTTATCTGAACATGGCGGTACGGGTCAAGGTGTGATTGGTGCTTTAGCGGGTATCGGCTTACGTTTGTCGGGTAATGATGGCAGGTTAAAGGGCCAAGTTTCAGTGGGATTATCTGCAGAGACCCCTTCGGTATTGCTAAGCGTCGATCACATCACTGAGCAATGTGGCCTTGACGGCGTCATGGATGTAAATGGGCAGATGCTTGGCGGCCACGAGCAGATTTTATTGAGTGGTAAAGTCAAAGCGGTGTTCCATGGTCATTTATTTTTGTTATTGGTGTATCAAGTGGCAGACCCGCAAACCGGTGATATCCAATGGTGTAATGCGTTAAGACAACAGCTAAAAAAATACTGATCATAGGGGCAGAAATGAAGCGATGCAATCACAGTCAACATCAAGATCTTGATGGCTCAATCATGACGCCATGGTTTACTTATGTCCTTTCGCGCCAAAGCACTACAGCAGCAGAAGTGCAAAATAGTGTAGCACCTGGACGTTGGTTGTTTCGTTTTGACAATCAAAATTTAATTCAATCTCAGCTGGCTGCTGCAGTTTGCCCGTATTTTATCGAAGATGATGAAGATGAGATGATTGATGATGTATTACTAAGCTGTTTTAACTGTATGCAGCGCCGCTGGCTCGTAGATGGCTTTGAATGCGTTGGTTTACCGCTAAACCACCCCTTGGTTGAGTGATTGAACGGTATCGAGTTTTATCATCAATGTTATCTTTGCTCATGGGCTTGCTCTAGCTGAACTCGCTAAATCTAACATGAGCTGAGCCTTGGGCTCAGCTCACGCATGTTTATGATTTACACATGGGGGCTCATTATGCTGAAAGCTTTGCTTACTGGGCAATTAAAGCTGTTTTATCAGCCATTACTCCGTGATGATATCAATCATGGTTCTATTGCGACCGTCTTGCTTGGCTTGATACAGATTATCATCTGCCACTTTAATCCACTTGTCTAAATCATTGGCGTACTCAGCATTGGCAGTAATTGCCCCAATACTGACAGTCACACTGAATTCACGCTTATCTTCAGGAGAAGTGAACTTTTGTTCAGACACGGCCTCTCTAAAGCTATTAAGGTGATGTTTGATGTGTAACGCGTTGCTCAGCGGCAATATTAATAAAAATTCTTCGCCACCATAACGAGCCACAATATCAATGTCGCGCTTAAAGTATTTCTGTAATAACTGAGAAAAAATACGTAAACATTCGTCACCTGCTAAATGGCCATAGTTATCGTTTACTTCTTTAAATAAGTCTAAGTCTAATACCACTACGGTAAGGGCTTGTTCGCTGCGCATGCAAAAGTCGAGCATTTCATTAAATTTACCTTCAGCATAGCGGCGGTTAAATAAGCCTGTGAGTGAGTCTCTGTCGACTAACTCTTTTAATTTACGGTTAGCACTTTCTAATTCTTCAGTGCGTTTGGCCACGGTTTCTTCTAATTCAACTTGATTGTCAATCAACTGCTGTTTACTGGCGGCTAATCGTTGGTACAAATTAAACACTTCTTTAGGGGAGTTTTCATCAATACTTGGTACTTTCGTCCCACCGGTTGCTGATGTACTGAACTGATTTGCGACCACCTCGAGCGGCACCGTTAATAGTGCGCTGAGTTTCCTGGAAATGTAAAAAGTACACAGCAGCGAAATAAGTAGCATAAGAAAACTGCTAAACATTTGCTCTTCTGCCAATTTAAGTAACGGTGAGAACTCTTTTAAAATGTACACGGTCCAGCCATTATCCAGCGTTTTATGGGCATAGATATATTCAGGCACAATGGAATCTGGGTGTTCAATATTGAGTAATTCAAGGCTAGTGCGATACACGCCATCATTGACAGTGAAATCAAACACTGACAACGCGGTTAATCCGAGCTTTTCTGAAGAATAAATAATTTGGTTTTGCTCATCGACCATGACGACCGATTCATCCTCGGTATATTCATTATTTTGGTCAATATGAGAGAAGTGACTTAAATCTAACGATCCCTCAACAATACCAGCCGTTGTTGTATGTTGAAGGTCTGTATAGAAGGGGGCACTCATGGCAATAATGGCATCATTACCAAAGCCGCGGCCTAAAAACACGGATGAAACAAATAGGCGGTGGTTGTAAAACGATTCAATAAAATAGTCGCGGTCTTTAATATTGATGTTTTGTTCATTATCAATATTAATTAACCGCGAAACAGGGCTGGCATTAATAATGTCTGCGCTGGGATCAGCTATTAGCATGCTAATAAAACCTGGGTAGCTTTCATGCAGGTTAGTTAACATCTTCTGCCATTGAGAGCGATCGTTTGCGACGATGGTTAACTGTTTTGCCGCATTATCAATGACGGTTTTGTGACTGCTTAAGTAGTTTTGAGCCGAGGTTGCCAAATGAGAAACCGCATCGTTAATGTTTTGTTTTAACATGGCTTGTTGGCGTTCTAAAAAATAATAATTAAATATTAACGCCGAAAATAGCAGGGTAAGCGTCACCATAAGGGTGAAAAAATACGTTAATTGAGCACTCAGCATACGCCGATGACGATCTTTTACTTTATCTTTAAAAAACCACAACTTAGGTATTGCTAAAATGAGTAGCGAGGCCAGGCTGGTATACACCAATCCATTCACGCCTTGTTTAGCGATAATAAAACCTAAGTGCGACGAAGGGATCTCCATAATAAAGGTGACATATAAGTACACCAAAGGCGCACCGATGATGAGCCAATATGCCGCATCAGCATATAAAGCATAGATATCTAATCGTCTTGCATAACCCAAAAATAACGCTTCAAGCCCGAAAAATAGGTAAACATGAGGACTATCCCAGTTAATCATTAAGCCTGTTGACGCAAACATGGCCGTTAAAAATGCATACCAAGGCCCAAGTAAAACGGCGGCAATGACCGTCACTGTGTTTCCCAGCACAAATTGCACATTGGCGAAAAACTGAATGGGATAACAGTTGATGAGTAAACCTGCAATGCCCAAAACAATAGAAAACAGCAGGTGTTGTTTGTTAATGCTGGAAAGCTTCAAAAAGAGATCCTTATTGATTTTATTATAAAAACCATCACGGCAATTCAATACTTATCTCAAGAAACTGATGAGATTTCAATGTAAACCCAAATTTATATTGTGTTCACTTTTAGCGTAATTGTGTTTATTTTTAGCATAAAAGCCAATTTAACATGCAATTTCATCGGTTTTTTGTTCGACCTTGGTCTAAATAAGTTTAATCACTTTAATTAAATCTCACAATAAAAATGAACATAAGCTTCTGATAAATTTTGATTTTATTGGTTTTTATCATGTTTTATCAAAAAAGGTACGACTAAGGTCTTGATTGTGGTGCTGGTATGAATTGCTAAATTAACAATGACTTTACAAAAACTAGCACAGGGGAGTCGCAATGAGTTTTGAAAATAACGATAAGGCAGCGGGTTATTGGCGTGAGAATTTACGTCTAGTACTTAGTTTGCTTGCAATTTGGGCTGCAGTGTCATTTGGCTGCGGCATTTTATTAGTTGATGTACTTAACGAAATCACATTTATGGGATTCAAACTGGGGTTTTGGTTTGCGCAGCAGGGTGCAATGTATGTATTCGTGGCGCTGATTTTTGTTTATGTAGCGAAAGCTAATGCATTAGACAAAAAATACAATGTTCAGGAAGACTAAGGGGCACTACGATGGATGTTCAAACTCTCACTTATTTAATTGTCGGCGCTACTTTTGCGCTGTACATCGGGATCGCCATTTGGTCTCGCGCAGGTTCGACTAAAGAGTTTTATGTTGCTGGTGGCGGTGTTCACCCCGTGTTGAACGGCATGGCAACAGCGGCAGACTGGATGTCTGCGGCATCATTTATTTCACTAGCAGGTATTGTGTCATTTGTGGGGTATGACGGTTCGGTTTATTTAATGGGCTGGACTGGCGGTTATGTATTACTTGCTTTATGTATGGCACCTTATTTACGTAAGTTTGGTAAGTTTACCGTGCCAGACTTTATCGGTGACCGCTATTACTCGCAAACGGCCCGAACTGTTGCGGTAGTGTGTGCCATCTTTATTTGTTTTACCTACATTGCAGGTCAAATGCGTGGGGTAGGCGTGGTGTTCTCCCGCTTCTTAGAAGTTGAGGTGGAAACCGGCGTATACATAGGTATGGCGGTGGTGTTCTTTTATGCGGTGTTAGGCGGCATGAAAGGGATTACCTATACTCAGGTTGCGCAATATTGCGTATTGATTTTTGCTTTTATGGTGCCAGCCATCTTTATTTCGGTAATGATGACAGGTCATATTTTACCGCAAATCGGTTTTGGCGCTGAGTTAGTTGACGCTGCGGGTAATGGCACTGGGGTGTACTTACTCGATAAACTCGATGGATTATCTGCCGAGCTTGGTTTCTCCCAATACACTGAAGGTTCTAAAGACATGATTGACGTGTTCTTTATTACAGGTGCATTGATGTTTGGTACTGCAGGTTTACCACACGTAATCGTGCGTTTCTTTACGGTACCTAAAGTGAAAGATGCACGTGTATCAGCGGGTTGGGCATTAGTGTTTATTGCCATTATGTATACCACAGTCCCTGCTTTATCTGCATTCTCTCGCGTTAATATGATTGAGACCATTAATGGTCCAGATTCAGCCGGTGTACCTTATGAAACTGCACCTTCGTGGATTAAAAACTGGGAAAAAACCGGTTTAATCAAGTGGGAAGATAAAAACGACGATGGCAAGATTTTTTACACCAATGGTGAACAAAATGAAATGAACATCGACCGCGATATTATCGTTCTTGCAACCCCAGAAATTGCATCGTTACCAGCGTGGGTTATTGCCCTTGTTGCAGCGGGTGGTTTAGCGGCGGCATTATCAACATCAGCGGGTCTATTGTTAGTTATCTCAACATCGGTATCGCACGATTTACTGAAGAAAAACTTAATGCCTGACATCTCTGACCAAAAAGAGTTGATGTACGCCCGTATTGCGGCGGCATTAGGTGTGGTGATGGCCGGTTACTTTGGTATTAATCCGCCAGGCTTTGTGGCTGCGGTAGTAGCGATTGCATTCGGCTTAGCGGCGGCATCATTGTTCCCTGCTATTATCATGGGTATTTTCTCTAAAACCATGAACAAAGAAGGCGCTATTGCCGGTATGGTGATTGGTTTATTATCTACAGCCAGTTACATTGCTTACTTTAAGTTTATCAATCCAGCAGCTAATTCATCTGAAAACTGGTTCATCGGTATTTCACCTGAAGGTTTTGGTATGGTGGGCATGTTTATTAACTTTGGTGTGGCATTTGCGGTCAGTAAAGTGACCACAAAAATTCCTGATGAAATTGTGGAAATGGTTGAGTCTATCCGTTTCCCTAAAGGGTCTGGTGAGGCACACGATCATTAATCATCATGTTTAATTATTGAGCTAATACAAAAGAGCGCTTCGGCGCTCTTTTTGTTGGGCTTTAGTCCTATAGCTCTGAGTTTAAACGCTTTGCTATAGTGATATCGGTAAACAATAGGGAGATGAGTAATGGATGCAAGCGAGTTACAACCCGTAGAACAATTTTTGGCTGCACATTCTCCATTTGATTCATTACCTGCAGAGATCATTAGCCGTTGCGCTAAAACCATTACCGTGGGCTATTACAGTAAAGCTTCTGCTTTTGTTGAGTTCGATAAAGACAATCCTAAATTGTATATCGTCCGCAGTGGTGCATTTGAGGTACGCGACCCTGAAGGCGTATTAGTGGACCGTGTTGCAGAAGGCGAATGCTTTGGTTTTTCGACGTTATTGTCGGGTGAGAAGGTGGTTAATAAGGTCGCGATTTTAGAAGATGGCCTCGTTTATCACTTACCTCAGGCATTATTTGCTCAATTACGTGCAGAGCACCGCAGCTTTGATCAGTTTTTTACCCGAGCTTTTGCCAAGCGTTTACGAAATGAAGGTCGCTTTAAAGCAAAAGATCTCACCACTACCAGCCGCATAACATCAATTATGTGCGCTAAACCCATTACTATTCAAGCCCATGCTAGCGTAAATGATGCTGCTAAATTGATGCGTGAGCACAGAGTTTCATCGGTGCTGGTGATAGATAATCATAAATTGGTGGGCATTTTAACTGACCGTGATTTACGTAATCGTGTTATTGCTGAAGGGTTGGATGTCAACACACTGGTTAGCCAAGCCATGACGGTAAATCCCATTACCACCCATGCCAATGCGCTGGTGTTTGAAACCATGTTAACCATGAGTGAGCATAATATTCACCATTTGCCTGTGGTCGAGGGGACCGAGGCTCTTGGTATGATCACCAGTACAGATATTTTACGTGCGCAACGCTCTCAACCCTTATTGCTCATCGGTGAAATCGGCCGTCAGGCTAATATCGACAGTTTAATTCAAGTGAGTAAACAAATTCCGTTACTGTTACAAAATTTGATTAGCGCAGACGCCAGAGCGGAAGAAATAGGCCGAGTGCTAACATCGGTTACCGATGCATTAACGCGTCGCTTGATTGAATTAAACCAACAAATACTGGGTAAAGCTCCAATGGCTTTTTGTTGGCTAGCTTTTGGTTCACAAGGTCGCCAAGATCAGGTGGCATGTTCTGACCAAGATAATGGTTTATTGTTAGCCCATGAACCTGATGAGTTCGCTGCCGCATATTTTGAGACGTTAACTAAAGCGGTGTGTAAGGGGCTTGATCAGTGCGGCTATGTATATTGCCCAGGCGATATTATGGCGCAAAACCCTAAATGGCGGTTACCGCTTAACCAATGGAAAGCCTTATTTAAACATTGGGTGCTTGAGCCCGAGCCTAAAGCATTAATGCACGCCAGTATCTTTTTTGATATGCGCCCAGTATTTGGCCCGATAAGTTTGTTCAGTGAGTTACAAGATGAGGTACTAGCCTCGACAAAAGATAATGACATCTTCCTTGCCGGAATGGCGGGTAATTCACTCACAGAGTCTCCGCCATTGGGCTTTTTTAGAAAATTTGTGCTTGAGCGCGATGGCAGCGAAGTCAAAGGTATGGATTTAAAGCATAAGGGCAGTGCGTTGATTAATGACATCGCTCGGGTTTACGCATTAAGTGCGGGTATCAAAGAGGTGAATACGGCTAAAAGGATCAGAGCCTTAATGGATGCCAATATTATTAATCGTAAAGATGCGCTTAATCTTGCCGATGCGCATGAGTTTATTGCACATATGCGCCTAGCCAATCAAGGATATCAGGTAACCAATAATTTACCGGTAAATAATTTTTTAAAGCCACAGCATTTATCATCATTATTGCGGCATCAATTGCGCGATGCATTTAAGGTGGTGCATGACGCACAAGCGGGTATAAAGCTGAAGTTTTTGAGGAGCTTTTAGTGGCCAATCTGTGGTGGATCAAAGCATTACTGTGGCGTAGTAAAACAAAATCATTACCTTTGCCGTTAAAAAATTATTTAGCGGCAATCACACCTGTGTTAAGTCAACGTTTTATCGACGCCCCATTAATGGCGATTGATCTGGAAATGACAGGGCTAGACCCACTGCAAGATCAAGTGATTAGCATCGGTATTGTGCCCATTGTGAATGGCGTTATCCCGTTAGATAAAGCGCAACATTTAATGATTGCGATCAGTGGCAGTGTTGGTCAAAGTGCCACAGTACATGGCATTGTTGATAATCAATTACATAAAGCACTGTCAATTGAACAAGCTATGCAATGGCTTTTAGCCCAAACCCAAGGGCACATTTTAGTCGCCCATCATGCGCCATTGGATATTCAGTTTATTCAGCAACAGCTACTGCGTTGTTTTGGATATTCAATACCTTTGGTGTTTATCGACACTTTAGCAATAGAAAAAAAACGCTGTTTAAGACAACAAGATGTTTTACGGCAAGGTTCTTTGCGATTAGGCGCGAGTAGAGAGCGTTATCATCTACCAGTTTATTCTGCGCATAATGCGTTGGTTGATGCCTTATCTTGCGGCGAATTGTTATTAGCGCAAGTTGCTGCCATGGGGGGGATGAAACAGTTGTCGCTGAAAAACCTTATCGATATATATTAATGACCATTGAAATTAAAAAGCCAGTCGTGATGACTGGCTTTTATTTTTCAAACAACAGATTATAAGCAATTATGCTTCGCTGTTGTCTACTTTACTTAAAAAATGATCAACCGCTGGCTTAATCATTTCTAAGGCTGTTTTGTCACAAGGCGATAATTCGGCATCACTGGTATGAATCGGTGTGGTACGCTCACCCCATTTGAGTAACAACGCCGCAGAGGTTAACCCCGCACCAAATGCACATGACAAAATGGTTTGTCCTGCGACAATTCTACCCTGTGATAATGCATCACAAATGGCGATAGGGATAGTTGCCGCAGAAGTGTTACCATAGTCAGCAATATTCACAAAGGCTTTTTCTTTTGGGATCTTCATTCGGCTGACGAGGGTATCAATAATCCGCTCATTGGCTTGATGTGGAATAACAAAATCAACATCATCAATATTGGTATTGCATTTTTCGAGCACTTTGGCGCTTAAGTTCGCCATGCCATGAATCGCACGCTTAAACACTTCCTGGCCGTTGATGTGGATATAAAAGTCCAGTGATTCATTATCAAATCGGTCCATCTGGGTGCCAAAGTTAGACTGTAAAATATGACGACCTTCAGGATCGTTATTTAACTCATAACCTAATATGCCGCCCGGAGTTTCACTTGCTTCAAGCACAATTGCTCCAGCACCATCACCAAACAATACCGCGGTTTCACGGCGTGACCAATCAAGGTAAAACGATAGACGTTCAGCACCAATAATCAACACCTTTTTATTTTGGCCACTTTTAATCATTGAGCTTGCTAAGCCCACGCCATATAAAAAACCACTGCACGCGGCATTAATGTCAAATGCTGCGCATGTGGCGCCAATATTTGCCTGCACAGTAGAAGCAATATTCGGGATTAGGGTATCCGGACTTGCCGTGGCTAAAATGATTAAGTCGAGCTCACTGCCATCAATGCCTGCGGCCGCTAGCGCATGTTTGGCCGCGACAGAGGCCATTTCTGACGTATTAACGTGGCTTATATTGCGCTTACTGATACCTGTACGAGTCTTGATCCACTCATCGGTGGTGTCCATGAATGTGGCTAAGTCATCGTTAGTCAGTGTGGCTGGTGGAACAGACTTTCCCCAACCGGTAATGTGTGCATACTGCATAAACGTTCTCTCAATACGTATTAACAATTAAATAAATAGCTTTAATATCAATTAATAATATCAAACCTGTATGTTTGATTAAGAATTTTATTGTTGTTATGACTTAATTTTTTGTTCAACTAATTTGGTAATTGAAGCGGCTGCACTCAAAATGTGCTCATGCAATAATGCCGTTGCTTTTTCGACATCACCGGCTTTACACAGTTCAAGTAATATTCTGTGTTCACGTTCAGCAGTGGGTATGCCACCCGTAAATAACAGTTGTAATCGAATATAACGATCGCAATTGGTATTAAGCCCATGCACAACATCTAGCGTGTGTGGTCTATTGGCCGCTTTATACAAACGCGTGTGAAAACGTGTGTTGAGCTCACTCCAACTGGCGACAGATTCTTTGAGCTTAAAAGCTAATTCTAGTTGTACGAGTACGGCTTCTGCATCGGCAATATCTTGCTCGGTTAAATTGGGTATTGCTTTAGCCAATAAATCAGATTCAATCATGGCGCGCAATTCAAATAACTCAGTCACTTGCTCTACAGATAATTTAGTTGCTGTAGCCCCTTTATGCGGCTCAAAGTTAATCAGCCCTTCAGCTTCTAATTGCACTAATGCTTCGCGTACAGGAATACGGCTTACGTTCAACTGTTCAGCAATCGCTGACTGTCTGAGCGGCTCGCCTCCTTCTATATCACCCGAAAGGATCTGTTCTCTGAGCGCTTCTACAACAAGTTGTGTGCGGGTTTTGTGAATAATAGGAGGTATATTGCTCATGTCATTTTTATCACTACTAATTTATTCGAGCAAGGGTAACGCTTAGCTAGCGCTTTATAAAGTGAAACCTATACATAAATATGGATAAACATCATAAATGTAATCTAAAGCAACTTAAAATAAACAAATAAGTAAAATTTGTGAGTTTATCTGGCACCAAATAGTCGTCAATGGGATAATCACAACAATATCCAGTTTAAGGAGTGTTAGGTTGAAGAAGGCAGTATTTCTAGATCGCGATGGTGTCATTAATAAAGACACGGGCTACGTGCATAACGTAGACGACTTTGAATATATAGACGGTGTATTTGAAGCTTGTAAAGCGTTAAAAGACATGGGCTACTTATTAGTTGTTGTCACTAATCAATCTGGTATTGCTCGCGGCATGTACAGCGAAGATGATTTTCATCACCTCACTGAGTGGATGGATTGGAACTTTGCCGATAAAGGTGTCGAACTCGACGGTATTTATTATTGCCCACATCACCCCGATAAAGGCATTGGTGAATACAAACAAGATTGTGACTGTCGTAAACCTAAACCTGGTATGTTGACCTCAGCGGCTTCATTTTTAAAAATCGACTTGAGTCAATCTGTGATGGTGGGTGACAAAGCCGATGATATACGCGCAGCACATGCCGCAGGTATTCAAACCGCCATCTTGGTTCGTTCAGGTAAAGTGGTCGACGAGACAGGTATTGCACTGGCGACGACCGTTGTTGATAGTATTGCTGATGTACCGCAATTTTTAAGTCAGCGTTAATTATTCAAATATGGTCCTATAAGGCATGCGCTAACAATCCCTTTTTATAGCGCATGCTTTATGATTCTCTCATTCTCATCTCACCGCACCGCATTTCTGTCTACATTTATCACTAGTATGTGTTAAAAGGCATATTATTGCTTTGTTATCCTGACTTAACATTGTTTTAACTTGGTTTGAACCACATTTATTGCTTAATGAGATAAATTGGACACTTTATATAAAGACAAATGCATAACACGGGCTATTACAGTGACATTAAAGACAGCATAAAAAGATAACAACAGACCGATTTTGTTCATAAAGTCAGCTAAAACAGCCTAAAATAAGCTGTTAAGTTTAAAAACTGTGCAATTAAGCAATAAACTTAAGAAAAAACATTAAAAGGCCTTGCACAAAAAAATGAGTTCCCTATAATGCGCACCACTGACACGGAACACGGCGTCTAACGCTTCGTTACCGAGTCCGCTCTTTAACAATTTATCAAGTAATCTGTGTGGACATTCACAGGTATTGAGTTATTCGAAATTGTCTTCTTGTTCTTCGGAATGTAGGCAATCAAAAAATTTAACTCAATGATGAGAATGTTCATAGTAATATGAAGCTACAGCAATGTAGTGAGTAATTTGTGAGCTCTTTGAGCGAAGCGAATTATGACAGTAGAATTCATTGAGCCGTTCGACGTAGTCGAACAAAAAAACTTTAATTGAAGAGTTTGATCATGGCTCAGATTGAACGCTGGCGGCAGGCCTAA
>NZ_BMQV01000037.1 GCF_014648295.1 Shewanella saliphila
CGGTGAAACTCCCAAAGGGCAAGTTTTACACGCGTTTATGCTGCGTTATTGATTTTGGAAAGGGAACAACCATTACCTGCAATCAATGCCTTGCCTAAACGCGTGTAAATTCTTGCTGAAATCGAGCATCTTCAGGTTGTTTGGGTATATGACCGATTTTGAGGTGTTACTCAAGCAGGTTAATCAATGTCAGCTTTGTGCGGCTTCATTAACTCATGGTGTACGCCCTGTGGTGCAACTCGACCCTCAAGCAAAAATATTGATCATTGGTCAGGCGCCAGGGCGTAAAGTGCATGAAACAGGCATTCCTTTCAATGATGCCAGTGGCGATAGATTGCGTGAGTGGTTAGGCGTAAGCCGTGAGGTGTTTTACGATGCTAAGCAGGTTGCCATTATGCCAATGGGGTTTTGTTATCCAGGGAGTTATAGCGCGGCTACAGCTAAAAAAGGTCAATCGGGTGACTTACCGCCAAGACCAGAGTGCGCCCCTAAGTGGCATGCATTATTATTGGCTCACTTAACTCAAGTTAAATTGGTGTTGTTGGTTGGCCAATATGCGCAACAGTATTATTTAAGTGAGCATCGCTTAACGATTAATGCATTAACCAATAGTGAGTTCGTTGATTTCGATATCGCGAACAAACCTAAAACCCTCACCGAAACGGTCAAGCAATGGCGCAGCTTTGGGCCACTTTTTATCCCCTTACCGCACCCCAGTCCGCGTAATAATATCTGGTTGAGCCGCAACCCCTGGTTTAAAGACGATTTACTTAGCCACCTTAAACAGCGCGTTCGTGAGGCACTGGTTTAAATTACCCTTGTTTGCTGGCAATAAACTCGATACTTGCGGCATCTAAGCAGCGTTTAGATAAGTAGGTGATACTTTTTTGTAAGGCGATTAAAAAGCCTGCTTCAGTCTGGGTGATACGATAAACATCAGTCCATAAAACCTGCTGGTTCACATGGGTTGATTGACTGTGAATGCCGGTATCATCAATGACCAGTGTAACTGTGTCTCCAGCTGCTTTACTCATCATTTGACGCCATAACCACCAGGTTCTTTTAAAGCGGATACTTAACCATTCCACCACACCGAGACCAATAAAAAAGTACCCTAAGTAGTAGGTCTCTTTATTGCTAATAGGTAATTGGCTGAGGTTATTAAGCAGTAAAATACCTAAGCCAATTATCACAAAGATGGCGGTTTTAAGGTACTGCTTGGGATGCGTTTGCGTACTAACAGACTGATCAAAGCACTCTTCAAAGTAGGTTTTATCTAGCAGGTATTCTGCTGTGTAACTAAACGCTTGTGACATGATGATTTAATACTGATAAGAGAATAAATGTCATTATCGCATAGCCATTGGTTTGCTCAAAGTAAAGTGCAAACTAATGGCTAGGGCGTTGACCTTTGCTAATCCGTGATGGCGCTCGCCAACTCTAGGGTCAATTGTTGCTGTTCTTCAGGGGTTAATTGTTGGTCTTGCTTATTAGAGATTGAGAACACGTTGTCGGCACGCTCACCGACCGTACTAATAGTCGCTGAGTGAATATTAAGGTCGAGTGCTCTAAATGCACTGGCGATTTGCTCCATAAATTCACTGGTGTCTAGTGCTGATATATTGACTAGGGTGCGGGTTGATTTACGTGAATATAAAAACTCAATGCTGGGCTGATTATCAAAGCTTTGATGGCGTCTTGATGCCCGTCTTTTAGGGATGGTGACATCTTTATCGAGCACTTGATATAACTTGTTGAGCACTTGTTTGCGTCGTTGAGCGCTGGTAATTGGCTTCTCATCAAAGTCGAGGACTTTAAAAGATTCGACCACATAACCGTCTTTAGTGCGGGCAATTTGAGCCTGTTTTACTGACATGCGCAGTGCGGCTAAGGTATTAAATAATTTAACAAATAATCCGGCCCTGTCTTTGGTATACACAAATACGTCGCTGCAACCTTTAACCACTGAGTCGTCGAGTAAAATCAATGTATTGTATTGATTGTCTTCGACTGGCGTTTGATTATGTTGTAATAATGCTTGGGTGTATCTGGCAATATCGTCGGCTTCAGCATTACTGAAAAAACCAATCGGTAAACGTTTCCACAGTGCTTTAATCGCATCGGCTGTCGTTTCATCTGCATCTAACAGATTAAGGGCTTCTTGCTTGTGCTCGCGCACGAGAGTACGTATTTGCAACACATTTTCAAAGCCGCCGCGTAATGCTTTACGAGTAATAAAGTATAAATCTTTTAATAATGATGCTTTCCAATCGTTCCACAAGTCATCATTAGTGGCTTGAATGTCAGCAATGGTAAGGCAATAGAGTGCGTCTAATCGGGTAAGTGTGCCGACTTTTTTGGCAAAGGCATTGACGACTTCAGAGTCGTAAATGTCCATACGTTGCGAGGTAATCGACATTAATAAGTGGTTTTCTACTAACCAACTAATCAGCTTTTGCTGTGACACTTTTAGGCCGTGGAATTTGGCAAACATATTGGCATCCACTGCGCCTAACTCACTGTGGTCACCACCACGGCCTTTGGCCAAGTCATGAAATAATGCGCCAAATAACAAAGTCGATTTGTTGGACATTTTTTGGTAAATGTCTGCTGCTAACGCTAAGTCTTTATCGAGGCTTTTAATGTCTTTACCGTAGGCGTAGATGTTTTTCAGCACTTTATGGGTGTGCTCATCGACGGTGTAAGCATGAAATAAATCAAACTGCATTTGGCCGACCACTTCACGCCATTGGGGTAAATACGAGGCCAAAATACCGTGTTGATGCATTAAGGTGATGGCAAGCCCCATACCTTGTGGGTGGGCAAAAATGGCTTTAAATTGTTCGCGGCAACGCTGAAAATCTTGTAAGTCGCCCATGAGGCGACGCCTAACTTGACGCAACGAACGTAAAGTTTCGGCACTAATGCCAACGATTTTGTCATGATGAATCGCGATAAACTCAAACAACGCCATAATTTGAGTGCGATCAATAAAGACGGTTTCATCGCGAACATGAATGTATTGGTCGACAATTTCAAAGTTGTCGTTAATTGGGATGATTTGTGGATTGAGCTGCGGAATAATTTCTCGCTGAAAATACGCCATGAGTATTTTATTTAATTCGCCAATGCGCTTCATGGCCCTAAACAGCTGACGCATCATTTTTTCAATGGCGATATTGCCACTCTCGCCGATGGGCATACCATCACCAAAGCCCATAAGTTTGGCGACTTCTGCTTGATATTGCAGTAACAAACGGTTTTCTGAGCGCTGTGCTGCTTGGTGCAGGGCAAAGCGCACTCTAAATAAAAAGTGTTGGCATTCCATTAATTCAGAGTATTCATCATTGGTTAAAAAGCCAAAGCGTCGTAATGACTGCATACTGGCCACACCAAAATGTTTACGGGCAACCCAGGTGAGGGTTTGAATATCGCGAATACCACCAGGACTGGTTTTTAAATTAGGTTCGATACTGAACGAAGTGCCTTGCGCTTTGGCATGACGCTCTTGTTGCTCGCTCAGTTTGGCATTAAAAAATGCTTGGCTCTGCCATAAGTCCTGGCCATATAATGCATTTAATACTTGCTGTTGGTGTTCTGTATTGCCGTACAAGTGCCTGATTTCAAGTAAACTGGTGGCAATGGTGACATCTTCTTTACAGGCTTGAAAGGTATCGTCTAGGCTGCGTACAGCGTGACCTAGGTCGAGGCCGATATCCCACAGTTGTGTTAAAAAGTCGCTGACTTTCGCGCCGTCGCTGGCAGACAGTTTTCCATCGTGGATAATACAGATATCAATGTCTGAAAACGGATGTAAGGTTTGCCGGCCATAACCGCCAACTGCGTTAAGCGAAATATGATTGTGGTCTAGTTCGAGTGACTGCCAGAGTAGGCATAATAGAGTATCAAAAAACTGCGATCGCTTGTTCAAGGTGTCATTAATTGCGCTTTGAAATATGTTCTCTTGTAAAAAAAGATCCAATGACTTAATCGCCTGCTTAAACTCGGCGGTGGTCATGTCTGGGCGCATATCTGTACTAGCAGGTAGCGAAAGCATGTTACTCCTTATTAATGTAGTCCTTAGACAGAATAAGGTATTCTTAATCAAATTGGTATAGTGAGGTTTTATGGCGTCTAAGCGTGGTCGACTAGACCAATTTATTGCTCGTAGATTACAGGTTTCCAAAAAAGCGGTTCGTCAGTTATTAATTGACAACAAAGTCAGCGTAGACGGTAAGTATGCTAAATCACCTGATTTACTGATTGATGAATTTAGCCATATTGTTTGTAATGACGTGGTGTTACAGCAGTATGAAAAGCAATATTACATGCTCAATAAACCTGATGGTGTCGTGAGTGCAACGGTTGATGACAAACATCCCACGGCTGTGAGTTTGTTAGTCGGGGTTGAGCTTGATATGCTGCATATTGCAGGACGACTTGATTTGCATTCAACGGGGTTATTATTGATTACCAATGATGCTAAATGGTCTGCGGCATTAATGGCGCCAGACAATAAAGTCGATAAACATTATATTGTCACCTTAGCCAACCCAATTGATGAGCGATATATCGACGCTTTTGCTAATGGTATGTATTTTGAGTATGAAGATATTACGACATTACCTGCAACCCTAACGATGTTGTCTAGCCATCAGGCAAGGGTGAGTTTATGCGAAGGTAAGTATCATCAGATAAAGCGCATGTTTGGCCGTTTTCGCAATCCCGTGGTTGGATTGCATCGTGAGTCCATTGGCAAAATCGTACTCGATAACACCTTATTACCTGGAGAGTTTCGTTTATTAACAGAAGCTGAAATTGATTGTGTAATTCAGTAGTAGATCAACTTTTTAAGTCGCTTAACATGTTAATTTATGCGTTTCTTGCAATGGATTGGAAAAGAACATGGATTTACAAGCATTAAAAAAAGTCAGTGAACTAGATGTATTTAGTTTAATGGTATTTAAGTTCATTTACGAAACCGGTTATGCAAACTTTGCAGCAAAAGAGTTGGCTGTATCTGCGCCTAAGATAAGCCGCTGTTTAACATCGTTGCGCATGATTTTTAATGACGAACTGTTTTTTCGCCGTCAACAAGGGCTTAAGCCGACGCCTTTAGCTGACCGTTTATATCAACCCGTTTGTCAGCTTTGTGACATGTTTAGCCAAATGGAGCGCTCCGTTGAAGAAAATGTTAATCATTGTAAACGTAACGTATTGCACTTAGCTGTTTCGCCAAACATTATTACCAGCGTTGCCATTGCGCTAAGCGAGTGTCCTCTAGATACCGTTGGTAAAGTTAGGTTACACAGTTGGCAAGCTGACACAGAAGAGTTGATTTACAATGGCGAGTTAGATTTTGGTATTGGTTATGATACTCAAGATTCCCATGGTTTAGATGTTTACCCTATAGCATGTCCTAAGAGCATTTCTGTTGTTGGCAATGCGAAACACCCTATTTGGGATAATGTCGATAACATTACAATTGAAGATATTGTTCAACACTCACTGGTGTACTTACGTTGTCGCGGTTTTAATAATCGTATTGATCCATTAGAACTGTATTGTCAAAACAATGGCTTGTTATCAGACAACATTGAGTATGTTGGCAAGTTAGAGGACTGGTATTGGCATATACTGACCATGAATAGTTTGTCATTAACCATTTGTCATGAAGGATCTTTTGCAGAAAAACTCCCACAATTACGCGTAAAGCGCTTATCTAAAACAGAACTTGAGCGACTTAAATCAGTGATGCCAATGCCAAATTATTGTTTAATTGAACGTGCAGAGCATTATCGACGTTATTCTGCAGATTTGCGGGGAATGATAATCAATATTGTTAACTCGGTGTTGAAATAGATATCTGTATAAAAAACAACCTTGAAGAGTGTAGTGGGGTAATTAACAATTTTATTACAGTTTACTTGATTTAACCCTGCAACATCAGTGTTTTGTGTGTTTTAAGCTTGAACTTTTATGGTTCAAGCTTTTTTTTTTAAATTAAGTCGCCTTTTTAAGCTGGTAAATGTGAAATCAGTAGTTTCATATTTATATATACCCAATATTAAAATCACCAATTTTCGCTATTGAATTTGTAACCAAGCATCACAGGTTTGTTATGTGGCGCGGGTATTTTTGTCTAAATCCTTATATTTTGTATGTGCAAAACTTACAAATCTAAATCGGGGGATTTAAGATGAGAAAATATAAAAAAACCTTAGTAGCGACAGCCTTTATCGCTGCTTTTGGTTTAGCAGGTTGTGGCTCTGATGGCAGTGATGGTGCTGACGGAGTTGATGGTGTCAATGGTGTCGATGGAGTTGATGGTTCAGATGGTACTAATGCCACTTTATCTGTTACGACCGTTGAAGATGCTTCACTATTTACGTTAACAATAGCGCCAACAGATATTGTTGTTGTGGGTACTGATACATTTAGTGTTAAGTTTACCGTAACAGGCGAAGGTACTGGCGGATCCGCTGTGCCATTTTCTGGACTTGAGACAGTTGCCTTGTATGCCACTAGCCAGTCTGAAAATACGACTGATACAGGTGCACCTTATTTATGGACAAACCATACTTTAGCCAATGATTTTGGCAACAGCATGTATTGTAGTTCAACGGGTTCGGCGACTACCATTACGGGGGCTGAAGTTGAAGCGTGTACATTGGTTGAAGATCCAGCTAATCCTGGTACCTATACTGGTACTTGGGAGCATGATGGTACAGCGCCGATAGTATTGACCGATGGTGATGCGAATGACTTAGTTCGTGTCATGATCCGTGCCTATGATGTTGTTGATTCTGAAGGTACAGATGTAAGTGATAAAGTTTTATCAACACCGATTGATTTTATTCCTGCAACTGGTGAACTCGCCGTTTCAGCTAAAGACGCTGTGTCAAATGCAGCGTGTATCAAGTGTCACAGCCCAATGGAAGGTTATGCTGATACTGATCTGCGTATGAGCAATATCAGTGCGCATCATAATTACCAAAAGGTGGAAAACTGTGTCGCGTGTCATAACCCAGCTTATGCGGGCGGACAAGACGACCCAGAAGTAGGTTATAACGTTAACTTTAATGCGATGATCCACACCATTCATATGGGCGATGAGCTTGCTGATTCGCTAACGGGTGAAGCACTAGAGTTGTTTGGTGAAATCGCTTTCCCTGCTGAACATAATGAATGTGCTGTTTGTCATGATAACGGCACTCAGTGGAACGACAACATCTATGCTGAAGCCTGTGAATCTTGTCACGTCGATGTGAACTTTGAGACAGGTGAAGGCCATGATGGTATTGTGCCTGCAAGTGATGCGGTATGTTCTGGCTGTCACGGTGCTGGTAGTTTAAGCCCTATGGAAGCACACAGTGTTAATCGTCGTGCAGACTTAGCCGATGGCTTAGTGTTAGATGTGGTTTCTGCTGAAGTCGCTGCTGGTGAATTAACTGTCACTATTGGTGTTGAATTAAACGGTGCGGCTCCGGCTGATGGTACTGATTTAGCAGATTATCTAGCTGATGCCTCATATGCTAAAGCTATCTTAATCGGTACACTTGATGACAATGGTGATTATGTCCAAGGCTCTAGTATCTCTACTGATAGCGGTATGTTTGTTGTTACAGGTGGTCAAATTGTCTTAACTCAAACACTTACAGACCCTACTGATTTAGATGGTGAAACACTTTATGTGTCATCTGAAATGGCTATGTGTGGTGATACTGAGACTGATATGATCGTTGCAACTGCTGATGGTTGTGATGTTGGTATTCCTGCTAACATTGAGACTAAATACTTTGTATTTGGTGATACCGCAGCGACAGGCGTTGAAACTACTGATGACTTGCGTTTTGTCAACTCAACTGATTATAACGCACCTACACAGGTAGGTAATGACCGTACCACAGCTGATGAAGCAAAGTGTAATGCTTGTCATGATAACTTAGCGCACATTAAATCGCCTCGTCATGGTGTGACTAACTTTACCCAATGTGCTGATTGTCATAACAATGCGAGCCCTGTCGGTTCTCATCATGAAACTGTTCAAGTTGAAGCTGAAGATGGTACGTTTGAAGTGGTTGAAGGCCTAGAGTATTACAACCGTGATTTAGCAACAGTTTCTCATCGTTATCACAGTGGTACGTATGCTGAAGAAGCATCTGGTGTTTATATTAATGCTGATGGCGACTTAGTAAATTACCCTGCTGAGCAAACTAATTGCCAGGCGTGTCATAAAGATGCAAATACTGCTGGGGATGCAATGGCATTCTTTGACGGTACTGGTACTTTAACCTCAGGTAGAACTTCGGTAGCATTAGGTAACGGCGAATATATTTCTCCAGTTACTGAAGCTTGTCGTAGTTGTCACGCTCACTCTGGTGACGCAGCGCTTGCTCACTTCAAGAGTAATGGTGCAACTGTATTTGGTGATAACATTACCTCTGCAGACGCTGTACCAGTAGAGTCTTGTGCAACATGTCATGCTGAAGGTAAAACTTACGGTGTAGACGTAGTTCATGGAAGCTCTGCTCACTAAGTCATTGAATAAATAATAACTCATTTCTTAATCATCACTTAAGAAACTAAGTAAAAGAGAGGCAATATTGCCTCTCTTTTTATTCAATGTTATCTATAAACAATTCATCATAGGCAATATTTTTCGTTAATTTTTGTATGTTGAATCTCTTGTCTGCATCACTAAAATCAACGTGTTAATTTTACTTTTGGTAATATCGAATATTGAAATTACCGATTTCAGTATTCGAATTTACAACCAGCTATCACACCTTTGTTACATCTCACGGGCTTTCTGCCTCAATTCCCTATATTTTGTACGTGTAAGACTAACAAATCTAAATCGGGGGATTTAAGATGAGAAAATATAATAAAACCTTACTTACGGCAGCCTTTATCGCTGCTTTTGGTTTAGCGGGATGTGGTTCTGACGGCAGTGATGGTGCTGACGGAGCTGATGGTGTAAATGGCGTTGACGGTACCGATGGATCAGATGGTGCTAATGCCACTTTATCTGTTACGACCGTAGAAGATGCTGCAGAATTTACGTTAACAATAGCGCCAACAGATATTGTTGTCGTGGGTACTGATGACTTTAGCTTTACATTTACTGCTACAGGTGAAGGTACTGGCGGAGCGACTATGCCATTCTCTGGGCTTGAAAAAGTTCAGCTATATGTCACCAGTCAGTCAGAAAATACCACTGACACGGGTGCACCAAACATATGGACAAGTCATATTTATGCTAATGACTTTGTTAGCGATAACGCCATGTATTGTACTCTTACAGGTACAGTAACCACTCGTGCTGGTGTTGAAGTTGAAGCTTGTACGTTAGTTGAAGATACTGCTAACCCTGGTACTTATACTGGTACTTGGGAGCATGATGGTAATGCGCCGACAGTATTAACCGACGGTGATGCTAATGACTTAGTTCGTGTGATGCTACGTGCATATAACGTAGTGGATGCTGACGGTACTAGTATCAGTGATAAACTGTTATCAACACCGATTGATTTTATTCCTGCGACTGGCGAGTTAGCTGTTTCAGAAAAAGATTCAGTGTCTAATGCGGCATGTATTAAGTGTCATAGTTCATTAGACGGTTACGCTGATACAGATATGCGTATTGCTAACATTGATGCTCACCATAACTATCAAAAAGTTGAAAACTGTGTCGCTTGTCATAACCCTGCGATGGCCGCTGATGAAGACTATGCAGATTTTGGATATAACATCAGCTTCAATGCCATGATCCACACTCTTCATGCCGGTGAACATATCGCTGATTCGCTAACGGGTGAAGCAGCAGAGCTATTTGGTGAAATCGCTTTCCCATCTGCGCTAAATGAATGTACTACTTGTCATGATAATGGCACTCAGTGGAACGACAACGTTTACGAAGAAGCTTGTGTGTCTTGTCACGTTGATGTTGATTTAGATACGGGTGAAAACCATAACGGTATTGTACCATCAAGTGACGCTGTTTGTTCTGGTTGTCACGGTGCTGGTAGCTTAAGCCCAGTTGAAGCGCATAAAGTCGGTCTACGTGATAATGTTGCAGAAGGATTAGTCTTTGACTTTACTTCAGCCGTTGCCACTGCGACAGCCGATCCATTAGTGTCAACGTTAACTGTTACAGCCAATGTAACGCTTAATGGTGCTGCAATGCCTGATGGTACTGACTTAAGTGCTTATATGACTTCTACAAGTCGTGGCTTCTTAATTGGTAATTTATCTGAAGATGGCGCAGTTACTCGTGGCCTTGGAATGTCAGTGCTAACTGATGCGGTAAGCTTATCTGGTGGCGTCCTAACGGTTGCTGCAGATTTTGATGCAAGCCGTTTAGTTGGCCCAATCTATGTGACAGCTGAAGTACAAGTTTGTGCTGAAAATGACATGATTGTGATGTGTACAACTGATGACGATGGCAATATTGAGCAACTTGGCGTGGCAAACAGTGCACCTGTTAAGTATTTCAATTTAACTGATGCTGATGCTGCTGAAGTGATTTCTCGCTTTGATGACCCTGCACGTATTACTGTAACTGAAGCTAAATGTAATAGCTGTCACGGTAGCTTAACGTACGTGAAAGGTACTCATGGTGTGACAGAATTTACTCAATGTATGGACTGTCACAACGAAAATACTGGTTCTTCTGGTCACCCTGTACAGTATAAGTCTGTTGATGCTGATGGTAATGCCACTTGGGTTACTGCAGACGACATTACATTCAGTCAAAGAGACCTATTTGCTGTGTCACACAGATTCCATTCAGGCCTTTGGGATGCAACTCGTGGTGACCCTGCTATTTACCGTGATGAAAGCGGTGAATTACATGGTTACCCAGCTGTAGAAACCAATTGTACAGAGTGTCATAACGACGGTGAGTCTCTATTTGCTGACGACGGTGGCTTAACTTCTGGTAAACGTGCAATTAAAGTGAGTACTACTGAAGAGTTATATATCTCACCAGTAGCAGAAGCTTGTCGCTCTTGTCATGCTCACTCTGATGCTGCAGCACTAGCTCACTTTAAGAGTAATGGTGCGACTGTTGAAGGTACACCTGATACAACAGCTGATTTACCAGTAGAGTCTTGTGCAACATGTCATGCTGAAGGTAAAACTTACGGTATCGATACTGTGCATTCAAGTGTTGCTCACTAAACGAGTGAACAGAAAAACCATTTCTTAATCATCACTTAAGAAACTAAGTAAGAGGGAGGCAGTAATGCCTCCCTCTTTTTTTTGTTTGATTTTCAGTGTGGCTAGGTCGCTGCGCTGCTAGGACGGACTTCGTCCTGCTAGGGTCGCTGCGCTGCTAGGGCGGACTTCGTCCTGCTAGGGTCGCTGCGCTGTTAAGATTTTATAGATTCTAGCCGCGCAGCGTTCTAGTAGCGAAGCGCTCTAGGCTCTTGCTATGGGATAACAACGTTATTGTGGTTTGCTAACAATGATGGTTGGACTCACTGCTAAGATTTTATAGATTCTAGCCGCGCAGCGTTCTAGCAGCGAAGCGCTCTAGGCTCTTACTATGGGATGACAACGTTATTGTGGTTTACTAACAATGATGGCTGGACTCACTGCTAAGATTTTATAGATTCTAGCCGCGTAGCGTCCTAGCAGCGTAGCGCTCTAGGCTCTTGCTACGGGATGACAACGTTATTGTGGTTTGCTAACAATGATGGCTGGACTCACTGCTAAGATTTTATAGATTCTAGCCGCGTAGCGTCCTAGCGTCCTAGCGTCCTAGCGTCCTAGCGTCCTAGCGTCCTAGCGTCCTAGCGTCCTAGCAGCGAAGCGATCTAGGTTCTAGACTCAAGAATGGGTCGCCATTTTATCGTAGATAGCAAAAGGGAGGCATTAAAGCCTCCCTTGGTATTGATGATTTGCAGCACTCATCGAGTGCTATTAGCGATTACGCTGCTTGTTGGCGCTGCATGTTCAATAACCATTTACCGTAAATAAAGATACCCACAGCTGAAATAATCCCGATAGCAGCAATGATGTACCATGCCATGCCGATGTTATTGGCTTCATACAGCATATGCGTTAACGGTTGTGCTTCCATGCCGGTAAAGTCGACTAAACGCATAAAGGCTTCACCTTGTGGAATCGCATCAACGTCGGTTTGGCTCATGCCGCGGCTGACTAACTCATTACGTGAGATAATTTCTTTAGAGGCATAAATTTGGTAAAGCTTAGGAGCAAAGTAGCCTTCTAAAGTCCAACCAATCCCTTGCGGTAACATCACAAAACCCAGGTACATGGCTTTTTTACCTTCAGGGGCAATGTTACCCATAAACTCGTTTTTCTTCGGGCTAATCATCATTTCACCTAAAGAAAACATCACAATGGCCAGCACAATCATCCACGCAGCATTAAAGACGCCGACCAACATAATGGCGGTAATACTTAAAATACAACCCACTAACATAGCGGTGGTAATACGGTATTTAGCGGTAAACGCGGCCACTAAAAAGCAGGTGGTCATGATCATACCTGCGTTCAGGTTTAACATACCCTCAGGCATCACCTTGGTGCCGTCATTACTAAGACCTAGCCAGAACTGCAATATGCCGTTACTGGTGCCTTCTGGGCCAAATAATGAGGTAACAATGATGCTGGTGTCGACCCATTCGGCAATATGAATAGGCAGGACGTCAAATAGCGAGTTATACAAAAACCAAAAGCCAGCAAACACTAGCATGTAGTAAAGCACGATAGGTTTTTTAAGTTCATGCAGTGCATCTTTCCATAATGCTTCTTGTTGAATTTCACCTGACTTGACTTTAGCCGCTCTGGCTAAACGCTCGTCTTTACCTGGTTCTTTATAGGCCAATAAAAATAAGAAGTTAAATGAGATAATCGCGGCACAAGCATAAAACACATTGTCCCACGATAACTGACGCATATGCACAGCGACTAGCGGACCTAAGAAGCCACCGATATTCACGACTTGATAAAATATACCCCAAGCCATTGACGTGTTTTCGCGTTTTGTTGACAACACGAGCGTGCCTTGAATACCGGGTTTAAATACCCCTGTACCTGCAGCAAGCAACATGGCACCGGCTAAAAATCCCCAAAAATCAGGGAAAAACGCCATGGTGAGATAACCCATGATTTTAATGATGGTCGAAACGAAAATGGTTTCTTTATAGCCGACACGGTCTGAGATACCACCGGTAAACACCGGGATAAAGGTTTGCAGCATAGCCCACACCGCAATAATAATACCGTAGTCGTGTAAGTCGATACCTAGGCCGCCTTCAGAGACGGGGGATTTAGCATATAAACCGGCAGAGGCTTTTACGCCATAATAGGCGATACGTTCAACCAGCTCCATGCCGCCGACCAGCCAAAAAATATAACCGAGGCTAGTGATTGATGCCCACATCCCCAGTTGTTTTACTTCACTCAGGTCGTTACCTGAATGCGAATTAGTGCTCATAAGTCACCCTTTATTATTGTGTGTTGAGTTAACGCAAGACACTCTACCTAAGTTGAGGGAAAATATCCAAAAAACAAAAAGCGGATCGTGAGATCCGCTTTGTTTATTGTATCTTGCTTTTTATCAAGCGTGGGGCGTTTTAAGCACCACAGCACTTTTTGTACTTTTTGCCGCTACCGCAGGTACAAGCGTCGTTGCGATTAGGTTTGGCTTCAAAACTCACTGACTTAGGCTTATTTAGCAGTCCTGTTAGCTCAATAATGTTCTCAGCTTTATCAGCATCAACCGTAATGTGAGCAAATAGCTTATGCTCAGCAACCAATGCCGCAACTTCTGCTTTACGTTCATCGGTTTGCACCGACAACAATAATGGCGACAGTTCTGTGCCGGGTTTGGTGGTACGCTTGGTGTTATAACCGCTCTCGCCATAGGCTGGCTTTGGGGTTCTACGACCTTTAAAAAAGAATTTATCAGACATGGTTTTGACCCATTAAATAGAATGATGATATTGGCGCAAGCTTATACAGCAAAAACGCAAAATGAGATATTAAAGTTTGATATAAGTGTAAAATAAAAAACCAGCGACGCATCGCTGGTTTTTCGTATAAATTTAACTGATTGATTAAGCGTCTATTTTAGCCAACTCAATTTTTTGCTCGTTTAATTTTTCAATATCGCGAGTTAAACCGGTCATTTTTGCACGTTCTTTTTCAATGACTGCAGCAGGGGCTTTAGCCACAAAGCCTTGGTTAGAAAGCTTGCCTTCAATACGGGCAATTTCTTGCGCCAGTTTTTCAAGCTGCTTGTCGATTCGAGCCATTTCAGCAGCAACATCGATTAAGCCTGCCATTGGGATAAGCAGTTCCATATCGCCCACTAACTGCGTGGTCGACATTGGCGCCGTTTCACCTTCTTCTAACACTGTAATGGTTTCAAGCTTAGCAAGGCTTGCAAAGAAAGCCTGGTTGGCTTCAAGGCGGATACGGTCTTGGTAGCTTACACCACGCACTAATGCGTTAAGTGGCTTCGACGGTGCAATGTTAAGCTCAGCGCGAATGTTACGCACTGCCACAATCACTTGCTTAACCCATTCCAAATCAGCCATTGCGGTGGCATCAACTTGATCCGCTTGATAGGTTGGGAAAGTGGCCAACATTAAGGTGTCACCTGTTACGCCAGCTAAAGGCTTAACACGTTGCCAAATGGTTTCGGTAATGTACGGCATGATTGGGTGCATTAAACGCTGCATTTTTTCAAGTACAGTCACCAAGGTATGGCGTGTACCGCGCATTTGTGCTTCGCTGCCATTTTGCATTACGGGTTTGGTTAACTCTAAATACCAGTCACAGAATTGGTTCCAGGTGAACTCGTATAAAGTGTTCGCTGCTAAGTCAAAACGGTATGCAGCCATATAGTCGTCGAAGGTTTTCACGGTTTGATTAAATAAACCAATAATCCAACGGTCGGCTAATGACAGTTCCATTTCACCTGGTTTGCCGTCCACTAAGATTTGGCCGCAATCAAGTGGCGTGCCGGCTTCATCGCTGTCTGGGTTGGTTTGAGTTTCGGTGTTCATCAGCACGTAACGTGATGCATTCCATAACTTGTTACAGAAGCTGCGGTAACCGTCTAGGCGCTTCATGTCCCAGTTAATGTCACGACCGGTTGATGCCATTGCGGCTAAAGTAAAGCGCAGTGCGTCGGTGCCGTGGGCTTCAATACCATCGGCAAATTCTTTGCGAGTGCTCTTTTCAATTTTTGCGGCCAACTGTGGCTGCATCATATTGCCGGTACGCTTTTCAACTAGGGCTTCGAGTTCAATCCCGTCAATCATGTCGAGCGGGTCAAGTACGTTACCTTTCGATTTTGACATCTTGTTACCGGCTTCGTCACGGATAAGACCGGTCACGTAAACGGTTTTAAAAGGCACCTGTGGTTTGCCGTTTTCATCTTTAATGAAATGCATGGTCATCATGATCATGCGGGCAACCCAGAAGAAGATAATGTCAAAACCTGTGACCAACACGTCGGTTGGGTGGAAGGTTTTTAAGTCTTCTAAATTGTCTGGCCAACCTAGGGTTGAGAAGGTCCATAATGCTGAGCTGAACCAGGTATCAAGTACGTCATCGTCCTGGCGCAGTACTGCTGAGTCGGCAAGCTTATGTTTGGCGCGCACTTCTGCTTCGTTACGACCAACATACACTTTACCGTTTTCGTCGTACCAGGCAGGAATGCGGTGTCCCCACCATAACTGACGTGAAATACACCAGTCGTTAATGTCGCGCATCCACGAGAAATACATGTTTTCGTATTGCTGTGGCACAAATTTGATTTCGCCGGTTTCAACCGCTTCAATGGCGGTTTTGGCCATAGACTCAACCGCAACATACCATTGGTCTGTTAGTAATGGTTCAATGACCACACCAGAGCGATCGCCATAAGGCACTTTTAAGCCGTGCGGAGCCACTTTTTCAAGTAAGCCTAAGGTGTCAAACTCTGCCACGATAGCGTCGCGTGCTTTAAAACGGTCCAGCCCAACATAACGCTCAGGTAGTGCCATTTCGACGTCTTTGTTTGGCGTGCCGTCGGTGTTAATCACTTCAACAAAGCTACGTACAGATGCATCTAGGGTGAAGATGTTGTACATAGGCAATGCATGACGTTTACCCACTTCATAGTCGTTAAAGTCATGTGCTGGGGTGATTTTTACGCAGCCGGTACCAAATTCCATGTCGACATAATCGTCGGCAACGATTGGGATCAAACGATTGACGATTGGCAGTAAAATGAACTTACCAATGAGTGACTGGTAACGCTCGTCATCTGGGTGTACGGCTACGGCACTGTCACCTAACATGGTTTCAGGGCGGGTTGTTGCAACTTCTAAATAATCTTTACCGTCTGCGGTAAGTGCGCCTTGCGCCAAAGGATAGCGAAAGTGCCACATGTGGCCTTGCTTCTCTTTGTTTTCAACTTCCAAATCTGAAATGGCGGTGTGCAGCTTTGGATCCCAGTTCACTAGGCGCTTACCGCGATAAATTAATTCATCATCATATAGGCGTACAAACACTTCTTGCACAGCTTTTGATAAGCCTTCGTCCATGGTAAAACGTTCACGATTCCAATCAACAGAGGCGCCCATACGACGAAGCTGTTTGGTGATAGTGCCGCCAGACTGTGCTTTCCAGTCCCATACTTTGTCGATAAAGGCATCACGGCCTAAATCATGGCGTGTTTTACCTTCTTCCGCTTCAAGTTTACGCTCAACTAACATTTGAGTCGCAATACCGGCATGGTCGGTACCCACTTGCCATAAAGTGTTTTTGCCCTTCATGCGTTCATAGCGGGTGAGGGTATCCATGATCGTGTCTTGGAATGCGTGACCCATGTGTAAGCTACCGGTTACGTTCGGTGGCGGGATCATGATGCAATAGTTGCCTTGTGATTCATCGCCATGCGGCTTGAAGTAACCTTGCTCTTCCCAGTTTTGGTAAAGAGCTTGTTCGATAGACTTTGGGTTGTATGTTTTTTCCATAGGAGCGTTATGTTCTCTATCTAAATTAAGTGTTTATTCCGCTAATGCTTGAGTGCTAGGTGTAATGCCTGCACTTTGATATTGGCGATAGCGATTGCGGGCAATGCGCTTGAGCTCATCGTCATTAGCGACAAAATCGATAATATGGGGCAAGTTTACCGCAAAAGTGGGCATGTGGTCTGCAAGATTAATCAGAACTTGGCGACTTTTATTTGGCCCTAAGGTGTCAAAACCAATTTCGACCGGCGCCCCTGTCACGGGGCCTTCACCTTTTAAATTGTGCGGCACAAAGGCATTGGGCTCAAATTGCCACAGTAACTCATCAATTGCATAGGCTTGTTGCTTGTCTTTGCAATGAATATAGACGTTTTTTTGTTGACGATAGTGTTGTTCAGCTAACCGGCAGGCAGCCAAATAAAGCGCATCTAATGCACTCATTTGATTATGATTATCAGGCATAAGGTAAAACAAGGCTTGAGTCATGTTGTGCAGCTTTTTACCGGTTAATAATTTGGCCACGAGTTTACACTAAAATCGCTTGCGGGTTAATGGTTGTCTGTAGTGGTTTTTATAGGATGTTGGACTCGCTGAGTATCCCTAACGTCAGTTTAATCGTGCTGATTAAGCCGATATAGAGCGCGATCATAATGGATTTTCTACGCCGTTGAGGTAATAGCTCTTTGATGGAGAGCCGGTGAGGACATGGTTGCTGTGGCGTTAAGCTTGAACGCCACAGCACAAACCATCTAATTGTAAAATAGTAAGGAATATCATTAATCATTAGTTGCTGTTTACGCCATGGGCCTAGCAGTAGTAGCCGGGTATAAACCCGTTGCTCATTAATGGATAAGTTAAAACGAGTCGTAAAGCGGTCGTAACTGACCTCTATTTTGTGATTATCAATGAGATGTGTTTTGTATTGCTGACGCTCAAATTGCATTACTTGCCCCTAGCGAATGAATTCACATTTTACATGAGTAGGGCTTGTGCCTTTGGTGCACTCATTTAATGCTCTGCGTTGTGCTTTTAACATGGAATCATAACCAAAACCGTAGCCATAGCGAATATGACCACTATCGCTCACTGATACGGCAAGTGCTTTATGGTTTTTAAAGTCTTTAAATTGAATTAACACATCAATAAATTTTTGATCATTTGTGATGAATTGACATGCTTTAGCTTGCGGGTTTTGTTCACAGACTACTGGATATTGCTCAAATACAGGGTAGGAAATATCGATACTATCAAACCAAGAGGACCAGCTGCTTGCTTGAGTCTCAATTGTAATGTCAGCAGGAACATGAATTTGCAGATGTTGATTGTCAGAATCTTGTTGCCCTAACCAGACTAAGTTGAGTTTATTGTCGTTAGGATGGCCATTAGCAACGAGCACATCGCCAGCGCAATTGTCACACAGTTGCTCGTCAGCTTTGATGATTGATATTTGAGTTGAGTAGTCAGAAGCACCGCCGCAACTGCGTTCAAAAATGACAGCCTTGTACATTTTATCTAATGATAGCGATTCGGTGTAAACGGTGTTACCGCACATGGAGCTGAGTAGCCAGCCCAATAAAATTGCCACTAACCCATAAAGGGCCAATGCACTAACGATTGTAATGATGATGACTTTTAGCGCTTTCACCTGAAGATCTCTTTCTGCGAGTTTGTTTTATAGATTATGGACTTATTATGTTTGCAAACGAGATAATAGGCTTGTTACGTATGTGTAACAAGTTAACAATTGTTTAGCTGTAGATGCTTTGAAATTGATTAAAGATAGCCATTGTTAGATTGATAAAAAGGCGCTTGGCTAATGTGATTGGCACAATGGTTGGTCGGTACGACAATAGGTTTTCAGTACTGCGATGTTACATAACTTGCTGTTTAATAAGGTGCTGTTTAGTGGTTGGCAATTTTTATTTCTTTGTTAAAGTATTGATCGAAAATAGTTTGATAGTGCCCTGATGTTTTGAGTTGATCAAATGCTTGCTGCCATTGCGCGATAATCTCGTCACTGGTATCGGCTGAAAAAGCAATATATAAGGTTGAGTCGTATAATTTAATGGACGTGCGTTCAATGGTATTGATATCAATATTTGCGGCTTGTGCTAAAAATGGCATGACCAACTCGCTCATCGGGGCAACATCAACCCGCCCATAACTGAGCATTTTGAGCGATTGTAATTGATCGTTATCAGTACTGAGGTTGGTAAACCCTATGCTGTTTAAGTAACTGTGATCAGCGTTATCAAGTACAACTCCCACATTTTGCAAACGTTTAAGATCGTCTAATCGAGATAACGTCAGGTTAGCGCTGCGTTTTTTATAAAAATACACTCCACTGGTAATAATCGGTCCAACCCACTTCATGTTTTGTTCTCGCTCAGGTCGTTTAGCGATAGCAAATAGGGCGGTATTGGATTGTGACTTTAATTGTTGAAAGCCCCGATTAAAAGGATACATCTCAATTTGGGCATCGATGTGCGAGTTTTGTATTATGGCGTTAACAATGTCTACTGCGAATCCCGTTACCATGCCATCTTGCTGATAGCTGAAAGGGCGTAACGGATAGGTCATCAGTTTGGTTGTGGGTTGTGCCGCGGTTACATTGGCGGTGAGCAACAAAGTGATCGCCAAAAGTAAAGGTTGAAATGACAAATAAGGAGGTTTCATATCAAAGGCTCATAGGTCAATGAGTTTGTATGCGGTTTATATTGTGTCATTAATCAAATCCCTATGATTGTGATGAGTTTTTTATCCTAATTGTTATAGCGGTGCAGTTTATACCATCAACTCTGCATGTTCAATAAATGTACAATGCAAACGAATAAAAAAAGGTAAAGCAGATATGCTTTACCTTTTTATAGAGAAGGTTTTAGCGTTATTCGCTAATTTCAACTCCAGCACGATTAATTAAGAACTGGCTTAAAATAGGTACCGGACGACCGGTTGACCCTTTGTTTGCGCCACTGTTCCAAGCTGTACCTGCTACGTCTAAATGCGCCCAGTTGTACTTTTTCGCGAAGCGAGATAAGAAACAAGCGGCTGTAATAGAACCTGCAGGACGACCACCCAGGTTAGTCATGTCAGCAAATGGGCTATCAAGCATGTCTTGGTACTCATCCCACAATGGCATGCGCCATGCGCGGTCGCCACTTTGTTCACCAGCATTAAGCAATTCATGTGCTAATGGATTATGCGAGCTAAACAAGCCTGAAGCGTGTTTGCCTAATGCAATCACACAAGCGCCGGTTAAGGTTGCTGTATCGATAACCAATTCTGGCTCGAAACGCTCAACGTAGGTTAATACGTCACATAATACTAAGCGGCCTTCAGCGTCGGTATTTAATACTTCAACCGTTTGGCCAGACATGGTGGTTAAAATGTCACCAGGGCGGTAAGCGTTGCCAGCAGGCATGTTTTCACAACCGGCCAGTACACCAATCACATTGATAGGCAACTTCATTTCACACAATGCTTTCATGGTGCCGATAACACCTGCTGCACCACCCATGTCGTATTTCATTTCATCCATGGCTTCGCCAGGTTTTAATGAAATTCCGCCCGAGTCAAAGGTTAACCCTTTACCCACTAATACAATCGGTTTTTCAGTGCTGTTGACTGCGCCCTGATATTCCATCACGGTCATGATCGACTCGTTTGAGCTAGCACGGCCTACCGCAAGGTAAGAGTTCATGCCTAATTTGGCCATTTGCTCTTCACCAATGGTGGTGACTTTAAGGTTTTCATGTACTTCAGCCATTTGACGCGCTTGTGACGCTAAATAAGCTGGATTACAAATGTTAGGTGGCATGTTTGCCACGTCGCGGCATAAATGCATACCCGCAGACACTGACGTGCCGTGTTCAATTGCGCGCTCGCCAATGGTCAACTCACGGCGTGTTGGTACATTAAATACCATTTTACGCAGTGGACGACGAGTTTCACCCTTGCGGGTCTTTAATGCGTCAAATGAATATAAGCTGTTTTGAGTCGCTTCTACGGCTTGACGAACTTTCCAGTAGGTGTCGCGGCCTTTGACATGCAGTTCTGTTAAGAAGCATACTGCTTCCATTGAACCGGTTTCGTTCAAGGTGCTAATGGTTTTGGTGATAATTTGTTTGTATTGACGCTCGTCTAACTCACGCTCTTTACCACAACCTACTAATAACACGCGCTCACTCAATACGTTTGGTACATGATGCAATAGCAGCATTTGTCCTGGTTTACCTTCAAGGTCACCACGACGAAGTAGGTTACTGATGTAACCTTCACTGATTTTATCCAATTGCTCTGCGATACCAGACAAACGGCGGGGTTCGTAGACACCAACAACGATACAGGCTGAACGTTGTTTTTCGGGGCTGCCGCTCTTTACGCTAAACTCCATGAGCACTCCTAGATTCTTAAAGACAAATTTTTATATTTATTAGATAATGTTTGCATTAGGCCATCTGGCATATATTCAACGAAAAGGTGTTAACTGTTTGGGATTATTAACTAAAAATAGGCGAAAATTGACAGCCAAAATAGATGTTAACCACGACCCCAAAGCACCTTCCGCGCTGGTCAGAAAACTAGCAAAACTTCTGAAAGTAGACAGTTTACATGAAAGTTGCTCTGATACCAGTAAAAAGATAAGTTTAGCCACCGGATCCTACTTGTGATTGTATTTAGATACCTGATTGGTGAAGTTTTAAAAGCGCAATTTGCAGTACTTTTAGTACTGTTAACTATTTTTATCAGCCAACAATTTGTGCGCGTGTTAGCCGACGCTTCTGACGGCGAATTTCCGGCATCGTTAGTGTTGACGTTATTGGGGTTGAATTTGCCTCAGTTGACGGTGTTGGTGCTTCCTCTTAGTTTCTTTTTAGCGATTTTATTAGCCCATGGGCGAATGTATGCTGAAAATGAAATGGTGGTTTTGCATGGCGTGGGGGTCAGTGAGTGGTATGTAACTCGGGTGACATTGCTGCTGGCGTTAGTTAACCTCGTCTTTACGGCTTATTTGTCTATTTATGTTGGCCCATGGGCAGAAGAGCGCCAAAATCAGGTGTTAGAAAAAGCTCAGTCTGAAGCCGGACTTGCCGCACTAACTCAAGGGCGCTTTCAAACCAGCCCTAACGGTCGAGCGGTGTTATTTGTTGAAAAGATTAATAAAGATAATACTCTCAATAAAGTGTTTGTGGCGCAATTACCTGATCCTGAAGATGAAGATGGCTTAACTAATCTTGTGGTTGCTCAGCAAGGGCGAGTGACAGAAGACGATATCGGCAGCCAGCAATTAGAGCTCGAAAAAGGGGTGCGTTATCAAGGCAACCCTAAGTCACTGGATATACAAGTTATTGAGTTTGGTGGCTATAAAATGGAAATTAAAGAGCAAGAAATCGACGAGCGTAGACGTAAATTGTCTGCATTGCCAGTCGATGAGTTGCTGGCGACACCTGGCTCTGAAGCCGTGGCCGAATTTCAATGGCGATTAGCGATCCCTATCGCCATTCCATTAATGACCTTAATTGCTGTACCGCTGGCTCGGGTGAATGTGCGCCAAGGTAAGTTTGCAAAAATGTTCCCTGCGATTTTATTGTATTTGGGCTACTTTGGCTTAATGGTCGCAGGACGTAAGGCGCTACAAGATGAGGTAATCCCATTATCGTTGGGGATGTGGTGGATCCACGGTTGTGCATTGATATTAGGGTTATTGTTGTTGATAAAAGAACGGCCATCTGGAATGAAGTTGCTCGGATTTTTTAAGCGTAAACAGGTGGCAGGATGAAAATTTTAGACCTTTATATTGCTCGTATGATTGTGAGCACCTCAGCCTTATGTTTGCTAATTTTAACCGGGTTATCGGGCATTATTAAGTGGGTTGATCAGCTGCGCGTTGTCGGTCGAGGCAACTATACCATGATGGATGCCGGCGTTTATGTGCTGTTTTTAGTGCCTCGAGATATCGAAATGTTTTTCCCTATGGCCGTTTTACTCGGAGCATTAATTGGGATGGGCATGTTAGCGTCCAACTCGGAACTTGTCGTGATGCAAGCTTCTGGTATGTCGCGTTTGCAAATCACTCAATCGGCAATGAAAACCGCAATACCGTTAATGATAATGGTGATGGTGCTCGGTGAATGGGGGGCCCCAGTTGCTGAAAAAAGCGCAAAGGAACTCCAAGCCGTTAAAGTGTCGGGCGGCAGTTTAATTAAATCAAACCGTGGTATTTGGGCTAAAGATGGCGATATGTTTGTCAATATCGGCGAAGTGCAAAATGTGGATATGCTTAACTCTGTTAGCTTGTATAAGTTTAACGATAGTCTTGAGTTAAGGTCGGTGACACATGCTGAGAAAGCTGTATTTACTGGTAATATATGGCAATTAAGTGGCGTTGAAAATACGTCAGTAAAAGACGATAGAGTCGTTCGTGAATTTTTAGAAACCGATGAATGGAAGTCAACGTTAACGCCAGATAAGCTCAGTGTGGTGTCGGTAAAACCTGAATCGTTATCGATTAGAGGGTTGGTTGATTATCTTGATTACCTCGAAACTAACCAGCAAGACCCTAGCCGTTATGAGTTGGCGTTATGGCGCAAAATTATGCAACCAATCACGGTGGCGGTAATGATGCTGGTGGCGTTGTCATTTGTATTTGGTCCGCTACGAACGGTCACAATGGGGGCTCGGGTATTGTTAGGTGTGGTGGCTGGGTTTAGTTTTTATATCAGCAACCAGATATTTGGCCCTATGAGCCTTGTGTATGAGTTACCCGCTTTTGTTGGGGCTGTTGCGCCAAGTTTGTTATTTACCGCTTTAGCCATACATTACATACGCAAATAATCGTCTCATTAACCAAGACACAAAAATGGCAACCTATGGGTTGCCATTTTTATTCGCGAGTTACCCTTTATATGATTATATTGCTATAAAATCAAAATGTTAACTTGATATTTTATGCGCCGTGCCAATTGCGCATTTGATTGGCTTCAACCGACAATACCACCACTTCTGAGCGGGTCATCATATCTTGCAGAGCCAGTTTATCGTCGTTGATTAAAATCCATAAGTTACCAATCCCTAACAAAGACCACACCACGCGAGCGCAAGCGGTAATGAAACTGAGATTTTGACCATTAGGATGCTGCACTTTTAAACGCCATGCTCGCATCCCTAAAGTTTGACCGCCACGGCTCCAAAATATGGCGTAAAAGCTACAAACACACAATGCCAACCATAATTGATATAGCCCATGGTAAAGCGGTGTGTTATTGAGTAAGTCTGAGGTATGCTCAAAGCCGTTCATTGCAATCACCCCGGTGCTTTGTAAAGCAAAAAACACCCCAAACCCAATGCCACCGGCAAACATGTATACCGCGACGGCCAATAATGAATCGTAAATGATAGCGCCAACTCGACGAACAAAGCTCGCTCGAGGAAAGTTGGCATGTTCTGAATTTAACATCGATATTCCTTAAGGCTCAGTTGAGATTAGATTTCATCGTCTTCGCGAACAAACTTAATACTGGTAAAACCAAAGCGTGCAAATTCGGTTTTACGAAACTCTTTTTCAGCTTTTGCGCCTTTTTTGGAGGTTAAGGCTATTTGCTGCTCCATGGCGAGAAATCTGGTTAAATCTATCCCTTCCGCCTCAGCTGCGGCTTCATAAAGGTCATGGTGGATGTCATAGCTAAAGGCGATAGTTTTGGTTTGGCCTTTAAAGGTATAAATTACTTGGCGCGCCATGGCGAACTCCTGAAATTAATGTCATTTACATTCAAAATAAAAAGATAGCCCTTAATCAATATCATCTAACAGATATGTTTTCGACGATAAGGACTCAAACGCAACCAGTGCGCTAATAGTGTAGTTAGATAGTGTGGTTAATTGTCCCACGTTCGTAGGCCGATAACCAACTAGAACCCCAATGAGTTGCCATAAATAGCACACTTTATTTCGTTCACAAGCCTAATCGAGGGTTAAATACAGGTAACACGCATCAACAGGATAAGTCTTTAAAGCAGCTTTTAATGCTGAGGAGGGGGCTGCGGGTAAAAAACCTTGTGCTTGCCAATAGCCTTTTGCTCCCTGAACGGCAACCAAACCAATACCGTGTTTAGATAATTGAGTCGCTTGGTAAATCACGTACTCGAGTAACTGTTTACCCAGCCCCATACCTTGAGCCGCTGGCGAAATCGCCATGTCATGCAAATACCAGCTATGACTCTTTATAGGGGTAATGGGTGTGTCTAAAGACGGTGCATCACCCTGAGGCCAAGGGTGGACTAATGCATAAGCAACAATGTTTTCAGCTTGCTCAATGACCAAGCATGTCGTTGGCGACGCTTGCCATTTACTTTGCATGACCGCAAGGGACTCTGGGGTTAATTCAATATAACATTGCGCCTGAATAGCCATAATGGCTGGCCAGTCTGAAGCTATGATTGGGCGAATTGACATATCATTTAGGTTGTCGCGTGGTTTGGCCGCGATTATACCCATATGCGCCATAAAATCTAAGCGTTAATCTGTGTTAAAGTGAGTTAGGATGAGCCAATGATAGGCCTAAAAACAACAACGACAAGGATAAAATATGCAACAACGCTTACCTCTTTTGGCTAAACGAGCACTGTATGGTGCCATGTTAATTACAAGCACCTGCACTCCTTTTATGGCCGCTGCGGGTATGGAAGCTTTTAAGCCTGGCACAGTGATCACAGAGTACGGTAAAGTGGCTGCCATTGAGAGTAACTTGGCAATCCCCGCAGGAATGAAGTTTAAGGTGGCTTTTGATTTAGGTGCAGCGGCTAAACCCGGTGAGTTGAATCGTCGTATCGATACCCTTGCTCGTTTTATTAATATGCACGTAGCAGCAGGCGTTAAACTGGAAGATATTTCACTAGCGATGGTGGTGCATGGTCAAGCGGCAAGCGACATGACTCAAGAACACTACTATCAGATGCTAAATGCTGAAAAAAATAATGCTAATAAAGACCTGATTGCACAGTTGGTGAAAGTTGGGGTTAGGTTTTATGTGTGCGGTCAAACGGCGGCGTATTACGGCATGAGTCAAAAGGATTTATTACCTGGTGTTGACATGGCGTTGTCTGCGTTAACAGCCCATGCGGTATTAGCTCATGAAGGCTACAGTGTAAACCCATTTTAAACCCCAGTTAATTTTGTGCTTGGCTATTGTCAGTGGCTGGGGTTTGTTTAGGGGATTTAAGCCAGGTATCAGCGTAAGTGTTTAACGTATAACAAAGCAAACATCACTACATAATGCGATAAGGCCGTTTCTTATAGACACTCCTTATTGCTTGTAATGCATTCCCCTTACGCTGATCAAAAAGGTTTAATATTGCTCAAGGCACAGCAAGCATAAACTAGGATGAAGATTGTTCGGCATTAAGGTATAGGTTTTGTGGTGTTTGATTAACGTAGTCTTTTTATTACCTTGGCTCAGTAATAAGCCCTGAGTTAACGCAAGTTGAGCTACGATTTTTTCATCGCCACGTATGTACATTGAAATCGGCTTAACAATCTTGTCATCAGCAATGTGTTGATTAAACGCTGTGGCAGAGATAATTAAGCTAGATTGCCCATCACTGTCTAATTTAAGTTTAGCGTCTATATCAGTATCGGTGATGATAACCCATTGCTTAGCCGCTAATTCTGTTAATAAGTTTTTAAGCCCGGTACCTGTCGCAATAGGGCTGTTATTGGCTTGCTGATATTGGTCTGCAATGCAGGTGAGCAAACGTTTTAGTTGCGCCCCAGCCCCTTGGCTACGAGCTTGACGGATCCACGCGGTTAAGTCGTCGGCAACCAATTTAGAAAAACGCTTTGTTTTTAACGATTCAACCATCCAATTACATAAAAAATGGCTTTCTTGCGCAGGCGTGCGTTGGGCTTTGTGTTGTGATGCAGAGGTATTGATGGCATCAATGCCGGCAAGTGCTAATGCCAGTAAGGCTTGGTTATATGTTTCGGTGGTCATGTCAACAAATCGATAAAGTAGAATAGCGGCTAGTTTACCGTGCAACCGTTAATTGCTAAATAGATTTTTTTACAATGCGATGGCCGTTGTTGCATTTGCGGTTAACAACGGCCAAAAGTGGTTATTTTTGTGGTGGGAATTGCGCCAAAATTGCCGCAACGGTTTCGTTAATACCTTTGGCCTTATCTTCGCCGCCTTGATCAAAATGATACTGGCCATTACCGCGCCAAATTAAGCGCTTATCTGTTGAATCAACAATATCAATTTGGATCGTTTGGGTTTTGGCGATATTACTGCCAAGCGGGATCCCAATGCTGGTACCAAGACCAATACCGCCTTTAGAGCCCCAAGTGCCAGAGCCTAAACCGATTGAAAGGCTAGAGTCTTTTTCTTTATCTTGAGTGACAAACGCATAGTTAACTATAAAATCGCCACCCTCTGGTTGATAAACAAATCCCTGGTTTAACAAACTTTGCTTGATATCGGCGTTAATTCTGTCGGCTGTTAGTGGGTCATTCGTTTGTTCAACACTGAGTTGGCTAAACGTTTTAAGTGCAGAGAAATCGTAATTAACATCATAATCTTGTTTAGGCTTTGTTGTGCATGCCGCGAGGATAAATAAGCTACATATTATTAATGTCAGTCTGCGCCAGGTTGGACTGCTTCCTCTTAACATGGAACGCTTTGATGTTGTCATAAGACCTCCTAAAACGTGTAATAATGTACAAAATTAACTCAATTAGTATAACCTTAATATACAACGATTGTTGGCCTGTATATTTTTAGGCCTTTATGACTATATCGCATATCAATAAATAGTCTGCTTTTTATGTACAGGAGTTAATCTCACTGATGATGGAACAGTTAAGCTTTTTTGCGGTACCCAGCCCTTGTGTCGGTGTTTGTCAGTCTGACAGCCGCGGTTATTGTGTTGGGTGCCTGAGAAGCCGTGATGAGCGTTTCAATTGGATGAACTACAGTGAGTTACAAAAGCAAGATGTTATTCGATTATGCTTACAGCGCAAGCGTCGACGCCAATATGCAATGCATAAGGCTAAGCAACAAGAAATGCTTAACCAGCAAATCGCACATACAGCGCAATTAGATTTTGAAGATAACAACGACTCAGCCGCAGATGATGTTGATTTAGCGGGTTTTGATTTAGATGGTTAATATTTTTAGGTCGTTATAGCTTGGCTCGCTGTCAGTGAGGTGTTACTGGGCTTTCATCGCATGCCAAAACAATTTAAAGCTTGCACTGCGATGTTGTTCGTCACTACCGAGTTGTGGATTGTCTGTAAAGAAGCGGATAGCGGCTAAGTACTGCCCATGGCAGTTTTCGAGTAATAATTCGCTGGGGAAATTGGCAATAATGCCTTGCTGCTTGCCTTGCTCAATCAACTCAACCACAAAGCCTAAGATGCTTGTCATCGCTTGCTTTCTCACCGCAACATCAATATCGGCTGACATTGAATATTGTAAAAAGAATAATTGCTTAAGAGGTTGTGCGATAGCCCAATCAATGGCTTTTTGCCATAGGTTATGGGCGTCTTTTTCAATGTCACCAGACAACTGAGTATTGCTGACCATATTATTGGCAAACTCTTGTTTTATGGATAGAAACAATTGACTCATTATGTCATTTTTGGTCGGAAAATGATGAAATAATGTCCCGGTTGCCACTCCCGCAGCTTTGGCAATGGAGGCAGTTGATGTTGCATTAAAGCCTTTACTGACAAAAAGCAGCAATGCTGAGTCTAAAATAGCTTGTTTTTTATCTGTGGTGGTTGTGGTTTTACTGCTCATTAAGTCAAAAGTGCCTGTGGTTGAAAATGATTAGCTGCCCAGAAAATGTCTATGAACTGCCTGGGCAGCAGCGTTGTTAACGCAAGAAAAACTTCATTAATAGTCGTTGAATGAGCCCACCATAAGGAGGGTGCACAAACACGCCTGTGTTGATTTTACCACTGTTTAGCACCGTTTTAGCGTGACTAAAGGTTAAGAAACCTTCTTTACCATGGTAATGCCCCATGCCTGAAGGGCCGATACCGCCAAATGGCGCGTCGTCTGCCGCCACATGAAATACCGTGTCGTTAATACACACACCACCAGAATGGGTTTGCTGTAAAATATGGTGTTGGGTTTTATCATCGAAACTCATTATGTATAACGCCAGCGGCCTGTCTCCACGGTTAACATAACCAATGGCCTCTGACACATTTTGATAGCTAATAATGGGTAAGAGTGGCCCAAAAATCTCATCTTGCATCAACAACATGTCGTCTGTTGTGTCGGTAATCAGTTGCGTTGCTAATTTTCTGTTATCGGTAGAAATTGGGTCATCCGTTGCGGATATGACCTTTGCACCTTTTGCTTTAGCATCGTCAAGCACTTTCAATAAGCGCTGATATTGGCGGTCATTAATGACATTGCCGTAATCTTGGTTATTAACAAAATCAGGGTACATTTTGTTAAAACGAGCACGATAAGCTGCAATAAACGCATCTACTTTGTCGGCAGGGCAGAGCACATAATCAGGGGCCACACAGATTTGACCGGCATTTAAACATTTTCCAAAAATGAGTCGTTCAACAGCGGTGTCTATCGACATGTCGGGCGCAATAATCGCGGGCGATTTGCCACCTAGCTCCAACGTCACCGGCGTTAAGTTATCAGCTGCGGCACGCATAACATGTCGTCCAACAACGGTAGAGCCGGTAAATAAAATATGATCAAAAGGCAGAGATGAAAACTCTGCGGCAACTTCCGCTTCACCTTCAACAATAGCCACTTCAGAGGTATCAAAAATAGTGGCAAGTAATTGGCGTAACACGGCATTCGTTGCAGGAGTAAACTCAGACATTTTGAGCATGGCACCATTACCTGCGGCAATGGCGGTGACTAATGGCCCCATTGATAACATGATAGGGAAGTTCCACGGCACAATAATACCAATCACACCTAAAGGTTGATATTGCACTGACACTTTTGAGGGGGATAGCAACATGCCTGCATGACGACGGCTAGGTTTCATCCACGATTTAAGGTGCTTAATGGTGTAATTGATATTGTTAACGCACGGCATGATGTCTGAAATAACAGTGTCATTTGAAGACCTGTGACCATAATCTTGGTTAAGAGCTTCAATGATTGCTGGCTGACTCTCAAGTAATGCAAGTTTTAGTTGAGTTAATTTGTCAACGCGAGATTGATAACTTGGCGCGGGTTGAGATAAATAGCGGCTTCGTTGAGCGTCGAGTAATGGCGCGAGTGAGTTTACGGTTTGATCAACTGCCATGTTCATTATTGTTCTCCGGCTGAAAATATGAATCGGTTCGTTGTGCCTGATACTGAATGAGATGCCATATTGAGCTTAGTTGAAGCGCTTAAAAACAAACCGACTGATTAGTCGGTCTGATGTTAGGCGTTTTTTTGAACTAAAGCAAGTTTTCGGCATTGATTTGATTTTGATCACTAAAAATACTCAAATTAATGACTACACTTAAGTTGAAAGAGGGGGTTATTAACTGCGTGAATACAGTCTGTTGGCTGTGCAAGTTTAAGCTGGTTAACTGACTCTTTAGCTGTTCACGTTTAAGGAGGGTAGCAAAATGCGTACACGTAATATTTTATGGCCTACCGATTTTTCAGACACGGCGTCACATGCCTTACGATATGCCATTGAGATGGCAAATCTCTACAATGTAGGTATTCGTATTTTGAATGTGGTTGATCAACCTCTAGGTGACGAAAACTATATGGTGCTTGCGATTACACCTGAAGAGTTGGCTAAAACCATGGAAGATGCTGCCGCCAAGCAAATGCATGAATTATTAGCTCAGTTAAAAACCGATTTAAAAGTTGAAACAGTGATCCGTCGTGGTGATGCTGTGACCGAAATTTTAGCTGAAGCTAATGGTGAAAACATTGGTATGGTGGTAATTGCTAGCCACGGACGTACAGGCCTATCGCACTTTTTGCACGATAACGTTGCAGAAGAAGTGGCGAATAAAGCCAAATGCCCAGTGTTAGTGGTTAAATAAGCTTTAGAAGCTTGATCTTAGTTAATAATGCTGACCAGTCACCAGCGATGGGTGACCGGTCGCATTTGGCATCTCGATTAGAAAAGTGTCTGGTTGGTATTGCCCAAAACAGTTGTCTTTGTGTAAGCGATATGACGTTAAATCCAGTTTTGGCTATTACGGCTAACCGCATGTAGCGAACGGGAAATGATTTGATTAGCAATGTCGATAGGGATATAAGGAAACACCACACTGCCGCTGGCAAGACCGATTTCAATATAAGCTAAGTTTGCCCGTTTTTGTCCCTGTGTTTGAGTTATTTTGACGTGTTGTACTTTGTCAAAAGCAATGCGTTTCCATTGCCTGCCGAGTAAGCCTGTGTGCTGCCAGATTACCTGGTCTTCAATGACATATCCCCAATGTTTATAACGTAAATAAATAAGCCCAATAATCACCGACGTGGTTAGCCAGGTGGATTCAAAAAAGCTCAAACTACGTCCATCAAATCCGCCAGTGACCGATAACAATATGGCGATAGACAGTGGCAGTATGATCCGCCTTGTAAACCATTTTATGTGAATTGACCTGTAATTGGGTGGTAAAGCGCTTGCGCCGCCACTGAGATTGGGCATGGCCGTTAATATTGCTGCTACTTCGTTGGGTTTTACGCTGGGAATAAGCATATGCTGTTTGGTTTTTTGCTCAACCTCCTGGCCTTTGACTTGCTTAAAATACAGGGTCCAACGCTTAAGCAACCGAGCTAGCACAGGTTGCTTTGCCTGGATCAGCTGCACCCTTTTAATGGCTAATGCATCTTGTTGGTGTGAAATAACTCCGCCACTGCGTTGCAGGGTGTCGGTATGCCTATCGAGTTTGTAGGGGTGATATTTTAATACAGCGGCGATAATCGAAATAAGCGAAAACAGTCCGTATAAAAACAGCAAGCCAAGAATAAAAAACAAGCTTTGTAAGCCAATATTTTGATGGGTTTGGCTCTCAATCCACAGCCAAAATTGTTTGGCGATTGCTGAGTCAAACACCTTTTCCATATCGATTTGACCGATGATGGGCCCCGCAATTACCGCAAACCAAATAAAGTTGTTTTGATAAAAGCCAAACAGTAATAAATCACCCAGAGATTTACGCGTTACAGGAGTAGAGCTTTGCGTTTGAGCATCAAGTTGCGGCTCAATATTGGCTTGAGCGGACGACGGTGTCGTAAGCAATAAGCGTTTGAGCGTTTGCGCCTGTTCGATGTTTAACGCTGCGAGCTTGGCTTCATCTTTTTTCGACCCTGCGGTTTCTATTACCAATGTGCCAAGGGCGAGCGGTTTAAAATAAAAAGGTTGCTCGTAACGAATATTTTGAATTCTGCTAAGGGGGATTTCATCTTTTTTGGTAAAAAATAGTCCCCGCTTAACATCGAGTTTTTCCTCTGACAAACGAAAGCGAAATTTGTGCCACTCAATCACTGCAGCCACACTGACAAGCAGCACTATCACGCTTATCATCAACGCCAACCATTGCCCATCAAACCCTTGTTTCCAACCGGTATAAACGATTGGGATGATGGCAATACCATTACTGAGGATCCCTTTGAGTGCACCAATTACGTAGGTAATAATCGACCAGGGCGATAATGCTTGCCACTCTTTGAGCTGATTGGCGAGAGTGTCACTGCTGTGCTGCTCAGTCGTAGCAGCGGCTATAACATTGGGTTGTTTTATTGATTGAGGTGTTTTTGGCGACTCATCCATGAGGTGTGTCCTCACTTGATGTTTCGGCTTTAGCCGTGGTGAGTTGATGCTCCACATCTGCGCTGGTTTGCGTGTCATTTTCTGGTGAACTATCGCTGTCATTCTCAGGCTGTTCTATTATTGGCTGGTGGCTCGCTGCGGCTTTAGCTAACAGGTGCTGACGTAAATGTTCAGCCAGTTCAGCATTGAGTCCGGGCAAATCAATCTCTGCCACGCCACTGCCGGCACTAAAACATTTTAATGACACCAGATTAAATTTTCGCTCAGCCGGCCCTTGAGATAAATTCACGTGCTGCAGGCGGGTATAAGGTAGGGCAGTTGTTGACACCCAAAATAGCCCTTCACGGAACACCAGTTCATGCTCAAATACACCATAGGCAATCCGTTTGGCTTTCATATGGATAAGTTTAATGATAATCACTGCTAGCAATGCATAACCTGGCAATATGGATAAGGTCACACTCGTTGGAATATCGGGATTAATTAGGCCAAAAATGGTAATGCCTAAGGTGATTAACACCGCAATCGTAATGCTAATAATCAGCAGTAATTTGGGGTAGTTAGCATCGACGGCTTGCAGCGCTAACCTGGATAGTGGGATATATTGAGCCGGCCTGAGTATATGACCATGTTGGTAATGGTTTAATTCTGCCGCTGACTCAGCTGTTGAATCTGAGGCGTGTGCGATTAAAGGCTGGCTTTTTTGTGTCGGGTCCATGTTCATTATTATGTTATACCTTTGTTACCGTCTCCTTATCATACTGCCATGGTTTTGGGGCAATTTGCGACTAACAGGTTGTAAATGTTTATCTCAAACCGTAAATTTGATTATTGCTTAGCTGTTGATATTACTTGCATGCAGGGCAACACATGCAGTAATTTCAAATAAAGTCGTATTATTTATAGGGCGTTATATCGATGTTTTCTCAAGTTAACGTTATTAATAAATCGCAAAAAGCATTTTTGCGAAAGCTATATCTGGCACATCTACTCGATGAAGAGCAACATAATCTGTTAAGTCTACAAAAGTTAACAGGTATGCCAAGGCGTACCCTGCAAGATGCTATTGCAGCTTTTGCCGATATTGGTATTAAAGTTGATTTTATTCAGCAAGGGCAAAGGCATAATGAAGGACATTATCGAATTTCGACCTGGGGGCCGATCAGTAGCGCTTGGGTTAATAGTCATTTTGAACAAATTAAAGCCATTATTGAAGATGTAGAAACCCAAGAGTTAGCCTGCTAGTTCGAAAGGCGGCCCTGTTGTCTTAGTATGAGTTAATTATGACCATTCACATCTTATTGTTTGATAACCAAGGTCAACTATTGTCGCATGGCGACGAGCGTCTTATGGCGCAATACGAGCCAGAAAAACAGCGTATTTGGATTGACATCAGCGGCCCCAATAACCAAGCTTTTTTTCAAGCACATCCGCAATTTGGCATTGATAATCTTGATTTTGAAGAAGCGCATCGTGAACGTCACCCACCTCAAATTGAAGCCTATGCTCATCACGCATACTTATTGACGCATGAGTTAATGGAGCGAGAAGCCTATTTAATACTCGATAGAAGCCATTTACTGATGCACGTTAATCGTCAGTTTTTGATTACTCAGCATTTAAAGCCTTCAATTAGTGTGGCTAAAATTACCGAACAAGTCATGGCTAAGCAAAGCCTTGATAGCCCGGAAATGAGCTGGGTGTGTTTTGCGATTATGCGTCAAATAGTGACCGACTACTTAGCCGTTATGTTGGCATTAGAAGAACGCTTAAATGATATAGAAGACGAAATTTTTGATGCATCAACTGACGATTTACTTGCTGAGCTAATGGCATACAGCAGTAAATTACAAAAGGCAAAACGTTCATTTAGTTATCATGAAGAACTACTGCAACAACTGTTAGGTAATGATGGTGCTAAACACATTGAGTTTGACTATCAACAGTTAAGTTATTTGTATAATCAGTTTGAGCGATTATCGAGCCGCGCCAGTTTGTATCAAGGATTAGTGAGCAGTTTGATTAATGGCTTTATCTCTGTGAGCGCGCATAAAACCAACCGGGTAATGATGACGTTAACCTTGGTTACGGCCATATTTTTACCTTTAACGGTCATCGCGGGTATTTATGGGATGAACTTTGACAATATGCCAGAGCTAAAATGGTCTTATGGTTATTTTGCTGTGTTGCTGCTTATGGCGTTGATTGTGATTTTGGGGCTATGGTGGGCTAAAATAAAGCGCTGGTTTTAACTGTTTAATGAAATAGGAGGTAAAGTGTCTGGTTTGCAACAAGGGTTTGACTTTGAGGCACCTCAAGCCCAGTTAGATCTCGATACAGATGTTGATCATCCATTAACGCCACCTGTTACCTGGATTAAAGGCTTTTTGTCCGCTAAACAGCAGCAGTTGTTACTTAACGAAGTTGAACACTACCCGTTAGAAAAAGTGTCTATTGAAGTCTATGGTAAGCGGCATCCTATTCCGCGCACTCAAGCGTGGTTTGGCGATCCGGGTTGTGACTATCATTATTCTAAGTTACACATTAGCGCCTTGCCTTGGCCTAAGGTGTTAAGTCGTTTACGACAAAAACTGTTTACAGATCATCAAATACAAAGCAACACAGCGTTAGTCAATCGCTACGCAAATGGGCACGATTGCATGGGCTGGCACAGTGATGATGAACCCGAAATTATCGAGGGCTCAGCTATTGCCTCTGTCACTCTTGGAGCCTGTAGAGACTTTGTTGTGCGCCATAAAAAAACGCAAACCAAAGTGAATTTTGCCCTAGAGTCTGGAGATTTGTTGATTATGCACCCTGGCATGCAACAACACTGGCAACATGCTTTGCCTAAACGACTTAAAGTTACAGAGCCTAGAATCAACTTTACCTTTAGGCACATTATCCCCCATTACTATCGCTAAGCTTTACGGTAAATAGCATCACCTCAAGCCCCGTTAATGACAAAAACAATCTTTTATTGAACCTTGCCGCGGTGTGTTTACGTATCAATTGAGCATGAAACACGTAATCAGTGGTGCAATACATGAGCAACGTAAATGCTCCATCTTTACCGGCTAGTAAGGCAATTACCTCGGCAAAAAATGTTAGGGCACTTTATTGGCTTGGTGATGACTTACGCCTATCTGATAACGCCATATTTGCCGACATCGCTCAACATGCTCAACAACTGATGATTGTGTACTGTATCGATCCTCAATGGTTTAAGGGAGAGCAATATCAAGCCCAGTACCTAGGGCAACACAGGCTAAAATTTTTGCTAGAGTCGCTGCATGCTCTCGATGAAGCACTTAATCAATATGGTCAGCAATTGCATATTGTGTATGCTCAGGCGAAGCGTTGTCTGCCTCATTTAATCAGCACTCATGATATTACCCGAGTCTATCGAAGCCATCACAGCGGTGCAAATGAGCGAGCCGCTTGGCAAGCGATTCAACAACAATGTGCTACAGACATTGAATTTGTCAGCTGCACGACCCAAACCTTGTTTGATTTACCGCAACTGCCTTTTGAGTTGGACGCACTGCCACCCAGCTTTAGTCAGTTTAGAAAACGGGTTAAAGATAGCCATTTTGATGCAGCAAAAGAGCAAATATCTTGGTTACCACCAATGGTTGTGTTGCAGTCGCAAGATACATTATTGCAGTCGTGGTTATCTTATCCCGCCTGGCTGCCACAAACTCACATGTTGAATAACGTGTTTTGTGGCGGCGAAGCACAAGGGTTGTTACAACTAGACAGTTATTTTTCCTCTAAGTTAGCCCATAGCTATAAAATTGTTCGAAACGAATTAGCGGGCTGGGAGCACTCAACCAAGTTTTCCCCTTGGTTGGCAAATGGTTGTTTATCGGCTCGACAAGTGGTGTCGTCATTACGCCAATTTGAATCGCAACATGGTGCAAATGAGTCAAGCCAATGGATTGAATATGAACTGCTGTGGCGGGAGTATTTTCATTGGTATGGTCATAAGTTTAACAACAAGCTATTTTGCTTTTCAGGCATTAGCGGCAATAAACCACTAACCAGTTTTTATGCGCAGCGATTACAAGCCTGGAAAAGCGCAACAACCCCATATGCATTGGTGAATGCATTGATGACGCAATTAAACCAAACCGGTTATATGTCTAATCGTGGCAGACAAATTGTCGCCAGTTGTTTAATTCATGAATTGCAATGCGATTGGCGCTACGGTGCAGCCTATTTTCAGCAACAACTCATTGATTATGACGTTGCAATTAATTGGGGTAATTGGCAATACCTAGCAGGTGTGGGCGCAGATCCTCGAGGGGGTAGACGGTTTAATCTTGCCAAGCAACAACAAACTTACGACCCTCAAGGAAAATTTATCAATGCCTGGCTGGGTAGAGAAAACCTGCCGCAAAGGGGCAGTGAGTATGATGTCGAACTCGATTATGTCGATATAGCCGATTGGCCAACAACATGAACATGTGGGTTGGATTTAAGTTGCGGTAAATTTGTGCACCAGTAATAAGTTTTAGTTTGCTTGTTTGACCTTTATTCGGCAAACCAGTACCCTGCGATTTCATTGATATGGATTAATAAGAGTATCACTATGTCTGTCGAACAAATCATTACAGATAAATTGAGTCAAGCCTTTACGCCATTGCACCTTGAAGTGATTAATGAAAGTAATCGTCATCATGTGCCACCTAATTCAGAGACCCATTTTAAAGTCGTTGTTGTCAGCGATAAATTTAGCGAGCAGCGTTTATTAGCTCGTCATCGTTTAGTTAATCAAGCCTTAGCTGATGAATTAGCTAATGGTGTGCATGCATTATCAATTAATGTTTACACTGAAGCTGAATGGCAAGCCTTGGACGAAGTGCCTAAAACGCCTAACTGTAAAGGATAGCGTGATTGTCGCGGTCACTATTGCTGAGCAATAGCGTGTCTTTAAATATGACTGCGACAAATGGATTGTTAAAAATAATAATCCAATCAACATTATATATGGTAAAGCCTCACAAGTTGTGAGGCTTTTTTATTTGTTATTGAGACAGACATCGTTGTTAGTTGTTATTGTTATGTTAAGGTGATATTTATGTGATTATTGTTCAAATCAGTGATCTATTTTAGTCCGTTATCAATGACAGAAAGTAAGGATTTCATCATGGGGAAGTTGAAACTGTACTGCGGGTTATTGGGATTGTTGTTGCTGTCCAGTTGTCAGCAGCCACCTGCAAACACAGTGACTAAAACTCAAACTGCTACGTCTCATCAAGCAATTGAATGGCGTTTAGCAACATCTTGGCCTAAAAACCTTGCCGGATTAGGCATGGCACCTGAGCGATTTGCGCAACTGGTTGAGCAAATGTCTAATGGTCGCTTAGTGATTCATGTTTATGGAGCAGGCGAGTTAATGCCAGCCTTGTCTGTATTTGATGGCGTAAGCAAAGGTACGGTGCAAATGGGTCACAGTGCGGCGCATTACTGGAAAGGAAAAGCACCAGCATCGCAGTTTTTCTCATCAATTCCTTTTGGTTTAAATGCCCAGCAAATGAATGCTTGGCTGCACCATGGCGGCGGAATTGAATTATGGCAAGAGGTTTATCAGCCTTTTGGTATTTTGCCGCTAGCGGGGGGAAATACGGGCATGCAAATGGGAGGCTGGTTTAATAAACCCATTATGTCTCCAGCAGATTTGAAAGGCCTTAAAATGCGTTTGCCTGGTATTGGCAGTAAGGTATTAAAGAAACTGGGTGGGGTCCCGGTTGACGAGTTAGCTGGACGTGAGCTGTACAGTGCATTGCAAACAGGTGCCATTGACGCGGCAGAGTGGGTGGGCCCTTATAACGATTTACCACTCGGGCTACATCAAGTTGCTAAGTATTACTATTATCCTGGTTGGCATGAACCTGGTTCTTCAATGGAGTTTTTAGTTAATCAACAAGCGTTTTCAGCGTTACCAGCCGATTTACAAGCGATTGTAAAAGTGGCGGCTAGAGCGATAAACCAAGATATGCTCGATGATTATACCCAAGGCCACATTGCAGCAATGGACACCTTAATCAGTGAACATAATGTGCAAGTAACCCCTTTTCCACCAGAGGTTATAGCAGCATTAAAACAGGCTAGGGATGAAGTATTAACAGAAGAAGCCGCAAAAGACCCAATGTTTAATAAAGTATTACAAGCTTATTTAGCCAACGAGGCTGCGGTTAAACGTTATTTTCACTATACCGAAGACGCGCTTAATTAATGTCAAAATAACCTTGCAAGCTCAATCGTTCTTAAGATGAATAAAACGATATAAACTCAGGCTGTGACGTTGGCAGATAAGTGATACTATTTCGTTATTCGATCGTATATTGTCAAAATCATTTTATATTCTGGGAGAGAGCAATGCCTTTATTAGACAGTTTTACCGTAGATCATACTCGTATGAATGCTCCAGCTGTGCGCGTTGCAAAACACATGAGCACGCCAAGTGGCGACGCGATTACCGTGTTTGACTTACGTTTTTGCGCACCCAATAAAGATATTTTAAGCGAGCGCGGTATTCATACGCTGGAGCATTTATTTGCCGGCTTTATGCGCGACCATTTAAATGGTGATGGTGTTGAGATTATCGATATTTCGCCAATGGGCTGTCGTACCGGTTTTTATATGAGCTTAATTGGCCAACCAACAGAGAGCGCTGTTGCTGACGCATGGCTTGCTGCAATGGGTGATGTAACCAATGTGGTTGAGCAAAAAGACATTCCAGAACTTAATGAATACCAATGTGGTACTTATGAGATGCATTCGCTTAGTGAAGCACAAGATATTGCTCGAATGATTATCGCTGCAGGTGTTAGTGTCAATCTAAATGATGACTTAAAATTGAGTGATGAGATTTTAGGTAATCTCTAAACTGATCTCTACTCTTATAAAAAGCGGCTTCGGCCGTTTTTTTTGTTACTAAAATCGCATTTTGTGGGGGAAACGTTATCGGCATGCTGTTTTTATGTCACTGAAACCGTTATTGTATCGGCATAATAACAAATATGATGTTTATTTTGGCTTGACCAGACAAATATACGGAGATAATTATGTCTAACCATCCATTTAGCCTGTCAGTGATTGCCGTTGCAGTCCTTTTTGCTTGTCACTCTTCTGATGCCGCTGCCGAAACGGTCACGGAATCAATCGATACAGTCAATAATCACCTAGAGTTAAAGCAGCCTACTCAAAGCGCGTTTCATTATCGTCAAAGTGATATCGCTATTGGGTTAACAGGCGCGACAGTGCTCCCGACGGCAACAAATGAAGACGTTGAACTAATGCATCGTGGTGTGTCAGACGGTGTGGCGGTTATGCAAGATGGTATTTTCTTTTCTCCGGCGCCTTATTCAGGTCAAAATTTAGTGATTCAACCGAATATGCTGCATCAGCAGAGTGTCACCTTGTCGAGTATGACCAGTATTGTCGACGGTTCAGAAGCTTCATTTGGTAAGCTTGAATATCAATCCGCTGCGATTAGCCCCAAAAAGAACGCGGGTGAGTTTAACGTAGAAATGAACGATAACAGCGACTTTAGTGTCGGTGGGATCGCTAGTGGAACCACCAAAGAATACGGCATGCTTCTGGCGCTTGATTATCAATCGGCATCAGATGAGGTGGGTTACCAAGTTGATCGCGATGCAGACGCAACTCAAACTGACCTTATGTTTAAAATTACCGCCGACAGCTTGCCTGGCGCAAAAAATAAACAAACCACAGAATTTAGCTATCAATACTCGAGTAAAGATAGCGACATCGGATCGCTTGGTTTAACCAACACTGATTTTGACCAAGATCCTGGTAAACTTTATTCTGCTGCTAATATTGATATGGAAGAAACAGAGCGTAATCGCTATGTGTTAGCCCATAAGCTTTATTTGTCGAAAACCTCAACAGTCGATACCGACTTTTATTACCAAACCTATTCACAAAAAACCGTCGACATGTTGTATGTTGATGGTGACACGATTAATTCACTCCTGTTAAGCAACATTGCCGCATTTGAAGTCAATCCAACCACTGATGGCATGAATTTAGGCGCCTTATCGCAAGATAACGATTTTGCAGGTTTTGGTGTGCAAACTAAAGGCGTGAATATGTATGGCCAACATCAAGTGACTTATAGCGCTCGTTATCATACTGACAAAGCCGAAATGGAATTAGGTGGCCAAGATTGGTTATGGAATCAAGATTTATCATTAACTTCTGTCAGTGATAAAGAAGCGTTTGCAGTATACACCGATGAAGCTTCGGCATTTTCATCTGCTGTGGATGCAAAATTAAATTATGGCGACTGGTCGATAAACCTTGGCCTAGGTTATGAGCATGTCAGTGTGTCTCGCGATGTCAGTGATGATTACGATCTTACTGAAGCTGACTTTTCTGATGATGGCTGGATGCCTTCAATTGAAGTGGCTTACACTACAGGTGCATGGTCTGCAGCATTACAAGCTAAACAAGCTTGGACAGCGGCTTCAGCGGGTAATTTAGAGCAAAGCGCCCAAGAGGCGTTGCAATATCAACTTTCATTAGCGTATCAACAAGGTACTCTCGCGCTGGCAATGACCGCTTATTTGCATGATTACGATAATCAACATATTGGTTGTATGTTTGGCATGATTTGCGATTACGAGCAAATTGCATTGCAAGAAAACATCGAAGATGTGACGGTGACAGGCATCGACTTATCGGCTGAGTATAGCCTAGCGTTTGACAGTTTTTCGATTCCATTTAAAGCAAAATATCAATACACCCAAGCAGAAACAGATATTGGATATTGTTCAAATAGCAATGGCTGCTTTGACGGCGATAGCCAATTACCCTGGGTACCTAAGCAGCAGTTTAGTTTCAGCTCGGGTGTCGTCGTGGGGGATGTATCTGTAATGGCACAGGCGCTGTTCCAATCAGAATTAGAATATGAAGGCAACCTTGCCGCAATTGAGCCAATCGACAGCCAATGGAAAATCAATTTAGCCGCCACTTACAGTATTACTCAGCAGCATGAAGTGTATTTACGAGTTGAAAACCTATTTGACGAAACTTTAGTGGCAAACCGAACGTTAGCAGGCCTTCAAGCCCAGTCAGAAATGACCGCGTATTTAGGGTATCAAGCTCGTTTTTAAGCATTTTTAGACAGAAGTTTGTTAAATTTTTGAGCCTATATCAATAGCCCAAGCACATTTTTTGCTTGGGCTATTGTGTGTTTGGCTGCGGTTAAATGATATAAATTATTTCTATAAAAATTAATGCTATAGTATGCCAAATCAAAAAATAGCCATTATCTTTTTGTATTGTGCTGTTATTTATTAAATTTGAGTTAAATGTTGCCGATTCGCGAGGGCATTGGTTTGAAAACACCTATTATTTTCGTGGCGATAGTCTCATATTTACGGTAAAATGCGCGCGACCAGCGTGATTTCGATCGCATTTCCGTGTTAAATCTGCGCTAGCTCAAATGGCAAGTATTTGTTAATACTTTGTTTTTGTAGCGGAACGTGGCGCATTGTCTTTCCTTCAAACGTAGTGCTTGTGGATATGATTACAATTAAGAAAGGATTGGAACTGCCTATAGCAGGCGGACCAGAGCAAGTTATCCATAATGGCCCAGCCATTGGACACGTAGCTACTTTGGGTGAAGAGTATATTGGCTTACGTCCAACGATGAAGATCAAAGTGGGCGATAAAGTACAAAAAGGCCAGGTTCTTTTTGAAGATAAAAAGAATTTAGGCGTTAAATATACGGCTTTAGCCAGTGGTACTATTTTAGAAATCAACCGAGGTGCAAGACGTGTACTTCAATCTGTAGTTATTGCTGTAGAAGGTGACGATAATGTTGCTTTTGCTCAATATGATGCAGACAAATTAGACACGTTAGATGTACAAGCCGTTCGCGATAATCTGATTGAATCAGGTTTGTGGACTGCATTACGTACTCGCCCTTTCAGTAAAGTGCCCGCCGTAGATGCTACTGCAGCAGGTATTTTCGTTACTGCAATAGATACTCAACCTCTTGCTGCCGATCCTGTGGTAGTCATCGCTGAACATAAAGACGATTTTGCTAATGGCCTTAAGGTATTAGCACGATTAACTGAAGGTAAAGTTTACCTATGTAAAGCGCCTGGTGCTGATATCCCTGCAGCTAACGCTCAAGTTGAAGAATTTGCGGGTAAACACCCTGCAGGTTTAGTGGGTACCCACATTCATCACGTACTTAATGCTTCTGCTACTCGTAGTGTGTGGCATGTTGGTTACCAAGACGTGATTGCAATTGGCCAACTATTTACTCAAGGTGTATTAAACACTGAGCGAGTAGTGGCAATTGGCGGCCCTAAAGCAAAACAACCTCGTTTAGTGCGTACCGTGTTAGGTGCAAGCATGGCTGAGCTTACTGCTGATGAAACAGTAGGTGAAGGTGTTCGTATCGTTTCTGGTTCGGTATTAAATGGCCGCACTGCAGTAGGACCTCATGCTTATTTAGGTCGCTACCATCAACAGGTGAGTGTACTTGAAGAAGGCACTGAGAAAGAATTGTTTGGTTGGGCGATGCCTGGTGCCGACAAATTCTCTATCACTCGTGCATTTTTAGGTCACCTAAGCCCATCACGTCTGTTTAATATGACCACCAGTACTGGCGGTTCTGATCGTGCAATGGTACCGATTGGTAACTACGAACGCGTGATGCCTTTAGACATTCTACCTACCATGCTACTTCGTGATCTTGTCTCTGGGGACTTTGATGGCGCAGCTCGTTTAGGCGCATTAGAGTTGGACGAAGAAGACTTGGCATTGTGTACGTTCGTATGTCCTGGTAAGTATGACTACGCTTCATATTTACGTGACTGTCTAGATACGATCGAGAGGGAAGGCTAATGAGCTTGAAAGATTTTATCGAGCGTATTGAACCGCAATTTGAAAAAGGCGGTAAGTACGAAAAGTGGTATGCCCTTTATGAAGCGGCAGCCACGGTATTTTATACTCCAGGTAAAGTGAACCATGGTTCAACTCATGTTCGCGATAACCTTGACCTAAAACGTATGATGATTACGGTTTGGGCTTGTACGTTTCCTGCCATGTTTTTTGGTATGTACAACGTAGGCTTACAAGCACAAGTCGCTATGGCCGCCGGTTTCGGTACCCCTGACGTTTGGCAGGTTGGCCTATTTGAATTATTTGGTGCACAACTTACTGCAGATTCAGGTATTGCATCGCTGATGTTTTATGGTGCCTGCTTCTTCCTACCGATATACGCAGTGACATTTATTGTCGGCGGTTTCTGGGAAGTGCTGTTTGCCTCGGTGCGTGGTCATGAAGTTAACGAAGGCTTCTTCGTTACATCTGTACTGTTTGCGTTAACCTTACCGGCAACGATTCCGTTATGGATGGTGGCATTAGGTATTACCTTTGGTGTGGTGGTCGCAAAAGAAATCTTCGGCGGTACAGGTCGTAACTTCTTAAACCCAGCATTAGCGGGCCGTGCATTCTTGTTCTTTGCCTATCCATTAAGCATGTCAGGCGATACCTCTTGGGTTGTTGCTGATGGGTTTTCGGGTGCAACAGCATTAAGCCAAGCCGCACAAGGCACATTTGATTACAGCTCAAATGCAAACTGGTTAGACGCCTTTATGGGCTTTATTCCTGGTTCTGTAGGTGAGGTATCAACCTTTGCTATTTTGCTTGGTGGTTTAGTGATCATTTATGCTCGCATCGCGTCATGGCGCATTGTGGGTGGCGTATTGTTAGGCATGGTTGCGATTGCAACGTTGCTGAACGTTATCGGCAGTGACACCAACGCCATGTTTGCAATGCCTTGGCACTGGCACTTAGTGTTAGGTGGTTTTGCATTCGGTATGATGTTTATGGCGACAGACCCTGTTTCTGCGTCGTTCACAAATACTGCAAAATGGGCTTACGGTTTCTTAATCGGTGCGATGGTAGTGTTTATCCGCGTGATTAACCCTGCGTTCCCAGAAGGTATGATGTTAGCTATTTTGTTTGCTAACCTTTTTGCTCCTTTATTTGACCACTTCGTTGTACAGGCAAATATCAAGCGGAGGATTGCTCGTGGCTAGTAATAAAGATTCGTTCGGTAGAACGCTATTTGTTGTTGTCGGCTTATGTCTTGTTTGTTCTGTATTGGTATCGACAGCAGCTGTGTTGTTAAAACCGACTCAGTTAGAAAACAAACTGTTAGATAAGCAAAAGTATATTCTTGAATCGGCAAGCCTGATTAATACCAAAGAAGGTAATGTCACTAAGCAAGATATTCTTACCACTTATGACAAGTATGTTGAAGCACGTTTAGTTGATCTTGCAACAGGTGAGTTTGTTGAAGGTGACGCCAATGCTTACGATCAACGTAAAGCATCGCGTGATGTGGCAACTTCGTCTATTCCTGAAAACGACATCGCTTCAATTAAGCGCGTAGCTGACACTGCGGTTGTGTACTTGGTGCGTGATGATGCTGGCAAGTTAACCAGTGTTATTTTCCCTGTTCACGGTTACGGATTGTGGTCAACCATGTATGCATTTTTGGCTTTAGAAGCTGACTTAAACACGATTCAAGGCCTAGTGTATTATGACCAAGGCGAAACACCGGGTTTAGGTGGTGAAGTAGAAAATCCAAAATGGAAAGCATTATGGACAGGCAAACAGTTATTTGATGCTCAAGGCGACTTAGCTATCAGCGTAACTAAAAATCCTGCAGTGGCGAGTACGGTTCACGGTGTGGATGCATTATCTGGTGCAACCTTAACCAGTAACGGTGTTCAACACTCATTGCAGTTTTGGTTAGGTAAAGAAGGCTTTGCAAGCTTTATCGCTAAAGCACGCAACGGAGGGTTAAGCTAATGGCTGACGTTAAAGAACTTAAACAGGTTCTGACTGGACCGATTATCAATAACAACCCAATTGCATTGCAAATTTTGGGTGTGTGTAGTGCACTTGCTGTGACGACTAAGCTGGAAACAGCGTTGGTAATGACCATTGCACTAACAGCGGTAACAGCGTTTTCTAACCTGTTTATCTCACTTATTCGTAATCATATTCCAAGCAGTGTACGTATTATTGTGCAGATGACGATTATTGCTTCTTTGGTAATCGTAGTTGATCAAGTATTACAAGCTTATGCATACGGGATTTCTAAACAGTTATCGGTTTTCGTAGGTTTGATTATTACTAACTGTATTGTAATGGGTCGTGCTGAAGCTTATGCAATGAAGACGCCTCCTTTGATGAGCTTTATGGACGGTATCGGTAACGGTTTAGGTTACGGTGCTATCTTATTATCAGTAGGCTTTATTCGTGAATTATTCGGTAATGGTTCGTTATTTGGCGTAGAAATCCTCAGTAAAATCTCTGACGGTGGTTGGTACCAGCCTAACGGCTTATTACTGCTTCCACCTAGTGCGTTCTTCTTGATCGGTGGTTTGATCTGGATGATCCGTACTTATAAGCCAGAGCAAGTAGAAGCAAAAGGATAAACGCAATGGAACATTATATTAGTTTATTAATTCGCTCCGTTTTCATTGAAAACATGGCGCTAGCGTTCTTCTTAGGTATGTGTACTTTTTTAGCTGTGTCTAAAAAAGTGACTACTGCGATGGGCCTAGGTGTTGCAGTTATCGTGGTATTGGCTATCTCGGTTCCTGCTAACCAAATTATTTATCAAGGTTTACTTGCTCCTGGTGCTTTAGCTTGGGCTGGCGTACCAGATGCTGATTTGAGCTTCTTGAAGTTCATCACCTTTATCGGTGTGATTGCAGCACTTGTACAAATTTTGGAAATGGCGTTAGACAAATATTTCCCACCTTTGTACAACGCGTTAGGTATTTTCTTACCTTTGATTACCGTGAACTGTGCAATTTTTGGTGCAGTATCTTTCATGGTAGAACGTGATTACAACCTAGGCGAGAGCGTGGTATTTGGTATCGGCTCTGGTATTGGTTGGGCATTAGCAATTGTATTGCTGGCCGGTATTCGCGAAAAGATGAAATATTCTGACGTGCCAAATGGCTTACGTGGCTTAGGTATTACCTTTGTTACTGCTGGCCTTATGGCTCTAGGTTTCATGTCATTCTCTGGTGTTTCTCTTTAAGAGCATTGAGACGACGCATTAATTTGAACCTTTAAGGATAAGTGAATGGGTATTCTTGAATCTACTCCAATAGATGTTTATCTAGGTGTGAGTATGTTTACTGTGATTGTATTAGTGTTGGTATTAGTGATTTTATTCGCTAAATCAAAACTAGTAGCCAGCGGTGATATCACGATTGGTATCAACGGCGACACAGATAAAGCAATTAAAACAGGTGCAGGCGGCAAGTTACTTGGCGTATTAGCAGACAACGGTATTTTTGTATCAAGCGCGTGTGGTGGCGGTGGCTCATGTGGTCAGTGTCGCGTAAACATCAAATCAGGTGGTGGCGATATTTTACCAACTGAACTTGATCACATTAGCAAAGGTGAAGCACGTCAAGGTTGTCGTTTATCTTGTCAGGTTAACGTTAAAACTGACATGGAAATCGAACTTGACGAAGAAATCTTCGGCATCAAGAAATGGGAATGTGAAGTTATCTCTAACGATAACAAAGCGACGTTCATTAAAGAACTTAAGCTGCAAATTCCTGATGGCGAATCAGTGCCTTTCCGCGCCGGTGGTTATATTCAGATTGAAGCTCCCGCTCACCATGTTAAATATGCTGAGTTTGAAGTGCCTGAACAATACCGTGGCGACTGGGAACACTTTGGTTTCTTCAAGTTAGAGTCAAAAGTAGACGAAGAAACCATTCGTGCATACTCAATGGCTAACTACCCAGAAGAGTTTGGGATTATTATGTTGAACGTGCGTATTGCTACGCCACCGCCACGTAATTTAACCCTACCTTGTGGTAAAATGTCTTCGTACATTTGGAGCCTCAAAGCTGGCGATAAAGTGACAATTTCTGGTCCATTTGGTGAGTTCTTCGCTAAAGATACTGATGCAGAAATGGTCTTTATTGGTGGTGGTGCTGGTATGGCACCAATGCGTTCACACATTTTTGACCAATTAAAGCGTCTTAAATCAAAACGTAAAATGAGCTTCTGGTACGGTGCGCGTTCTAAGCGTGAAATGTTCTACGTTGAAGACTTTGACGGCCTAGCAGCTGAAAATGATAACTTTAAGTGGCATGTAGCGTTATCTGATCCGCAGGCTGAAGATAATTGGACTGGCTACACAGGCTTTATCCATAACGTATTGTACGAAAACTACTTACGTGACCACGATGCGCCAGAAGATTGTGAGTTCTACATGTGTGGACCTCCAATGATGAACGCTGCCGTGATTGGTATGCTAAAAGACTTAGGCGTTGAAGACGAAAACATCTTACTCGATGATTTCGGTGGCTAATGAGTTAACTCATTACATTGACAAGTAAGTCATGAAATTGCAGCAATGCAGACAAGGTGATAAACACAGGTCTGCAAGCTGCAATTTTTTTTATTCATTCAACCAGTGTAAATATGAAATGACCGTGAATGCTATCAAGTTATTAATTACATCATTATTGTTACTGGGCATGAGTGCTTGTAGCTCACCAGAACCCATTATTGCGCTATCTGGCAGTACGATGGGGACCACTTATCATGTCAAAGTTGTGCCAGGCAACAACTTGCCTGAGGCGCAGTTATTACAAGCTGAAATCGATATGGCGTTAGATGTGGTTAACGATCAAATGTCGACGTACCGTAATGATTCTGAATTGTCTAAATTTAACCAATTACAGGTGCAACAAAGCGTTAAAGTGTCTGCAGATACACTCAAAGTTGTTAACGAAGGCATACGCTTATATCAAGACACCGACGGGGCACTAGACATAACCTTAGGGCCAATAGTGAATTTATGGGGCTTTGGTCCAGACAAAAGGCCGACGACAGTGCCTACGCAGTCGCAAATCGATGCCGCAAAAGCCAAAATGGGTATCAGTGAGCTGGCCATTAAAGGGCAAACTTTAGTTAAGCATAATGCAGATTTGTATGTTGATTTATCATCAATAGCCAAAGGTTTTGGCGTTGATAAAATCGCTGCTATTTTAGACAAGTATCAGGCCAGTGGTTATTTGGTTGAAATTGGCGGTGAGCTAAACGTAAAAGGTAAAAAAGCCGATGGAAGCGCATGGCGCATTGCTGTTGAGCAGCCTACAGATGGCGGTCAGGCCGTGCAGCAAGTGATTGAACCCGGTACTATGTCAATGGCAACATCAGGCGATTATCGTAACTTTTATGAGGAAAATGGCGAACGTTTTTCACATTTAATCGATCCTCGTAACGGATATCCTATTAAGCATAAACTTGCCTCTGCAACCGTGCTACACTCTAGCTGTATGACCGCAGATGGATATGCCACTGCCATGATGGTGTTAGGTACACAAGCTTCGTTGGCGCTTGCTAAAGAGAAAAATTTAGCAATCATGCTGATTGAAAAGCAAGATCAAGGTTTTCAGGTCTATTACAGTGATGCTTTTAAAGCATATGTAAAATAGGGTTATATTACTGATTTTTACGTCAGGCCTAAAATTGAGTTAATTGGAGTTAGTTATGAGTACATTTTTAGCAGCGTTTGTGGTGTTGTTATTATTTTTCTTGTTAATGTCTGTTGGTTATATCGTGAAAAAGAAAGCGGTAGAAGGCAGTTGTGGTGGCTTGGGTGTGCTTGGTATTGAAAAAGCCTGTGATTGTGACAACCCATGTGATGCGCGTAAACTCCGCATGCAAAAAGAACAAGAGCGCAAAGAGATGCTGAATCAAAACCGAATTATTTAATCTTTTTGATCTCAGCTAATGCTTACAATGTAAAGAGCCTTCATTTTGAAGGCTTTTTTTGTGGGCGTTTTATCGCACTAGAGTTACAAACCTTAGTTATAATGATAATGGTTATCAATTGTAAGTTGATGAAATTAAAGTAAAATTTGCGTTTGTCTCTACAGTGTTTTATGCTATTAAAAATTGATCGAGATCAAATTATTCACCAAGGGACATTACTATGAAAGGTCATCCTAAAGTCATCAGTCAACTCAATCGTGTACTGACGTGTGAGCTAACGGCTATTAACCAGTATTTTTTACATGCACGCATGTTTAAACATTGGGGATTAGAGAAGCTAAATGAAAAAGAGTACAAAAAATCGATTGAAGACATGAAGCATGCTGACAAGTTGATTGAACGAGTATTGTTTCTTGAAGGTTTGCCTAACTTACAACAATTAGACAAGTTGCGTATTGGCGAAGATGCAGAAGAAATGCTCAGCTGTGATATGGCTGCCGTCACTGAACAAATTGCCATATTACGTGAAGCGATTAATGTATGCGAAATAGAGCAAGACTATGTCAGCCGTGACATGCTTGAAGAGCTGCTCGAAGACGAAGAAGAACATTTAGATTGGATTGAGTCACAACAAGGGCTCATCGTCCAAACCGGTATTCAAAACTATCTTCAATCTCAAATTAACGACTAATAGGATTTATCATGAAAGGCAATCCAGAAGTTATCGACGCCCTAAACCTACTGTTAACTGGCGAACTATCGGCAATGGACCAGTATTTTGTTCATGCTCATATGTACGAAGATTGGGGATTTAACGAATTATATACCCGTATTTTGCATGAGTCTGACGATGAAAAATTGCATGCGGCAAAGCTTGTTCAGCGCATTTTGTTTTTAGAAGGCACTCCAGATGTTGCTAGCCGTGAAGCATTAAACATCGGTAAAGATGTGCAAGAAATGCTAAAAAATGACCTAGATTACGAATACAAAGTGGCAGACGATTTACGCCGAGTGATAAAGCTGTGCGAAGAAAAAGCAGATTATCAAACCCGTGAAATCTTAGAAGTGTTGTTAGATGACACTGAATCAGACCATATGTACTGGTTAGAAAAGCAATTACGGTTAATTGACCGTGTTGGCTTGCAAAACTACCTACAAAAGCAAATGTAATTTATTGCTTTATGTAATGTAAACGACTTAAAGCCCAACTCTGTTTGGGCTTTTTTGTTTGCCCAGCGAAGCTGGCAAACCCGTCAGGTTGAAAGAAACCTGAATCACCCCGACTGAGGGGAAGATAATCCGAATGGCAAGGGCGTTGCTGGCCAACGGCAGGGTCTGAAGG
>NZ_BMQV01000038.1 GCF_014648295.1 Shewanella saliphila
AAAAGTCGATAACGCAGTAAAAATGGCCAACAAACGCTACCCGAAGGGTTCGGCTAAAAACGTTTTACTCTTTGTTGAAAGGATCTTGCTTAGATGACTAGGCATCAATCCATTCGCCTCGATTAAAACGTTTTTAACTCGAACAAAATTTAACCAGCAAAGATCAGCAGGCCCTAATGTATAAAGATGGATACCGTGAGCACTCATGTTATTCATCTTTTTCGCTTAACGCGCATATTTCTAAATTCACTTTTACTATGTTTATCTGCTTTATGGACTTTTGCTTCCTAGCGTTCACTTCCTAACTTTCACTTCCTAACTTTCATCTAGCACTTTCTTTGAAAAAATTTTAATTGCTCCACGCCTTGTTTAGCCTTTATTCTACATTAACTTGAATTCGGCATAAGGGATGAACTTATGCGATTTAAAATCAACATGTTAACCAAGCTCATCGTCACGCTTGTAATTGTTATGCTAATAAAGCGAATTGACGCGCCAGTCTCTTGCAAGTCGATTTAACGCAGTTAGCAGAGCAAAGCGTTGCTTGAAAGGCTTTTATTATCGCGAGCTTAGGTTAAATTAATATTTTGTAGAAGTGTTTCATTTTCAATGAGGTTAATGTGAATTTACCCAATGTAGTACTAAAACAAGCCGAACAGACCTTAGCTGTCACCCCATCAAAAATTGTCTGTATTGGGCGTAATTATGTAGATCATATTCATGAACTGGGCAATGACGTGCCAGATGAAATGGTGGTGTTTTTAAAGCCGAGCTCTGCTATTACTGGCACTTTATGCAGTGAAATGGGTGAAACATTACATTACGAAGCCGAGCTGTGTTTTATGGTTAAGGATGGTCAATTTAGCGCGGTAGGCGTTGGCCTTGATATGACCAAGCGTGAGTTGCAGGGCAAACTCAAAAAGCAGGGCTTACCGTGGGAGCGCAGTAAAGCGTTTGACGGCTCAGCGTTGTTTAGCGAGTTTATTCCAATGACGTCGGCGCAACAAGATTGGTGTTTTCAATTGACCATTGATAACCAAGTAGCTCAACTTGGGCACCAGCAATTAATGACCTATCAACCCAACGCCATGTTTGCCGCCATCACTGAGTTTATGAGCTTAAATGACGGTGATATTGTGATGACTGGTACCCCAAAAGGGGTTGGCGCTGTTTCTGCTAATACTTCGTTTGAAATCAGCCTGTGGCCAAATGTAGCCTTTGAGGTATTTGAAACCGCACTGTCTGGTGAAAAATCAATGACCCAGCTTTGTGGCCCAGCGATGTTAGTTAAACAGTGGCAAGCAGTTTGAGTGAGGAGTGTTAAAAGCAAAAAGACCCTCTTAGCTAAGTGGGTCTTTTTTATTCATAATCCAAATCAGTTTGGTTATTTCATTAACGCGACGGCTTCCATATCGAGCTCAATATCAGTACAGCCTTTAGCGCAATAAATACCGGGCGCTTTCGCATTTGGCTTGGCATTTTTATTGTTGGGCGGCAATTGCAATGTCAGTGGTTTATTGCAGTCGGCACATGTGGCGCTGTTGCCTTTTAGCATGCGTTTAATCAGATTTTTCTGCTGGTTAAATGACGCCAATGTTGGGCCATTTACCGCTGAAAAATCGAGTTTTTGTGTGTCGCTCATCATTGTTCCTATGCTGGCTATTTAACTTGATCTGCCGGGCGCCAACGTTGTAATGCAACGGGTAGGCTAACACCCTGTGCCGTTAATAGATTCACTCGGGCCAAATAAGCGGCACCGTGCATTAAATGTTTGGCCAAGTCTACTGCATGGCGCTGGGGGTAGTCATCTAAATAACTGCCTTTTGCCCAGGCGTTAAATGCGCCAAGTGCAGGGCCTGCCCAGATTTGATAATCCATTTCACGTCCTGCCTCACCAGCATTTGACCAACGGCTTGATAAGCCAAGGTACCAACGGAAAATTAACGCCATTTTACGTTTAGGGTTATCTTTAGCTCGCTCTATTTGTTTTGGGTCGCGCTCATTAAAATGCGCCACTGTGCCGGCCCAAATGTCATCTAGGCTTGAGCGAAACACTTGTTTTTCAAGCTTTTCACGCTCATCAGCCGGAATGGCTTCTATTGAATCATAACGAGTATAAATTTCGTATAACTTGTTAGCGCGCATCGGGAAAAGGGTGCCGCGCTTAACCACTTGCAACTTAACGCCCATTTCGAACATATCAGCTGCTGGTGCCATGGTGACATCGGCCATTTCTGTGGTGGCCAATAATTTACGAGTATGTTCACTGGCGCCAGCTTCTACGCAAGCCTGGTTAATTGATCCGGTGACAATAAACGCCGCGCCCATATTGAAAGTCGCCAGTGCGGCGTCGGGCGTACCCACACCACCTCCAGCACCGACGCGAATAGGGGTTTTGTAGTTGTACTGTGTCTGGACTTCATCTTTTAGCGCCAAAATTGTTGGCAACAAGGTCACTAATGGACGGTTATCTGTGTGGCCGCCAGAGTCGGCTTCGGCGGTAATGTCATCAGCCATGGGCACTAATTGTGCTAATTCCATTTGCTCGGCGCTGATCAAGCCATCATCAAGCAGTTGTTGCAGCATTTTTACCGGTGCGGGCTGCATAAATTTAATCGCCACTTCGGTGCGGCTAATTTTTGCGATGACTTTGTTGTCTATTTGAATTTCACCATGTGCATCACGGCTTAACCCTGCTGCGCGGTAATAGACAATTTGCGGCGTTAAGCCCAAAAAGGCCGAGGCTTCAACTGTGCGCACTTTGTGTTTTAAAAATAGCTCTACGCTACCACGCTCAAGTGCTGGCTCACTTGGGCTATGGATTAAGTTAAAAGCATAAGGCCCATTCGGCAGGGCGGTTTGAATGTGCTTAATAGCTTGCTCAACCCGAGACGGAACAAGGCCCGCTGCACCAAATGAGCATAAAATACCGGCCTGACCTAATGCGATAACCAGTTCTTCAGATGAAATACCGTTGGCCATAGCACCAGCGTAATAAGCGTATTTAACCCCGTGCACACGGCGGAAATTACTGTCGCCTAAACTTTGGGTGCCAAGGGCTGGGGCAAAGGCGCTGACAGGCAGTTCATTGGCCGCAGTAATTGCATCGGTTACCACTTGAGCTTGCTGTGCAACACCTAGGCCTTGCTGATGATCATTAACCACATAACAGGCTTGCGATAAGTCTTTAAGCTTTTTGTTCATTCCTGCAGAGTCAAAACTGACGTGCTGCTGGCTCACTTGCCAAGGCCATGGAGAAAGCTTTTCGTTTTTTAATTGGGTTGTCATTATTTTTTCCTTGAAAAGCTAGGCTTCTTCAATACAAATAGCGATGTCTTTTACTTCGTAAATGCGTAAACCATCTTTACTTAAATTGGCATCACCCACGATGATGCGTTTACCGTTTTCGTCTTTTACTGCACTGATGTGCACATCTAACGACATTTGTTTGTTTAGCGGATTAATTTGGCCGCGGTATTTCCATTTTATATCCGACAAAATCTGGCCGAATTTAGGATTGGTAAAGCCAGCGCCTAAATCGTTAGTAATCGCGTAAGTTTGCATTAACTCGATGATAGCTTCAACGCCTAATGAACCTGGCATTACCGGATCTTGATGGAAATGGAATTGGAAGAACCAGTCACTTGGGTCAATGGTGCGTGATGCAGCTAAATAGCCCTGCTTATACTTGCCGCCGTTATTGACGATTTCTGCCGTATCGATAAAGTTAAGCTGACCACCGGCTAAGCGGTAATGTGGCTGATGTGCAGGCGCATTAAACACGCGCGATTGTTTATCAAGCAAGTTGATAATGCTGTCGGCTGCGACATTGTTGTCGACATGCCAGGGTTGGGTAATTTTACCGTTATCAATGCCAAGCTGGTTTTTAAGTGCATCACCTTTAAAGTAGCCAAACACTGCGCCGCCTGTGTAAAACGGTTCGCCATCGACACTTAAATCAAAGGTAAAGTTTTGAATAATGTTACTGCCTGCAATCACGGTCGACAATAAACGCGAATCGTTAACGATGGTTTTGCCGCGTAAATCCACATGGCGCAGTAAGGTGCCGTGACCGTCGAGGTTACGGAAAAACAATTCTTGTCCCGGAAAGCCTAACGTTGTGCCCATGTAGCCAGAAATAAAGCCATTGGGTTGCAATGATATTTCCATTAACACCGAGTATGGCATTACCGCCTGATGGCTGTTTTTGGCAAAATACCATGCATCTGTTGGTACTTCATATTCAGCAATACACGATGACGGTTTTTTCAGTTCGCCACGCTTACCATTAATGTCGATAACGCGGGTGGTTAACTGTAAATCACCGCAAGGTGTACGCGGCGGGATCAGCCCTTTATAAATGCTAAAGTCTGGCCCAAAGCATTTTTCAATATCGCCAGTAGCAAATTCAAACATATGATACGGCGTAAAAGGCACAGTATCGGGCACGCGGTTAGCGTATTTAGAATCAGCACTGACTTGCGGCGCTGCAACGTGTTTTAGCGGGATAACGCCTTTATTGGTTGCTGCATTGGTGTCGGCTATTTTCGCCATTAACGGGGCGACATCTTGCTGGCCGGCGTTGTTGTTTAAGCCAGTTGGTGTTTGATTTGTTGTGTCTGCTGTTGGCTTGGTGCTTGTATTAGCAGTTGAGTCGCCAAGGTAGCGGGTGCATTGCGCTTCTTCTTTGATCATCACCCCGAGGTTTTGAAAATCGACTACTACTTTGCCATTAAGCAAAATATCAATATTGGCTTTAGCATATGGACGTGGCGAAATACCGATTTCGGTGACTTCCATACGGTAAGTTAACTCGCCGTATTGCGGTAACACCTGGCCGCGACAACGCACTTTTTGCGAGGCATTTTCCAGCGGTTGAAAACGGCCGTTTTCAACTAACGTATGCATACCAATATGCAACATAAAGAACTGCAGTAATTGGCCACAGCCTTCAGCCATTAATGAGCCGGCCATCACTTGGTCGCCTTTAAAATGACACGGGAAATACCAATGATCTGGCGCTAATTGCTTGTGGCCTTCAACTAACCCTAGGCCCCATGTGCCGCCGCCCACTTGTAAGTTGCTTACGCGCTCAATCATTAAGAACTTTTCAGACGCAAAACACAGCGATTTTTGCATGCCAGTTTGCAGCTGGTGGCCAACGTGTTCGCCGCGAAAGCAGCTGCCAATATCGCCAGTTAATAAATGGTGAATTTGACCATAATCAAAGGCTGATTGTGCGCAGTGTAGTAACGGTGCAAATGTCGGTTTATTTGGGTTGTTAAGCACTTGCTGACGCAGCTTAATTTCATCTTCGGTTTGGATAACGCCTTTACCATCAGACAATTCTTTGTCGGTAAAGAAGCCGGCACAGCCGCCGTCCATTTTCAAAATCATCTTGTCGCCGACAAAACATTCGTACGAGAAGAAAAACAATAAGGTGTCGCCATTGCGGGCAAAGTTATTGATTTTAATGTCATAACGTAGGGTGTCGCCGCCACGCGGTAAATCACTTAGGAAGGTCAAGGTGCAGTCGAGTAAGCGATAAACGCGCTCGCCTTTGTTTTCAAAATCGATGCCTAAGTAGCTAATTAACATTAAATCGCACTGGCCCGACTCAACCGCGACGGCCCAGGGAATTTGCCCGTCAACCAGATACGGCGCATCAACTGGGATGTCGTACTCTGTGGTCATTGAGCAAGGTTTGTATTGATTCATGCTGGCATCAAGTTTGGTTACGCGAGATACCAATAAGTAGTCGGTAGTGGGTAAGCGCACACGGCGTGAATAGCTGTCGATGATGGCATAATCTGGGCCAAATACTTTGGCGATATCACCTTCGGCATATTCCACTAAATCGGCGTAGTTCCAAATACACGGTTTATCTGCCGGAATGGGGACGGTGTAAGCCGGAACCTGCGCATGGTTCGGTGCCAGTACCGATTGAGCTTCAACGTTATGAGTTGGCGCATTGGTTGTTATTGTTGGTGCTATTGTTTGCGCTGTTGCGGCAGACGTCATCGAAGCCAGTTGTGATTTTAACAAGCTGTCGGCAACTTTTAACCCTGCCTCTCGACTGGCTAAAAACGCTAAGTGGGCTTGTTGTGCTAGCCATTGGTTTTGCTGAAAAGCGGTTAAATGTGCTGGTGGTATCGCCGAGCTAATCCCTTGAGTTGGATTAGTGTGATTGTCTGTTGGTTGAGGCTGCGAACCTGGAATCTGTGCTGAATGACTTGCGGGCATAATAGGCTCGTTTATATTCATTTTTATTGGGGCTTGTTCCACTGAAACGGGTTTAATCGATGCGCATTGGTTAACAATGTTATCGATAGCAGCAACTGGGCTGTCGACAATGTGCTGATAGATATCGCGGCCACCTAAACTGACTTGTTTAATCAAGCTTAGTTTGGCGCTTTTGGTTAGCTGCTCTGTGAGCGGCTGACTTAAGCGGCTGGCAAGCGTCTGTTGCTGTAATGCATTAAGCGATAATCCAATGCGTGAGTATTGATTTTCACTGGCGCTAATCACCTGTGCATTAACGTCCGCTTGTTGTAACTGCTGACTTTGGATAAGTGCATTAAGCAAGCTTGCCATGCCAGAGGCGGCAAAGGTATGGCCTAACACATCTTGTGCGCTTGTAATGCTATGTGGCTTAGCCATTTGAGTTAACTGACTCGTTAGCTGCAGCCCAAAATCAGACAGTTGGCAAAGTGGTGCAATATTGAGTTCATTGATATCAAAGGTTTGCTCGAGTTTGAGCTGATCTTGCTTGGCAAACTGCACGCTATCAATACTGGCAAAGCTGTCGGTTGGATGATCTTGCTGTAATACAATCGCGCCAGTACCTTCACCTAAGTGGATAGCGCTTTCCTGTAAACCCGTAGCTTGCAGGTGTGCATTGTTGAGTAGGCAGTTTTCAATACTGCCAGACAAATCAACCGCAGCAATAATCACCGCATCGAGCGGTTCTTGTAACGAGCCCATGGCAAACAAGTTTTGCGCCACATCAATACAGCGATTAACCGATTGTTCAGCGGCTGAAATGGTAAAGGCGGGGCCGTTAAAGTCCCAAAGCGATGAAATCCTCGACGCCATAATATTGCCAATAAAACTGGTGTACTGGTTTAATTTGGCGGCATCGAGCACGCTGTCCATGGCGATGGCTTCAAGGGCCTGGTATTCATCGTTTGTAAGTTCAACACCTTGAGCGGCGAGGCTTTGCGCAAGCTGGCTGTGCAAGTTTACTCGGCCACGGAATTGATGTAATTCTAGCTCGGTTTCCATGGCCACTAACACGGCCACTTTGCTACCGGGTTTAAGGTTGGCATTCACAATGGCTTCATCGGCGACTTTTATCAGTAACAACTGTTGCGAAATTAATCGGTCGTCTTCATTCGGCGGCACTTTGAAGCGTAAAAAATCAAAGTCGAATTGATCTATGTATGCACCATCAGGCACCTGCTCAATACCGTATTTGGCCAATAGTTCTGGATGTTTGTTGATGCCTTTCCAGCGTTGAGTCGGCAATGGGGTAAATAAATGTTGTTTAGCGCGAATACGCTCAGCAAGCTGATTAACGCTACTGCACTGGCCAAAGTGAGCTGCCATCCCGGTAATGTGCATCGGTTTTTCGCTGGCGTTGATCACCTGAGTCGGTTGTTGCGATGTTGCCGCTGCTTCAGAGTACGACTCTAATAACAGGTGAGCATTACAGCCCCCAAAACCAAATACTGACACGCCAGCATGACGTGCGCGATTACCGACTTTATCTGGCCAAGGTAGCACTTCATTGGGCAAGGTTGCCTGACCAAATAAGCCATTAGGAGAGGCGATAGGTGCGCTGATATTAATACTCGGTGGTAACACACCTTCACGCATGGCAAAAATCATTTTCATGATGCCTGGCATACCCGCTGCGGTGAGTAAGTGGCCCAAATTAGATTTAGCCGATCCAAGCCGTGGCGTGGCACTGCCATTGAGTTTATCTTCAAAAAAGCGCTCCATTGAGGTTAACTCAACTTTGTCGCCCAATGGCGTTCCCGTGGCATGGCATTCAATCACTTCAATGCTGGCAGGGGTAATGCTTGAGTCTAATGAGGCCGCTTCACGATATGCTCGCTCAAAGGCTTGCACTTGGCCTTTACTGTTTGGGCTAAGCACAAACTGGCCTTTACCGTCGTTTGATAAACCAATGCCGCTGACGAGGGCATAAATATGGTCGCCATCAAGCTCGGCATCTTCAAGGCGTTTTAGCACTAAGACGCCAGCACCTTCACCGGCAAACAAGCCTTTGCTGTTGCTGTCAAACGGCGCTGAAATGCCGTGGTCTGGATAGGCATGAAAAATCGAAAAGCCCATGTTGATAAAAAAGGGATCAGCGCCCGATACCGCGCCAGCCAGCATCATGTCGGCTTTGCCAGTATGCAAATAATCACAGGCAAGCTTTAATGCATAAACAGAGCTAGCGCAGGCAGCATCTAGGCTTAATTGCGCGCCGCCCAATCCTAAGGCATCTGCTACTAGCTTTGAGGCATTGTGAGCCACCGCGCCATTGCGCCAATTATGTTGCTCGGTTTGTGCGGTTAAACCAAAATCTTGCAATACAAAATTAGGTTGTTGTAATTTGGTTTGTAAGGCTTTTTCGACCACGCTGTGATAAAGCGGTACAAATAATTGGTTTGACTTAGCGGTGGGGAACGACAAGGCGCCCATCACAATACCGGTACGCTGTAAGCTAGGATGATTAAGATCGGTAATCCCAGCATCGGCTAAGGCGTTACGTGCTGTGTCGGTGGCCCATAAAAAGCTGTCGTCTAGGCCTTTAAAAGCACTGCTATCAATATGATAACCATCAGAGTTAAAACTGAAGTCCTGAATGTAGCCGCCTTTGTCGCAATAAAAACGGTCTGACTGACCCTGCACACCGATGTAATCGCTAGGCGATGCATTGAGTTTTTGCGCATTTATTTGGCTACGCGAATCTTTTTTGTTGATGAGGTTTTGCCAAAATTTTGCCGGAGTGTCGGCATCGGGATATTGATTGGCTAAGCCTACAATGGCTATCTTGGGAGCAGCTTGAGAACTCAATGAGGTTCTCCTTCTAATAAAGTGTCACCATGCTCAACAGCAAAGCTGTTGGCGGCAATGAATAAGGTTTGTTGTTCGATGGCTTCGTTTAAGCTTTGCATAAACGGGGTTAATGACATGGGTACTCTGTGAGTCATTAACTGGGCTAAGCATTTCAATAAACTGTTGATGTCGTCAGCGCCTTTAGCATTGACGGCCAATGCTTGAGCCTGCACATCTGTTGTTTGTTGGCCAATAATTTTATCGATTATGGTGGCGGTTTGTCTGTCGGCGCCGACTTCAACAAATAAACGGCAGCCCTGACTAATTGAGTCGCTGATCAGCTGGCTAAAGTCCAGTGGATGACAAAAGGTGTCGGCAATTGACTGAGCAATGGCGTGTGATGTTAATTCAACTGGCTGTTTTTGCGCTGCCGATAAAAACTGAGTCGATGTCGGCAGCGTTGCAGCTAATGGCTGCAAGTAAAACTGTTTTACATCGTCAACAATATTGAGTGCCGCAGGGGTATGCATTGCCGTGACTCTATTGGCGGCAATGCCACGTTTACCGGCTTGTTTGAGTAATGCTTTGCAGCTTTGTTCGCAGCCAGCTAACACTAAGCTGTCGCCCTGAATAATGGCAATGTAAGCACGAGGATAATCGACTAGGTACGGGCTAAGGTCGGCAACTGTCGCGCGGGTAACAAAGCTGTTCCACACTATCGGTTCATCATTTGCTAATTGCCAGGCTTGTCTCACACAGCGCAGTTCACCTGAAATATCTTGATTAAAAATACTGCTGTTTTGGGTTGAATCGATTAACTGGTGCGGGGCTTGCCATACACCTAAACTGGCCCACATGGCGGCTTCGCCCATTGAATAGCCTAAAGCGAAGGCCGGTGTTATCTCAAATTCATCCTGCAATATTTTGCTGAGCATGTAACTTGCGCCCACCCCCGCAATGGCAAGCTCACTGAGGCTCATGTGGTTATTGTTTTTCTCTGCAGTGGCATAAATCGCTTGAGTTTGCAGCATGGCTGGCAAGTCGCCTTGCGCTTCTAACTTAGCAAATAGCTTAGGAAAAACATGACCAAGCTGGCTAAACATCTGCGGGTAAACCGTGCCGACACCTGGGTAGACAAAGCTCAGCCCGTTGGCGCCTAATGGTGACGCGGTAAAGCAACTGCCTGCAGGCGTTTTGTAGTGTAACCTTGTGTTGTTAAGCGTTGAGGCGTTTTGAGTTTGTTGAGTATCAAGTGCCGCGAGCATGGTAGATGCTTCTTGCTGTAAACCGCTTTGACTCGTTGCCATTAACACCAAGGCATAAGGCGCTTGCGATTGGTATTGTTGCCATTGTTGGTGGATAAATTTAAGCAGGCCTAGCTCATCGCATGGCTCGCTGAGTGCGTCGCAAACGGCGGTTAATTGTGTGTGTAACTGGGCAATATTCTGTGCTGATACTGGCAGCATTAATCGGTTTGCTGCTAATAATGGTTTAGCACTCAGTAATTGACTGCCTTGTGTGAGCACGAGTGCGAGTACACCGATGTTACTTGGGTAACACAAGCTTGCCACACGGCTTTGGTGTGCTGGCGTAAACCAAAAATCTTGGCTGTTGGGCACACGTCGATAGGCAATGTCTTCAATAAGCGCGACCAATGCATTGAGTGCAATATTGGCCTGAGTTAACTCTACCGCTTGAGGTTGAGTATGTTGTCTTTTGGCATGAGCGAGTGCTTGAGCCATTGCTTGATCGGTGTTATCACCACACCCTATTCCGTTTAAATAGGCATGAGCATGTAAGCCATTTTTAGCCGCAGTGATTGCCGGCATAATCCACAGTTTATCGTTAATACTTACAATATCGTAGCTATGATTGCCAAGCAGACCTGCCGCGTCTAACAACAGGGCTTCTAACGGCTGAGAATCTATCGGCTGATGCTTTGTGGATAACTTGCTTACACTGTTGGCATCAGGCGCAGCCAACAACAAGGCCAGGCGCATTGGCTTGGCTTGTTGTTGTTTGAGATCAGCGGTTAACTTTTCGGTTAACGCTGCTTGCTGAACGGCGGACATCGCGTTTACTGAAAAGGTCACACGGTATCCTTGCTGTGCTGATTCGCAGGCTGATTCTCATGTTGATTGATAAAGGCCTGATTCAGTGTTTTGCTAATGGTGATTTTAGCATCACGCATTTGACAGCTTAAACGTCCATCTTGATGATACAAACTCACATTGGCCAGTAACATTCTGCCGCTGTGTTTTACCACCTCAAGCTGGATGTAACCCTGATCGCCACTGGAAAAAGGTGCTACCGTGATAAATTGCCCCATTGATGATGGCAAACTGGCAGCATCGTATTTGAGTCTTGCCCAAACCAACATGGCCTGTAACAGCAAATCTTCGGCAAATATTTGGCTACCACCGGATACTGCCGATGGCGCAAAGCCTGGGCTGTCGGCAGGATCAATTTGCGGTAACTTAACCTCACACAGCAGCTCGGTATCATCAAAGCTCAATACTTGCTTAATACCCTGCAAACGCGGTCCATGGAACAAGGTGCCGTTTTGATACAAGGTATTGCCTGCATGTATTGCGGGCATCTGCGCGAGCTTTTGCAGCACGGTTGAAGGTAACGATGACTGAGCAACTGCGGTGGGCGTTAGCGCGTCATTGACAACTAATGTTGCCTGATATTGCGGTTTCATTGTGCTGTCGGGCTCGTCTAACACACAGCTCGAAATCAATGCACTTAAGCCAGTGTCAGTGTGGGTGAGTTGCAGCTTTAGTAAATGTGTCTGGTCGGTGTCAAAAATAACCCCTTTAAGCAATTTATAGTCAGCAATACTCACAGGCACATGGCACAAGGTTTGTGCGGTTTCGCGCATCCACTGGATAGCACACACGGTCGGCAACACTGGGTTGCCGGCAATGCGGTGATCGTTTACAAATGCAAGCTCATTAGGTTGCAGCACCCGTGTCACCGTAATGGTTTGGGTGTCTGCAGCCCAATATGGCGCAGAAAACGTCAGCGAACCCTCTGCGTGTGGCAAAGTGTTCGCATTAGGCTTTTTTGCCGTTGCATCCTCTGTGGCTGAGCCTTGCATGTCTGAACCAATTAGCATTTGCACACCTTGCGAGCTTAATAAGCTATGAGCAAATAAATTGGCTCCGGCCTCAAGCGGGATGACGTATACGCCACGTTCTACGAACATTTTTTTCAACGCAGAACTCACCATACCGCCGTCCCATGGGCCCCAGTTAAAGCTCATGACTTTGGCTTGTGGTAATTGTGCGGCCAATTTTAATGCGGTTTTATTAAGGATTTCATTCGACATCGCATAGTCGCTTTGACCTGTGTTGCCATAAAACCCAGCAGCCGACGAGAACATGGCAACCAATTTGATTTGTTGTGGTTCAAGCGCATTAATAATGCTTGCCACACCAGTCACCTTGGTGCTGTATACGCGGTTCAGTTCATCCAATGTTTTGTCTTGAATGTGCTTATCCGCTAATACGCCAGCACCATGAATGACACCATTGATGACTAACTTTTTACCGTTAGCATCGGTTAACTCTGCCAGTGCGTCGATAACGCCTTTAGCCTTGCTGACATCCATAGCAACATATTGCGCGCTGGCGCCTACCTTAGTAAAGGCGGCGAGGGCACGGTCAATCTCTAAGCTACTTTGTACAGGCCACACTAACGCATCAATTTGCTTTGGTGTGGGTTTAGCGCCTTGCGACTGGATGAAACCAATTGCGGCGGCTTTAAGCTCAGAGGTTTGTTTACCTTGAGCCCAGGCTGGCATGTCATTGCCTAGGTGTTGACTGCGACCGGCTAATACAAAATGCGATTGGCACTGTTTGGCCAGTGTTAGCGCACATTCAAAGGTCACACCCTTAGCGCCGCCAGTCACTAACACATTGTCTTGCTGTGTCAGTTGGGCAGCAGGATAGCTTGCACTGGTGTTGGGTTGGCTCGCTGCGATTAACGTTACGCGACCTTGTTGGCTAATGCCGACTTCGGTAATGCGTTTAGCACTTGGCGCTGCACCATTAACATCAAACAGTTCAGCAATAATGGCATTGGCAAACGTTTTGGCATCAATATCATTGGCGATATCAAGCGCGCGGCAGAACACATTTGGCCATTCATGGCTTAAAGTTTTGGTGAGCCCAGACAATGCTGCCTGGTTAAGCTCTGCTTTGCTTAGTGCCGCGCTATCAAGGTAGCCAAAGCCACTATCGATACGGCTTACGGTAAAGTAACTTAAGCGTGATTGCAGTGTTTTTGCAAATTCAGCATGCAGATGTTTTGCCCATAAAAAGGCGTTATCAACAGCGGCTTTTGCTGCCTCATTACAACTGACTAAATCTTTGCTGTCAGCGTTAAACTGCGGTTGTAAGTGCACAAAACCCGCAATAGGGTGTTTAGCGCTAATCTCACTTATTACCTTGGCAATGGCTGCATCATCAATGCTGGTTAAGGCATAGCTGCTGATGTCGCTGCTTAAAGGCGAGTGAGCTGTGCTGATGCTTTCTGGGTTACGAATAACGGCGACGGTTAATCCTTTAGCATTAAGTTTTTCAGCAAGTACACCGGCATTATGGCCGTCATCTGTGATGACAATGCAGCTGTCTGTTGAATAACATGCTTCTAGTTTATCCGCCGCTGGCAACTTTTTTAGCGCTACCCCGCTGTGTGGCGGTAAGTCAGAGCTATCAAGTGTTGGCTTAGCTGTTATGCTTTGCTCTGCCGTGGCTGCTGCGGTTGAATTTAGCGCGCCTAGGGTTGCTTGCATGTAGCTGACGATTTCGCCCAATGTACAACATTCAGCTAAGTCTTCTGGGTTCAGCTCAGGTAAATCGGCCAACTCATCCTGTACGGTACCTAAAATTTCCACACGCTTGATTGAGTCGATACCCAAGTCTGCTTCCATGTCCATGGTCAACTCGAGCATTTCGGCTGGATAACCGGTTTTATCGGCCACCACCGACATCATGGTGGTTAACACGATTTCCGCGCTTAAGCCTGATGCTTGAGCAGGAGATGTTTGCACCGTTTGCGCTTGAACTTGTGCAGCCACTGTAGCTGGCGTTGCTGATAATTTAGATTGCATATAGTCAACAATCTCGCCCAGGGTGCGGCACTCTGCTAAATCTTCAGGGTTGAGTTCTGGTAAGCCTGGTAGCTCATCCTGTACGGTGCCTAAAATCTCGACGCGCTTGATGGAATCAATCCCTAAATCGGCTTCCATGTCCATGGTCAACTCGAGCATTTCGGCTGGGTAACCGGTTTTATCGGCTACCACTGACATCATGGTGGTGAGTACGGTTTCCGCGCTCAAGCCTGATGCTTGAACAGGAGATGTTTGCACCGTTTGCGCTTGAACTTGTGCCGCCACTGGAGCTGGCGTTGCTGATAATTTAGATTGCATATAGTCAACAATCTCACCTAGGGTGCGGCACTCGGCTAAATCTTCAGGATTGAGTTCTGGCAAGCCTGGTAGCTCATCTTGCACTGTGCCTAAAATCTCCACGCGCTTGATGGAGTCGATCCCTAAATCGGCTTCCATGTCCATGGTCAGCTCGAGCATTTCTGCTGGGTAACCGGTTTTATCGGCCACCACACTTAACATGGTGCTAAGAACCGTGTCTGCACTTAAACCTGACGTTGATGCAGATACTTGTGCTGCGGGTGTGTTAGCCGTTGATGTAGATATAGCTGGCGTTGCTGATAATTTAGATTGCATATAATCAACAATCTCACCCAAGGTGCGACACTCAGCTAAATCTTCTGGATTGAGTTCTGGCAGGCCTGGTAGCTCATCTTGCACTGTGCCTAAAATCTCGACGCGCTTGATGGAGTCGATACCTAGATCGGCTTCCATGTCCATGCCAAGTTCAAGCATTTCTGTTGGGTAACCGGTTTTATCGGCAACCACAGTTAACATAGTGCTCAGTACTGTGTCTGCACTTAATCCTGACGTTGCTGTTGCTGATTCTTGCGTAGCGGGTGCGCTAGCCAGTGGCGTTGATACAACAGCTGGCGAGGCTGATAATTTAGATTGCATGTAATTCACAATCTCACCCAGGGTGCGACACTCTGCTAAATCTTCTGGGCTAAGCTCTGGCAAGCCTGGTAGCTCATCTTGCACTGTGCCTAAAATTTCAACACGTTTGATTGAGTCGATACCTAAATCGGCTTCCATATCCATGCTAAGTTCAAGCATTTCAGTAGGGTAACCGGTTTTGTCGGCAACCACATTCATCATGGTGAGCTGCACAGCATCTGCAGATAAGCCTGTAGATGCACTTGCAACTGCTGCCGTTGCTGGCATAGGTGCGGTTGGTTGAGCCACTTGAGCGATAGGCGCTGATACTGCTGGCGCTACTGTTGTGGCAGTGGCTGCAACAGGTGCTGGTGCAGCGGCTTGAGTCATCACTGGTGCTTGCGGGGCAGCTACAGGCGTTGCAACCACTTGTTGTGCTGTGGTGGTATTGGCAAACGTGCTCACTGGAACACTTGGTGCTTGTCCTTGTAGCATGGCCAATGCAGCCTGACTAGTTTGTGCTTGTAGAGTTAAAAACTGGCTGTGGCTTTGCAGTGTTTGCGCTTGATGCTGGTGGAATAATTCCATTGAGCGTTGCAAGCTTTCTGGGATAGCGACCCCTGATGATGCCATTTGCGCTTGGGCTGTCATCAATTGATTAAAGGTATCGCCATACTGCTGAGGAATGGCTAAAAACTGCTGATGTAATGTTGCAGTTTGTTGCTGAGCGGCAAAAAATGCACTTAAGCTGTCGTTACTGACTGCGGAATTTGCGTGTACTGGTGCTTGAGCTGTTGTTTGGCTTGCGTGCGCTGGTTGCGCCGTTGCTTGTGTAAGAGGCGTTTGTGCGATAGGCGCTTGAGCTGATGCAGTAGGTGCACTGGCCACTTCAACGTATTCGGTTTTGATCACTTGTTTTTCCACTATTTTTTCCACAATTTTCTCGACAGGCACTTCCACTGTCTTGCTGGTGACTTCGCCGGTTTGCAATGATTTTTGCATTTTGGCTTGTGTGCTTGGACTGATGTAGTTTTGCGCCGTCAGTTTGACGTTCATCGGCGAGGTTTTAGCAAGCTCTGCTATTGGCGCTTGATAAGGATCAACCTCAGTTAATGCCACACCTAATACCGCTAATTGTGTTGCCGCTTGACGCAGCTGTGTATCGCTACTGCCTTTCGGGTTAGGATTTAGGCTGACAACACTGACCGCTTCGGGTTTGTTGCCTAATGTCGCATCAACCAGTTTTTGTAAAATATTTTTAGGCCCAAACTCAACAAATACTCGAGCGCCTGCATCGTACATGGCAACGAGTTGCTCGCTAAAATGCACCGACTGCAGCATATGTTCGCTAAAGACGGCTTGAATTGCTTTGCCGTCGCTTGGGTGAAGCTGGCCTGTACCGTTGGCATATAATGCCACTTTAGGCTTAGCAAACTTAACCTTGCTAATCGCTTTGGCAAACGGCTTTTGCGCGTGGCCAACTAATGGCGTGTGGAACGCACCTGATACTGGCAAGGCAATGGCTTTAAAGCCTAACTCTGCAGTAATGGCTTTTGCTGCATCAGCACAAGCGTCTGTTGGACCAGCAATCACTAATTGCGTTGGCGCATTGTAGTTAGCAACTTTTACGCCATCAAAAACACTGATGCAGTTTTCTAATTGGCTTACTCCTTGTTCTGCTGCTTGTGCCGGAACAATAATAGCGTACATGGCGCCTGGGTCTTGATCGGCTGGTGTGGCAGCCATTGCCTGGCCACGAGCAAAGGCCAATTGATAATAATCATCCTGGCTGATAACCCCTGCTGCACATAAGGCTGACAGTTCACCAAAACTGTGGCCTGCGACCATGTCAGGGCTAAAACCAGCTTGAGTGAACAATGCGTATTGGCCCATGCTCACCGTACCAATGGCGCTTTGAGCATAGGCGGTGTTGGTCAAGGCAGCTTGTTGCGCAGCAATACCCTCTGCCGAAAACGCCGGAATAGGGTAGATAATTTGCGATAATGGCGTTTGCTTATGCTTGGCAAACACTTTGTCTGCTTGCATTAATTGTTGGCGCATTTCAGGGTAGAAACACGCAAGCTCAGTGGCCATATTGACGTATTGCGCCCCTTGGCCTGCAAACAATGCTGCCACTTTTGGCTTAGCAGCTTTGTGCACTAAACTGGCACTGCGATAACTTGCGCCAGAGGGTAATTGCCAGTTATCGGCATCATTGTTAGTTAACTGCGCTAGGGCTTGAGTCAGCTGCACTGTTAAGTCAGCAATTGACGCCACAACTAAGCCTAAACGTGCTGCTGTTGGCGCAATGTCTGAAATGGCAAAGCGCTGGGCTAGCTCGGTTAATGCCAGTTCTTGACTGTTGGCTTTGCTTGTATCGATTGTGGCTATTTCAGCTTGTAGCTCAGCCAATTTACTTTGCAGTGCCGCCTTGTTATCAGCACTGATTAACAAGCTTTGTGGCACTGCGCGTTGACGGTATTTGTCATTACGGGCGTGATCTTGACGGTACTCTTCCAACACGATATGGAAGTTAGTGCCACCAAAACCAAACGAGCTAATTCCGGCACGGCGCGGCGTGTCGTCAGGGCGAGGTAACCATGGACGCGTTTCGGTATTGAGATAAAACGGTGAATCACTGATGCCCAGTTTTGGATGTGGCTTACTGACGTTAATGGTTGGCGGCAACACTTTATGGTGCAATGCTAACGCCACTTTAATCACTCCCGCGGTACCTGCGGTTGATTTGGTGTGGCCGACTTGAGATTTAACCGAGCCAAGTGCGATGTGTTGCTGGGTGTCGTTATCTTCAGCAAATACTGATGTTAAGCCATTAAACTCGGCTACATCACCTGCTGCGGTACCGGTGCCGTGGGCTTCAATGAGTCCCACTGTATGAGGCGCAAAACCAGCATCATCATAAGCACGTTTTAATGCTTTGGCTTGGCCTTCAGGGCGCGGCGCATAAATACTCTTAAACTTACCGTCAGATGAGGCGCCAATACCTTTAATTACCGCATAGATTTTATCTCCATCACGCTCAGCATCTTCAAGGCGTTTAATCGCCACCATGCCAATACCTTCACCAATCATCATGCCTTTTGAGTCAGTATCAAATGGTTGAATGGTGTCGTTGGTGGTAAATGCAGGGGTTTTTGAGAAGCTCATGTACATCGACGGTGAGTTGTCGGTACATACGCCGCCGGTGAGCATCATGTCACTGCGACCTTCAACCAGTTCGGTAATCGCCATGCGCATCGCCGCTAACGAGCCTGCACAAGCCGCATCGACGACACAGTTCATGCCGCCTAAGTCAAAACGATTAGCAATACGGCCAGCAATGACGTTACCGAGTGACCCTGGGAACGAGTTTTCTTCCCAGTGGATATATTGATCTTGAAATTTCTTGATCAGCATTTCGCTGTCGGCATCACTAATACCACTGTTTTTAAATACTTTCTTGAGTACTGGGTATTGTAAGCGGCTGCTTAGGCTGTGATTAATTTTTTGTCCGCCGCCCACACCAAGGGTAATCCCAATGCGGTCGGTATCGTATTGCGCATCGATACCGGCATCAGCTAATACTTCTTTGGCAACCACTAACGACAACAGCTGTGAGGTGTCGGTTAACTCTAAAATGTTAGGTGGCAGGCCAAATTCCATTGGGTTGAAATCGACTTCTGGTAAAAAACCACCGCGTTTGCAGTAGCTTTTATCGGGCGCTGACTTATCGGCATCGTAGTAATCGTCGGCGTTCCAATGGCTGTCTGGAATATCAACAATGGCGTCGATTTTTTCGCTGATTAAATCCCAAAATTTATTCAGGTAACGCGAGTTAGCAAAGATGCTCGCCATGCCGACAATGGCGACAGGCATGTCTTTTAAGCGTTTATTTAAACGCTTATCGATATTACTGGATTGGCTCATATGAGTCTCCGCTTGATAACTGAGAGTCAGTTATCTGCTGTTGGGGTGCAGCGGCTTTAGATGCCTTTGGCGTTGCCGCTGATTGACTTGCTCCAGGAAAACGAGCAAGAAAAGTATGATAGTTACGTACTAATAATTTACGTAAATGAAATGGTCCGTGCTTTAGCACATAAGCCATATAACGATTACTCGCCTGAGTATGGCTGTCTTGATAAATATCTAGATAAACCCAGTCGGTGTCAGCATCAACGCCCAATAACACCGAAGAAGCTTGCTTGGGGCTGTATTGTTTGGGGATGCTTAATGATTCAACTTGTACCACATGATCGACACTGGGGAACGATAAGGTATCTGCCAGTGTTTGAGGGTTGACGGCATAAGTGACCACGTCAGTGCCTTGGGTAATGGGTAATTGATTAAAATAACGCTCAGGCACAAATGCACTGTCAACGTCATCGAGTTTTGATACGCCATGACGTTTTAAGCAACGCGCTAAACCAGAACGGGAAACATTTGGATTAATAAACTTCTGGGTTATCGACAACAGTCTGTCTAACGGCATTTTGAGTTGGTATCGCAAACCGACCACCACATATTCTTGCATGGGTGACAAGGTGGTATTGAGTTTATGCGGGGTGTTAGGGGTATTATTGACTGAGTCACGCTTACGCCATTTGCGGATGGTGGCTTCACTAATATTAAGTATTTTAGCGAGTTGGCTGACGCTGTATTCGGACTGCTGAATAAACTGCCGCATTTCTGGGGTCGTCGTGGCATTACGGTGTTTAACCGTTTTGGGACGTGACCGACCTTCAGCAGACTTAGGTTCAGGATGTGAGTTTATCTTTTTTGCCATCTAGACAGGGATTCCAAATAATCTATTGGGATGTTCGCTCGCTAGACTCACTCAAGTTAGCTCAAATATCCATTTATGCGTATTAACAACAAGCAGATTACCTGAGGTTTCACTTCGATACAATCACCCGACACTAAAAACCGAAAATCGAGTAAATAAATTGTTTGATTTCGCGATAATAGACCGCTCTCAAGCAGCCATTAGCATACCTACATGAATGAGTGCCTAAAGCTATGTTGATGGTGATTTTTATGTATGCCGAGGGTGTTTAGTCGGCATTGGTAATGTCTAAAAAACATCAGAGATAAGAAGCAGGTAATGAGGCTATCATCACCTGCTTTTTTATTGCCTAAAGTCAGCGGGTAACGCTGCTTAACTCGGGAAGAAGTCGATAGACCAGATGGTGGTCATTACCGCGACTTTTTCAGCCGGAAAAGCAATTGAACGTAGCACCAAGGTTAATTGACGTTCTAACTTAGCATTGTTGAGCTCGCTTGATTTAATCGTCACCTTGCTGATACTGCCATTGGGTTGAATGACAATTTCAAACATCACTTTACCTTTTAAGAAAGGGTCTTTTCTTAAGGCGCGGTTGTAGAGCGAATAAAGCCGAGATTTATTGGCTTCTAAGGTGCGTCTAAGGGCTGCCTCTGAACGTTGACCAGCATGACTTGCTTGGCTGGCCTTTTCAGCCGCGGCCCCCTGACTGGCTAACACTTCCTCTTTTGCGAGACGAATTTGCTGGGTTTCGTTGCCTGTTAACGAGCCTGAAGCAACAGTTTTACTGATAGTTGATTTTGCCAAGCTATCAGTTTGTTTATTGGCCGCACCGGCTAGTAGGTCACGTTTTACTTTGACCTCTTGGCTCGTGGTTTGGTCAAGTTTACGCTGCGCCGTTGGGGTAACATCAAAGGCTTCGCGCATCGAAAATAGCTCATCTTTCATGGCGGCTAAGCCTGATGTGCTGGCTTTTTCTTTGGCTGCTTCACGAGTTGTGGGTTGCACAACTTGAGGTTTTACCACTGGCTCTACCGGCTTCTCGACGACCTTATCTTCTGGCGGAGCAGGTTCTGGCTCAGGCAGAGGCTCCGGCTCAGGTGGCTTCACTTCAGGTTTAACCGGTGGCGGTAGCTGCTTTTCTTGCAAGATGATTTTCGCCAGTTGTGGCGGCACTTGCTCTTTCACTTCACGCGGCAGTTCAACTTGTTCAAGCATCGGCACCACAACGGCAAACACCAAATAAACCAACAGCAATAGCCACAAAATCTGTTTAAACAGTTTGTCTTGTTTGCTGGGCTTAAATAAGTCGCCTAAATCATTAAAGCTATTACTTGTGTGCTGATTAAATTGAGCGGTTCCAAGGGTAGCTGTAGTCATGTTAGCTCTCCCCATCGGCTTGTTTAGCCTGTTGTTCAACCGCTAACGAAATATCACGATAACCAGTTGCAGCACAGGCTGCCATTATTTGCTTTAACACCACATAAGGTGTTGCTGCATCGCCAATAATGGTGACCGCGCGGCCGTTTTGTTGTTCGGTTTCACTCAGCTCGGTGCGCTTACTGGCTTGATAGGTCAGTTCGGTGGTTAAGGTGTTAATAAACTCAGGGTTTTCTTGCTCAGTTAATCCTTGTCCACCTTCACTTTTTTGCCATATAGCCCGATCTTGTACTAACACTGTGTCGGCGATGACTGTGATAACAAGATTTTCAACGGGCAAGGTTTCAGCGACAGATACTGGCAAGCTAAGCTTTTCAATATTTTGCAATACACGCACTTCAGACTGATTCACAATTAAGAAAAACACTAAAATCGTGAAAATGTCCATTAAGGCTACAAGGTTCAGCTTACTACCCGCTTTTAAGCGTTTGTGATGTTTAACTAATCTGCGGCTTCTGGCCGATTGTTTCATCATTGTTTGGTTCCTATTGCTTGTCCTATAGGAGCCTGTGGCTCTGAGTCACTGACAGCGGGAGCATCACCAAGTGAGACCATTGGAAACAACTCTGCATCAACCAAATTAGCGGCAACCACGGCTTTAAACGATCGCACTGTGTCCATGGCCGACACTATGGTTTGATAGTCAATGGCTGGGTCTAGCAGTAATACAATGTCGTTTTTCTCTATACCTTGCTGCTGAAATGTCAGCTTTAAATCTTGCAGATACACCGACAGCGCGGCAAAGTCATAACCTGTCTCTGTTATGTCAAATTGTTTAAGTGCCATACCCGCCGGATAGTTAAGGGTTAAGCGGCTAGGGGTGATCACTAATTCGAGTATTTTGGGTTCTTGTTCATCTTGCGCTTGTTCTTCTTCGGTTAACACCGGCAGTTGTAAGTTAAGAATGCGCACTTGTGAGAACACCAAACTCAGCAGTAACACTGGCACTAACACGATCATCAAATTCATGAATGAGGTGATATCCAGTTCTGCATCTTGGGTATTGGGGCGACGGTGGCGTCTCATACTCATTAGCCTCGGTTGTTATCCGTTTGCTGATTAAATGACAACGAATTAAGCAGTTTGATGCCTGCCATTTCAATTGAGTCAACAATGGTGGCCGTTTTAGTTTGTAGGCTAGAGTGAAATAAAATCAGTGGGATAGCGGTGATCAAACCAAATGCAGTGGTGTTCATCGCCACCGAAATACTCGATGACAATAAGTTGGCTTTTTCAGCAGGATCGGCGCTGGCAACGGCAGAGAACGCTGCAATTAAGCCCATAATGGTACCAAGTAGACCCAATAATGTGGCGATGTTCGCCAATGTGGCAATAAATGGCGTGCGTTTTTCAAGGCGCAGCATGTATTCCATCACGGTTTCTTCCATGGCATATTCAACATCTTCACGGCGGCTGGCACTTGATATACGCGCAATACCTGACTGCAATACGTCAAATACTGGTGCTTTATGGTTTTGTGCATGTTGACTGATGGTATTAACGTCGCCTGTTTTGAGGGCATTTTTTATCAACGAAAATGCTTTTTGGTTAGTGCGATGCGCTGAGCTTAAATATAACCAGCGTTCAATGGTAATGGCTAAACCGACCACTAACACTAACGCGATAGGGTAGATAAATGGGCCGCCATTTTGTAAAAACGCAATGATATGGTCGGTAAAACTCATGTGATGTTCCTTCTATTTTTGTTGTTTGTCCCCAGGTGTTTATGGCTGCATGGGGCAATTATCTTGTGACTCAGGTTGTTAATGTATTTTGGTGTTTAGCTGTATTTATTTTATTGAGATTACTCTGTCTGTTGATTGCTATTGGCAAAGTCTCTCACCTGTTGCCTAAATGCTTTGGGGTTAATGGGTTTAAATTCAGGCAGGGTGAGCCGCATGTCTTTGTTATTAATGTCTATTGGATTGGTGATTCCTTGCCACGGCATGATGTACAGCACTTTAGGTTGCTCTTGAGAGCCCGTGATTTGGCTTTCGATCACCACCGGCTTGTTGTTTACTGCCGTTGTGTTTGGTTTGTCGGCTTCATTGGCAAAACTTGCTTGAATAGCCGCCGCCCAACACAAACAAACAGCAATCAATTGCAGCGCTTTTATCGTGTTCATTTTAGCCTGCTCCGTTGGTGTTATCGGGTAGGGTTAACCCTGCACGTTTAATTTTAATTTCGACGCCAGCAAGCCAGCGTTTTGCCTGTTCATCGTCTGGTTGATTGGCTAAATAAGCCAAATAAAACTGTCTTGCTTGTAATAACTTACCGCGATAAAGCTCTAATAATATCGCTAAATTGATTTGAGCCTGAGGATACTGTGGCCACAATGCTAGTGCGGTTAAATAGCCCTGTTCAGCTTGGGCATATTGGCCTTGTTGTCTGGCAAGATTGGCCTTAATTTGATGCGCGTATGGGTTACTGCTGTTGGCCTTAATGGCTTGTTCTAACAGGGTATCGGCTTGCTCAAAAGCTTGTTGGTTAATCGCTATGATGGCTTTATTCACATAAGCCCCCGATAACTGTGGCTGCGCTGCGATAACGTTATCAAACAGGCCATTAGCGTTTTGCCATTGCTGGTTTTTCATCGCGTTAATCGCTTGTTGATATTGTGCTAACACTGCCTCGGGGACTTCGGCTAAGCGAAGCGATGCTTGTTCAAGATACTCGTTACGCTGATCTTGTTTGTCGGCGATCGCTGTTAAAGTTGTATTGGCGTCTTTGTTAGTGATATTAACCATGTCGACTATGTGTTGTTCGGCTGCATCCGATGATGCTGCGCGGCTTGGCGTATTGGCATCATTACTCTTTGGCGCTGTGCTGCAACTGGCTAAAAACGTCACACAGAACAGGGCGATAAACGCGCTTTGCCTCATGGTTGAGGTTGATAATGATTTAATGAATCGCATCGATAACCTCGTGTGTTAATTCTGATTTTTGGTACAAGGCTGGAGACATCTCTGCCAGGCGAATAAAGCTTTTATCAACCCATTGATCAACAATATCTTCCCATGCCCGTTGAGTGTTACTGATGTGGATGTCGATGGCTTTTTCTTCAAACGGGTAGGCGAGTTCTTCGAGTAAGATTTCGTACTCTTCAAGGGCTAGTTCGTCTAAATCATTAGGGCGCTGAGAATTCATCATGTCGCTTGCCAATTGACGGTACATTTCTGCCAGATTATAAGTGGCATGCGGCACGTATTTAGCTAATTGAAAACCGAGTACTTGTTGATAATAAGCAATGGCTTTTTTCATGGCGTCTTGTTTACGCTTTAAGCTTTTTTGCAGTGGCGCATTGAGCTTAATGGCCGCAAAGCTCCGCTGCTCTGCTTCGCCTAACGCAAAGGCGGCCATTGAGGCGAGTTCGATCTGGCGGGCTTGAATGGCGTTGGCATCACTTTGCAGTTGCTGGCGATCAAAGCTGAGTATTTGTCTAAACCAGTAATATTGTTTATTAGCCTCACCGCTTTGGCGATAAAACTCACTCATTTTAAAGCGCACTTCCTGGGCCACATCAAATGGCTGCGGGTAGGTTTTGGCATAGCTTCTGAAGGTGGTGAGAGCGTTGTTGCGATCGCCTGCTTTTAAATAATATTCGGCCGCGGTGTATTGTGCTTCACGCTTTAATGAGCCAGGTTGCTCATTGGCAACAATAATTAATAATTGTTCTGCAGCTAAGTCCCACTGGGCTAACGCTTCGTATGACTGGGCTAACTTTGCGGGAATGGCCGCGCTAAACTCATGGTTTGGATATTGTTTTTGAAATGGTTTTAACACATCAATCGCTTGCTGCCAGTGCTGTTGTGCTAGCAATAGGTTAGCGGCATCAAGTTCTGCGTTTACTGCATATTGTGATTCTGGCACCACTTGAGAGACGCGCAATAACTGATTAACAGCCAATAGTGGCTCAGTTTGTTTAAGGGCTTGGGCTTGAAAATAAATACTCGAGGCCAGTAAGTTGCGCATTTCGCTCCAGGCGGTCGCGCTGTTATCTGTGTATTGCAGCGCAAGCACGTAAGCGTCTTCTGCCTGTGCATATTGCTCTTGTTGATACAGGCTATTGGCATACAGTTGGCTAACAAACTGCACTTGTTTACGGGCAGTGTCTGATAATGGCGTTGCTGTTTGTGCTGCGCTAGAGCTTGCTGTCAGTGGTGCTATGCCATGAGCTTGCAAGACAAAATCGGTAAAGTATTTCAAGCTAACGTAGTCTTGGCTGTCAAACGAATATTGCGCCGCATTGCCGGCCAATTGTAAGGCGCGTGCATCTTGCGGATATTGCTTAATAAATTGTTTATCTAATTGATTACGTTTGCTAATTAATGGTGTGACAATCTCTGCTGAATTTGTGCTTTGCTGTGTTATTAGCTCTCGTATGGTCACGGTTGTTGCGTAGGCTGATTGCTGCTGGGTTTGGCTTAACGCCGTTGATGCCTCTGCGTCTGTTGGTTCATATGCAATGGTGTAATAGCTGTCTAGCGCAGCTTGATACTGCTTGGCTTCAAAGTTCGCGTCAGCAAAAAGATACTGGTCGTGAATAATGTCTTTGCTGAGTAATGGCTTGGCTTGAGGTAATTGGGCCAGCTGCAAGTAAGTGTTTAATGCGCCAGCAGCTTGGGCAAAGCCATTAATGCGCTCATTGCCTTGCAAGGTTTGAGCGTTGGCATATAAACGGCGGCTGTGCTCGTCACTAAAGCTCAGTAAATGCGGTAATAATTCACCTTGGTGCGCCGCTGAAGCCTTTAGCCAAAACGTGCTGTTTAAGCCGTATTGGTTTACATAATCATTTTTAAGCTTATGCATGGCGGCAAATTTGCCCTGACGCTGGAACAGGTCGAGTAATTCCAGCGAAAAGCGCGCCGCCCAAATATGATTAGGGGCAAAGTCGATATAGGCCTGGTAAGTTAGCTCCGCATCATGGTCGAGTTTTTTGTCGAGTAAAAAAGTGGCTAAGTTGGCAAATAACACATGTTGATATAAGCCAATATAGGGTAGCGATTGATTGTCATTCACCAATGCCACCAATGACTGTGATTGCAGTTGCTGGCTTAATGAAATACTCAGCACTCGTTGAGTATCAATGGCCAGGTTTTGCGCGCGGCTGCCAAGCTTTTCAAAGGCAAAATCATCCGCGGTTAACTTGGCCACTTGTGGGTTATTTTGTTGGCTAGCAACCAGTGCTTCAAACACTTGTAAAAATGCGTTATCGGCATTGGCAAGTCGGTTAAGCTTAAATTCAGACCAACCAAGCATATACAAACTATTGAGCTGATATTTTTGATTGTTGCGGGTAGTTAATACCTGTTTATAAGCTTGAATCGCCGCAATGTAATTTTGCAAATTGTAGTAAATCTCACCGCGCCTAAAGTTCAGTTCAGCCAGATAATCGGTTTGAGGATATTGGCTTAATAGTAATTCAACCTGCGCTAGGCTAGCGTCTAGATTGCCTTGTAAGTCGAGGGCTTTAGCTAATTGGTAGCGTAAATGTTCATTTTCAGCCCGCTGCGGATAGCGTTGGAGTAGTTGCTGGTATTGCTCAATTAATTGCTGCAATGCGGCATCATTTTTACTGAGCTGGGCCAATACCTGACTGTCGGCTTGTGCTGGATCGGTTAACTCATCACCTAAGTCTGCATAAGATTGGGCTTCAAAGGATTCGGTATTAATTTGCGCCAGGCGATATTCCACATGAGTGCGCACTTCAGGATCGGGCTCTAAGGTCAATAATTGTTGATAAATCCCGGCTAAAGCGGCACTTCGTTGCTGTTGACTCATTTCAACGGCGGCGACTTTTTTGCTAGTGCTTTTATTGGCTAAATCGCTCAAGCTGGCCCGTTTGGCTTGCTGGTTATAATCAGTTTGCCCACTACTAAAACAACCCGATAACAGTATGCCACTGACGATAATTAATGCGCTTGATACATTAGATGAGGCAGACATTAGCGCGCTCCTTGTGAAGCGCTATCAACACCTGATACAGCAGGGGATGATATGTTGTCAGCTTGCGCCATTTGCTCTAACACATTGGCCATTTGATGACGACTGGTGAGCAATAATTGCTGTAATGTATATTGCTGTTGCTGGGTGAAAATACTGATTTTACCGCGGATCTCTCGGCTGGTTTTGAGGTTCAACGCCTCGATATTCAAGGTCATTTTGTTGATGTCGGTTTGTGTTTGCTGTTGGCGCACGTCAAAGTTAGACAGTAAACGCGGGTTAGTGGATAAATCACTAAAACGACTGGCTTGCAGCTCAAGCATTTCAAGTTGTTCTGTTAACTGTTTAAGGCTTTGCTTGTGCTGCCAAAGCTGTTGTGGGAATGTGCTTTGTAATTGCCATTGCAACACGCCTTTGACTTTATCGAGTCGCTGCTGTTCATCATCGGTATTACGTTGTGAAGCCAATTTATTCAGCGTCGCCTGACTAGTATCAATACGATTTAACCATTGCTGCTGCGTTGGGTTGGCAAACACCTGCGGGTTTTGCTCGATTTCTGCCTGGGCGATAATATCCGCAATACGCTGCTTTTGCGCCGTTAAGCTTTGGATCATCCCACGGTAAGCCAATTGCTTTTGCTGTTCTATAACCCTAGCTTGGCGTTGGCTGTTAAGCATTAACGTGCCTTTAAGCCATTGGCTGTTGCTCTGTTGGGCTTTGATATTGTCGCTGAGTAACTCAAGGCTAAGCAGGGTTTGGTAATCGGTTGCCAGTAACGGATCGTTTAGCGCTTTTTTAAGCCAGGGGGCGTCGGTGTTAAAACGCTGGGTTAATATAAGTGCAAGCACATCTGACTTTGGTGTTAATAAGGCGTTTTGCTCATCGTTAGCCTTAGTGGCAAAATCCATAATGTTTTTGCTGTCGTTGAAGGTCTCGCCGAATTGTTTTATCTCGGCAATTTTTTGCAAATATAACTGCTCAGCTTGCTGATACAAGGTTAAGCCTTGTGCTAACGATTGCTGCTCACTCACTTGTTTGGCGCTAAGTAATGCGGCTTGCCAGGCTAAATTTGAGTAGGGATATTGCTGTTGTAATAACGTCAACAGTTTGAGCGACATGTCATATTGCTGTTGTTGCTGGGCAGAATAGGCAAACAAAAATAGCGCCGATTCGGCGTAGGGGCTTTGCTGCGGAAAATCAACCAACTCATTATAGGCTAAATCGTATTGCTGATTAGCAACATAGAGCTGCGCCAGTAGTAATTTGGCGTAGTCGTTAATGGCTTGCTGTTGCAACAATGCATCTTGTACTTGTGGTTTTAGCTGGTCGTTGGCGTCAAAAATATCGGGCTGTGCAAACGGGTTAAACAGCTTTTGCCAAAAATTAACATCGGGAGCCTGCCATTGCTGGTTTTTAAGCTCAATTAATATAGGTTGAGCTGCGCTGTATTCTTGCTGCTCCATGTACAGTAATGCCTGGTTTAAGGCGATGTAAGCGGCAGATGAATTAGTCTGCACCGCGTCATCTTCAACGGTTGTTTGCTGCACTTGTGCGGTTAATGGTGGCGGTGCTGGCCAATAAGCTAATTGGCTTAATATATGATATTGCTCAACATAATCAGGTAATACTGTGGTGATTTTACCTAGAGTAAGCTGGGCGCTAATATTGTCGCCTTGATCAATTTGTTGCTCGGTTAATTGCAACAAGGCAATGAGCAGTAGCTCTTGCGGTGAGGTGGCCGACTTGGCTTTGCTGCCATTGGTTGTCTCTGTTTGGTTTTGTTCAAAACGCGTTAAGGTTTGCGTGGCTTGGTCGTGTAACCCTATGGCCACTTGTAGTCCTGCTTCAAACAGCTGGCTGCGATCTGAATCTATGCCCTGACGTTGACGGTTTAAACTAATTTGCCTCAGAGCTGAGCCATAATCTCCAGCAAAGTAAAAGTACAAGGCTTGGCGATAAAACTTATCTTCTAAGTCTGTTTTTGCTGTTGCACTGCCCTCGGTTTGCTCTGCTGCATGGACTGAAGGCTGGGCAAATAAGGTTAACGCGCAAGTTAAAAGCGCAGCAGCGCTCACCGGGCGCAAAAGTTGGCCAATGCGGTAAGCTCGCTTTGTATTAACAGATTGAATGATAACGGCCATTATGATTTACAACGCCCACTGTTCGACTTTGATATCAGCGCGATAGCTTGATTCACTGTCTTCGACTTTAAGTTCAATCATCACGGTTTCATCGGTTTTATCAAAGTTATGGCTAATCGCGCGTTGCACAGTACGACCTTCTGCATCGTTACCGGTAAAAATAGCGGTTAACAGGTGAGGGCCCATTTTTAAATTGCCTAAGTAGATACGTTGAATACCGCCTTGCTCTAATGCCTTACGTTGACGCTCGGTATATAAAAAACCGCTAACATTATTGTCGTCAATTTTAAGTTCTACACTGTCGAGTTTAAGAAAACGCCCTACATCAACCGACACAAAAACCGCAATTTGAGTGCTGGCCGGAAACAGTAAATCTTCTTCTAAAATAAACAAATCGCGATTGAGCTTTAGCACCTGGCTTTTAATGTCTTCAAGCTCAGATGCCAGCGCGCCTTTATTGGCGTCTTCAGCATGCACTGGCATGGCAAAAAAGCTTGCAAGCACTGCAGTGACAGCAAATAAGCGAGTTAAAAATGCACAACATTTACGCACGGTAGTCATAGGGTTAAGGCCTTGGCAATTTCGTTGTAGGATCAATCTTTTATCGATAACGTTAAATACAGACATTAAAAGTACACGCTAACAAAGGCGCGGACCACATTGGCTGAGAAACCATAAAAGGGTTCGTTACCGACTCCGCCTTCTGCATTAGGGTTCCTAAAGTTATTGTATTGAAAGTCAATATAATCCCACTGTAAGGATGCCTCTGAGCGGGTATCGCCAAATGACATCGACGCGGGCAGCATATAGGTGATCCCTAAACCATAGGTAATGTCGCTAAAGTCACTTAACTCTTTGTCGCGCGCCATATAATTTTGTGCGTCACGATAGGGAAATAAATCGCTGTAAAACTCCGCCTGAGTTTGCTGGTAGTAACGCACTTTTAGCTCTAGTTCTAAACTGTCACCAATGGGATGGCGATAACCTACTTCAACGTCGCTAGCGGTGATTTCCCAACTGTCGTTAAAATGGCGGTAGTGGAAAAACAGCGCAGCGCGGTAAGGTAAAAAGTAACTGGCCGATAATTTTGCCGCAAACGAATTGCGGGTTTCTGGGTAGACTTCGGCTTGATACCCCACCCCCGATGGAATGCTGTTGTCGACATAACGCACGGTGCGGTAAGGGTTATTTAAATAACCACTGTCAGCAATGGCTTCAACGTTTAAACTGGCGGTGAGGTTGCGGGTTAAAACTTGATTAATGCCTGCGCGAATACGGTATTGCTCGCTCTGTTCTTCAAAGATGTCATCGCCATTACGCTTAATCTCGTTATCGCCGTAAGATAAACCCAGATTAAGATTGGTTAAGTCACCAAAGGTGTCTTGCGACACATTAATGCTAAAAGATTGGGCTAAATAATCGTCTTCATTACTTTGATGCAAATTAAGCGACATTAAGGTTTTGTCATACAGGTATTCAACCCCGATCTGACCTTCGTGGCGTTTTTCGGTGTACGGGCTGGCGGTACTGATCACATCGACTGACGCCGATGAAATGCTGTCCATGTAATAGTAAGCGGTAATCGCAACCGATTCAGAGGCCTTTTTTCGTAGCATGACGGATGGACCATCAATGGTCATGCCGCCACCTTCGTAGCTGTGATAAAGCATATCGGCGCGATCGGGATCGAGCACCGCGGCTTGAGCCGTTAAGCTACCTATTCCAATAAATAAAACCGCGAAGAGTTTAACGCTGTTATTAAGCAAATTAGTTACAACCACAACCACCTCCACCGGTTCCTTCTGCGCCACGAGCTGATTCACGGCCTTCAAGTACGTGAGCCACATGCATACTGGCGCTTGGATGACGATTTAAGCGCATAATTGGATCGGCCAGGTTTTGACGCTCGTAGGGTTTAACCCAAGGCTCAATGCCCATGCTCGAACAACCGCTCAGGCCGACAATGCTTAGCAGTGCGATGCACTTTAGCGATAAGGCGGTGAGGCGAGGTGATAAAGTGAATGTCATCATCGATTTACTCTCTGATCAGCTGTTTAATGGCTGCGGCGTATTTTTTCTCATAGCCATCTTGATAGCCTTGAAACACAAAACGCACCTTGCCGTTACGATCAATCATCACCGTCGTCGGCATGGCTTCAACCTGATAGGTTTTAGACAAGGAGTTGGTTTGGTCAAAAAAGATTGAGAAGCTCAAATCAAGATCGGCAAGAAAATCTTTACCGGCCTGGTTTTCTTGCTCAACGTTGACGCCCCAAACTTGCACGCCTAGGTCTTGATACTTGTCTTGTAGCTTTTGCAGTACCGGCATTTCTTTACGGCAAGGGCCGCACCAGGACGCCCAAAAGTTGATTAAGATAATTTCACCGCGCTGTTCGGCTAAGTTAAGGTTAGTGCCTTGCTGATTTTTTAAGGTGAAGTCGGGCGCCGCGTCACCGATGGTGAGCGCGTGGGCCTGCATCGACAATATCGACAATATCGACAATAATAATGCACCTAAGATAAGACATTTACCGCTAAATCGACTGAACAACATTGTATTTCCTTATTTGTTTTTCTTATAAGTGCTTATTTTAAATGTAAAAAATGTTAAAAATAAAACGACACACCGGTAGCAAAGCTTAAGTTGTGTGTGGTTTTAGATTCGCCAGTAACCTCGGTGTTAAACAGGTAATCACTCATGCTTAAGTCCCATGCTATCCAGTCGGTTAAAAACACTCGATAGTTGGCGGTTAAGTTAACGGTAAATTGTTCGTCACCGGCAAAGTCGGTGTTACCGCCACCGAGTTCAACTGAAAACACGCTATTAAACACTGTGTCTTTACTGAAAAATATTTCACCAGGTAGCAAGTTATAGCCAATGTTTAAGCCGTAATAAGTTAACTCTCGCTCGTCGTCGGTTAACAGCGGCGCGGCATTGGCCAGTTTTTCAAAACTAGTTTTGCCTGCTTTAGCCTGGGCGTAGCGGGCTTTAACATAAAAGTGCTCGCTGATGTGATAGCCAAGATGCGCGCTAAGCCATGAGCTGGACTCAAAATCTTCAATCGACATGATGCCGCCCTGAAACCCGACTTCAAAGTTTTCAGTGTCGAGCAGGTCGTCAAGCACATCGCGGCGCTCTACATCAGCTTTAACAGTGTTAGCGGTATCATCAGCGGCAAAGGCAACTGAGCTTGGGGTTAATGCGCTCAACGCCAAGGTGCTGACGGTCAGTAATGGCATTAAAAAAATACGCTGAATCCTATTTTCCATGTTTGGATCTCTTCATTTTCATCTCGGTCGGTTAAGGCTAACGAGAGTTTGTATTCGGCGCGTAATATAAAATTACGGGCAAGGTGGTATTTAACGCCAGCAGCGGCGCTCATTAGCGTGCTGCTGCGTGATTCGGTGTCGGCTAACACGCTATGAGGTTCGGTTTTAATAACCCCCGCGCCAACGCCGATGTAAGGCACAACGATTAAATCGGGTATTGGGTGACTGAATAACATCACTTCAAATACATCACTGTCTGAAATGCTCCCCAAGGCTTTACCCGCTGATAACTCCGCGCTAAAGACGGGGGTAAAGGCATAACCAGCAAATAGATTATAAAAGTTGGCCCCTTCTAGGTCGCCATACATAACCCCAGCTTCAAATTGACGGTTTATCACGTCTTGTGCTGTGATTTGTGTGGCGCTAATGGCTTGACCGTTTTGGGATAAGCCTAATAAATCATCTTCATGAAACCAGCCTTCAACACCGCGTTTGTCTTTTACTTTTAACCAGGAGGTGCGTTTAAGTAATACGCTGACCATTTCATTTTTTTCAATGACCGATACCACAGGGTAGCCAGCACTCGGCCCTGAATGCAGCTCAACAAAGGGTACGTCGATGCGTAATCTCGGGTTGTCGTCAGCCTGCAATATTGGGCTTAAGCACAATAGTGTCAGTAGTAGGCAGGTGTTGCGTATGTAAGTCAGCATAATTCCCTATCGCAAAGTCTATTGCGCCAACGGAGAGGGTTGGCGCTGTGCTTTGTTAGTCCTGTGAGTAAAATGGCGTGTTGTAATATTGCGCGCCAATATCTAGCCATTCGTTGAGCAATTTAAGCTCATCTGCCGACAACATAGTTTGATGCGTGGTGTTGTTCATCACCTCAAAAAATGAGCGGCTTGCACTGGCACCGTTAGTCGACAAGATGGCAGGTACATTGACCGTGGTTAACACTGGAATAGGGTTACCATCTGCGTCGAGAATAAGCTCGCCATTACTGTCAACCTGATACACCACGTTGCCGTCAGCATCGAGTACTTCAATTAACCTGTCGATTAAAATGCCGTCGACTTCTTCTTGCTCTACATCGTTAAACAGCAGTTCGCGGTATGAGGTTAAATGGGCTGGCTCGTCGCTAGACGCAGAACTGACTAATGACAATTGCCCTGCAGGCACCTGGGCTGCGCCGTCAACATCGACAATATTGTGGCAACTGGTACAGGTATTGTCGGCAACAATCATTTGAGTTGCTGCGTCGACAACAGGCCTTGCAAGATCCCACAGGGGTTGAATGTGTTCGACATAATTGATTTGTATACGGCAGTAAGCTGTCCAGTTATCAAAGCATTCGCTGCCCGTTGGGGCTGGCGTGGCTAAATTGCTGTAGTTGTAATCAATGCTTGGATTAACCTCTGACAATACCGGGTTAGTCCAAATATCTTGATAGGACAGGCTGGTCGTTAACTCGGCAAGGCCATTGACCATTTCATCAGCTTCGGCCATGGTTTGCCCTTGCTCTGGAATGATGTTGCTGCTGGCATTAGGGTAAGCAAAGCCGCCTGTCGCGCCAGGGTTAATGCTGTCTGCTTGTGCGTCTAATCGCCCGTGAGGTAATTGGCTGTTGGCGGTATGGCAGCCGATACATTCTAAGGTTTCACCTGGGATTAATGTTATCCATTGACGATGGCGGCCTCCGATACGTTGGCCATCTGCATCTAACACGCTAATGGCTAACGGCACATTGGCTGGTACTTTAATTTTAACCGAACCATCGGGTTGGATAGGGCTATAACCAATAATCTCGCGCATGAGTTGGTTGTTGCTGCGGCCAAAATCCGTGTTTGGAATGTCGCGCACCTCATCAGGCGGCATGGGCACGCCGCGAACAATACGTAAAAAGCGTGCAGGTAAGTTAGCTGCTGGTGTTTGTGATGGGTCGCTTAATTGACTTATTCCACCGGCATTGGCGGTGCTGTCGATACCGTCAAAGTCATACACGCTGCGAATGTGGATTGAACCAGCTAGCTCTTGGCTAAGCTGCGAGTCGAGTTCATTACCAACCACTTTATCGGCAATAAAGGTTTTAGGCTGCGAGCTTGGTTGCAATACCACTGACTCAGTTAACACGGTTCCTTGAGCGGTTGTAGCAACTAACTGTTGGGTGTTTTCGGCGTTATCAAGTAGCCATAATTCGTATAACGGGTCGGCTTGAATTAGGTTTTCATCAGCCAGTTGCTCTGCGGTTAACTGGCCGCAAGCACGAATAACATCGTTGACTACCACTCGGCATAAATCCCAACTCATTAAGTAACGTTGGCTGGTGTCGGGAAGGGGAAATAAGTGATTCAAGCGGCCGGTTTGAGACAGTTCCGTTGAAAATGAAAAGCTAAAATCAGATAGTTCAGCGTCAGTAATGGCACTGCCCTCGGCACCCGATGTGGCTGTGGCTTGCTCAGCATCAATATAGTCATCAATGTTAATCAGCACGGGGCGTTTTTGAATTACGCTGTCATCTTGTGAGGTTAACAACATCAAAATCTCACCGCTAGGTAACTGTTGCGGCTTGATAAAATCAATCGATTCGTTTTGCTCATCTAAACTCAGTTGGTGCGAATGCCATCCAAAAACGAGTTCGTTGTCGCTGCCATCTGGGTTCATGCGGTATAAATTAACCCCATGATTAGCGCCCATCCTGTCCCAACGGCTGTATAAGATTTTACCGCTTTGCAGTACCAGTGGATAAAAGTCGTGGCTTAAATTGAAGCTAAGCTGTGTGATGGCGCTGCCGTCTGGGTCCATTACGTGGATGTTGAAGGTTTCATTGTCGCGGCTTTCATCTAATGCCGTGTATTGCGGTTTACCTTCGTCGAGTAAAATAGCGCGCGATAAACGCTGGCGAGTAGAGGCAAAAACAATTCTACCATCAGGTAAAAAGCTCGGCATTAAGTCATCGGCTTGTTCTGCGGTCACATCGCTAGTTATCACGCGTTCTAGGGTTTCATCGGCAACGCGATAACGCCAAATATTCCATTTAGGCTGTTCATCATCGTCTGCATCGTCAATTTCTGGAGCGCGGATTGCCATCAGCATTTGTTGGCCGTCGTCAGAAACTGAAAGATCGCGAATATCAATAAGCTGATCTTCACCAAATAAGCTGGTTGTTAAGTTAGTGGCAGGAGAGTCGGCAAAGGCATTTCGTTTAATTAATAGTTGCGCACCAGGATTAAAATAAGCTGGGTTGAGGGTATCAAATTGTGCGGGTAATTGATCGACAGCGGTTAAGTTTTGCTCGATATAAGCCACCGGATATTCAACAAGAACGGGGTCAGGCTGTTCATCTTTTATCGCTGTCTCAGTGTTACATCCTATTAACAATGTAGTTACTGTTAGCACGATTATGTTATAGCCCCAAGTCGGCCTCATTTGTTTTCCTTTACGGTTATTATTATTGTAATGACTGCTGTAAATATCTTAGTGAAACCTGATTGCACTTGACATTATTGCCTTGTAGGCTCAGTGTTTCAAGACTTTTATGCAAATAGTTTTAATACTTTTTTTTGACGGTTCAAGGCACTTTTTTGACGTCAATCAATTGGCTGGCAGTGTCAAAAAAATTAACAAAATAAAAACTTTTAATGTTGCTCATTGAATGATTTAATCAGCAACATTCGCGACAGTAATCGCTCAAAAAACAGCCATGATGAGTGTAATCAATAACATCGATTAAATAATCATCTGACGAATAAAAAGTGAGCATTTATCTACATCAGAGCAAGTTTATGGCTAAGACGTCAGTGTGAAAAAGGAGACAGTATGAAGGTTCGGCTTCGTACGGTAACAAGCCAGCGCTTATTATCTTATTTGGGAAAAACCATGCAGGTTAAGCATTTTATCAATCTATCGGCACTTGGGGCATTAAGCCTACTTTCTGCCAATGTAGTTGCAGGTAGTTTAGATCAAGCTAAACAATTACATGACCGCATTGCCGGTGTTGCCGCGTCGGAAACAACCTTGCAAAGCATGGCGACATTACTCGATGACGGTAAGCCTATTGAAGCCGCTTATTTGGCTATGGAAACCCCTGCGTTTTACTCCACCACACTGAAACTATTTGCTACGCCGTGGACCAATATTGAACAAAATATTTTTGCACCATTAAATGACTATTCTGCCACTGTTATTGGGGCTGTTAGAGATGATGTGGATTTTAGAGAAATCTTGCAGGCAGATATGGTGTATGTCGGTAAAAATAGTTTAAATTTACCTGCTTATAACCGCAATGATAATGCGCACTACCAAGCATTAGAAGACCAATTTATTGATTTAAAAGATGGCCTTGAGCGCACCACGCAATCAAGTCTAAACGGTTTACCTTCATCGGCTACCGCTGGGGTGCTCACCAGCCGCGCCGCGGCCAAAGAGTTCTTTTATTTAGGCACTAACCGCGCCATGTTCCGCTTTACCTTAATGAACCATTTATGTACCGATTTAGAGCCGCTTAAAGACAATACTCGTTCAACTGACCGTATTCGCCAGGATGTGAGCCGAAGCCCTGGTGGCGATAGCCGTTTGTTTATTAATAACTGCTCAAGTTGTCATAGCGGTATGGACCCATTAGCCCAAGCATTTGCTTACTATAATTATGAGTTTAACCTCGAGCAGGATCCAACGGGTGAAAGCGGCGCAATTGCTTATAACACTAGCGGTCAGACCGATCCCGACACGGGCACTCGCGTACAAGGTAAATACCATATTAATTCGACCAGTTTCCCTTATGGGTTTGTGACGCCAAACGATGATTGGCAAAATTATTGGCGCCAAGGGCCCAATCAGAAATTAGGCTGGGACAGCGGCTTACCCGGCCAAGGCAGCGGCGCTAAATCGTTTGGAGAAGAGTTGGCTAACAGCAATGCCTTTGCACAATGCCAGGTGAAAAAAGTATTTAAGTCAGTGTGTTTGCGTGATGCAGAAAGCCAAGCCGATATTGCGCAAATTAGCGCAACAACAGCCTCTTTTAAGCAGAATGCTTACCTGCTTAAGCGAGTGTTCGCTGAAGTTGGCAACTATTGTATGGGAGAATAGGCATGAAATTTTTAATGATTAAACGCCTTGTTATTGTCTCATTATTATTTGGCCTAACTGCATGTGGCGGTGGTGATGTTGAAGAAAATCCACCCGCTCAGCAAACTCCAACTTCTGACGTATACACAGGTCCAGCAGCGGCAACCGCGGATATTCAAAAATACAAAACGTCGTTGTGGGACAACATGTCGACTCAGGATAAGTGCGGTGCATGTCATACAGAAGGTAACCAAGCCCCTTATTTTGCCAGCCGTAATGATGTTAACGACGCTTATGCCGCCACTAATCCCTTAGTTGATTTAACCGAGCCTAATGCTTCGCGTTTAGTGAGCAAAGTGGCTGGTGGGCACAATTGTTGGTTGGCCAGTGATTCAGCTTGCGGCGAAACCATGACTCAGTGGATTAAGTTATGGGCTGATGACCGAGTGAGCACTGCCAATACGATTGAGCTAACAGCCCCCGTTATTCGAGATCCAGGTTCAAGTAAAAACTACCCAGATGACAGCAGCTTATTCAGCCAGCATGTTTATCCGGTTGTGTATCAACATTGCGCTTCTTGCCATAACGAAGGCGTGCAAGCGGCACAGTCGCCCTTTTTTGCCAGCAATGATATCGAACAAGCGTATGAAGCCGCAAAAGGGGTGATGAATTTAGATACCCCAGCACAATCACGATTAGTGGTACGTTTAGGATCGGAGTTTCATAACTGTTGGAATAACTGTTTAGACGACAGTATTGAAATGCGCGATGCGATTACTGCGTTAAGTGACGGCATTGAACTCGATGAGATCTCACCGGATATGGTGGTGTCTAAATCGTTACGATTAACGGATGGTATTACCGCATCAAGCGGTGGCCGTTTTGAAACTGACGTGATTGCGCTGTACCAATTCAAAACCGGTGAAGGCACCATTGCCTATGACACCTCGGGTATTTCTCCTGCGGCAAACTTAACCCTTAGTGGTGATGTCGATTGGTTAGGCGGCTGGGGATTGTCATTTACCAATGGTAAAGCGCAGGCTAGCACCGCCAATAGTAAAAAATTGTACGATTTAATTACCGCAACGGGTGAGTTTTCGATTGAAGCCTGGGTCACCCCCAATAATGTGACTCAAGAAGGGCCTGCCCGCATCGTCACTTATTCAGCCGGTGATGACGCGCGTAACTTTACCCTTGGGCAAACCCAATATAATTATGACTTGATGCTCAGAACTGAAGCATCAAGTAGCAATGGTGAGCCAGCATTGAGCACCCCCGATGCCGATGAAGTGCTGCAAGCGACGTTGCAACACGTAGTGATGACCTACAACGCCACTAACGGTCGCAGTATTTATGTGAACGGTCAGCTGATTGATACGGTTGATGAAGATATTGCTCCATTAGCAAATTGGGATGACAGCTTTGCGCTAATTTTAGGCCGTGAAGCGTCTAATCAACATGTATGGCAAGGCGATGTTCGCTTACTTGCGCTTTACAACAGGGTTTTAGCACCTGAGCAAGTGCAACAAAATTATGAAGTGGGCGTTGGTGAAAAGTTCTTTTTACTGTTCTCAATAAGTCATCTCATCGATTTACCGAATACTTATGTGATGTTTGAGGTAAGCCAATTTGATAATTACAGTTATTTATTCAGTAATGCTGCGATTGTGAATATTGACGGTACGCCAGTGAGCGACAGTTTTGAGGTAAAAGGCTTACGTATTGGTATTAATGGCAAAGAAAGCGCTCAAGGTCAGTCGTACGTTAATCTCGACTTGTCGGTATCGGCAGGCCAGGTGCTTGCTGAGCCGTTTTCTATCTCGGCACTTGGCACCATTATCGCGCTTGAAAAAGGCGCAAGTCAGGATGAGTTTTTCTTAACCTTTGAGCAATTAGGCGAGCACAGTAATGTGGTGCTACCTGGCGTATTTGTTACCCCAGCAGAGGTGCCAGCCACCACTGAATCTGCTCAAGTGGGTGTGCGTAACTTTGCAGAAATTAATCACAGTATGAGTGTGCTAACTGGAGTGGCGCAGCAATCAACCAAGGTGTTTGCCACTTATGAGTTGGTTAAACGTCAATTACCTAGCCTTGAGAACATTGAAACCTTTATTTCAGCGCAGCAAATGGGCATCACCCAATTAGCGATCGCTTACTGTGACTCGGCAATTGAGGATAATACAATACGCAATAATTGGTTTCCTGATGTTGATTTTACGGCTGTTCCTAGCGTGGCATTAAGTGCGGCTGATAGAGGTAACTTGCTTAATCCATTAATTAATCAGTTAATGCCATTGTCATTGAGTAACCAACCTAGCCAAAGCGATGTGTATGCAGAATTAGACAGTTTGGTGACCGGCTTGTCGGTGTGCAGTGGTACCTGTAATGCAGAGCGCACTCGAACCATTGTTAAATCAACCTGTGCTGCGGTATTGGCCAGTGCTGTCATGCTAGTGCAATAGGGGCCGCAGATGATAAATATATTAACCACCGCGCAATTGAGCTTTGTTCAATTGATGCATGCACCACTGAACAGCACTGCAAATGTTGTCGTAAAACAGAGACAAAAAGGATCCAACAATGACTAAATCAAAGCATCTTCATCCAGACAGTCCATTGTTGTTTGCTGATCATCGTAAACCCATGACTCGACGCGAGTTTATTTCAACGGGTTTATACAAAGGCGGTGCGGCAGTTGCGGGATTATCTATGTTTAGCATGTTTGCTAATCCTAACAATGCGCATGCGGCATTGTCGGCAGATCTTGAAGCATTAAGGGGGTCTTGCGGCATTAGCGTTCAAGGTGCGGGTAAAATTCCATTTATTAGTTTTGATTTGGCTGGTGGCGCTAACATTGCCGGCTCAAATGTATTAGTTGGCGGCGCGGGTGGCCAGCAAGACTTTTTATCTACAGCTGGTTACAACAAGCTTGGTTTACCGGGTGACATGGCGCCATCGATTGCTAATCCTAATGCTGGGGTGTCTGATTTTATCAATACCGATTTGGGTTTAGCATTTCATTCTGACTCGGCGTTTTTACGCGGTATTTTAGAAAAGGTTTCATCAGACACGGCATCAAGAATTAACGGTGCAGTGATCCCAAATCGTTCAGACAACGACACCGGCAATAATCCGCATAATCCAATGTATGCCATTGCGGCGGCGGGCGCGAATGGCTCGTTAATGCCGTTGGTGGGTTCACGCAATTCTGATTCGGGCGGCAATTCAATGGCGCCAACCAGTTTTATTGATTTAAGCATGCGACCGACCAAAATTGATAGGCCGTCTGATGTCACCGGTTTGGTGGATGTGGGCGACTTATTTAGTTTATTGTCGCAACGCGATGCTGTGGCGGTGATGGAGAGTATTCAACGCATTAGCGCGCAAAAAATGGCGGCGGTAAATACTCAGGTGACCCGTGGCGATGTGATTAAAGATTTAGTCAATTGCGGCTATGTTAAAAGCGCTGATTTAGCGGATCGTTTTGGCGACCCATCAACCCTAAACCCGTTATTAGACCCAGATATTGTGGGGCCAGGTGGCATATTTGGCATTAACGAGTTTGATTCTGAATCAGAGTTTCAAAAGACAGCATCGATTATGAAGCTAGTGGTGAATGGCTTTTCTGGTGCGGGTACGGTCACTATGGGTGGGTTTGATTATCACACTGGCGAGCGGGCAACCGGTGAGTTACGCGATTTACGTGCAGGTCGCTGTATGGGAGCCTGCTTAGAGTATGCTTCACGCCGTAATATGCCGTTAATGTTGTATGTGTTCAGTGATGGCTCTGTTTCAAGTAATGGCCGTATTGATGACTCAATGGAAGGTCGTGGTAAAGGCGAGTGGACGGGTGATAATTCTTCAACCGGAGCCTCGTTCTTTTTGGTGTATAACCCGTCTGGTAAACCCCAATTAATGGGCGGCAATGACGACCAAATGGCGCAAAAACAACAAATTGGCTTTATGCGCTCTGATGCGTCAGTCGATACCGCCTCCGCCCCGTCGGCTAATAACGTGAATTTGTTGGTGGAAACCGTTTTGCTTAATTACATGGCTTTGCATGGTGAACAAGGCCAATTTACTTCAGTAGCCCCAATGCAAGGATTAGGTAATGCCACTATGCTCGACTCGCTAACCGCGTTTCAACCGATAGTGTAGGGAGTGTTACTGCGCCAGAATTTTTTACTGGCGTATTAAAGACACTTTTTAATATCTCGTTAGCTCGCATGGATGCGGCTGAATCACCTCAAGTTCAAACACTTCAGTGACACGCTACAAGTACATCCTTGTAAGCTCGGCCATGACGTCCATGTCATGGACGGTCACAGCCGAGCTTGTACTCGAGGCTCTATTTCTTCGTTGCGGGCGGTGTATCGGCTTGATGTGTAGCTAAATATTGGCTCATGGATGTGGCAGAATCACCTCAAATTCAAACACTTCAGTTACACGCTGCAAGTACATCCTTGTAAGGTCGGCCATGACCTCCATGTCATGGAAGGTCACAGCCGCGCTTGTACTCGAGGCTCTATGTCTTCGGTGCTGGCGGTGTATCGGCAAAGATGTGTAACTAAATAATGGCTCATTGATGTGGCAGAATCACCTCAAGTTCAAACGCTTCTGTGACACGCTGTAAGTACATCCTTGTAAGCTCGGCCATGACGTCCATGTCATGGAAGGTCACAGCCGAGCTTGTACTCGAGGCTCTATTTCTTCGTTGCTGGTGAGATGACAAGGTGACAAAACAAATGTGTAGCTAAATATTGGCTCATTGATGTGGCAGAATCACCTCAAGTTCAAACGCTTCTGTAACACGCTGCAAGTACATCCTTGTAAGCTCGGCCATGACGTCCATGTCATGGACGGTCACAGCCGCGCTTGTACTCAAGGCTCTATTTCTTCGTTGCTGGCTGTGTATTGGCTTGATGTGTAGCTAAATATTAGCTCGTAGATGTGGCTGAATCACCTCAAATTCAAACGCTCCAGTGACACGCTGCAAGTACATCCTTGTAAGCTCGGCCATGACCTCCATGTCATGGACGGTCACAGCCGCGCTTAAACTTGAGGCTCTATTTCTTCGTTGCTGACTGTGTAGCGGCACAGATGTGTAGCTAAATATTGGCTCATGAATGCGGCTGAATCACCTCAAGTTCAAACGCTTCTGTGACACGCTGCAAGTACATCTTTGTAAGCTCGGCCATGACGTCCATGTCATGGACGGTCACAGCCGCGCTTAAACTTGAGGCTCTATTTCTTCGTTGCTGGCGGTGTATCTGCACAGATGTGTAGCTAAATATTAGCTCGTAGATGTGGCTGAATCACCTCGAACAAAGGGGGAGATTAACCTCAAGCATCACATGCTGCGCATGTAAAAAATCAAAAGCGTTAAAAATAAAATCAGTATGAATACTTTTATATGGTATGTACTGATTTTATGTACAGTTATAATGGATTTTCATCGATTTGCGCTAAAGAATGATTAACAGTCGTTCTTTCGTTGTATCTGTTTATCAATTGAGAAATCGTAATTGTCTGATATTGTTATCTTTAGTTTTTTGTAAAGTGAAGGCAAATTCTACTTTACGCGCAAGCACGGTTTGTTTTTACATGTTAGACATAATTAATTGCTTTACTTCAATAAGATAGCAAATGTAGGATGATATTAATCAATAACTTGAACGGCCGACCTTATCGGGCGAGCCCTTCAATAAGCTGTTATGTTTCAAGGATGATATGGATAAATTTGTAGAAACTTTAAACTATTTAGAGCGCAATGATAATCTAAGCAGCATCGATGAGTCTTCAACCGAAATTAGGGTCGAGATATTTAAGGAACTTTATGAAAATGGTCTCGTTAACGCAATAGATTGTTGTAGCAAAACTGGTTTAAGCTATTTGGAGCCTAGAATTAATATGAGTGGTAGGCAATGGCTAATAGAGCAGACAACTTCTAAAACTATACAGCATTCTGTTTCAAGCGAAGATATTATCGATTTAAAACCGAATTTTATGGGGCTTGGAATTAACTTTAATGCTTTGTTTAGGCGGTTTAGGCGTAAATGAAACATAACAAAAAAATTAAGCTCGCCTGCTGCGCAGGCTGGGACGCAAACATGTGGGCTGCTCACTTCGTTCGGACTTTAGCCCACATGCCTGCACCCCTTATTTAAAAGTTAGCTTCCCTTGAGCATTTGTGCAGTACTCCAACTTAGGTATTTATGAATAAAAAGTACAAAGTTCGAATAGATCGAGTTATTCAATATATTGAAACCAATCTAGCTAACAGTATCTCATTGACTGAAGTGGCGAAAATAAGTCATTTTTCTGTATATCACTTCCACCGAATTTTTACAGGCATTGTCGGTGAAACCGTCAATGATTACATCGTTAGGCGAAGGCTTGAGCGAGCAGTCAACTTATTGATTTTTAAAACTGAGCTGTCTGTTACTCAAATAGCTTTAGATAACGGCTTCTCATCAAGTGCCAATTTTTCAAAATCAATAAAGTTACATTTCGGATTTAGTCCGTCGGAAATACGAAATCCAGAAAAAATTAAAAATAGCAAGATTGGAAAGATATCTAGCAAGTATGGAAAAGATTTTAAACCCTCTGATTTGTATCCTTCTCGCATCACAAATGAAGTGATGAATAAAATCAATTTAGAGGATACAAACATGAATATTGAAGTAAGAGAACTTGATAGCCAGCGTGTATGTACTTTGGCTTCAGAGCGAGGTTATGAACCTGAAGCGATATATCAAGCATGGGATAAGCTTATAGATTGGGCTGTTTTTAATGGTATAAAGCAAGATGAGCAAAAACGCTTCGCCTTTGCTTTTGACAATCCGACAGTTACACCGGTCGATAAATGTCGTTACACGGCTTCGATAGTGATTGGTGAAGATGTTCAAGTTAAGTCACCATTTTCGCTATCTGAAATACCAAAAGGTAAATACGCTGTACTTTATTTTAAAGGTAGCCCAGAAGAAACAATTAAGGCTCAATTGAGTATCTATTCTGATTGGTTACCTAATAGTGGATTTGAACCAGATGATTTCCCAATGTTAGAGCGTTATCTGAACGACGCAAGAATTGATGGGTACGTTGAAATGGAAATTCACGTTAAACTTAAGGAAATATAGGCATATTTTGTACAGGGTAAAAGCTAACAAAGCCAGCCAGCAGGACGCAGCAAAGCTGCGCCTCTGCTGGCGGCGTAAGTCTTAGAACATGGCCACCCTAGAACATGGCCACCCAGTCTTAGAACATGGCCACCCAGCACAAGTGGATAAATATTAAACAACCAACTAGGCTTAGTTACCTTTAACTCTGACAGGTAATCTAAGATGGCCAGACCAAGACAGACAATCGTTAGTCTAGAAGATACACCTTACTATCACTGTTGTTCTCGTGTGGTGCGTAAGGCATTTCTTTGTGGAATTGATAATTCCACTGGTGAGAACTTTGAGCATCGGCGTGAGTGGGTTGATTCACGCATTCTTGAGTTAGCGACCATTTTTGCCATCGATATCTGTGCTTATGTCGTGATGAGTAATCACTTACATGTGGTTATAAAAGTCGATGCTGACAAAGCGAAGCAGTGGTCAGATAAAGAAGTGCTAATTCAATGGCACAAAGGCTTTAAAGGCACGTTACTCACACACAAATTAGAACATGGCCACCCACCCCAACGGTACCTACGCAGTCGTTTGTATAGGCTTTATATTTTAAAATGTCTATTCATGGCGTAAGGCTTCTATAGGATCGAGTTGTGCGGCCTTACGAGCAGGGCCTAGAACATGGCTAGAACATGGCCACCCAGCCCAAGTGGATTAGAACATGGCCACCCAGCCCAAGTGGATAAATATTGAACAACCCACTAGGCTTAGTTACCTTTAACTCAGACAGGTAATCTAAGATGGCCAGACCAAGACAGACAATCGTTAGTCTAGAAGATACGCCTTACTATCACTGCTGTTCTCGTGTGGTGCGCAAAGCATTTCTATGTGGAATTGATAATTCAACAGGTGAGAATTTTGAGCATCGGCGCGGGTGGGTCGATTCCCGCATTCTAGAGTTAGCGACCATCTTTGCTATTGGTATCTGTGCTTATGCCGTGATGAGTAATCACTTACATGTGGTGTTAAAGGTTGATGCAGACAAAGCAAAACAGTGGTCAGATAAAGAAGTGCTTATACAGTGGCACAAAGGCTTTAAGGGCACGTTACTTACACAAAAATACCTTAAAGAGGAAGACCTTAACTCATTTGAACTTCAAACGGTTAATGAATGCATTACCGAATACCGTAAGCGCTTAATTGATATCAGTTGGTTTATGCGTTCACTCAGTGAGCCCATCGCCAGAATGGCCAACAAAGAAGATAAATGTACCGGAAGATTCTGGGAAGGACGTTTTAAGTCTCAAGCACTGCTTGATGAGGCCGCAGTATTAGCTTGTATGGCTTATGTCGATTTAAACCCTGTCAGAGCCAATATGGCTGCAACTCCTGAAACCTCAGATTACACCAGTATTCAGCGCCGAATAAATTCAGCAATGAAAGGCGAGCAACCACCTGAACTATTACCGTTTGTGGGTAATGAACGACTCAATATGCCTAACGGGCTCATGTTCAGTGTGAAAGACTACATTGTACTGGTTGAAGATACCGGTCGAATTATTAGAGAAGATAAGCTTGGCGCCATTAGTTCAAGCAGTCAGAGCATTCTGAATAGACTCAACATTCCTGCTGCGAATTGGCTCAAAATCACTACAGAGTTTGGTGCATTATTTAAAGGTGCTGTCGGTGCATTACCTGCCTTAACCGAATATTGTGAGCATTTAGAGCGAAAACGACGACAAGGCGCTGCAAATTGTCAGCGTTGGCTGTGCGCTTAAGTCATAATCCCCAATCAAATTACAATTCTTCTTATACTTGATTGCTATCAAGTTTTTCTGTTGTGCAGAATTCTGGATATGACAGGTAAACCACTCATTTAACGTTAATATTTTAGTCATATCGATATAAATTGATGAGTTGAGTACATCAAGTATAACCCTCGCCAAAGCAATGAAAACGAGTTAAGTTACTTGTTCCAATAATGGGTGGCATTTTTCATCGTGCTCAAATAATGGGTGGTATTTTTCATCGATCTTTTTCATCGTTAGAGGCGAAGCTGAAGTTGTCAGGTTAAGCAGAGAAAGTCGGGCTGTCAGTTATAAAAGCAAACTTAGCTAACATTCAGTTGGGTGAGGAAGCCAAGCACACTCTCAAGTGGACAAATCAGAAAATAGGACGATGAAAGAGCAATGATAAAAGATGAAGAATGACAAAACCTACCTTAAAAGGTGTAATCAGAACAAACAATTAGCCGAAAGGTTGTACAAAATACCACTACCGAAAAAAAGCAAATTCCTATAGCATAAAACATACCGATTAATTTGGGTGTGGCATCGGCCAAGTCCAACAAGCGATTTATGCCTTGCAAACTGCGCAACGCATAAATACTAAAACGTTATGTGCCAGTGTTATCCAATTTAAATTTAATGGAGACTAGATAGTAATATGAATACATTTTTTGAATATTTAACACTAAGCCTATGGGTTTTCCCCTTTTATTTCTATGTAATCTCATTTTTACATTTCCGTAATAAAATTAATCCTGGTGTGTATTTCGGCTACTCAGCTAAAGGTCAGTTAATAACGGGTATTGCTTTTACATTTTGTGCCAGTTCATTTTTATTCCAATCAGTTGGAGTTAACGTTACTTTAATGTTTGCTTATTGTGCCACTCTCATTTGGGCGATCAGGGTGGAAAAACAAGCTAAAATTGGGAAAAGTCAAATTAGCACATAGCAAGGCATTTAAAAGAGTAGAACATAGCCACCCACCCCAACAATACCAACACAGTCGTTTGTATAGTTTATATTTTAAAATGTCTATTCATGGCGTAAGGCTTCTATAGGATCGAGTTGTGCGGCCTTACGAGCAGGGAAGTAGCCAAAAATAACGCCTACAGCGGCTGAAAATAAAAAAGATATGGCGACAATGCTTAGATTAAATACAAAGGGAACGCCCATTAAGTTTGCCAGCGTAACCGATCCAATTAATGCCAGTATAATCCCAATAATGCCGCCTAATGATGACAACATTACAGCTTCGACCAAAAATTGTAACAGTACTTCCCGTTCCATGGCGCCAATAGCAAGACGAATACCAATTTCCCGCGTGCGTTCGGTGACTGATACCAACATGATATTCATAATACCAATGCCGCCTACCAATAAACTCACTGCTGCTACAGCACCCAATAACGTAGTTAATACTTTTGTGATACCGCTTAACATGTTAGATATTTCTTTCATATCCATGACGGTAAAGTCGTCTTCTTCATTAGTCGCAATGTGACGCCGTTCACGCAATAATTCGCCGATAGCTTGTTTTACTTTTTGTGTTGATTGGCCATCGTTAACTGAAATTTGAATGAGTTTAATATCTTGATTACCGGATAAACGTCGCTGAAAAGTTCGCAGGGGTATCACCACTAAGTCGTCTTGATCCGTCCCCATGGTAGACTGTCCTTTTGCATTCAATAGCCCGATGATTTCACATGAAAATTTTTCTAATCGAATTTTTTGACCTAAAGGGTTTTGACTACCAAACAATTCTTTACGAACGCTTTCGCCGATAACGCATATGGCTTTACCTGCGCGTAATTCACTTTGGGTAAATGCGCGTCCAGCTTCAAAAATCCAGTTACCCGCAACAAAAAACTGGTTGGTGGAGCCCATAATACTGGTGCTCCAGTTTTCATTACCGTACACCACGGTAGCACCTTGCGATGAAGAGGGAGCGACTGCATTGATATTGTTAATCTCTCGAGCAATTGCCTCTGCATCAGCCAAACGAAATGCTGATGCCGATGATCGTTGTCCCATCCCCATTCTCTGCCCCGGCGTGACTAATAATAGATTGCTGCCAAGGCTAGCGACTTGTTCTGTTACTTGTAAGGTTGCGCCGCCGCCAATGGTGACCATAATGATCACCGCAGCAACACCGATAACAATCCCTAACACAGTGAGGAATGAGCGCATAAGATTACGGCGTATTTCTCGCATAGCCAGTAACACAGCATTCCATAACATTAGCGAGTTCCTCCGTTGTCATCATCTCTGACAACCTGCCCATCGAGGAAGTGGATCTGTCGTTTGGCAAAGGCGGCCATGTCAGGCTCGTGAGTGACCATAACAACCGTAATATCCAACTCACTATTAAATGAACTTAATAACTCCATGATTTCTCGGCTACGGGAAGAGTCTAGATTACCGGTTGGTTCGTCTGCTAATAATACCGCTGGTTGAGTCACAATTGCTCGTGCAATCGCCACGCGTTGCTGTTGACCACCAGACAATTCACCTGGCGTGTGATGAGCCCAACCACTCAAACCCGACAACATTTAATGCACTTAGTGCTCGTTCTCGACGCACGCCAGCAGGCAAACCTCGATAGATTAACGGTAATTCGACATTTTCTAATGCGGATGTTCTATTGAGTAAGTTGAATCCCTGAAAGATAAACCCAAGGTAATTGCGTCTTAACAGTGCTAATTGATCGCGACTTAATGTGCCGACATCTATTCCATCAAACAAATATTGACCTGATGTGGGAGTATCTAGGCAACCTAATACATTCATACAGGTCGATTTACCTGAGCCACTTGGGCCCATCACAGCAACAAAATCACCACGGTTAATGGTTAAATTGACTCCTGCTAAAGCTTGCATTTTAGCTTGGCCAGTTCCGTATACCTTATATACTTCTCTTAACTCAACGAGAGGGGATTGATGACTGACGATAGCATTACTCACTTTTAGTACTGATTGTATCGATGATCAATGGCATATCGGCTTTAAGGTCACCGCTGATTATTTCGGTATTGATACCATTGGTTGATCCAGTTGTAACATTAATTGCGATAGGTTGATTATCACGAAGTGTCCATACGTGCTGTTGAAGGTTATCTGTATCATTACTTTCGACTTTAGTTTTGGAGATGCTGGGTGGTCCAGGCATGATACTTTTCATAAAGCCGCCGTTGTTACTGGATTGTGTCTCTTCATTTGATGGTTTAAAGCGTAGTGCGGCATTAGGCACTAATAATGAATTGTTTATTTGTTTTACGAGAATATCTGCGGTTGCCGTCATTCCTGGACGCAGTAATAAATCAGAATTATCAACGCGTAAAACGGTAATCCCCCCTAAAAAAAGCTGATTTCAAAAGTAGAATTTTCTCGTACTATATACGCAGGGAGATTCTGCATGAAAACATCAAAATTTAGCGACAGCCAAATCTTGGCTATCCTCAAGCAAGCC
>NZ_BMQV01000039.1 GCF_014648295.1 Shewanella saliphila
CGGAAAGCGATTAATCCTACCGAAAAAAAGAAAGCGGAAACCATTTCCAAGACAAGTGCTATATAAAGCACCACGCTACCCCCATAAGAAAAGAGCCGCTCACTGTTAAGCGAGCGGCATTAAGCCCGAGTATCTGGATTTTCTCGAGATACTTTTGGTGGTCGACCTCTGCGAGGTTTGGCGTTTTCTACATTCATTAAGTACATATTAGACCGAACGTCTATTAAATAGCAATGTTCGATATTAAAAATCATGTAATGGTGCAATAAAACTCACATTTTCGTGATTCATCAGCAGCCCCAAAAACACCTGATGATACTCATATCACAGCCCAATTAGTTTGTGTCGAAATCATTTCAGATATAATAATTTGAGGTGTAACAAACACACTTAATTCCGCTTAAAGTGATTGGCTTAAATACTCGGCCGTACTGGTTAAAAAACATTCAAACACGGTGCGAGTGGCAGACAAATCCCTTTGATAAAAAACGAATTTGATCGAACAATTTAACCTTTAAGAGTCGGTTTTATCGTTAAAAACGCCGATTCTCTCCAAGAATACTAATAGATTAGAAAAAATCATTTATAAAAAATAATGTGGCGCTTGCCCTTATAGGCTATGGGGTGTGAGCCAGCACAATGAGTGTAACTTAGTCCAAAAGCTGTGCTTTAAGGTGCATTCGATTGGAATCAGGCAGGCAAATAGTGTTAATATAATTAGACCACTAACTAATTTAGTGGTTTTTTTATTGCTATTTTTTAACTATTTATTGCTAACACCAATATTTATTCGCTCAGGAGGGCACAATGTCGACTGACATTCAGACGGAAGAAAATCTCATCACAAAACTTTGGCATAAATCAGTTTCGAAGCTCACATATGCAACACAACTATTGTGCTTATTTGCCATCTTAAGTACCTATCTCTTTGTCATGTTGAAACCTAATGGGATTCAAAATAACAAAGCGTTAGGAGGCCAGTAGTTCATGCATTATTTAACGTATGTCTCTTTAGCTATTTATTTCATCGTTATGCTTTGCATTGGTCTGTTTGCTTTTAAGAAGTCAACCAGCGACGTGTCTGGTTATATTCTTGGCGGCCGTAAAGTGAGCCCACAAGTTACTGCATTATCTGCAGGCGCATCTGACATGAGTGGTTGGATGTTAATGGGTTTACCTGGTGCGATGTTTTTAGTGGGTTTTGAAACCCTCTATATTGCGATTGGCTTATTAATTGGTGCCATGGTTAATTACCTATTGGTTGCACCTAAGCTTAGGGTGTATACCGAAGTGGCAAATGACGCCCTGACCATCCCTGAGTTTTTTGCTAAACGCTTCCATGCTCCAAACAGTCATATCCGTATTATTGCCGCGGTTATTATTGTTATCTTCTTTACCCTATACACTTCAGCAGGCTTAGTGGCTGGCGGTAAATTATTTGTGTCAGCGTTTGATCTCAATTATGAACTAGGCCTAATCGTAACCTTAGCTGTGGTGGTGTCATACACCTTACTCGGTGGCTTTTTAGCCGTCAGCCTCACTGACTTTGTTCAGGGCTGTATTATGTTTGTCGCTTTAGTCTTGGTGCCTGTTGTGGCATATCAAGAGTTTTCTAACGCCGACAAAATGATGAGCTTTGCTTATGAGTCAATTCCACAGTTTTCTGAAGGCATGCAAAACGTCACCATGCTGGGGTTAATCTCTAGCTTGTCTTGGGGTTTAGGCTACTTTGGTCAACCACACATTATTGTGCGTTTTATGGCGATTCGGTCAGTATCAGACATTAAAGCCGCTCGCCGAATTGGTATGAGCTGGATGACGGTAACGATTGTTGGCGCACTTGCTACTGGTCTTGTCGGTATTGCATACGCAAACAAATTCGACATGAAATTAACTGACCCTGAAACCATTTTCATTGTGTTTTCAGAATTGTTATTCCACCCTTTAGTCAGCGGCTTTTTATTAGCAGCGATTTTAGCTGCAATCATGAGCACGATTTCATCACAGCTTTTAGTGTCTTCTAGTTCTTTAACTGAAGATATCTACCGTGTGGTTTCAAAGAAAGAAGCAACCGAGCAAGAAATGGTGAAAATGGGCCGTTTCGGTGTTGCAGGCGTTGCGATTGTGGCCAGTTTATTAGCACTTGATCGCTCAAACAGCATTTTATCGTTAGTCAGTAATGCTTGGGCTGGTTTTGGCGCTGCATTTGGTCCTCTTGTTTTGTTTAGCCTTTATAAGCACAACCTAACCCACAAAGCTGCCGTTGCAGGTATTGTCTCAGGTGCGGCTACCGTCCTATTTTGGATATATGCCCCTGTGCTGGCCGATGGCAAAGCGCTCTCTAGCTTAATGTACGAAATGATCCCAGGCTTCATTGTAAGCAGTGTTGTTATTTGGGTAACAAGTGCATTAGATACTGACCCTTGTAAGAAAACAGTTGATACCTTCCATGAAGCCGGCCGCGTATTAGCTGAGCAGAAATAATTAAGAGGATATGATGTCAACTTCACATTGGAAACGCATTGTCGTTAAAGTGGGCAGTGCACTTATTGCGCCTCATGAACAAGGCTGTAGTAGCCATTATTTATTAGGTATAGCCCAATTTATCGCAACGTGTCGCGCCCAGGGCTGCCAGGTAGTATTAGTCTCATCGGGTTCAGTTGCTGCAGGCAAACACCGTTTTTCTGATATTGCAGAACCTAGTGTTTCACTCAAAAAAGCGATGGCTGCAGCAGGCCAGGCAGACATGATGGCCACATGGGACAAGCTATTTGATTTTGCTTCTGCACAGTTATTAGTGACTCACGGAGACTTACGTGATCGTGAGCGCTACGTCAGTATTAAAGACACCATCTTTACGCTGTTAGATCATGGTTTGTTACCCATCATCAATGAAAACGATGCCGTAACAACCGATAAGCTACGTGTTGGCGACAACGATAACTTATCGGCCATGGTCGCGGCGGCCGCAGATGCTGATGCACTGATTATTTGTTCAGACGTCAAAGGCTTGTATACCAAAAACCCTAATTTGCATGATGACGCCAAACTCATCAAACAAGTGAGCGATATCAACCCAGATATTTATGCTATGGCAGGCGGCGCAACCAGCAGCGTAGGTACTGGTGGAATGCGCACCAAAATCCAGGCGGCTGAAAAAGCCATTTCACACGGTATTGAAACCATGATTGTTGATGGATTTGATGCTGATACGTTTAACCAACTTCTGAAAGGTCAAAATCCAGGGACTTTATTTACCCCGTATGATGAACCGATGCAGGAACATTTGCATTGGATGACTCATACCTCTCAAGTGCAGGGTGAATTAATTGTCGAAAATGATTTTGACAGTGACCTCGAAGAACAAAATTCGCAGCTGACCAGTGACGATGTAGTCGCCGTAAAAGGTAACTTTTCCGTCGGTGATACCATTTTAGTGCGTAAAGGCGATGGCACTAGATTGGCAAAAGCCAAATCAAATTACAGCAGTTGCTTACTGCATTTTATTTCTGATCAAGAAGACCAAGAGTTTGCTAATAATGCTCAGCAGAAAACGGGCCCTTTAATTTCAGACAAGAACATCGCCATTTTGGAGAAAACATGAGCTTAATAAAGACCTTATCTCAAAATGCCGCTATTGCAGCACAATCACTTGCCATTTTAGACGAGCAAGTAAAAAACACCATTTTACTCGACATGGCACGTGCACTACGTGCGCACAGTGATGAAATTATTAAGGCTAACCAATTGGATTTAGCCAATGCTGAAAGCGCCAACATGGGCTCGGCAATGTTAGACCGTTTAACATTGAATAACGACCGTATTGAATCAATGGCTGCTGGTATTGAAACCGTAGCATCACTGCCCGACCCTGTCGGTATTGAACGCGATTTAGGCCAACGTCCAAATGGATTAAGCATTCGTAAAATGCGCGTACCATTAGGTGTGGTTTGTATGATTTACGAAGCGCGCCCAAATGTAACTGCTGATGCCGGTGCCTTATGCTTTAAATCAGGTAATGCGGTAATTTTACGTGGCGGTAAAGAAGCGCTGCACTCAAGTAAAATGATTGCTTCTATTTTGCAAAAAGTGCTCGAAGTGTATCAGTTGCCTCCTGCGCTCATTACGGTAGTACCCGATCCTGATCGCGGCTTAATGATGGAACTGATGCAGCAACGTGATTATATTGATGTGATTATTCCACGTGGCGGTGAAGGCTTAATTAACTTTGTCACCGACAACAGTAAGGTGCCGGTTATTCAGCACTTTAAAGGTGTTTGCCATTTATATGTTGATAAGGATGCCGATCTTGAGATTGCCATGGCATTATTACTCAATGGTAAAACCCAGCGTACCGGCGTATGTAACGCGCTAGAAGGTTTAGTGGTTCATCAAGATGTGGCTGCTGCGTTTTTACCAAAAGTGGCTCAAGCACTGGCCGAACACAAGGTAACGATTAACGCTTGTCAGCAGGCAAAGTCATACTTTGACGCTTGTAACGTCATGAATGATGATGACTTTGGTCAAGAGTACTTAGACCTTGAAATTGCCATTAAGCAAGTGGATGACTTTGACGGTGCGATTAATCATATCCGTCGTTTTGGTAGCCATCACACTGAAGTGATTTGTACTCAAAATGAATTGACTGCAGCACGCTTTCAACGCACCGTTGATGCCTCTGTAGTGATGGTGAATGCATCATCTCGCTTCTCTGATGGCAGCGAGCTGGGTCTTGGCGCCGAAATTGGTATTGCTACCAGTAAGCTGCATGCTTACGGCCCTATGGGACTAGAGTCACTCACCACTGAAAAGTACCTAGTGAGTGGTGTTGGCCAGGTGCGCGCATAATCTTATCTAACATCAGTCTGTTAACACAGACTGATAAATACAAGCTGATACAAGGGTGATAACCCTATAACAGTTCTTGTTTAATTAGCTTTAATAAAAAGGTCTCTCGTTCTATCGAGGGGCCTTTTTTGTTGCTGTTTGTCATGGTGTCGAGGTTATGTTGAATCGCGGCATCAATATCCATCCAAACTGGTGTCATCCCATTGCTAATTTCATGCGCTTCAAACTGTGGCTCAGCGAGCTCATCAGCAATTGTGCACACATAACAGTAAGACAGCATGTTTACCGACTCAAAGCCATCTCTGCGCCACGGACGATATTCTTGATACAAGCCAAACGGAATGACATCACCCACCACTTGCGCGCCGGTTTCTTCTAATACCATTCCGCGTTAGTAAGTGATTTCTCAGCGAGAATTTAAAAGGGCTTAAACAAGGCGAATGACTGAATGAATAGTTATTCTCTTTCGAAGTCATGCAACGCAGTATAAGCCCTTTTAAAACTCGCCTGAAAGGAATGCCCCAGCGGCTTTTGCTCTGCGTTCTCGCTATTTGAAAGGGAACAACCATTACTACATAGCGACGCCTTAATCAAAAACCGCTGGACGCATTCTGAGTGGTCACTTATTAATGCGGAATGGTATAACTCACGAATTAAGCCCTGCTCAATATGCTCACCGTCATCAACTCCACCACCGGGTAATGAGTAATCATGATAGCGTTTGGGTAAATACCCAATCGACTTGAAGATACGTGTTTCAGAGCTTCACCGTGTTTTCAATACTAGGCGCGTTAATGTAGTAATGTAGGTACCTTAAAAATTAGCGCAACAACGTAGTGGGAACACGGTGAAACTCCCAGAGGGCAAGTTTTACACGCGTTTATGCTGCGGCTTTTGTTAATTTAGCTGATTTTGGAAAGGGAACAACCATTACCCGCAATCAATGCATTGCCTAAACGCGTGTAAATTCTTGCTGAAATCGAGCATCTTCAGGTTGATTGGGTATCCAACATCAAAATCTGATTACCGCGCAGCACAATCGCTCGTGCGGCCAAACGCGTTAGCATGGTCGATGGATTATTGTTGATGAAATCGACAGGCGTTTCAGTATGATAGTTCGTGGTTAAATGGCGCATTATTTAAGAGCTCATTGCAATAAAAGGCGCATGATACGATGCTGATACACTCGCTTCAAGTTTACTGTATGGAATTAATAAGGATTGGTATTATATAAAACGATTTGTGATGCCTAAGGCAAAAGCAACTTTATTATTCACTCTTAACTGGTATTCATGGGAATATATGACCAAATGTTCAATTTCAACTAAACTTTTAACATTGACTTAAGTCAATGCTTCATCAATAACATGAGCTGACAAACCATGAATGTAAATCTATGCTAAAATTTTGGTACAAACAATTTCCTCAGTATCCATCTGATCATCCAGATTATTGGCGGATCAGATTTATAGAGCATGCTTTGCTTATTACAAGTTGCTACTTTCTTATACTGACTTTAATCAATATATTCTTGTTTTCAGGCTTTAAATACGCCTTGTTAGATGCTTCAGGTTTAGCCTTCTCATTAGGTATTTATTTCAGATTTCGCCAAACAGGCCAAGTAAAAGTCACTGCATGGGCTGCCACTCTTATGCTGACAGGCTTAATTATGTTGTTTGTAATCTCAACGAAGGGACATGCCCACACTCTCCTTTGGGCAACGCTTATTCCGCCATTTTCATTTTTTCTTATCGGTAGAACTTGGGGCTCTTTTATTTCAGGCTTAAGTTTTGTCATTTGCGCCTTATTAGTTTTTCAGCAAATTCAAAATCCTGAGCCAGTGACGTTTGGAAATGGCTCCTTGTTTAATGTTATAGAAGTGTGCATAGCCCAAATTTTACTATTTCGATTTTATGAAAAAACGCGTTTTTCAGCTTATCAAAAATTAACTTTACGTAATTTAGAAATTCAAAAAATGGCAGAATTAGACAAGTTGACAGGATTATATAACCGCGAGAAGTTGGATAACGTACTCGATAAACTATTGGCAATGTCTGCGCTAAAAAGTAATACAAAGAGTACTCATAGCGCCACTAATATCTCAAAATCTAGCTCACTAGATTCGTCGGTTATTCATTCGAACCAAACTGACAACATGACAATCAACGACACCGAAAAATCGGTGACTTCTGAGTATCCCATTTCTATCGCCATTATCGATATAGATCATTTCAAACGTATTAATGATAATCATGGTCATTTAATCGGTGATAAAGTCCTGTGTGAGCTAGCAAATTTACTACAAGGTCAAATGCGCAATGATGATCTATTAGCGCGTTGGGGCGGGGAAGAGTTTGTGATGGTATTACCCAATACCACGTTGGCAGATGCGACAGAATTATCCGAAAGATTACGTCTACATATCGCCCAGCACAATATTCAAGACATGGCATTAACCATCAGCTTAGGCATAGCCCAATACGGCCAAGATGATAGTGCTTACAGCTTATTAGATCGTGCAGATAAAGCCTTATACCAAGCAAAGTTTCGAGGACGTAATTGTGTCGCTGTAGCCTAAGAAATCACACCAAAGTCAGCAATGATCTTTGGTGTAACACGTTTAAGTTCACAATTAATCCAGCTCACCTAGTCCGTTATCAGGTATTTTCACCGCATAATGTTTGCCATTAATTCGCTCAATAATTTGCGTTGCTGTTAGGTCATGCACCACATTTATCACAGTAGAGGTGGCATCTGTAATCGCACCAATCACGACTAAAATCGGGATCACCTCCATTGGTAACCCTAAGGTGGTCACAATAAAAATCTCACCTAAAAATGCCCCACCCGGTACGCCGCCAATCACAAAAGCCGACAACACCGAAATCAAAATGGTCAGCATAAATACATCAGTAGTGAAATCGAGTCCCAATAAAGAATAGATAAACACAATCTTTAATGCGGTAATCGCCGCGGCACCGCCTTTGTTTAAATTAACCAGTAACGGCAAGCTGATTTCAGCAATTTGCTCATTCAATCCCATCTTTGTCGCGCTACGTATCGTCACAGGTAAGGTGGCTAATGATGAACTGGTACCCAAAGCGGTCACGGCAGGCTCAAGCATGTGTTGCCAAAATTGTTTAACCCCTTTTACCCCGCCGCCAATCCACGCATATAGCGTTGAGCCTACGGTTAAATACAGCGCCATGGCAACAAAAAATAACCCCACAGCCCGAGCAAATGTGCCCATTAACTCAGTGTCTTGACTGGCCATGGTTGCAGCAAAGTAAGCCCCTAAGCCAATAGGTGCTACGTACATTAATATTGAAATGACTTTCATAATAACCGTATTAACACTATCCAAAATACGGCTGACTACGAGACCATCTTCACCAGACTGGCCAATGGCTACGCCGCCAATCACCGACATGATGATTAACGCCAAAATATTCGACTTAGACAATAACCCGACAAAATCATTGGTGGTTAATAAGCTCACAAAATCCATACTGCCTGATGCAGCATCGACCGTATTAGCCAAATCTAAGGTCACGCCTTGAGCCGGATCGTAAGCGAGCGCTAATAGCACGACGCCAACGGATGGCACAATCGCCATGACAATCGACACCGCCATAATCGACACTAATATGGAACCTAACTTTTTTAAGTCGGTCATATGAGCAATCGACGACATCACGCTCACCGCAACTAATGGCACGATGATCATAAACAGCAAATTTAAAAATATTTGCCCAATGGGTTTGAGCTTAATCGCCCACTCAGGAAACAAACCACCAAATAGACCGCCTATGAGTAACGCACTTAATAAAATAATGGACGAGCGATAAGCACGTAGGCTTCTCAACATATCAATTCCTAAAACATGAAAAATACAAGGTTAATAGCAGATAAGCTAAATGACGTTAAAATATGACACAAATCTAAAGTGATACCAATCGCAAAAAATTAAGGTTGAGCCTGAATCTCGATAATCAGGTTTTCAGATCCGCGCACAAAAATTTGTTTTATTAACGTGCCAGGGACTTCGCCCATTGAAAACGCTAAATCGAGCTTAGCAATGCGCTGCATTGTTTCCTGATAATTGTCGCTAGAAAAGCTGACATGATGGACAATATTTTGCTCTTGCTCAGTGGTGGCTGGTGCCTGATGGTTAGCAAAAATATGGATGACATCTTTATCGCCAGCAAACAAAAAATAGTTGTTAAAGCCTAAACGAGGCCGGCGCCCATGCGTCAATCCTAAGGCGTGTTTATCTTTGTTTATTTTTTATATTGAGAGCTAAAATGGCATTAGGCAAGGCGGATAATTGTGGACATAATTGCTCGACGTCGAGATTATCCAACGCAATAAACGCCCTAAATAGATAATCAACTGAACAAACCGCAAATAGGCTATAGCGTCGAGTTAACCTCAATCAAACGGATAAACGCTTTCATCGCCACTGACACGCTATATTTACGGGCCATAAATACCGTATCGCCAGACTCAACATCTAATAATGTTTGAGCATGAAGGTTATGTAATTGCTTAGCCGACTTAGCTATTCCGCCACTCACAATCGCATACCCTAGCCCCTGTTTTACCGCACTGACGAGATGAAACAGCGAGTCGGTTTCTAATACAATATTAAAGCCGCCTCCAGCTTTTTCTATCGCATTATCAATGTATTGCCTAAATTGCATGTTTTGACTTAATAATATCAAGGGCACAGATTTAAGCTGAGTTAATGGTAACGCTTGTTGTGACATGACATGTTGTGGCGCGGCTAGATCAAGAAGCATAGGCTTAAGCGACAAAACCGCCAAAGGATGACCGGGTTGAGGGTAAAACTGAAGCTGTCTGCGGCTTGATTCGCTGATGCTCTCATCAAAACCTAAACCAATATCCATTTGATGCAAAGTGAGTTGTTCTAGCAGCTTTTCGTTAGTGGTGACGTGTAATTTAATCGATATATGCGGATGTAACTGAGTAAAGTGTTTAATGATTGGCATAATATCAACACTGGATTGCGGCACAATGCCAATATTAAGCGACCCCTTTAATGGTCCAGTAAAAGCACTGATCTCTTGCTTTAATGCAGCCTCATCTAACAGCATCTTTTCTGCATACAGCTGTACAACACTGCCCGCTTCAGTTAACGCCACAAATTGACTACCACGGACCACCAGCTCTGTGCCAAAGCGTTTTTCGAGCGCATTAATACTGGCTGATAACGTTGGCTGGGTAATATGACAAGCCTTAGCCGCTTTAGCAAAATGCTTATGTTTAGACAACTCATGAAAGTAGTGTAACTGCCGCAAATTCATCTAACCACGCAACCTCTAATATAAAATCAAGCTATCAATTTAACCTTATTAATAGATAAAAACTATCAATCTATAAAATAGTTTGATTGGAATTGTATTTTAGCTCTCCATAAAATGTGACCCACTTCAAATTTTAAGGCTAAAAGTATGAATGCGTCATATAAATGGTCACCGTCAATTGAACACTTGGTAGAAGAAGCCGCCGCGGCAATTAATCTCAATGGCATCAATTATGCTGTAATGATGATCACCCCAGACAACATTGAAGACTTTGCCATTGGCTTTTTGTTTTCCGAGGCCATTATTCAACATGACCATGATGTTCACGACATTCAAGTCAGTAAATCAGAACATGGATTTAATATCGATGTCACAATCGCAAATCGCTGTTTATACGCATTAAACAGCAAGAAGCGTCGATTAGTCGGGGCCACAGGTTGCGGTATTTGTGGGGTTGAAGCTATCACCCATGCATTGCCAGAATTAACCATATTACCTGCCACTCGCCCAATTGAATTATTAGATGTCGACGCCCTCAAACTGCAAATTGAAGAGCATCAACTCAAAGCTCAACAAAGCGGTGCCATTCATGCGGCTTTAGCCTTAAATGCCCAGGGCAACATCATTGCTTGCCGTGAAGACATCGGCCGTCACAATGCCTTAGATAAATTAATCGGTATGTTAGTTAGACAGCCAAGCTCATTGTCTGAGTGCAACGCATTATTAATGACCAGCCGTTGCAGCAGTGAGTTGATTCATAAAGCGGTGCAACTGGGCGTAAATAACTTAATTAGTTTAGCGTCACCCAGCCAGTTGGCGGTAAAACTGGCGTTAAAGTACAACCTCAATATTATTCATATCCCCAAGTATTCAGCACCCATTTATTACTCTAATTTTCAAGCCAACATCAATTTAAGCAGTTTGCCTGTTAGTCCATTCGGAGCCATTAATGTCTAACCATATCGAAAAACCTAGCAAAGCCGGTGGCTTTCCCTCAATACAAGCCACATTAAGCCATGTATTACGTAGCCAACGCACCAAGCAAAATCTCAAAAATTTATTACGCGTTAATCAAACCGATGGGTTTGACTGCCCAGGTTGTGCATGGGGTGACAACAAGCACGGCGCATTTCAATTTTGTGAAAATGGCGCCAAGGCCGTTGCATGGGAATCTACGGGCAAAGGCGTTGGTAGTGAGTTTTTTGCTCAGCATTCGGTACGCCAATTAGCTAAGCAAACCGATTACTGGCTAGAGTATCAAGGCCGCTTAACCGAACCGATGCGCTACAACGCCGCAACCGATCATTATGAGCCAGTGAGCTGGACCGACGCTTTTAGCATTATTGCCGACAAGCTCAACAGCTTGTCTAGCCCTAACCAAGTAGAGTTTTATACCTCTGGCCGCGCCAGTAATGAAGCATCATACCTTTATCAATTATTTGGCCGTTTATACGGCACGAATAATTTTCCAGACTGTTCCAATATGTGTCACGAAGCCAGTGGCGTCGCACTAACAAAAGCCATAGGTATAGGCAAAGGCACTGTGGTATTAAATGACTTTGATGCCGCTGAAGCCATTTTTGTGTTTGGCCAAAATCCTGGGACAAATCACCCACGGATGATGAATGCGTTACGTAAAGCCGCTAAACATGGCTGTAAAATTGTCACCTTTAATAATCTTAAAGAAGTCGCCTTAGAAAAGTTTGCCAGCCCACAAAGCCCAATCGAACTATTAACCCCTGCAGCCACCACCATTAGCCATCAATATTTAACCCCTAAACTTGGCGGCGATATGGCCGCGGTGCGCGGTATGGCAAAGTACATTATTGAACAGCGCCAAGACAAAATTGATCATGGATTTATTGAGCAACACAGCGCCTTTTTTAATGAGTATCAACAGAGTGTTAAGCGCACTAGTTGGCAGCAGATTGAGCAACAATCAGGACTCACTAGAGCAGATATTATTAAAGCGGCAATCTTATTTAGCGGCAGTAAATCCGTGATCAGTTGCTGGGCAATGGGATTAACCCAGCACAAGCACTCTGTCGACATCATCCGCGAAGTGATTAATCTGCATTTGTTGTGCGGCCAAATAGGTAAACCGGGTGCCGGCTTGTGTCCAGTACGAGGCCACAGTAATGTGCAAGGAAATCGCACCATGGGGATTAACGAAAAACCATCGAATGAGTTTATTGCTCACTTTGATAACTTTTTTGATACTCGCTTTCCACGCCAGGCTGGTCACAACGTAGTAGAAGCGCTTAAAGCGCTACAAACAAAAGACAGTAAAGTGCTTATCTGCCTTGGGGGCAACCTTGCTGCAGCTGCACCCGATACCGACTTTACCTATCAAGCCATCCGCAATGCAGAGCTTAACGTGCAAATCAGCACCAAACTTAATCGCAGCCATTTACAAGTGACACAAGATGCACTTATTTTGCCTTGCCTAGGCAGAACAGAATTAGATGTTCAACGCAGCGAGATTCAAAAAATTACCGTTGAAGACACCTTTAGTATGGTACACGCCTCAACGGGCATGACCGAGCCAGTGTCAGAGCTGTGCTTGTCTGAAATAGACATCGTCGCCCAAATGGCCAACGCCACATTCCATCATCGAGATTATCACCACTTTGCAGGTGTTCAACAGGCTAAGACTCAAAGCGCGGCCACAAAAATTGATTGGTTAGCATTACGAGATGACTACGGACTGATCCGCCAATTAATTCAAAACACCATAAATGGCTTTGAATACTACAATCAACGTATTGAACAACCTGCCGGGTTTTACCTTGGCAACAGCGCCGCCAGGTTTGTATGGAACACTCAAACCAAACGCGCAGAGTTTAACCCGAGCAACTTGCCAGACTCAGTGATTGCCGACTGTTCAAGTGATGCCCAATTACATGGTTCACAAAGCACACAACAGCCGATATTATTGCTGCAAAGCTTACGTTCACATGACCAGTACAACACCACAATTTACGGCATGGATGACAGATACCGAGGCATTAAAGGCAAACGAAATGTACTGTTTATCAATCCACAAGATGCACAAAACCTCAATCTGGTTGAAGCGCAGTTAGTTGATTTACAATCTATTGCTAATGACAATATCGTGCGTAAAGTGTCTGGGTTTAGCGTGGTACTTTACGATATTCCACAAGGTAATATTGCCGCCTATTACCCCGAGACTAACCCATTGGTATCAATCAACAGTGTCGGGATAGACTCTTACACCCCTACCTCTAAATCTATCCCGGTAGTCATCACACCTTCCACCAAACCGGTGATTAATGTGGCGCAAGTGTAAGTTGTAGCCAGGTAATTGGTTATCGATACAACCTTGTGCAGCTTGCATTGGGTTGTATCGATGAATGACTAAACGTATAAACGCTAAATGTATAAACAGGAACGCAGGGCCATTAACGCTGAGCAATCAAATCAGTCAGAACTTGCTTATAAGCCTCTACTGGATGCGCTCCGGTTAAAGCACTCGATTGATTAAAAATAACCGTCGGTACGCCCGAAATACCAAGTTGTTGCCAATGTGCTTCCTTAGCGCGGACTTGCTCAGCCACAGCGCTATTGTCTAATAGGCTCAATGCCTCTTTAGCATCAATCCCCACTGCACTAAGCTCTTGAGCAAGAATACTGCGGTCTGAAATATCTTTATGCTCAGTAAAAAAGGCACTAAATAAACGCATTTTTAGCTCAGTTTGCTTACCTACCTCTTTGGCATATTCCAACAACACATGCGAATCTAAGGTATTAACCATTTTCATCTGTTCAAAATAGTCAAAAACAAAGCCATGCTCAGCACCTTGTTGGGTAATATTGGCTCGGGCACGAATGCTGCCTTCTGGGGTCGTACCGTATTTTCTGGCCGAATGCTCACGCAGATTTTCACCTTCTGGCGGCATCGTTGGATTTAACTCAAAAGGTTGCCATTCAATATCGACTTGATCTTGTAGTCCAAGCTCGTTGATTGCCGCCTCTAAATGCTTAAAACCCACAATGCACCATGGACATACTACGTCTGAAATAATATCGAGCTTAATTTTTGTGGTCATTTTACTGTCCTCGTCGCTAGAGTTTTTACGATGCTCGAATAAAAAATACCAATGCCATTTTGCGATAACGCTGACATTGGTATTCATTTTATCTATTCACAATAACTGCTGAATGTGTCGCTAACCGTTACTTCCAAGCAAACTTTTTAAATACGTCATCAGTTGGAGTGTGGGCAACATCATTGGAATAGCTGGTGTAGTTACTGATCACTTTTACTTCCAAGCAAACTTTTTGAATACGTCATCAGTTGGAGTGTGGGCAACATGGTTGGTGTAGTTACTGATCACTTTTTGTGACAAGCCTAAAATGATTTCTAACACTTGTTGCTGTCCGTAACCTGCTGCATAAAAGGCTTCAAGTTCAGCCTGCGAAATATTACCGCGGCTACGCACAATGCTTAATGTGGCATCGTGTAGCGCTTGTAATTTAGCGGTAGGCATAGCAGTTTGGTTGCGCAATGCCTCCGTGATCGCTGGGTCAACATTCATTGAATTGGCAATAGCGGTATGTGCAGGAACACAATAAGTACATTCATGCTCAACGTTAATGGTTTGCCACACTACGGTTAGCTCTTCTGCGTCAAATGACGAGTCTAAAAAGAACTGATGTAACTGCTGGTAAGCTTTTAATGTGCTTGGTGATTCAGCTAATACGGCAAACAAATTAGGTACCATGCCCATTTGTTTTTTAGCACCTTCAAGGATTGCTTTACTTTCTTGTGGGGCGCTTTCTGCAGTATGGATAGTAAATGAAGTCATAATATTCTCTCGTGTCGATTAATAAATTGTAGTGCTGCGTTTCGAATTGAGTTCACTATAAAACAATTTGAACATTCGCTCAAGTTTATTTTGATCGATCACTCAAGAACATATCTAAAATAGGAATTGAATGAATAATTTAATATAAAAATTAGGGTATTAGAGAAAAGCTGCGTTGAAAAATATATGTTCACTTATGTCCATAAACCTCAATATGTCACTTAAGTTCTGTTGTTTAAGCTATTTTGCTGTTATCCAGCGATCTTTACACTTCTTTAATTGAACATTTAATTGAGATTAATTATCATTACCGCCACTTTTTATTTACCACAATCACAGTATAAAAACGCAATAAAATCAGCTTTTTGTAATGTAATTTGAGCACACAACATGAATATGGTTTCGGCATTAAAATGGCTTCATAACTGGGTAGGCTTTGTTATTAGCATCACCATGTTAATAGTACTGACTACAGGGGTTTATTTAGGCAGCGTAGATTTATTAAAACGCACAGACAGTTTAGGGCAAACCTTTACCCCGCTGACCCTAGAGCAAAAAGCCGAGACGGTAGCAACGGTATTTGAACGCCACCCTGAAATGAGCACGGTACGTTTTCCAACACAACATACACCTTATATCCAAGCCAGTACACGCGGTAAAGCTATCGCATTAGATAACGACCTCAATGAGCTTGCTAGCAGCGCTTCATTTGACCTGCCTTTTTATGAAACCGCCTTTTGGTTGCATCGTAATTTTTTAATCGACAACGGCGGTAAATACATCAATGCATGGGCCTCTTTGGCTGGTGGTATGGTCACCTTGATTGGGATTTATTTATGGTGGCGAGTACGTAATGGCTTTCGCTTAAAGCAAACGTTGCCCAAAAATACCCGTTCAAGCAGCTTGCTTAAAAGCCACATTCAATTGGGGCTGTTTATCTCAATACCATTGTTTATTTTATGTGTGAGCGGATTTTTAATTACCTACAATAGCTTATGGACTGGGGCGTTAAATAAAAAGCCGGCCGTCCAGTCATTTCCGGTAAGTCAGGGCAATAATTGGTTAAGCCAACTCACGAGTGCCCAACAAGTTTGGCCAAACGCAGAGCTAGTATCAGTAAGTAAACCTCGCTCAAAACGAGGTAAAAAAACGAACCCCAAAATGCAGGCCAATGCGAACAAACCAGTGGCACAGATATTCTCAATTCAATTTGACGAACATCCAGGCGTTTGGTTAAGAGAAGCCGATCGCATTAGTATTAACCATACAACGGGCGTTATTGAGTCGGCATTAAAACACAGTGATAGACCTTTATCGGGCAGGGTTGCCAGCTTTGTACGCCCACTGCACGATGGGTTGAATATGCCGGCCAGTTATGTAGCATTTATTACATTAGTCTCATTGATTGGCACAGGTATTTTATCGTTTAGTCTGGTGACTTTTTGTCGCCGTAAATTTGGCAATAAAGCGAAAAAAGCCGCTTAACGGGGTCTAACGTTAGCCCACAATGCTGTGCGATATGTTTCGCGCAGCATTGGCGGTTTTACGGCGCATAAACATACCTAGAACCCGTATAATGTCACAACCACTGCACCGCCTAGGCCAACATTATGTTGCAGTGCCAGCCTCGCGTTTTCAACTTGTCGTTTACCTGCTTGCCCGCGCAAATGCCAGGTTAGTTCGGTACATTGTGCAAGCCCCGTTGCCCCGATGGGATGCCCTTTTGACATCAAACCACCCGATGGCCCAATCACATATCGTCCGCCATAAGTATTGTCTCCATCGGCAATAAATTGCGCAGCCTCACCTTCAGGACACAGCCCTAGAGCCTCATAAGTAATCACCTCATTTGGGGTAAAGCAATCATGTAATTCAATCACATCAATATCGCGAGGGCCAATACCGGCATCGCAATACACTTGCTCAACCGCTTGTTGAGTCATGGCTTTACCAACTGCATTAATAGGGTCTTGCCACGAAAGCTCGGTGTCGGTCGCCATCGCTTGGGCAATAATGTTTACTTTAGATGTGATGCCGTGTTGGCGGGCAAATGTCTCGCTGCACACTATGGTGGCTGCTGCGCCGCATGTTGGCGGACACGCCATTAAGCGCGTGAGGTAATTGTCGTATATCACCTTATCGTCGAGCACTTGCTGGTAAGTTAATGGCGTTGAAAACATTGAGTATGGATTATTAATGGCATGCCTACGTGACTTTTCGGCCACCTTAGCAAAAAGGTCGGCGTCCACTTGATATTTATCCATATAATGGCGGCCTGCTGCACCAAACGCACGTAAGGCAATTGGCCCTTGTGGCGCATTGAATTGCTGTAAAACAGGATCGAGTCGCTCAAATGGGCTTTCTCTGTCTTGCCAGTGTGAACCTAACGCGCCAGGCTGCATTTCTTCAAAACCAAACGCTAATGCACACTCAACCTGACCCGATAACACCGCCTGGCGAGCCAAAAACAACGCGGTTGAACCACTCGAGCAATTATTATTCACATTAATAATTGGAATACCGCTTTGAATTACATCATAAAAGGCGTGCTGGGCACAGGTACTGTCACCATAGATGTAAGCGCCATACGCCTGGCCAATTGTCTTAGCATGTAAACCCGCATCGGCTAATGCCAACTTAATGGCTTCGGCTGCCATGACCCGATACGGCGGTTGTTGGCCCGGTTTACAAAATGGGATCATGCCCACCCCAGCGACTCTCACTTTGTTCATATCACTCCCGTTAAGACAGCTAGTCTTTCATGCTGAGTTCAGAATACTCGATACGCCCTCAAAAGTTAATGCATTGTTAAAAACGCCCTTTCATAGCGCACCACATTGGCGCGACAGCGCACCAAGACGTGACATTAAATGCAAGAGCATTAGTTTACCTCCGTGTTTTTAGCGCCTAAAACGCTCACCAAACGCACCGCCATTGAGCATTATCACGAACATTTCAGCAACATATTCAGACATTTGCACCACAAAGGGTCGATAAGTGTTCAGCACCTTTGCGATTTAGGAATGGCTTTTGCTTTATAAAAGCATGAATTTCAACAGAGAAATGTTTTTTTGGGAACTAAAATGAACAATATTAGTGATGCAATTGGGGTTATTGCACAAAGTGCTGACACTTTATTTATCTTACTTGGTGCAATCATGGTGTTAGCCATGCACGCTGGCTTTGCATTTTTAGAAGTCGGTACCGTCAGACACAAAAACCAGGTTAACGCCCTAGTTAAAATTCTAACGGACTTTGCTTTTTCAGCTATTGCCTACTTTGTCATTGGTTATCAAATCGCATACGGCAGCCACTTTTTTGCCAGCGCTGAAACATTAGGGGCTGATAACGGCTATCAGTTAGTCAAATTCTTCTTCTTACTCACTTTTGCTGCCGCAATTCCAGCCATTGTCTCAGGCGGCATTGCCGAACGCGGTAGTTTTAGGCCCTTCTTATTTGCCTCGGCCATGATTGTTGCTTTTGTATACCCGTTATTTGAAGGCATTATCTGGAATGGTAATTATGGCTTTCAAGCCTGGTTAGAAAATCAATTTGGTGCGCAATTTCATGATTTTGCCGGCTCAGTTGTGGTACACGCTATGGGCGGCTGGCTTGCACTAGTGGCCATTTATTTACTTGGCGCTCGCCGTGGTCGTAAACCCGGTATTGCGTTCGCCCCGTCTAACATTCCCTTTTTAGCATTAGGTTCATGGGTACTCATTGTGGGTTGGTTTGGCTTTAACGTGATGTCAGCACAAACACTCGATGGCATTAGCGGTTTAGTGGCAGTCAATAGCTTAATGGCCATGGTCGGCGGCACGGTTATCGCACTGATTGTCGGTAAAAATGACCCTGGGTTTATCCATAACGGACCATTGGCAGGCTTAGTTGCCGTGTGTGCAGGCTCAGATTTAATGCACCCTGTTGGCGCATTTGTTGTCGGCGGTGTCGCGGGCGGTTTATTTGTGTGGGTGTACACTAAATTACAACGCAGCAGCAAAATAGATGACGTACTGGGTGTATGGCCACTTCACGGTTTATGTGGTGTGTGGGGCGGCATTGCGGCAGGCATTTTTGGTCAACAAGCATTAGGCGGCCTTGGCGGGGTAAGCATTATGTCGCAGCTTATTGGCAGTGTGGCCGGTGTGATTGTTGCTTTAGTTGGCGGTCTTATTGTTTACGGTATCGTCAATAAAGTCGCCAGCTTGCGCTTAAGCCAGGAAGACGAATTTATTGGCGCCGACTTAGCCATCCATAAAATTGGTTCAACCAATTCAGACAAGTAGTTAACACATCATAAAAAAGGCAGAATATCGATTCTGCCTTTTTTGTCGCTTAACTTATCGTCCCAGCGTTAGATCGCCACCCAACCATCCTATTGATAAACACGGCTAAAAATAAGTTTAAGCATTAAAAATCATAGCCTTAAAAATCACATTATTCATCCAGGCTCACCCAAAATAAACACGTCAACTTGTACGGCATATCAGCTTTGCATTCAGTGCCATTGGACTTAATAAAATTACTGTTTTAAGCGTAAATTTACATTGCAAAGAATATGGCTTAACCCTAGTATACTCAACAAAAAACCAACACAAAATTTACATTTAACATGTACTTTTTCGGCATTACACAAGGATGAAAAATGTTAACGAAAGCCCACACTTCGCTCGCCGTTGCGATTTTATTTTCCCTTACAGCTTGTGGCGGTGGCGGAGACTCCTCTGACACCTCTGCTGAAACACCAGATAATCCAACGGGCACAAGCTCACAGTCTGATATTATTAAAAATGCCAATAACTATAATGCCATTGAGCTCGAAAACGCTGCGACACAATTAGTCGACGCACGCTACACTGGCAGCAAATCATTGACGACATTAACCCTCGAAAATACCCAACATGTGTTTAAAAAAGTGGTTGTTGGGGAAGGTGTTTTACTGCCTAACTTACATTTAGAAGAGCTTGATTATAATATTAATGACTCTGGTAAAGTGGATTTTACAGCACAGTGCTCTACTTCAGGCAGTATCAAATTTAAAGGTCAGTTAAGTAGCCAATTTACCGGTAACCTTGCCGTTACTTACAATAATTGTAGCGACAGCTATAGCAAAAATGTAACTGGCAATATGGCTTTTTCGATAAAAACGGCCACAGACAGCCAATACAATTTTAGTTTTAACTTTGATAATTTATCTTGGAAAGAAGGCTCGATCTCAACTTCGCTGACAGGCACTTATGGGATTAATAGCCAAGAAACACCCAATACAGACCAATACAGTAATAGCATCAAAACCAATCTGCTTTATACCTACTCAGATCAAACTCAAGCGCTTTTCAAGGTCACTGAAACTCAATCCTATCAAAATAACCAATTTAATTGGGTCATTTCAGGAGCTTATTTTCATAGTGCTTTAGGCCAATTCAACATATCGACTAATGCCTTAGGCGGAAATTTAGAACAAGGAAAGATCATATTTAAGGGCACTAATTCGTCTACATTGGAGTTTTGGAATGGTCCGGTAAAATACACTCAAGATACAGACAATAATGGCATTGATGATGTAGGCACTTACTTTTCATCTATTAATGACCTAATTAACAGCAACTTATCAAATAAACAGCTTGTTGATGTGACAAAAATGTCATTGCCTCCTGAAGTTTATGCGCCGAGCGGTAACAATTACCAGCTATATACATCAACACCACTGACAGTGTCACCTGGGCATTATTACGATCCAGATAACAGCAATGATCAGCTCACTGTCAGTTACCGCTGGTACATTAATGGCCAGCTTGTTAGCGGGCAAACCAGTTACGTTCTGCCAGCTCATATTGCTGTTTATGGGGATGAAGTTAAAGTGGCAATGGTCGTCTTTGACGGTATTAACACTGTGGAGAGTGATTACTTTTTCTTTACTATTAACGACTCACCCGCACAATTTAATGCCGTTAACCTCCCAAGCCACATTCAATCGGGCCAAACCGTGCAATTTAGTGCATTACTCACCGATCCAGACAATATAGATCCATCTAAAATTGGCTCGTTAATTTCAGGACCGAGCGGCGCAACCATCGACAGCCAAGGTCTTGTTACCTGGCAAGTAGGCAACGACTATATGTTTCCCCTACAAAGTGTCGACTTTGTTTTTGCTCTTACCGATTCAAATGGCAATATCCTCGAATCGGCGTCGGTTTCACTCGATGTAAACGCAGACCAACCTTTACCATTAACTCGCTCAGGCATTGAAGTCCCTCGTAACGAAAAATCAATGTGGATGGGAGATTTTGATGGTGACGGTAACAACGAGTTGGTATCGACTGATAATAATAACAGGCTGTTTATGTTAACCGAACAAAATGGCAGTTACATACAAACTTGGTTTTATCCATTTAAATTAGCCACTAAAGGCAGAATACAACAAGTTCTGGTTTTTGATACCGACAAAGATAATCGTGATGATATTGTGGTGATTACAACACACGGTATCAGCGTAATTAATGATTTAAATGCGTTGTCATACGAATTATTCTCGACCGATGATACGATCTTCAGTGCTGCAATCGATGATATCGATAATGACGGGATCCCAGAAATTGCTTATTTACATACCCGAGAGTTAAGTGGCTACGATGCTGAATCTCTGCTCAGTGTTATCAGCATGTCAGCGCCTTCTGAGGCACTATTTTCGGTCAACATTGATGCTCAACAGGTCATTTTTGCTAATGTAGATCTGCAAGCAGGTCTTGAACTTATTACCAATAGCGGTTTGGTTTATGATACTCAAACTTGGCAAAACAAATGGGCTAACAGCATGCCATTTGGAGACAGAGTTCTGACTATAGGTGACTACAACGGCGATGGCGTTAATGAGATTGCCGGCGGTAATTACTGGTCTACGGTCAGTATTTACTCAGCTGTCAATAAGTCGCAATTAGCCACAGTTGAAGTATTTAATACTTGTTCAATCAATACCATGAATTTAGATGATGACGCCGCCGACGAATTAGTGGTGGGCGAATGTCAGTCTGGAGAAGTGCATGCTTATAACTTAAATAATAATGAGCTCTCAGAAATATGGTCTTTATATACTCCACACTCTGGCGTAAGTTCGTTAACTGTCGGCGACTCTGATAATGATGGTGAAGACGAACTTCAGTGGGGGCTTGGCACAATGGACACCGGCGAAGACCGTTTTATTGTGGCTGATATCGGTATCAATACCATCGACATTAAACAAACACTCCCAACGATTCAATTAGACTCCTTTAGCAGTGCTGGGTGGTCAACCATCACTGATAATGATGAAAAAGCCGTATTCTTTGTCCCGCAAACCGGAAGTGGTTATGACGGAAGCCGAGTCCTTAGCATGGCAACAGATGGTTCTTACCAATTGAGTGAACAAATATCCTCGAACTGGGACAAGAGCTTCCATACCGTAACCACTGATTATAACCACGACGGTTTTGGCGATTTATTATTACCAACGACTGATTATTACGACGGACGGATGGGTGTCATGCAGTTATTTGACTATAGCTTCCACTGGCAATCTACCACCAGCAGCCAATCTGATATTGGCGTGATAAAAGCATTTGATATTAACCAGGATGGTTTTGAAGATGCCATTTATGCCGATGGCAAGACACTTAAAATCGTTAATATTGAAGATCAAAGCTTGATTGCCCAATACAGTTTTGAAAGCAATATTACCGACTTTGTCATCAATGAAAAAACCGTTATTGTGGCTCGAGATAATATCGTAAGCCTTTTAACGTTAAACACGAGTTCATTGTCAGAGCAATCGTTTATAAATCAAAACTGCCAGTATTTAACGTTAATTAACAAAGACAGCGATGCACAACAAGAACTCATGTGTATCAACACTGATCATTATGAAAATAACAGTGATATCTATACATACGAAATAGCCAACTTAACGCTTGTTGAAAAAGACACTAAAACCATCAAGCGTTCAATTTATGGTATTGCTATCGATGAGACCACCAGCAGTAACCAAGGCTATTTTGTCGCCGTGCAAGTCGGGCAAGCATACTACAGCGAAGAAGATACTGATTATCATATTGAAAAACATGATGTTAACAGCAATGTGATTTGGAGAAGCCCAAGTTTAATTGGCCAACCATCTGAACAAGGGCTTAAAGCACGTTATTCAAGTAATAAAGGAGTTGAACTGATGCTGTCGACCAACAAGGCAATGTATCTAATTAATTAACTTTAGCAAGGGATAATAAACCTTAGGATAATGCAGCACCATAACCATTAAAAAAGGCAGAATATCGATTCTGCCTTTTTTGTTTAAACGGTATTCGTCTTGATTTGACCTAGGGTCATCAGTGCTTAGACTTAACCCCATTTTTAACCATATCTTGACCTGTTTCAAAAATTTCAGGGGTCACCCAGCGGCCAAGTAAAAGCTTATGGTTATCACCAAATACCGCAACAAAATGACGACCATCAGCATTACTGGTTGCCATGCCAACGCCAGCAACACCTTCTAAACCTAAACCGCCCTTTTCAACTAACACTAAAAAGCGTTCTAAATCGGCTAAATTATCAATCACATCATTTTCAATATTCATATACTTCCTAACCACTTTATATCAGAACTTGGACGCTACTTTAGCGCATTAAACCACAATAATCTTCTCTTTATCCGTGGCAGTTTCACCCTTAACGTCACTTTTCTCTTTCATGAATATCTAAGTTAAAAGTGTAACGTGAGATCAATTAACTGCGCATCATCATCGTATGAATCAAAATTAATCGACAACATTACCCCCCCTTCAGTCAGCATAATGTTATCAAAATTATCTTCTGCATTTGGGTATCGCGCTAACAATTCAGACTTAATAGTGGGCAAGTTGTAACTAGCAAGCACTGCATTAAATTCACTCATCGTTTGCGCGCCAAACATCGACTCAGTAATTTTGATTGAGTTAACGACACCTTGGCGGTCAAACCCTAATAACACATTACTATTGACCAACACTTTTGCACCACTTTCAATTAATTGAATTTGGTTACTGAGCTGCTGTGGTTGCAAGGTATAAGCTTGTGGTGATGTTAATGTCAGTAGTGTTGCGATATCAATATTATCAAAATTGCCGAAGTTAACCTGATGCTCATCGATTGTTGTTAACGGTAAAATAGCAAAGCTGTTCAGCCGAGAAACCGCCTCTTGAGACACGCTTTCATTATAGTCTTCAAAAGTTAATAACAAGCGGCTATTTTTACCTGAAACACTGTAAACATCACCTTGTTTTTTAAGCGCTAAATGCGCTTTAACACTATTGAGTTCATCACCTTGATGCACCTTGTTTGCAATCACCCAATTATCGCTGTCATAGTTTTCACTTAAAGGGATTTGATTTTGACCATGACCATTTAACAGCCCCAAATCTTGAGTAATCATCGCGACACGATTGTCTTTAATCACAAACCATAAACTGCGCCCATAACCATAAACACTGGCACCATTGTCGAGTTGCAATTGAATACTGTGAGGGCCTAATGCAAGTAATAAATCATCAACTGAGTCACCAATGTGTATGCCATAGGCACTGTCGGTAGTAATAAGCGCATCAGGTGCTTGATGTTTTTGCGCTTGCTTTAATACATTGCCCTCGTTTGGCATCGTCAACTTAACAGTGGTTTGGGTATACGAAACAGCTTTACCCTTACTGTTATAAGGCGTGGGGTCGCTGCTAAGTTGCGTATCGTCACACAAGTTAACGTATTGCGCAGTGGTAATCACATGGATTTGTTGGGTGTTCGACTTAGCTCGGTTACTGCCATCTTGCAGAGCAATACTTCGGTCAATTCCGCCCACCGTTAATCTATCAATAATAACCGCATCCGCGCCAGCTGCTGAGGCTTTGCGTTGTATTTCCACCAAGGCTTGCTGCACATACGCATCACGATGGGACAATACGTCACCATTAGAGGATTTCAGTAAATCAGGGTCAATGTCGTAAACCATTTTATCATTGGCGGTATTGATAGTTTGCGGGCTGCAAAGGGGATAAAAATCTAAAATAGGCGGTAATTCATTGGCAAATGTGGCAGGGCTAAAAGCCGCTAAACAAACAATATAATGTGAAAACTTCATGAATCTTCCTTGAGTTAAATACGTGTTTTTATATTGCGATAACACTTATAAGTGACTCTACCCTAATGTGAAATATGGTGACTGTAAACTCATCGGCGTTATTGATGCCTAGGAAGATAATCTAAAAATGAATAAATAAGCCCCCTACTACTATTTCATCATTTCTATCAACTTGCTCTATATATCCTTTTTCTCTGCACAATTTTTACACCTTTCAGAAGTAACATCTTATTAACGATTTTATTTCAGTGAATCAACCGAAACCTCACTACGTAAAAGATAAGACTTAGGAGAATTTGATGTTTACTATCAATAAGTTTAATAACAACAATCGACTATTAAATCAGCCGATGATGTTATTGCTAATCATCATGCTGGCTAGCATGTTAATGCTTAGCGGTTGTGATGGTGGCGCTAGCGATAGCACTACCGACACCACAGACGTAACCAGCACAACAGACACGGATACAGATACAGATACTGATACAGAAGTAGATGATGCTGACTTTGAAGCCACAGATTGGACAGATGAAACCCACAGTAAAAATGTCGATCCCAATTTTGATGAAGTGTTTAGCGACACCGAAGTAAAGCGTTTTGACATTGTCGTCACCGAGGCGCGCTGGCAAAGCATGTTAGATAACATGACAGAACTCTATGGCGAATTTGGTAGAAGCTCATCAAGTAGCTTAAGCGATACCGATGAAGATCCTATTTTTGTGCCCGCTGAAGTGTTTTATAACGACACTGAATGGTATCGTGTTGGGATCCGCTTTAAAGGTAACTCATCACTGCAAACCAGCTGGCAGCAAGGTATTTTAAAACTTGCCTTCAAACTCGACTTTGATGAATACGAAGATGATTACCCGCAAATTGATAACCAACGTTTTTACGGGTTTAAAAAGTTTAGTTTAAAAAATAACTATAACGACGAATCAATGCTTCGTGAAAAAGTTGCTGCTGACGTATTTAAAGACGCGGGATTAGCCGTATCACACACCGGTTTTTATACCTTATATGTCGACCATGGCGACGGCCCAGAATATTTTGGTTTATACACCCTAGTGGAAGAAGTCGATGACACCGTAATCGACACGCAATTCTCAAGCGACGATGGCAATTTATACAAGCCCGAAGATGATGGCGCCATGTTTGTCGAAGGTTCATTTAACGAAGACGATTTTGAGAAAAAAACCAACGAAGACGATGAAGACTGGTCTGACATTGAAGCACTGTTTAGCGCACTGCATGACGACACCTATACCAGCGATCGTGCAACCTGGCGCACCAACCTTGAAGCGGTATTTGATGTTGATGTATTTTTAAAATACTTAGCGGTCAATGGCATCATTCAAAACTGGGATACTTATGGCATCATGCCGCACAACTATTACTTGTATAACGACCCTGACACTTCAAAGTTAACTTGGATCCCATGGGACAACAACGAAGCGTTACAAGACGGTAATCAAGGTGGTGCATTGGCATTAGACTTCTCAGATCTTAATTCAAGCAGCTGGCCGCTTATCTCAAAACTGTACGCAGATGATGTATATCGTGAGCAATATAACGAATATATACTTGATGTGATTAGCGATGCATTTGAAACCAATAAAATGCAAGCCAACTATAATGCCTATTCCGCATTGGTTGCACCTTATGCCACAACAGAGATATCTGGCTACACCTTCTTAGAAAGCACCAACGACTTTTATAATGCCATCGATGAGTTGTTAGAACACGCAGAAGACCGCGCCACCGCAGTTGATAAATACTTAGATACCCAGTAATGACAATATTTATCGATTAACAAAGTGAACCAAGCAGAGCCATCTCTGTTTGGTTCGCTTTTTCATTTTAGCCTGAAAATATAAGGCTTTGGCTTAAGATTCAGCGGTAGCGTTTTAATCAGGCTATAAAAACTCTTCCTCAATCCTTTTTAGTTCGGTTTAAGCCCTTTTAAATTCTCGCGGAGAGATCATTTACTAACGCGCAATGGTATAACATCAATAAAACACATAAATTCTGCAGGTAAAAAAACAACCAGCTATACTTATCTGTTATATCGATATCCAATCAACAGTAAAAAGGAATTTACTAAGCTTCCATGATGATCTTAAATGATAAAAAATTAGTTAACCTCATAAAATATACCCCAAGTATTATCGTTGGTTTTTTCGCTATCACGGTCAATGTCATTATCATTAAAGACAATCAAGATAAAGCCAATGCAAGTATCGAATCCCTTCGTGAAGACATCATCGACAATAATAAAAGCGCCATCAAACTATCAACCGACAAAGCGGCTAATTATATTCTTTATAAGAAAAAAAGGGTCATTGATGAGCTTAAAACGTTGTCTCAACAACGCGTGAGTGAAGCATATGCAATCGCCACGAGTATCTATAACAACAACCAAAACCAACCCAAAACCACAGTCAGCAAGTTAATCACTGATGCACTTCGCCCAATCAGGTTTTACCAAGGCAGAGGTTACTTTTTTATCTTTCAAATGGATGGCATTAACATCTTGCATGGGCTTAAACCTTATCTTGAAGGCGTGTCAGCCTGGGATGCTCAAGACCTTCGCGGAGCATACATCCTTAGAGAACATATCAATCTAATAAAACAACAAGATGGCGAGGCTTTCTATCATTGGTGGTACCAAAAACCAGGGGAGCCTTTACAAAAAGAATATCAAAAAATTGGATTTGGAAAATATTTCGCCCCCTATGACTGGTTTATCGGTACGGGAGAGTATATTGCCGATATTGAAAACGATCTAAAAGAATCATTGCTAAAATCGGTTATTGACTTTGAACACACTGAAAATCAAAGCTTATTTATCATCGACAATCAAGGCAACATACTGGCAAATGAAGCCAAAGAAAGTGATCTCGCATTGTTAACCCACTCCAACGCAACACTCACCAAAAAAATTGCCTCTGAAGCGCACACAGCAGGCAGCTTTATGACCTTAGATAAACTGGATGCTAACAAAACCAATAAAAACAAAACAGAAATAGGCTACCTCAGAAAAATTGAAGGTTGGGATTGGGTCATTGGCTCCTACTTCAATTCCAGTCAGGTCAATAAATACATCGAAATCAAGCAACAAGAAGCACAGGTTCTAAATCAAAAAAAATTATTTAACATCATAATATTAAGTGTGTTTTCGACGCTATTTATGGTGGGAACCTCACTCATCGTCAGCAGCTTAATTACCCGACGCTTTAACCGCTTTCAGCAACGTATTGAACACAATATTAATGCCTTAGAAACCTCAAAGAAAAAACTGCACTTCATCGCTTTGCATGATGCATTAACGGGTTTAGCAAACCGCATGTTATTGATGGATAAAATAAATGAGGCGATTGAATCTGCAAAAAAACACAATCAACTCGTTGCCGTAGTATTTATCGATCTTGATGACTTTAAAAAAGTGAACGACTGTAATGGACATACCGCGGGTGACGAGTTATTAAAATCCATTGGGCAAAGGTTTAAGCATGCATTCGAGGCAAAAGACACCGTCTCACGCTTTGGTGGCGATGAATTTGTGTTTTGCTTCCCGCAACTCAATACGATTAATGAAGCCTATGTAAAAATAGAGAAAATACAGCAGTTATTTGAAGATAAATTCATTGTCCATGGACACGAAATAAAAGCCCAATGCAGTATTGGCGCAAGCATGTACCCATCTGATGACCATCAAGCCGAAGGGCTTATCCGCAAAGCAGATATCGTACTCTATAAATCTAAAACAGAACTCAAAGGCAGTGCTACCTTTTATCACCACCGCTTAAATGAAGAACTGCAATACAAGTATTTACTCGAAAACGAGTTAAGGGGAGCACTTAGCAACAAGGAACTATATGTGCTTTATCAGCCACAAATTGACACTAAAACTGAACAGATAGTCGCAGTCGAAGCTCTGGCAAGATGGGAACACCCAAAGCTTGGCACCATTTCACCGAATGAGTTTATCGCTATCGCTGAAGAAATAGGACTGATTAAACAAATTGGTTTATTTGTATTTACCCAGGCCTGCAAAGACATATTAAGTGTTTCTCCTAACGGCAAAAATGCGCTTAAAGTTTCAATTAACATTTCGCCCAACCAGCTTATGTCACCCGATTTTATTGACTCTATGACTCAAATTACCGATGAAATAGGCCTTAATCGAAGCAGGATAACCTTAGAAATAACCGAAAATGTCATGCTTAATGAACTAGGGAAAACATATAACATTTTAACCGAGTTGAAAAAGCGCGACTTTTGTATCTCACTCGATGACTTTGGCACTGGGTTTTCATCACTCAGTTACTTAAATATGCTGCCATTTGATGAAGTCAAAATAGACAGCTGTTTTGTTAATAACATTACCGTAAATGAGCAAAGTAAAGCGCTGATCAAATCCATTTTAGCCATAAGCGATGCATACGGAATGATAACGGTGGCAGAGGGTGTAGAAAGAAAAGAGCAGCTCACTGTACTGCGAACGCTTGGCTGTAATTTAATTCAAGGCTTCTACTTTGACAAACCGTTAACCTTAGCCAAATTGCAAAAAAACTGCCTAAAGCGTTAACAATTTAACCTTTATGATGCTTAAAGAGAGGTTAATACTTAATACCTCAAACAAGTTAAACGTTAATGAGCCCACACACAGCAAGTAAGCGGTAACTCACATGGCATGTAAACAGGAGTTGATAACAACGGATTGAGACCGAGCAAATACAGCCCTCGCTTAAAACGAAAAAGCCCGTCAATATCGAGACGGGCTCTTGATTCAAATAAACGTTAGCCTAACCTGAACTCAAGATAAGAAATGAAAATAAACATTTCATATCAGAGCATTAGAACCTGTTCAGAGCTTTTACAAACCCGCTTTAATTTTGCGGGCCTGATGCAGCTTTTTGTAACTTTCAATCAAACGTAAATGTGGTTCAATACCTTCAAGCTTAATGCTGGTTTTCGTTAGGCCATAAAAACGTACTGTGCCATTGACCGAGCCCACCACATTGTCTATTACTTCCTGACCAAACATGCGGGTAAAGTTACCAATAAAGTGCTCAAGTGCTAAGTCTTCATCTAAGGTCACTTCAAGCACCGCATTGACTGCTTGATAAAACAAACGACGCTGTACTGTGTTGTCGTTAAACTGTAAAAACTCTTCTACAAGCTCTAACGCGTCTTCATGCTCACCAAGGGCAAGATAAATCAAAATCTTCAATTCGATAATGGTTAACTGACCCCAAACGGTGTTTTCATCAAACACGATGCCAATCAAGGTTGGGATATCGGTTTGATTATCTAATTGGCTTTCTTCTAAACGATTAACAAGCTTAGACAAGGCTTTAGTGCTTAACGAGTGCAGATTTAAAATGTCTTCACGGTAGTTAAGTGATTTGTTGGTGTTATCCCAAATCAAATCATCAACCGGGTACACTTCTGAGTAGTCAGGCACTAAAATACGGCACGCCGATGCACCTAAGTCTGTAAACTCTGCAATGTACACTTCACGGCCCATGTCTTCTAAAATGCCAAACAGTGCGTTAGCTTCTTGCTCGTTAGTGCCGCTAAAGTCCCATTCACAAAATTCATAATCAAATTTGTTGCTAAAGAAACGCCAAGAGATAACCCCAGTAGAATCAATAAAGTGCTCAACAAAGTTTTCAGGCTCGGTCACAGCCATACTATTAAAGGTCGGCTTTGGCACATCATTTAAGCCTTCAAAACTGCGACCTTGTAATAACTCAGTTAAGCTACGCTCTAATGCCACTTCAAAACTAGGGTGGGAGCCAAATGACGCAAATACACCGCCAGTACGTGGGTTCATTAAGGTGACACACATTACCGGGAACTGCCCGCCTAATGACGCGTCTTTCACCACAACAGGGAAGCCCTGCTCTTCTAAGCCTTTGATACCCGCTAAAATACTTGGGTATTTCTCTAACACCGCCATTGGCACGTCTGGCAGCACAATTTCTTGTTCAATGATTTGACGTTTTACTGCGCGCTCAAAAATTTCAGACAAGCACTGAACATGAGCTTCTTGCAGGTTATTACCCGCACTCATACCATTGCTTAAGAACAAGTTTTCAATCAAGTTAGACGGGAAGTACACTGTTTCACCGTCAGATTGACGCGTGTACGGAATCGCACAAATACCGCGAGCTTTATTGCCCGAGTTAGTATCAATTAAGTGCGAGCCGCATAACTCTTCATCAGGGTTATAAATGTCTAGGCAATATTCATCTAATAAGCCTGTAGGTAGCGCGTCATCGTCTTCAAGCGCAAACCATTTTTCATTTGGATAATGGACAAATTCGCTATTGGCGATCTCGTCACCAAAAAACTGATCATTATAGAAAAAGTTATTGTTTAAACGCTCAATAAACTCACCTAAAGCCGAGCATAATGCACTTTCTTTGGTCGCACCTTTACCGTTGGTAAAACACATAGGCGATGCGGCATCACGAATATGCAAAGACCATACGTTAGGCACAATATTGCGCCATGATGAAATCTCAATCTTCATCCCAAGATCAGCCAACAAACTTGTCATATTTTGAATAGTTTGTTCCAGCGGTAAGTCTTTACCTAAAATATAGGTATTGCTGTCACCATCGGGTTGGCCCATCAACATCGCATTGGCGTCAGAGTCTAGGTTTTCAACGGTTTCGATTTTAAACTCAGGGCCAGTTTGTACCACTTTTTTAACGGTACAACGGTCAATAGAACGTAAAATACCTTCACGATCTTTAGCCGATATATCATCTGGTAGCTCAACCTGAATTTGGAAAATTTGGTTATAGCGATCTTCAGGATCAACAATATTGTTTTGCGACAATCTGATGTGCTCAGTAGAAATATCACGAGCCTTACAGTACACCTTGATAAAGTAAGCTGCACACAATGCAGACGATGCTAAGAAATAATCAAAAGGACTTGGGGCTGAGCCATCACCTTTGTAGCGAATAGGTTGGTCGGCCGTAACGGTAAAGTCGTCAAATTTGGCTTCGAGTCTCAAATTGTCGAGAAAATTTACTTTGATTTCCATTGAATATTTCCACAGTCGTGCACAGCCAAACGGCCAGCTTGTCTAAATTAGGGGGAATTATCGGTGTTTTTGCCGCAATAGTCTTGGGTTAATTGCCTAAAAGTGCGCAATTAGCTTATTGGTTACTAGCAAAATTGAGGCTAAGTTAGCCTAAGTACCAGAAGATAGGGAATAATTAGGGGCATGGCTGCCCCTAGATAAATAAGCTCAATAGGCGCAAGCAAGCGCCTAAAAACTAACGAACTTAGCGAATAGTAATATTTCTGCCGAAGTATTCTTCAGCCTCATATTTTTCAATCACTTTTTCAAGCGTATCGCTGTTATTATCCATCACCAATTTATGCGAAATCGCACTCAAGGCTATCAAGATATCCTTACACTCGATCCGCGCTTTCATTACCGAACCAGACGCGGTTCTGAGTACTTGAGAAAGCAATTCATGGTTTTTACCAATCAAGGCTAAGATAAAGTGAATCATCACTTCTGAGCATAGATCTTTATCTTCAATTTTACTCGGTCTAACGACTTTTTCTAAGTAGTCTTCTTCTCTGCCAGCAGGAACAAAACGTTGCACCCAGTAAAAATAATCTTCGTCATAAATGATCGACTGAATCGGTTTCATGAATTTTTCGTCACTCGAAATCTTCTGAAACAGCGCTTTCTTATCGTCATCAGAGATATCAATGAGCTCATCACCAAATTCAGTATTAAGTAAGGTGACAACAGCCTGTAACTCTTTAAGCAATGACACATTACCCGATGTCATTTGATTGTATGCATCACCCACTTCATCAATATTACGCTGGAACACACCAATGTACTTATCGCCCTCTTCAATCGCATCAAGCAACGGAATTAAGCTATAACGTCTCACCTGGATAAGCTCATAAAATTGACCTAGCTCTAAACGAATGGCTTGTAGACGGTCAATGGCTTTAACTAAAAAGTTCTCGTCTCGTTTAAGTGCTGCATTTAAACGGGTAAAGTCTAATTGGTCGTTCACTTTACGCACTCGGTTATCAATCATATTTTCATAAGCTTGAGTTTCATTAATCAACACTGAAAACTTATCTTCCATCTCAAACAGTACATCTTGCACTTTTTTTAGACTGGTCGAACGAACTTGCTGGTTAATTCCACGTGCTTTTTCTGCTTCTGCTTGCTTCTTTTCACGTATCACCCAAGTAATTGCAGCGCCAACAATCGTAAGACTTGTCGCCATATCAAAACCAAGCTGAACATTAGTAAACCATGGACTCATGTTTTTCCCTTAAATGTCATTTGTTTATAAGTGCAAAAATAGTAATAACGGATCCCAAATAGAATGTCACTCACAAATCGACCAAAACAATGTAAAAATCACATAAAAATATCTCTAAAAACGCATTTAGCTCGTTTGATAGTTTTATTTAATGAACATTTAACAAGATAGAAATCAACAATGTATATCATTATGCTAAACAATATCCTTGTGCATCAGTAAAATTGAGAACATTGGCATTTTTTATTCAGCATTCTGCACAACTCAAGCAAAAATAGCTAACTAGCGTTTATATAACAGACAGTTATACGCTAAATAGAATAAACAAAAACAGAGGATAAAACCGCGGGGAAAATAAATACGAAAATCAGGGCGTTAATGGGTATTAAGCAATAGGGTAAAACAGACAAGATTAAACACAGTAAATGATAGGCAAAAAAAAGCGCAAACAGTCGCGAGACTATTTGCGCTATCTTACAAAGTAAGAGTTACTCAGCTACTACGTTAGCAGCTTGAGGGCCTTTTTGGCCTTGCTCAACTTCGAAAGATACTTTTTGGCCTTCAGCTAAAGTTTTGAAACCTTCTGAAGCGATTGAACGGAAGTGAACGAACACGTCAGCGCCGCCGTTATCAGGAGTGATAAAACCAAAACCTTTATCTTCGTTGAACCATTTTACTAAACCAGTAGTTTTAGACATGTTATGTCCCTTATATAATTAAATTAATCAATCTGTCGCGAAAATGCGATGCGCTCAAGCTTGAATTATTGAATGGCACGATGAAGCTAAGGGAAACACAGAGGATAACAACGATAACGAAGATTCTAAGGCTTTTCTTTTACTTGATGTTCATTAATAACTCTGAATGTCAGAGCGAGGCCGATGTTACATGAGTTTTGAATATTGTAAAGGTTTTCTTTTAGGGCAAAGCAGTAGATTACATTATTATAAGCTTACGCCAGAGATAAAGGCCGCAACAGATTAGCAACAATACCTTATAAATCAGCATTAAAGCGTGCCAACCGAGCCTCAACAAGTGTGCATTGGGTTAACTGCATTAATTCAGCCAGTGTGACCCCAGGGTTTTGGATTATTAATCGATTTAGCTTAACGTCTAACGGCTCTAACTTATCGGCGTGCTCCAGCAATGCCGTGGAGACTTTACTCACCAAATAACGTAATCCTTCATCGCCTAGGGCTTGCAAGCCCGCCACAAATGCTTGAACACTTAGCGCTTTACCAACAAGCGCCCAATTTCGAGAGCGACGCACACGCTTAAGCTCACAGTCATATTGCACCGCAATTGCTTTAGCTTGTTTGGCTTTGCCACTGCCGATACGGTGGATAAGCGACGGCAAACGAATAGTGATAGGTTCATTCATATTGAGTCAGTATCTCTTAACAATTGGGCTCTTGATTTAATCATCAGGGGAACACGGTGAAACGCCCAAAGGGCAAGCTTTACACGCATTTACGCTGCGGCTTTTGTTAATTTAGCTGATTTTGGAAAGGGAACAACCATTACCCGCAATCAATGCCTTGCCTAAACGCGTGTAAATTCTTGCTGAAATCGAGCATCTTCAGGTTGGTTGGGTATATAATACCGCTCGAATAATGATAACCCGGTAAAGAATCAGTCAAGCGTTAGCGAGATTATGCGTCAGTGTAATCAATAACCTTGCATAAAACTAAGTAGAATTGCCCCATGAGCCCAGAACGTTTTGCCCGCATAAACCAAATGCTTGATAACCGCCAAGTCGATCTCACAGTGTGTCTTGATAAAGTGCATATGACCAACAACATCGCCGCGGTGATTCGTTCGGCTGATTGTGTCGGCATTCATCAAATTCATGCCGTATGGCCCGACATTGAAATGCGCGTATCGGGGAATACCGCCTCAGGCAGCCAACAATGGGTTAGCACGGTAAAGCACTATACTTTTGCAGAGGCGCATCAAGCATTTAAAGCGCAAAACATGCAGATACTGACGACCACCTTTTCAGACACCGCGGTTGATTTTCGCGACATTGATTACACTCGCCCCACCGTAATTGTGATGGGTAATGAGCGTGATGGCGTGAGTGATGAAGCCATTGCAGCAGCAGATCAACACATCATTATCCCGATGCGCGGTATGGTGCAATCGCTCAATGTGTCTGTGGCTTCGGCCTTAGTGATGTATGAAGCCCAGCGCCAGCGCGAACAAGCCAATATGTACGGTACCCGCAAACTAGATTACGCCTACTGCCAAAAAATGCTGTTTGAACAAGGCCATCCCGTTTATGCCAAAGCGTGTCGTCGCAAACAAATCCCCTACCCAGCCATTGATGATCAAGGCCAAATTGTTGCCGACAAAGACTGGTGGGACAGAATGCGCGCCCCTGATCCACAAGCTCTCACAGAACAAATAACTTAAATCGCTTATCCACAATACCTTCAGTCTGGCATTGCTCTGCAAATTCTCAAGCAATGCTAGCATCAAGCACATTGACAAAATATGCAGTGCTAACTGTTACTTTATTTTTTACCAAACCCCTTCGCCATAAAACGTGCACTGCTTTTAACCACCAATTTGCCAGCAACATATAACTCACCCTCCACTTTATACAGAGGATACCGTGAAGAGATAATCTTACCTTTAATCAAAATATCACTGTTTACCGGCACTTCATGTAAGTAGCGGATACTCATATCGGCAGTGACCGCTTCTATGTTTTGCTGAAAAAGCGCCTGACACATACCGCTATCGAGTAACGCCGATAAAAAGCCGCCGTGTAAAATCCCCTGGTAACCCTGTTGATGTATCGACCCTTTGGCACGCGCCCATACCTGTTGGTCTGCCGTACTAAAAAATTGCAAATGAAGCCCTAATAAATTCTGCGTGCCACACAACATACAATGCTGATGACTCGATGGCTTGACGACTGCGCATAAATTATCGGCTGATGTATCAGGAGAAACCAGGCTTAAGCTTTCAATTAATAACGCCTTTTCAGATTGATGCTGCTGACTCATAAAACCCCACAAAATAAAAACACAAAACCGTTATTGGCATATGCTATTAATTATTTTAGAATACCACATCAATATCAATTTGAGTAACTTGATGCGTGCTAAAACGTGATGTTTAAGCCAATCATTGCAACAACAAAGGTAACCAGCATGCAATTTATAATGACTTTTATGGTGTTTTTAGTGTTTTTTGCAGTGATGGCATTAGGTGTATTTTTAGGACGAAAACCCATTCAAGGGAGCTGTGCCGGGCTTGCAAATGTAGGAATAGATAAGAGCTGTGATTGTGAAGTCACCTGCGATGAGCATAAAACCCTATATCAAATACAAGAACCCACCCAAAAATGAGGTATTTGTTAAGGCATAAGGGTATTCCTCCCTGCCGCAGCGATTAACTCAGGCAAACAACACAAGCTCAAACATTGAATATTGCCATTAAACTCATTAGGATCGGCCCATCGATCGCCAATAAGAATCAACACCATGACCACTGAGCTTTATTTTATCTTCGACTCGCACTGCCCCTGGAGCTATGCCACCACTCCGTTAGTGAATGCATTACAACAAGCCTATCCAGACATGACAATACATCTGCTACACAGTGCACATTACATCGGTAAAGACAGCGCCGGCGAAGAACAAATGCAAGCGGCAGCTAAAGCCAGTGGCGTTAAATTTGGCCGAGACCATATTCGTTATGCCAATAGCCCTAAAAACTCAATTAAGTCGGCAAACTTAATGGCCTGGATGCAAGACAAACAAGCCAACAAACAATTGCCACTGCTCAATGCGTTGCAAACGGCTCACTTTGTTGAAGGTAATCCACTCAACACTAAACATGACTTTACTGCCATCGTTGAAAAGTTAAAGCTGTCGCCAAGCAATAAAGTGTTTAAAGATGAGCTGAGTGTCGATGCAGAAAACATTTTAGAAGCCATTGCCGAAATACAACAAATGCTTGGCACAACAAGTTTTCCTGCACTTGTTATGACTGTCAATGACAACGCCATCTTCATCGACCACTCTCAATACCTCAAAAATCCGCAAGAGGTTGTCGCCGCAATAGAGCAAGAGATAGTCGCAATACAGCAACCTAAAAAGCATTAAGCTTAAAACAAAAAACCACGGTAATTAGCCGTGGTTTTGATGTTTTGCTCACCTCAACATTTAACTTTGCACCTGCGAGGCCAATATCCAAATCGCTAGGGCAAAAAACACTAACCCCATAAATTTGTTTTGATAAGCACGAAATTTTTCATTGTTTAATAATGGTTTACCTAAACTGCCAACCAAGGCCACCAGCAATAAGTTAAACGCTAACCCCATCACATTGAGCAATAAGCCTAACGCTAACATTTGCTCGCCAGAGCTGGCACTGAGCTGAGTTGACACAAATTGCGGTAAAAATAACACAAAGAAAATCAGCGCTTTCGGATTCAGTAAATTACTCATCACCGCACGGCGATACAACAGTTTTGCCAGGTTATGCTGCGCTGCAATTTCAGGCGCATCAACCGAATCACTGCGGATACAATCCCACGCCATTTTAAGTAAGTAAGCGCCACCTAAAACTCGCAATAATTCTAATGCCATAGGGTTCATGGCCACCAGTGCCGACACGCCCATCGCTGCAAGCAAGGTTAAAATAAGCCCAGATGTGGCATTACCAAAACTGGCATACACCCCCACTTTGCGGCCATAACTCAAGCTAGAACTCGCAATCAGCAACATATCAGGGCCAGGAATTAACAGTAACGCCACTACAGTGGTTAAATACACAGGCAGTAATGCCAAATCAATCATCATACATTCGCAAATAAGTCGCTAAAACACGGCGCGGATTTTACAGCGATTGAACATGAATGAAAGTCATGATGGCAGCCCTTAGGCTTTTAACGGTGAATCACACTGGCAGGGATTGTTTACGAATATAACGTTATCGAACAAACATCAAACAAAACCTAACTAACCTGAGCTCGGGATAACTAATTTAAATAAATCAGACAAATAAAAAAATAAAAAAGGCTAACCTCATTGGTTAGCCTGTCATTTTACGTGTTGGTCTGCTGAAGTGTATTACTTATAAAAAGCTTCAATCGTACCTTTAACTGTCATAGTCAGCGGCTGACCACGACGGTCTAACGCTTTACCCGCTGGCACTTTAACCCAACCTTCACTGATGCAATATTCTTCAACATCAAAGCGCTCTTTACCGTTCACTTTAATGCCAATATCAAATTCAAAAATTTCTGCCACATGGTGTTGGCTGCGTGGATTAACGCTTAAGCGATCAGGTAAAGCAGGTTTAGCGGTTGTGTCGTTCATGGTCATGTTCTGTAATTAATAAAACGTGCGTCATTGTAGGCAATAGCAGCAAGATGCTCAATAGCAGCGATCATAAATGTGAGCGGCTTAAATATGCCATCAATGCCACGGCAAAGATATACGCGTTAACTGTTTGATTTATAGCCACGATAGCTTTAGGTTAGTATAAATCAATTAGGAGAAATTCATGTCGACGTTGTCAAAGTATATTAAAGGAACGGTATTGGCGATTGTCAGCATCGCCGTCATTGTTGTGGCGCTCAATTGGCAAAGCGCTAACCGCTTATACAGCGTCATTAGCCTATTTGATGAAGCATTAATTGTGAATAACTTCTCTCATATGAAGGATGTGTTTTTTAACAAAAAAATCGTTAAACAAGGCAACCCATACACTTTCAATAAGGCACCCAAACCATTACCCGCATCATTTATCTACCGAGACCAAGTCACCAATAGCGATGCGTTTTTAGCACGCCGAGCCACCACAGCATTATTGGTCATCAAAGACGATCAAATAACCTTTGAGCAATATTATTTAGGCACCCAAAGTGACGACAAACGTATCTCATGGTCAATGGCCAAATCGTTCGTGTCTATCTTGTTTGGTATGCAAGTTGATGCAGGCAACATTAATATCGACAAAACCGTCGGCTTTTATCTACCAGAACTGGCTAACTCTGGTTATGGCAACGTCAAAGTTAAACATGTACTGCAAATGTCGTCAGGGGTTAAGTGGAACGAAGACTACCACGACTTTTTTTCTGACATTAATAAAATGGGCCGAGTGCTAGCCATTGGTGGCTCGCTAGACCAAATGACCAGTGAGCTTGTCAATGAATCAGCCCCAGGCGAAGCCTTTCATTATGTCAGCATGGACACCCACGTAATTAGCATGATCCTCAGACACGTTAGCGGTAAATCGTTAGTTGAACTGATCCAGCAAAACTTATGGAACACCATCGGCATGGAAAGCGATGCATTTTGGCTGACCGATTCCCAAGGTGCTGAGTTTGCCTTAGGCGGGTTAAACCTCACCACTCGCGACTACGCCCGCTTTGGCCGATTATTACTTAATAATGGCGAGTTTAACGGCAAACAAATTGTCTCGGCCGACTGGATAAAAGCCGCCACTACACCGCAAGCCGACTACCTTAAACCGCAAACAGACAAGCTCGGCTACGGCTACCAAATTTGGTTACCGCCACAAGCACAGCAAGGTGAGTTTTTTTGCGTGGGGGTTTATGGACAATATATCTATGTGAATCAACAACACAATGTGGTTATTGTAAAAAACAGCGCCGATTTAGGCTTTCAAGACGAGCTAATATCAAAGCATGAAACCATCGCGTTTTTCCGCGAAATCGTCGCATCATTACAATAAAGAGCTTCGACTACACCGCCCCACACACATAAACGAGCTAACTTGCTAGCTCATTAATGTGTGGGGGGGCAATACGGCCGCTCAGCAACACCTAACTCAATGGAATGTCGCTGCGATTGACTTACCCTTTGTTAAGTAAACACCTTAGCCTTGGTGTTCGGCGCAATCTAAAGCAGGTGCCTTTTTGCCTTTTGGCAGCAAAATATTGGCCGCGATAACTAACATCACCATAACCAAAACCACAGGCCATAAAGTGCCGTTATAGATTTGGGTCGTCAGCCCTCCCATTAATGCGCCACCAGTAAACTGCCCAGCGCCTAACAGTGCCGATGCTGAACCAGTATTTTCTGTAAATTGGCTCATGTACAACGCATTGGCATTCGGCATAATAGCGCCAAGCATGCCCACGGCTCCCATAATGCCAAATACAAACAGATACAACGAAGCATCAAACGCGGTAAAGCTGAGTAACAACAACACAAAAAATCCCTGACACAAAATAGCCAATCGCAATAATGTATGGGCCGGCTTACGATTAAGTAATGTTGAATTGCTTCGATTCACTAAAATATTCATTAACGTATTAGCGGCAAACACCAATCCGAATATTTGTTCACTCAAGCCAAACTGAACCTGATAAATAAATGAGGCATTAGTGATAAACACCATCATGACACTGTAGCCGCATGCCTGTACCAGCAAGTAGCGCATGGCAGTAGTGTTTTTCATCACCAACATATAACGCCGATAGGCAGAGACTTTCGCCTGTTCAGTTTTAGCGGGGCACTTAGGTAAAGACTTAGCCACCAGTATTGCAACAAACACAGCATAACCCGCGGTAAAATAGAAAATATTCTGCCATTGGCCCGTTAACAGAATCAGCGCACCAATACTTGGAGCAATAGCAGGAGCAAGCACCATAATAAGTGCAATTAAACCAAACAGTTTTGCAGCGGCATTTCCGCTCTCTCTCATCCTAACTAACGGCGCAACACAAACACCTGCAAATCCCCCACCTATAGCTTGAAATATCCGCGAAATTTGGATCACATTAAGGTCACTGGCAGAGGCAATAACCAGCGAACTCAAAGCATACAACAACAATCCACCCACAATAATGCTGCGTTTTTCAAAACGATCAGCAAGCGGGCCACCAATAAGCTGCCCCAATGCCATGCCAACAAAATAAAAACTGACCGTCGTGGCGACAGAATCAATACCCACGCCCAAATACTCTGACATGGAGGGAATACCTGGCAAATAAGCATCAACCGCAAAAGGGCCAGCGGCCATCACCAACGCCATCAAAAAGACAAAATGCCCTTTAGACATAACACCTCACCAACATTATTTATTATCTTCCTAGGAAGATATATTAGTTTGAAATTATCTTTCTGGCAAGATACAATTGCTATTCAATCGTATACTAATGAAGCGACAGCAATGATAGAGAAGTTTGAAACCTTTCTTTCTTTAATGAAAGAAAACTGGCCAGAAGCCTATGAGAACATGATGCCCTCAATGCCATTAATTGATAAAATTCAATCTATTAATGAAGCAAAACGCAGCAAGGTAATGGCTGAGTATGGTTTGCAGACCTCTGATTTTGGGCTGCTCACAGCACTAAGAAGAACCCCCGCCCCGCACCTACTGATGCCCACACAGATTATGGACTACATGTTGATTAGTTCCGGTGGTTTAACCAAAGCACTGTACCGACTTGAACAAAAAGCCCTAATCTCCAGAAGCCCCTCTTCAGAAGACGGCCGAGTAAAGCGTGTACAGTTAACCGCAAAAGGTAAACAGGTGATCGAAGAGATTGCTGTTAAAGCACAAGAAAGTCACAGGTTAATGAACGCAAGCTTTTCTGAACAAGAAAAAACTCAACTTGATATGCTATTGAAAAAGCTACTCAATACAATGGAATCACATAACAACGAAACAATGTAATCAGTAGTAGCTTAATCTGGTATTACATTCAATACGTATAATAAATATCATCAAATCATAACGACCTGGCGTTTATGGTTGTAGCAGTAAACGTTGGCACAGTTTGACAAAATCAGACGAGGTGACAATTCCTAATACCTGGTTTTGCTCATCGACCACAGGCAAACAACCTAGGGCGTGTTTATTGTCGATAAAATACTGCACCACAATGGTTAACGGCTCATCTAAACCAAGCTTTTGCACCTGAGTGTCCATCACCTCAGCAATTGGGGTGTAACGCTCTTTTCGATCAAGTGCCCCTTGGCCATATTTATTGAGCATGGTTAATACCGTGGCAATCATCTTTTTATGTGTCAACATGCCAATAAATTCCCCAGTGGATTCACTGACCACCGGCAAATGACGCACATTTCGGCTTTGCATTAACAGATGCGCATCTTTAAGGCTCGCCTCATGGCTAATACCAATTCCATTAATTATGTGACCAATCAGAGTCACTCAGATTGTTCAGTTTGAGGCGCATTGTTGAAATAATGGTTATTCCCTTCTAAGACAATGCAACAAAGAAATGAACGGTCTGAGTGTCTCCTGCAAGGCGGGTTTCTGTGCCTTCTATGCTGCTTAATAGCATTTTGACGTAGAACAACTATGCCTACAATTCTATTACTTGCCTAGAAGACACAGAACTCCCGCTGAATGACCAGATAATTAATGGAATTGGTATAATACACACCGGATTAGGGGTCATAATATCGCGCACATTCATGGTTTATCTCCTTAACTGACACAATCTAAATCTAACAAGCTCAACCGACACTCATAAGCATAGCGCTATACAGTGATGCTACTCGCTAATCTGAATGCTAGCTCGGCCGTAAATATCAGCAAATATTTCAGGCATGCGTTTTGGGCGGCCGCTAGATAAGGCAATACACACAAACTCGGTGCGAGCCGTGAGTAAAGACACCCCGTCGCTGCGGCGAATAAACTCAAAATGGCGCGCCAGCTTCAGTCTGCCATCGCACTCAACAATCCAGGTGGCACAATCAATAACATCATTAAGGTAAGCCGCCGCCAAATAATTAATCTCATGGCGGCTAATCGCCATGCCTCTATCTAACGATTTATATTGTTCAATCGTTAACCCTAGCGCATTAGAATGTGCCCAAGAGGTTTGCTCTAGTTGACTTACATACGCGACATTATTGGCATGTTGATAATGATCAATTTGATCTGGGCTAACCGTCCAACTCAATATAAAAGGATCGGCATGCCGCCATTGTTGAGCTGCAATAGAGTTGTTTGAATCGGACATCCATTTCGCCTATTGGTAATTAAAATCGATTAAACGCAAAAACTCATTTTATTGGGGAGCCCATATACAAATCCTAGCGTTTCAGGGTTATTTTGCCAAACACACTGGCATCAATAAACCCTCTGTTTTTATCGCCATTAACCGGAGTAATCTCATGAGATCCCATAAAATGCTCTCTTACTGGGCTGCCATCATTATCACAATAGGCGAGCATAAAACCGATGATTTTATTCGGTGTTAACAGCAAAGGCTTATCTTGCTGGCCTTGTTTAAAATCATTAGGATACAGCTTAATCGCCACCTCCCAAATCACATTGTAAGGCGCTTCACTACTGCGCTGCCAACGACTCTTTAAATGCGACGTATACAGGTGAGCTTGTTTGTCTGGGCCATAATCAGCCGCCTGATTGTCTAGGCCGATATGGTAGGCAAATGCACTGTGGTTAAATTGATGATCGCCACCAGATGCATCGCTATCAATAAACACCTCTAAGGTGTCATCATCCCAATAATTCACCCTTGGGGAGGCATGGGTATCAAGCAATACATCATCGGTAATTTCAGCTTGCAGATACAAATAGTGCTCATCCCACAGCAGCTTATATTTACCGCTAAAATCACTCGCAGAATCGGGCAACACCCCGTCCATTAAATGCGGCATCGTATGCCACTTCGCTTTCTGCCAGGCAGAGTCAGAAACCCCGTCAATCTCGATAGGCGTTGCAGTATATTCAACATCCATAGCAAACAGTGTCGGGCTACTAAGCAGTAACCCTAAAGCAAATAACGAATATTTCATCAGGCTCATCTCTAGTCGGTTAATCTGGCTTTGAAAACAATCATATATCAAATCCGCGTAAATCAGGCGATGCCTGAAATAAATCGGCCCAACAATCTGATCAAAACCTCGTAGGCTAGCTAGTACTTTAAAAATTTACTCTGACATCACTCTGACACCAACTAAAAAATGACCACAAAAAAAAGCCCTAATCTTTGCAAGATCAGGGCTTATTTATTTCGTGACTACCTAGGCTTAAAGCCAGTATTAACGGTACTGATTAACCTGCTTTAGCTTGAATTCGATAAGCATGTAGCAAAGGTTCTGTGTAACCAGAAGGCTGAGATTTGCCTTTAAAAATCAGATCGCATGCTGCTTTAAAGGCGATGCCGTCAAAGTTAGGCGCCATATTAGTGTACAGCGGATCACCAGCATTTTGAGTATCGACCACAGCGGCCATTTTTTTCAACGCTGCCATCACTTGCGCTTCACTGCATAGGTCATGTTCAAGCCAATTAGCTAAATATTGCGATGAAATCCGTAAGGTTGCTCTGTCTTCCATCAAGCCGACATTATTAATATCAGGCACTTTTGAACAACCCACGCCTTGATCAATCCAGCGCACTACATACCCTAAAATACCCTGGGCATTATTTTCTAGTTCAAAAGTAATTTGTTCATTGGTGAGTGTTACCCCTTCAGCAAGTAAAGGAATGGTCAACAAACTGTCAATGCTAGCACGTGGGCGTTGCTTAATTTGTTGCTGAACATCTGCCACATTAATTTGGTGGTAATGAATAGAATGCAGCACGGCACCATTTGGCGACGGCACCCATGCGGTGTTTGCACCCGCTTTAGGATGAGCCGATTTTTGCTCAAGCATTGCGGCCATTTCATCTGGCATTGGCCACATGCCTTTACCGATTTGAGCGCGACCTTGTAAGCCACATTCAAGCCCAATATCAACATTCCAATCTTCGTAAGCACTAATCCATTTTTGCTGCTTCATCACAGATTTAGGCACAAACGGGCCTGCTAACATTGAGGTATGCAGCTCATCACCGGTGCGGTCAAGAAAGCCAGTATTAATAAATACCACGCGCTCTTTGGCAGCCCTAATACACTCTTTTAAATTCAGTGTCGTTCTGCGCTCTTCATCCATAATACCGACCTTAATCGTATTACGCGGCAGCTTGAGCGCATCTTCTATCTTAGTAAACAGGTCACAGGTAAATTGCACTTCTTCAGGGCCATGCATTTTAGGTTTTACAATATTCACCGAACCTTTGCGGCTATTACTACGACCATTATTGTTACCTTTAAGGTCGTGCATTGCTGCAAGCACAGTGAGCATGCCATCAAGTATTCCTTCTGGTATTTCGTTGCCATTTTTATCCAGCACGGCATCAATGGTCATCAAGTGACCCACATTACGCACAAATAGCAAACTTCTGCCGGGTAACGTAACGGTTTTGGCACTCTGGGCATTCGCAGCGGTATATACGCGATCGTCATTAAGTTCTCTCACGATCTCTTTACCATTTTTAGTCAACGAGGCAGATAAGTTACCTTGCATCAAACCTAACCAATTGCGATAAACTTCAACCTTATCTTCTGCATCCACAGCTGCAACAGAGTCCTCACAGTCCATAATGGTGGTAACAGCAGCTTCAACCAGTAAGTCTTTAACACCAGCGCGATCACTGCCGCCAATAACACTGCTTGGATCGATTTGAATTTCGATATGCAGACCATTGTTCACTAACAAAATAGCACTGGGTGCATCGGCACTACCCTGGTAACCCACACATTGATCGGTTTGGGCTAAAGTGGTAGTCGAGCCGTCAGTTAATTGCATCCTTAACACACCCGCGTCGATGTAATAACGGGTCACATCGGCATGGCTGCCTTGTGCTAAAGGCGAAGCAGTATCTAAGTGTTGTTTGGCAAAAGCGATAACTTTATTACCGCGTACTGGGTTGTACTGTTTAGTGATTTCCGCGCCACCTTCTTCAGATATCGCGTCAGTGCCATATAGCGCATCATACAGGCTGCCCCAACGCGCATTGGCAGCGTTAAGCGCAAAGCGAGCATTTTTAACCGGCACTACAAGTTGTGGTCCCGCTTGTGCGGCAATTTCGTGGTCAACGTTTTCAGTGCTAATTTGAAAAGCCTCACCCTCAGGCACCAGGTAACCTATTTCAAATAAAAAAGCTTTATATTTTGCAGGGTCAAAATCTTTGGTGGGATTGCCAATATGCCATTGATCTATTTGCTGTTGTAGTTGTTGTCTTTTTTCTAACAGCTTCACATTAACCGGAGAGAATTCATTAATAATGTCCTCAAATTTTGCCCAAAAGGTTGCTGAATCAATGCCAGTACCTGGGCAAATGTCACTGTCGACCAATTGCCACAATGCTTGCGCTATTTGTAATCCACCTTCTTGAATACGTGCTGTCATTTTTAATCCCTACCTTAATTTCTGTGCGTTGACTGTAAAACTCAGTCCCAAATCATTAGCCCCAAATCATTAAACATAAATCATTAGCCCCAAATCACTAGCGCAAACTCATTCCACTGTTAACAGCTTACTCTTCATACGCAGTAATACTTTACTCTATATCAAAGTTATCTTATTTATCCAATTTATGCTTATTATCACCACTATTCACCAAAGATATGGCAAAATGACGTTTTTTGGTCAATTTACAACGTATATGTAATTAAAAGTCACAATAACAGTACGATTACACATCGCCTCTATTTATCTCTTCTGCGGTTTTAGTGATCAGTTGACGCATCCATTGATGCGCAGGATTATGTTGAAGCAAAGGGCTCCAAGCCATAGTCAGGGCAATGGGTTGAATAACAAAAGGCGGCGGAATAATGCTCACCTGTTCATTATTGATATGATGACGTGCCATCTTACTTGGTATGGTTGCGATCAAATCTTGTTGCTCAGCCAACAAACAGGCGGCTTGATAATGGCGTGTAAAAACGGTGATCTGGCGTTTTACACCCATTCGCGTTAACGCTTCATCTACCCACCCCAAACGCTGAACATCATCTGGGTTCATCCCTACCCCAACACCCATACCCGTTTTACTCACCCACACATGCTTAGCTTTTAAATAACTGTCTAAAGAAAACTTCTTCAAAACAGGATTACCCTTACTAATCAGGCAACTAAAATCGTCACTCCACAATACTTTTTGATGAAATGATTGCGGAATACTGTCGAAACGGTTGATCACCATATCGACTCTTCCTTGTTCTACATCAGGGAAACTGACATCACTTGGGGTCATGATATCTAAAATAATGTTAGGTGCTTGAGTACGAAGCTTGGCAATAAGCGGCGGAATTAACGTCGCTTCAGCATAATCACTTGCCATCACACGAAAGACTTTATCGCTTTCGAGTGGATCAAAATGGGCACGCGGTTGCACGGCTTTTTCCAGCCCAATAATCAACTCACTAATAATGGGTTGTAATTCATTTGCGCGTTCGGTCGGCGTCATCCCCTGACTCGTGCGAATAAGTAAGGGATCATCAAACAAGTTTCGTAAGCGTTTTAGGCCGTTACTCATTGCAGGCTGGCTGATCCCAAGCTGATCTGCCGCTTTAGTAACATTTCTTTCACGTAGTAAAACATCTAAATAAACAAGGAGGTTCAAGTCGATACGAGATACATTCATATGGTGAATACCGAAGATAGTAAGCATAAATTAGGTTTATTTAACCAAATCTGACTATTATTTTCAACGTAATCAATTGCCGCTAATCTATTTGTTAAGGAATAAACACATGACTCACTACAGAAATAATATCGATGAAGCTGCCACCTTGATTAATTCAGAAGGTAGTGCATGGAATGCCATCAACCCAGAGTCAGTCGCTCGTATGCGTCTACAAAATCGCTTTAAAACTGGGTTAGACATAGCAAAATACACTGCCAAGATCATGCGTGAAGACATGGACAACTACGACAAAGACTCGTCACAGTACACTCAGTCTTTAGGTTGCTGGCATGGTTTTATCGCCCAACAAAAAATGATCTCGATTAAAAAACATCTTTTAACTACTAAGCGTCGTTACTTATACCTTTCAGGTTGGATGGTAGCCGCACTGCGTAGTGAGTTTGGTCCATTACCTGACCAATCTATGCATGAAAAAACCTCTGTTGCTGCGTTGATTAAAGAGCTATACACCTTCTTACGTCAAGCTGATGCACGTGAACTAGGTGGCCTTTTCCGCGAACTAGATAATGCTAAAGAGTCAGATAAAGCCGCGATTCAACAAAAAATTGAAAACTTCGAAACCCACGTTGTGCCTATTATTGCCGACATTGATGCTGGTTTTGGTAACGAAGAAGCCACTTACTTAATGGCAAAACAAATGATTGAAGCTGGTGCTTGTTGTATTCAATTAGAAAACCAAGTGTCAGACGTAAAACAGTGTGGCCACCAGGACGGTAAAGTCACCGTGCCACATGTTGAATTTTTAGCAAAAATTAATGCGGTCCGTTATGCATTTTTAGAGCTAGGTATTGATGATGGTGTCATTGTTGCGCGTACCGATTCATTAGGTGCTGGCTTAACGCAAAAAATTGCTGTCACTAAAGAAGAAGGCGATATCGGCGATTTATACAATAGCTTCCTAGAAGTTGAAGCCGTTGATGCTGCAACACTTGAAAACGGTGATGTGGTATTCAAGCAAGGTGGCGAATTAGTCAAACCTGCTCGCCTACCAAATGGCTTATTTAAGTTCCGTTCTGGTACCGGTGAAGAGCGTTGTGTACTTGACTGTATTACCTCATTGCAAAATGGCGCTGATTTATTGTGGATTGAAACTGAAAAGCCTCATGTATCTCAAATCGGTGGCATGGTTAACGAAATCCGTAAAGTGATCCCTAACGCTAAGCTTGTGTATAACAACTCGCCATCGTTTAACTGGACGCTTAACTTCCGTCAGCAAGTATTTGATGCGATGCAACAAGCAGGACAAGACGTATCAGCTTACGACCGCGCTCAATTAATGAGTGTTGACTACGATGGCACTGAGCTTGCTATCCAAGCTGATGAAAAAATTCGTACCTTCCAAGCTGACTCGTCACGTGAAGCAGGTATTTTCCATCACCTTATTACACTACCGACTTACCATACTGCAGCACTGTCTACCGATAACTTGGCTAAAGAATACTTCGGTGACCAAGGTATGTTGGGTTATGTTGCCAATGTACAACGTAAGGAAATCCGTGAAGGTATCGCCTGTGTTAAACATCAAAACATGGCAGGTTCAGACATGGGGGATGCACATAAAGAGTACTTCTCTGGTGACCAAGCGCTTAAAGCGTCTGGTAAAGACAACACAATGAACCAGTTCTAAGGCAGCTTTTATAACTGCTTGTGTAGACTGATCTTGTAAATAACTTTTGTAGAAAGTGACTTACCCAAATAGTGACTAGCTTAAGCGATGTTTTTGAAGTGAACATGACTAACAGCGAAAACTAAACCCAAAAGGCCTGCTTAAAATAAGCTAATGCCGATCGTTTAAGCGACTTGAACGATCTTTTCTAGGCTTCATAATCGGTCTTAGATTTATTTCTGAGGCCGATTTTTTTATGTCTGAATTTTCTCTAGAGTTACAAGCGACTGCTGAAT
>NZ_BMQV01000040.1 GCF_014648295.1 Shewanella saliphila
ATACTGCTTCATCTTTAAATGCCTGCGGATAACTCTTATGTGATTTTTTTAAACTCATATCGACCTCTTAATTTATTGACCATACTGTCTCAAAATTAAGTGTCCGATGGAATTAGACCAGAACATGTATTGTGTGGTTTGAGACTGACCATTGGCTATAAATTTCCATGACAAAATAGCGATAACCACTATTATCCCTGTGAACCAAATATATTTGTTGAAACTCTTGTGGTGTTTAGAAGGCTTATCTAGCCCCAGTGTTTGACGAATATCATTTTTTTGATTTGTGCTAGATTTTTGTGGTGTAGATACCATATAGCACACCTCGATTGGGTTGCATTATCTCTATTAAGGCTGGTGACCTTTTCTTTAATAAATAGCCCAATGTTTTCTTGGGATTATATTAATCAGTGTAATGATTAGAAAAAAAAGGCAATGTGATCTGAATCAACTTAGCGAGAATTATTACAATATAACACTGTGTTGAATGGGCTAAAGATAGAACATGGCCATATATGGCTTTTTTAGGAAAATGGGTGGCTCTTTTAGGACTCAAATTCTGGGTGGCTTTTTAGGAGAGAACTGAGAGCAAGAGCGCAGTGCGCCAAATGGGCAAGCAATTACTCTTTTGAAATTAGTACAGCGCCATCCAGAAACTCTCACACACATGGCAGAGCTATAGCATCAATCTTGTTGTAATCCCGTTGATACATGCAGGGTTTGTTGGTTATCGATAATGATGGCTTCGAATTCAGGTAACTCATTGATTAGCGCCATACCTTGTTGTAATCCCATCACAAAAATGGCGGTGGAGAGGGCGTCTACGTAAGTTGGGTTTTTACCAATAATCGATACGCTCACCACATTGCGGGCGGAGTCGCCAGTTTTGGGGTTAATGATGTGATGATAACGCACGCCGTCTTCGATGAAGTAACGCTCGTAGTCACCAGATGTGGATATCGATTCGTTACTCAGAGGTAATTGCACCGCAGTTTTGTCTTCGGCGCGAGGGTGTTTAATGCCAACAAACCACGGGCGACCGATACGATCGCCAAGTAACGTGGTGTCGCCGCCAGCGCTAATGAGTGCATGTTCAATGCCGGCTTTCTTAAGAATGGCGATACAGTTTTTAACCGCATGACCTTTGGCGATCCCGCCTAAATCAATTTTAACATCAGCATCGGTAAATTTAACGGATAAGCTCGGTTTATCTAAGATAACCGTTTGATAATTAATGGCGGTTAACGCTTGTTTGATTGCAGCTTGATTGGGTTTTTGATGCTTGCGGTAATCGTATTGATAACCGATAGAGGCATAAGTGATGTCAAACATTCCATGGGTTAATACTGCAATATCGTGCGCATCGGTGAGTAAATCAAACAATTCCTGGCTAACAATAACAGGGTGGTTGGCCGCATCACGGTTAATTACGCTCAGTGCACTGGTGGCAATATAAGGGCTCATGGTTTGATCAATGCGTTGCATCTCTTGCTCAACCGACACTATGAGTTCATCTGCTGTTGTTTGGACTGCGCCATCATCTAACCAAAATTCAACATGGGCGAGGGTTCCCATGACATGGAAACTCTTTTGGTGCCACTGGGCAAAGGCTGAGTGCGAATTAAATGCAAATAATATGATGACAATAACGGCGCTGAATTTACCCATGGATCTTCTGTTTTCTGTAATACGATAGTGCTGATTGTTGATTAAATGGCAACGTTCGGCAACCGCTTAGGTGAAAATAACCGTCTGCACAGACAAATTACTCGCTGAGCAGCACATATTACGGTAATTTAACCTTATTATCGTCTACTCGAGTTTTGTTGTTTTAATGCCCATTATTGCTGATGTAAATCAATGTTATCCATCCATAAAACCGCATGTTTACTTTGTGCCACTTGATGCAGAACTTGCCCCTGCAGACTTTGATACTGGATTAGCCCTGGGTTGGCTAAGCGAAGATGAAGAGGTAAAAGTTGCCCGTTATAAAAGCCCGTCGGCGCGTAATAATGCCCTGCAAGTTAGACTGGCCCTAAGAGCAATATTATCGCGCTATAGCGATGTTGAGCCTGCACAATGGCAGTTTATTTATGGCGCCAAAGGCAAACCGGCATTAAGCCATGAATTGTGTGCGCAAACCGGATTACATTTCAATTTAAGTCACAGTGGTCAGTGGTTAATGATTGGCGTGATTGAAGTGGCGAGCAGTCAGCATAACGTTAACCTTACGTCTGAGCCTAGTGTTGAGGTAACCCAAAGTACTCAATCTGAGCTTCTTCCCTCCCTGTGTTTTGGCGTTGATATTGAGCGTGAGCGCAGCAATACAGATATTGTGCCAATTTTAAATCACTATTTTACCCAGGTTGAAACCGAGGCATTGTTGCAGTTACCCATTGAGCTGCAGCGGCAACGTTTCTTTGATTTATGGGCGGTAAAAGAGTCTTACATTAAAGCGCGTGGGTTAGGTTTAGCCTTATCACTTAAATCCTTTGCCGTTGATTTTAGTAAATGGAATGAAGGGCATGTGCAATTGCAGGGCAAGATTGAGCAATCTATTGCATTACATCAAGGGGTTAAGCTTAACTTTACCGATGTTGCAGATATTGCCAATTCGATGACATGGCAAACGCAACTGGGCCGACTTGATCAACAATATCGTTTTGCCATCACTTTAGGCGTAAATAAACATGATATTGGGCTCGAGTCGACTAATGCTGAGTGTAGCTATAGTGCGTTAACCGTTTATCAGTTGTCGCTGACACAATTATTGGCAGATGCGAATGCCTAGGTCGTTAATCGCAAATTTTCAATAAAGAATCATCAATAAAGAATCATCTATAAATCATCAGGCATCAAAATATGCGAGAAAGCCATTCAGCCGAAGCATCGCTTCGGCTGAATTAAGTGAAGCAATATTTCACTCATTATTCGCAATTGTTTTACGACTCAAATTTACTTTAAAGGGACGATGGCAAAGCTTTCATCAAATTGCACTAAAGTGGAGGCTATTTTACCAAAGGCTTGTGGGTCACCTGTCATACTGGCTTTACCTTGTTCAAGCAGTTGTTTAAGTGATGTTTTACCTAATAATACATTAACCATATCAGCTTTATCGACGGTTAACGTGGCGTCTGCCGTTTTAGCTGTTTCGACCACAATGTTATTGAGATTACCATGGCTCAGTTCAACAAACACGGTAGTTTCAGGCGTTGTGTTTGTCGCTTTAGTCACCACATTTAAGCTGATATTACCGAGTTTATCCGCTGCAATACTGTCGACTTTGACGGCTAAAAAATCAAATAGCGTGGCAATATCCATTTCACTTATCACATCGGCGGAGGCTGACTTTGGCGCGCCAGGTAAAATGCCTACCCGTAACTCTTGTGCGCCAGTTAAATAGATGTTTCTCCAGCCCGCCCCTTCTGCTTGATAACCGAGTTGCTCATAAGTGTCGGCGAGTAAATCACGTGCGACTTGGTTTGTGGGTTCGGCCATCACCAGTTTATTGAGTACCGTGGCAACAAAGCGATAATCGCCTTGAGCATAATCGACCTTGGCTTTTTCAATAATAGCCGCAGCGCCGCCCATATATTGAACAAACTTAATGGCTTCTTGCTGCGTTGGCAGCGGGTTTAAGTTGGCTGGGTTCATGTCAAAGTAGCCCAGATACATATTGTAAACCGCTTTGGCATTGTGGCTGTAGGTACCGTGATACCCTTTGGTGTACCAGGTGTCTTTAACCGTTTGTGGAATGGTGTCCATGATGGCATCACCAATATCTTGTATTACCACACCCTGATTGGCAAGGCGCAGCGATTGATTATGCACGAGTCCATAGTTGTCGCGTTGCATTTTAAGGTACTGGTTAATTTGCTCGTTTCCCCATACGGGCGCAGAGTGAGCCGCAAACAGCACTTGTACATCTTGACCAAATGCATTGATCATTTGGTTAATGTCTTTTGACCACTTTAGCGCATCACGCACTTTGGCTCCGCGTAAGGTATAGATGTTGTGCATTCCATCGTAGGTAAGCTCACCGCTCCACAGTGCGTTTAATGACGGAATATAAGTGATCATTTCGCTGGCCGCTTCGGTGCCAGAGGCATCCATAAAGACCATTTCCAGACCATCAATGGTTAAGGTTTCCCACTTGCCTTGTTGATTGAGTTGGTAATCTGGTTTTACGTAAGTAATTTCACCTTTTGATAACCCCTTTGCCAGCGCCGCATCAACAATACCATGGTCATTTTTACCGAGCATCACCCCATATTGATAGCTAGCACGGCGGCTCATGGCATTACCTGCGAGCACGTTTTCATCAACGATTTCGGCGGTGATATTGTTTGAACCATACACTTTAACATTAGGGTATAAGGTTTTTATGCCGCGAGCGCCGCCAAAATGGTCCGCATGGCTGTGGGAGTAAATCATCGCTACTATCGGTAAATCTGCACCTTCAGGCAGATTTGCAAAGGCAAATTTTATTGATTGCTCTGCAGCTTGCTTTGTTAACAACACATCATAAACAATCCAACCTGTTTTACCGCGGATTAAGGTCATATTCGATAAGTCAGTTCCGCGTACCTGATAAATCCCCTCGGTCACTTTATACAAACCATTTGGCACCATATTAAGCTGTGCTTGGCGGTAAAGCGATGGGTTAACTGAGTCTGGAAACTGTTCACTAATAAAGCTAAATTCAGCACGTAAAATATCAGCGGTAGCTTGGTCAAATTCGGCAATTTGGTTTTTACTAAAGCGCTCAAAGGCGACCTTGTCATTAAAATTAAGGCTTTGGGCAACCGCTTTGTTATGTGCAATCGTCGCTGCTGAAGCGGCTTTGCCTTGATAGTCTACGGTTAGGTGGTCATGTTGGTGCTGCGCCGCAAAAGCTGGCAATGAAAATGCGGTGATAAATGAAAATGCGATTGTTGAACGTGTAATGGTTGATAACGTAAGAGCAGATTTTTGCATAACGAACCTCAAGAAATTAAAGCCAGCGTTGCTTAGCGATTGAGCGGTATTAACCTATCCTAGTGAATAAATGTCGGAATATAACTATGGTAAAACAGTTAAAACACATTCATATTATGAATGTGTTAGGGCAAATCTTAGGTATTAAGTATAAGCAATGGATGATAAACAAAGCCAAAAATTAGCGACCCTGGATTTAAATCTATTACGGGTGTTTTGTGTTGTATGTCAGCAGTCGTCAATTACAAGAGCTGCGGAGCAGTTAGCGATCACTCAATCGTCGGTGAGCAATGCGATAAATCGGCTCAAGACGGCATTAGATTGTGAGTTGTTTATTCGAGTGGGGCGCGGCATTGAACCAACGGCTTCTGGGTTGCACATCTTTAATTCGGTGCAGCCAATGCTTGATGCTATTGAACAAACCTTAAGGGGGATCAGCGAGTTTGATCCCCACACCTCAACTCGAGTATTTACGATTTATGCTAATGAGTCGGTCATCGATTTATTACAGCCGCTGCTTGATAAAGCCCTGGCTAGTTTATCGGTGCGGGTGGTATTGCGAAATTCGCCTGTGCTAGAAGCAGAGCAATATCAAGATTTACAGATGCAAAAAGTGGATTTGGTGATAGATATTGTGCCGCCTAAAATGAAAACCTTTAGCTTTCAAAAGGTGGCTCAGGAGCAGATTGTTTGTGTCGTACGCGAGCAACATCCTCACATTAAACAGCAAGTAAGCCTAGAGCAATACTTTGCCGCTGAGCATGTTATGTATCGCTTTCATCGAGACAATATGCGCGTAGCCGATATTATTGCCCATGAACCGTTACCACCACGCACCTTACACAGCGAGCACACGTCGTTATTGAGTATGTTGTCGTTGATCAGTAAGTCTAATGCCATTGGCATTGCGCCCTATGCCTTTACTCAAAGTTATGCCCAGTTATTTAAACTTAAATTACTTAAGCTGCCTTTTGAGACACGCCCGATTGAATTATTCAGCATTTGGCCCAGCAAACATGCGCAAGATAAGTCGTGTATTTGGCTTAGAGAAACCATTGAGACATTAATGAAACAAGCTTATACGGCAATAAAAAAAGCCAATCGATGATGATTGGCTTTTAATGTTTTACTTTGTCGCTTTAGTCTTTACTGTCTTGCGAGACGGTTAGATTCTGGCGGGTTTTCAAAATCGCTGCGGTAGGGGTTAATGTCTAAACCGCCTCGACGAGTGTAACGTGCATACACGGTTAACTTAGTGCATTGGCAGTATTTTTTTAGGTCGACAAAAATACGCTCAACACACTGCTCGTGAAACTCATTATGCTGACGGAAAGAAATCAAATAGCGCAGCAGTTTTTCACGATCAATCTTAGGGCCCTGATAGCGGATCATCACGCTGCCCCAGTCAGGTTGTGAGGTAATTAAGCAGTTAGACTTTAATAAGTTTGAATTTAACGTTTCAGCGACATTTTTGTCAGGGTCTGTACTGTCAACTAAATGGTCTGGATTAAACTGGTACTCGGTGACTTCGATGTCTAAATCGTCAATGCAGCTGCCGGATAGGTCGACAATACGTTCAAGGTTAAAATGCTTAGGCTCAATGACTTTAACGCTAACATCACCGTCGGCGCACAGTGCTAAATCGCGGCTTAAGGTGTCTTGCACGTCTTCAACGCTATCAAACTTGGTTTGGTTAAAGCTATTTAAGTACAATTTAAACGATTTTGATTCAATCAGATTGGCGCTATTGATATCCAGTTGCACTTCTAATAACGCCACAACAGGCTTGCCTTTGGCGTTTAGCCATGACAATTCATAGCCGGTCCAAATATCAGTACCATGGAAAGGTAAATCACCACTTAATGCAATTGCATCTCGATTAAGTTTGCGTGGAACCCCTTGCAGCAGTGACGCGTCATACTCAGCTTGATATACAGTTGCATGGCCTAAGGTTAGGCCTTTAAGTGCATCAGCATCACTATAAGGGTCGTGATTGTGTGTCATCTAATCGGTTTCCGTGTCAAAATATGGTTTTATTATAAACTACGAGTGGCTTAAGTGTCTTGTTCATCTGCATTAGAAAACTTTATAAATAACTATCTTAAATCTTACCAAGATACCTTGTCTGAATTTCCGCGCTATTATCCTTTGGGCGAAGACTCAATATGTATTCAAGGAAAATTTAACTCAGACACTGATGATACTGTGTTTTGGCAGCCGGTTAAACGTGACGATGCGGCTGACTTTAATAATGTAGAGCATGCATTAAATATTCAACTACACCAAGATATTCATGCATTTTATGGTGAGTATTTTTCAGCGCCATTACAGTTTACTGCACCATTTGGTGATGGTGAGTTATTGCAAGTGTGGAACCAAGAAGACTTTGAAAATTTGCAACAAAATGTAATTGGTCATTTGATCATGAAGAAAAAGCTCAAACAACCAGCAACTTGGTTTATTGGTGTGCTAGGTGATGGCGATGAAATGCTCACCGTTAATAATGACGATGGCAGTGTGTGGATTGAAATTCCAGGTGAAAAACAACGCACAAAATTAGCGGAGTCGCTAACCGAGTTTTTACAGATTATTTCGCCAATGATCAAACCGCCGCAAAAGCCCGTTGAAGAGAGTGCGCCAATTGTTGAGCACCCTGGTATTTGGCAGCGGATTAAAACCATGTGGAATATGTTACGTGGTAAACGTTATTAGATTTATTGATGATCCCATGAAATGTTAGACACAATGCGGCAAGGCTCACACCTAAAGTGAAACATGTCTAATAACGGTTGTTCGAGCTTCCAATCATGTGAGCCGCATCGTGGGCAAGGGCGGTTGAGTTCTGTTTGTAATGACTCTCCGCCCACGCGATATAAGTAATAATAAGTGGGTATCTTAGTTAGGTATTCTATCCGCCCACGTAAATCCCAACCCCGTCTAAACAGGTCACTGTCTGCCCGAGTGATTTCATCTAATGCCGCGAATTCTGCTTTGGTGGCTGCAGCCATTTGCAGTTCATCACAGGCTTGCCATTCGGTTTGCCATTTAATGATACGTTTATGGTCGCCATTGAAGGTGGCTGGTAGTTGATACAGCGGGATAGGTAATAAGTTATCGCCACTGCGCAGTGGCGAGCACATGTGTACGTAGCTGGTATATAACAATTGCCAAGACGGCTCGTCGGTATTGCTCACTTCAGAGTTAATGTCCTGACCAATAAATTTCTCTCTTGGCGCCAGCAGCTTGGCTTGTGTCAGCTCAGTTAATGCCGTTTTTACCCACGGGCTGTTATAACGATTGGCTAAACTGGTTTTTTCTGGCAATAACAAGCGCACTTTAAACTCACCGTCATTAAACGCAACGGCAAACTCACGCCCCAGTATTTGTCCATTAGCGCGCAGTGCTTCGAGTAAGCCGTTAATAGCTTTTTCGGCGGCATCAATGGTGGTGTCGGCAAAGCATTCAAAGCGAAGTTCAAAAACAAACATGGATTATTCGGCCTTAGGGGAGGTGGTTGGCAAATGTTGGTTAACTTGTTGCTCAAGTTCATTCACGCGGCTGTTGAGCTGGTTAATCAGTTGCTGCATGGTGTCGACTTGCTGCTGTAATTGCGCAATTGGGCTGGCGAGCTCGTCAATTGGGGTTTCAGGTGTTGGGATATCACTTAACTCAGGTAAGTTCTGCCATTCAGATTTTGGCAAAGCTTTAAATTGTTGCAATCCCTGGATCAGCACTGGCATCGGGAAGCGACTGCCTAAACGACTTTTTATTAACGCTAAGCTCGGTGTATGGCCATTAATGGCAATGGACTTTGCTGCGGCTAACACCTGTTCAATTGGACTCATTGTTAGTTAAATTCCTTAATTTTTGGTAGTCAGAATCACTACTGTTGCAGAACTAAAAGGTAAAACCTAATTAATTCAATGTTTTATTTTTTGGCATGATTCTAGCTTTAAGGATCACAACACAATGTGGGTTATATTTTAACAAAAAGGATGCAACATGAAATCAAAACTTATTGCGGCAAGTGTCGTGGCGCTAATGTCAGTGGGATTAAGTGGCTGTGTGATTAGCGTAGGCGATCATGAATCAGGTAAAAGCCATGAGTATTGGCAAGAACAACAAGATAAAAACCGTGCTTTACTGGCTAACCTTGCACTCGGCATGACCAGCGAACAAGTGGTGACACTAATGGGCACTGCTGATTTCAGTGAAGCGTATTCAAAAACTAATTCAGCTAATACAGACCAGGCAATAAAAGTCTTATTTTATCGTACTCAGTGGGCAAAAGGCGACGGTAAAACCACTAAAGATGAGTGCACCCCAGTGGTGTTTAGAGATAATCTCTTAGTGGGCTGGGGTGACACGGCATATCAGCAAATTTAAGCTAATGTAAGTATTGGTTCTATTCTCTCATCATGACGTCCAATTGGTCGATGACTTCTGACCATTGGGCGTCTTCTACTAATGCTTCTTTTATAAAAGCACGCTGGCTCGAATTCCAACACGGGGCATCAATTAACAAAGTGTGTTTAGCTAACTTATTCTGGCTAACAAATTCATTAATGTCTTCTGATTTATGGCCTAGCCCTAATTGTTGAAATAAATGGCTTAAATCATTTTCTGTGGTATCCATTTTCACGACTCCCTAGGTGACTCATTGCAATTATTTCAGTATTAATCTTCCGCACTAAAATTGCAAAGAACTCGCCAAGAAAGCGAATTATCAACTATACAAGGTAAACAAAATTTGTTGATTGTTTCAAACTTGTTAACTTGCTAAGTTAACAGGAGTCATAACACAAGGAATAACAATAATGGACAATAATACCTTGGAAACCTTACGAGCAGTGTATTTAACTGCTGAAGACTTACGTGTGGCGGCCTCAATCCTCTATAACGCTTACCACGATGATCCTTATTTTATTGAGGTGTTGGGTAAGCAAGATGTTCAACAATATGAACAAAAACTCCGCGCGGCGATCCGCGAAGAGTTAAATGAACTGTGGCAACAAGAACAGGCGCTAATTGGCTTATTTGATCAAGAACGTCTTATCGGTGTGGCCTGTGTGATAACACAACAAATCCCCTTAGGCGAGGCACGCTATTGGCACTGGCGTTTAAAAATGGTGATGGGTACAGGGTGGAAGTCAACCCAGGGATTAATGGAAAAAGAGAACTGTATATTAGAACATCTTCCGTCGGATAAATGTGGCATTTTACAGTTTATTGCCCTGGCCCCAAATGAGCAAAAAAAGGGCTACGGTTCGCGATTAGTCGAGGCGGTACTGAGTTGGTGCGACGAACAACCACGATTGGATGGTATTGGTGTATTTGTCACTCCCCCCTATCATCATGCTGTGTTTGTGCAACAAGGATTTATCAGCCTAGCAGAAGTCAATATTGGTCAGGTTGATGGCGAAATTTTATTTTACAACAAACAAGAAGCAGCCAATCAAGGCCAGATTTAATCCGATGACCGTCAATACCTAATATTCTCAACGGTGGCTTGTTGTTATCCGTTGTTAGTTAGATACATTATGGAGTGAGTTATGCAGCCCAAACGTTATACCTCTTTTGCCGAGTTTTATCCGTTTTACCTGTCGCAACATCAAGACCCTGTATGCCGTAGATTACACTATGTGGGCAGCACCATTATTTTAGTGATTATTGTTAATACACTTATTAACCAACATTGGTGGCAACTGTTTTTATTGCCGGTTGTTGGCTATGGTTTTGCCTGGTTAGGGCATTTTATATTTGAAAAAAATCGTCCAGCAACCTTTACCTATCCACTGTACAGTTTGTGGGGAGATTGGGTGATGTTTGGACAAATGTTAAAACGGCAGTGGCGCAACGTTATTGGGGCAAAGTAGAGCCTCGCTCACACTCTTGTAAGCATTATCCTACATTGATGTAGGTTATCTTATCTTTAGTTGCCAGCATTTAGCATTGATCATGATTAAAATTACATATTAAACAGTATGTTGCGTTTTTTGGTGCGTTTTTTGATATGTGAATCTTTTATGTCAGTCAGTTTTAGTGACTTTCCATGTAATGCTTTTTAGATAAAATGTACCCATCGAAAGCAAATAACGAACTGGTTTTCTTAGGATGAGAAATAAAGGTGAGTTTGCTTGAGAGCTGAAACCAATTGCTAAAGTAGATTGTTAGTACAGAATTTCAAGGATGATGCACAGGACACGCCCACGGAACTAGGCATAAGCTCGGTAAATGGATAACCGAATCAAGGAAGGGTGAAGCGCAAGCGACACAAGGAAAAAGGGATAGGACTGCAGGACGCAGCAAGGATGACTCAACGGATTGAATGCTCAGTCGACGGATAGGCTGTTCAACGGAATGACACTCATAAGATACTTTGTTTACAAAGAATCAAGGAAATGAGCACAAGGAAACGGATGCAGGATGCATGTTTACATGGATGATGCAGGGAGCACAATTTCAGCTGGATTGCTGACAAAAAGCGTTACGGGCACAACCTTATTATTAAGGTTGTGCCTTTTTGCTTTTATAGCCTAAAATCAACCGCTTTATATTTGTTTACCTTAATGACTGGCGGCATGCAGCCGCAAAAAGTCGACTAAAAATTCAATTAATGCTTTGATTGCAGGGCTAATTAGGCGTTGCGATGGATAAAGTAAATTTATCGGCAACGGTGCGGGAGCAAAATTCGATAAAATGTCGACCAAATGATAATTAGCAATATCCTTATCGACATAAAAACTGGGTAATTGAGTAATGCCCTTATCTGGCACATACTGCAGAACGTATGTTGTTTTAGATGATTAAATCTGAATAACTTTAAGCAAATAACGCCTAATTAGCTTATTTAAGTACTCGTTTGAATTAGGGTAAATTTAACCCTAACGCCTTACTCTTCTTCGCACTCTCTGCCTTTTGTTATGGCTATTCAACAGATATTCACGTTTATTTCACACAAACCTTAATCAACATGTGGAGTGATTATTTGTTCAAGCGCAACAACCTAAAGTACAAATATTATACTCACACCGTACTGTTTGTTGTTTTTTTGTTAATAAGTAGCGTGATCGCTGCCATTTTTGCCTGCCGCCTTGTGAGATATATCTCACAAGCAATGTGAGATTAATCACTTTGTTTTTGAGTAAATAATCTATAAAAATCTTAAGTTATTAATTTTATGTGATTTTATTTTTTATGCGATTATGGTGCTAAATTATTCACTTGATAGGGCCTGTTTACGTGGAGGTAAATGAACTATTATTTATCTTGTTCCTAGGACGGAACAATCACAAGGAAGTAAATAGGTCATAGATGACCACAAGCAAATGGATGTGATGGACGAATTACTGTTTCAGGATGAAACGCAAAACACGTTATACGCTTAAAGTGAACAACGGGTTTTAAACATTATTAGGATGATAATGTTGCAGGACGCACAATACTCAGCAAATGATTTGCGACAGGATATGTAAAGATTTCATGGATGATACAAGGACACGCTTAGGACAGAGCAGGCTCGGTCAATGGATAATCGAGTAAGAAGGAAAGTACGCAAGTACACGGATCATCACGGAATGACCAAGGATTGAGCAGGACGCAAGTTAGACGCATGGATGGTGCAGGGAGCACTGTAATAGCGGGATGGCTTAACAAGAGATAAAAAGGCCGCGACAGTTACTGTCGCGGCCTTTCTTTTTGCATTTTTGCTGAGTGATGGAACTTTGTAGTGATATGTTGTCCAATTGTAAAGTGCCTATGAGCTAACACCTCATTTGAGTAAACAACATCTAAGTCGCCATTGTATAAGGAGATAGCATGAAAGGGTTTCAAATTGCACTATTGATGGGTATTTCATCCGTTTGCTATCACGCCAATGCACAAGTGAGTGAAGAGCAACAACAATGGGTCGAGCAAGCGTTAAGCGATATCAATAGTAATACTGACGATACTAAAGTGCGTTGGCAGTACTCACAACACACTGTGATGCCAGACATGACCCGAGTTGAACAATTTAATGCCTCTTTACCCGACACTGAACGCTGGATCTTAGTGACAGAAAATGGTGAAACGCCTGACAAAAAGCGCTTACAAGAATACCGTGAACATCAGCAAGAACTCCTGCAAGATAAAGACGAAAACACCCATGAATTGGCGTTTTCTGATCTGATTAATTTATCGACTTTAGCATTAGTGGATGAGGGAGGAGATAGTGTCGCATTTACGTTTACACCCAATATCGACAAGTTAGATAATAATGCATTAACTGGGACTATTTTCCTAGATAAGCGCTCGAAGCAGTTACGCAAAATTTTAATCAGCAATACCGATGAATTAAACCCTGCTTTTTCAGTCACCCTAACCAAATTTGAATTGGAGTTGGGTTTTGATGTGTTTGAAGGATTGGTGATGCCTGCGCACACTTCAACCACCATTAATGGTACCGCTGCGATTTTTAAATCATTAGACAGCATACATAAAGTGACATATAGCGAGTATAAAATATTGGATAAGCCACAAACCTAATCCAATAATCAAAGCAAAAAACGCTATTTAGTTAAAAATAGCGTTTTTTAGTATGTTTGCTGACTTGGCGTAATAAACGGTACTTCAATGCTGAGCTAGTGGCACTTACCAGAGTTACAACTTTGGCTTGAACCACACCCACCAAACTTACCGCTTGCCATAGGGGCGTCCATCCATTCTGGTTCAGGGAAAATAGGCCATTGAATTTTAGTCACTCGATTACCGTGCATCATAATATGACCGCGGAATTGATTGATACCATCGGTACTAAATTCGAACATAAATGTGGCTTTCCAACAAATACCGGTAGAGCCGCCAATACTTGGACGTGCGGACTCCATTGCAATAGCCAGCATTTGAACATTTTGTTTTTTGCATGATTGCTCAGCAACCCTACGGCTGAGTTCAGCCATTTGCCTCAGTTGCCAAAAAAACGCGCCGACAACAACTAAAGCAACAATTAATAAAAAATCACTCATCATAGGCTGGTGGCCTTAAATAATCCGCCAATGGCGGTCGCTAATTGAATACTGCGGTCTGGATGACGTAAATCTGACAGTAATCCTTGACGTAAGCTTGGTATCGCCACGATATCAGCAAATACTTGGTTAAAGAAGTGCTGTGGCTGTTTTGCTAATGCTTCTAAATACACTTTGCGGGTTGCATCATCTTTTAGTGCCAACCAATTACGCGCAGCAATGGTAATTAAACTATTGTCGTTTAATAATTGCTGTTCATCCAGTTGCATAATCGCAGACATACTCAGTTGCGTATTTGATGCAAGAGCAGCTAAATACATTACTTTTAACTCAGGTTCAGCTTGCGACATTTTTGCAAATAACCGTTCAGCTAAGTCTTCATCAACAGTGATGTGTTCCAAGCACTGGCACAACGCCGATTGCACCTCTATTGGCGCCTGGTCGAATGCATTAATAATGTCATTAAGATGATCAAATTGATGTGCGCGAACGCAAATATCCGCCAAACCTTGTAAACCTAATTGTTGCCAGTTGTCTGTTGGCGCCTGGCCAGACAAATATTGTGCTGCAAATTCATACTGGCTAGATGCCGCTTGTCCAAGTTGCAGCCTGACTAAGGCATTAAACAGTGCGAGCTTATTTTGATTTGGTTTAAAGCTAAAAGGATGGTTAGCGAGTTGTTCTTGCTGCTCATCGGTTAATGCTTGGGTAGGATCGCGCCCAAGAGCCTCTAAAATCATTTTAATAAATTGAGTGCGAGGGGCTGGAGATAACAAGCCTTGCTCGTCTAAGGGTAACTTAACAAACCAGATATACGGTTGCTGTTGTTGCTGCCAAAACACGATGGCAAACTGCGCATGCCCTTGAATAGGATACGGATAGGGTGCCAATAAAGAATCGATTTGGTGAAATGCCAACATATCAATGTGCTGAACACGGCGGCCTAAATCGTAAATTTGGAATTGGGTATTGGCGGTGGTCAGAAATTGGCTTAAGGTGGTTATTTCGGTCATGGTGTCTTCACTAAATCAAACGAGTTGGATGGGTATTCAAGAAGCTAAATGATATCATAATCCGACTTAGCCTCGATATTGTCGTTCATGTTTATGCTTTATTTAACCTGTAAAAACCATTTAATTATTTTAGAACAAACACTTAAGCAGTGTTCTTTATGGGCTGATAGTGCGCCCAGTGTGCACGCTATGGCGAGCAGCGCCCCTTTTGCCTGCGACACCATGGCATTTGAGCAGTGGTTGCAGTTTATTTTTATACCCCAAATGAGTGAACTTATTGAGCTCGAGCAGCCGTTACCGACCAATATGGCCATTGCGCCTATGGCTGAACATGTTTGGCAAGGTATGACTGATTACGCAGAGCTGATACGTCATTTACACAACTTTGACTCAGTATTAAGCCAACAATAACCCATTAAATTTTAAGCCCCACTAAAGTTAAGTGATACCCATAATGAATGCTAAAGATAACGATACGCTATCAGCCATTGATAACGACGAGTGCTATGAGCCAGAGTTTGTTGAAGAGGCTGCACCTTTAACGAGCACAGATGTTGCAACAGAGGCTGATGAACAGCCGCCAGTGATTGAAGTGTTATATCAAGATGAGCACATCGTGGCGATACACAAACCTGCTGGGCTGTTGGTTCATCGCAGTTATTTGGCGCGTAAAGAACGTTTTTTTGCCATGCAAATGACCCGCGATTTGGTCGGGTGTCATGTTTTTCCTGTGCATCGTTTAGACAGACCAACATCTGGGGTTTTGCTGTTTGCTAAATCCAGTGAGGTTGCACGTCAATTGTGTGAGCAGTTTGCCGATCACAGCATTAAAAAACAATATTTAGCCATTGTGCGCGGTAATATGCACGAATCTGGCACCTTAGATTACGCTTTAAAGCAAGAGTTTGACGATATTGGCGATAAACACGTTGACCCTAACAAAGCCGCGCAAGAGGCGGTAACCGATTTTCAGCCGTTGTTGAATACCGAAATACCGTTTAGCTCGGGTCGTTACCCTAGTAGTCGCTATGCGTTAATCCGTTTAAGCCCGCATACCGGTCGTAAACATCAATTGCGCAGGCATATGGCGCATTTACGCCATCCTATTGTGGGTGATACGACTCATGGCGATGGTAAGCAAAATAAGTTTTTTAGAGAACACTTTAACATCAACCGGTTATGGTTAATTGCTAAAAGTTTGCAGTTTGTGCATCCGGTGACACAACAAGCCATGCATATTGAAACGGAATTAGAAGCAGAGTGGCTGACTGTGTTTGACGCATTTGGCTGGAATGATGATCAATTATCATCAATGCCGAGTATGTTACTGAGTTAGTCATGTTTATGGCATCAGTATGACGTTTTACAGTGAAATACTGATGTTATTCCATGTGATCCGCGATAGCTTTTTTGAGTTTTTCAAATTCAGCAATAGGAGGCAGAAGATCGTGATCTTGTTGCTCAACATGGAAGTAATAATTACGGCGTATATGCGCGAATTTATGCTGGAGTTTGAGTTTTCGCTTTCTGCTGACTTGTCGCATACTACTGCTTCCATTGGGTGTCGATGATCTTCACGCACTTAGCTTTTTGATGATTGATACTCACTATGACAAAAATTAATACACTTGAAAGTGGTTAAATGTTTGAAGTAAGTTATTCTGTCTCAAAGCATTTTATATCGATTTTCATTTAAGGGGATAGTATACCATGAAAAAGGTCAATATTGTTTTCGGCACTGTTTATGGTAGTGCCCAATATACCGCTGAAACTGTTAGTAAGGCCATTGCAAAATTAGGATTTGTCACTAAACTTTTGCAACCCAATGAACTGTTGGGATTTGTTCCGCCACAAGATGAATTGTTAATTGTGGTATGTTCGACCACAGGGCAAGGTGATATCCCTGAAGATATTGCCCCTTGGTTTAACGAACTCAAATCGAATGCACCTTATCTACCTGCATTACAATACAGCTTAATTGGTTTAGGCGACTCTAGCTACGACACCTTTTGTGGTGCAATCAAACAGTTTGATGAGCTGTTAGCAGAGCTAGGAGCCAAGCCGCTTACTGAGACACTTGAAATCGATGCGTGTGAAACAATGGAACCCGAAATTGAAGCCGAAACATGGATAACCTGTTGGCAAAACGCCGTCACATCGGCCAACGAAGCGTAAACTTTTTTACGCAACAATGGTTTAAATTTGCCCAGCGCTTAAGTCAAGCGCTGCTGATCCCTATTGCGATATTGCCTGCCGCAGGGGTCATGCTCGGCCTCACGGTGAATCCATTACCTTTTATTCCAAGTGAACTTAACATCGTACTATCAGCCGTAGGCAATTTGGTTTTTACCATGATGCCTTTGCTATTTAGTGTGGCGGTGGCCATTGGGTTTTGTCGTGATCAAGGGATTGCTGCATTTTCTGCGGTGTTTGGTTTTGGCGTATTTTTATCAACCATGGGGGCGCTGACCGACATTTACGGATTAGTGTCAAGGCCACTGTGGGGAATGCAAACCATCGATACTGGTATTGCTGGTGGCATGTTGGTAGGTGCCATTACCTGCCTCGCGGTGAAGATTAGCTACCATGTTAAATTGCCGGCAATTTTTTCGTTTTTTGAAGGCAGACGAAGCGCGCCTATTATCGTTATTCCATTGTCGATGATATTAGCCTATGTGCTCAGTCATGTCTGGCCGCCTTTATCATTCGTGATTGAGCATTTATCAGACTGGTCGGTATATCAAGACCCTGCAATTGCTTTTGGTGTTTATGGCACTGTTGAACGCTTATTAATTCCGTTAGGGCTTCACCATATTTGGAATGCCCCATTTTACCTTGAAGTTGGCCAATACATTAACCAAGGCACTGTCGTGAGAGGTGAGGTGGCCCGTTATCTGGCAGGCGATCCGCTAGCAGGAAATTTAGCCGGGGGTTATTTAATTAAAATGTGGGGCTTACCCGCCGCCGCATTGGCTATTTGGCGCTGTGCTGATAAATCAGAACGTAACCGCGTGGCAGGTATTATGCTTTCAGCGGCTACAGCAAGTTGGTTAACAGGGGTAACCGAGCCGATTGAATTTGCTTTTATGTTTATCGCACCGTTACTGTTTTTTGTTCATGCCTTATTAACCGGTGTGGCTTACAGTGTGTGTATTTTATTAGAAGTGCACCACAGCATCGTATTTTCTCACGGTTTAGTGGACTTTAGTTTGCTGTTTTCCCGCTCAGCTAATACGTACTGGATTTGGCTACTTGGGCCGGTTACCGCCATTATTTACTACGCGTTATTTCGCGCCAGTATTTTAGCCTTTAACTTAAAAACGCCCGGAAGATTAGAGCAAACCGACCAGGAATCAGAACCTAAAGAAAGCTTACGTGCAATGATTTCAGCACTCGGTGGACGTGACAATATCGTTGAAATCAATGCCTGTTTAACGCGTTTGCGCATTAGTGTAAATCAAGCCAATTTAATCGATAAAGCACGATTAATGCGTTTAGGTGCCAAAGGGGTTGTTGTGATGGGTAAAGGGGTACAAGTGGTTTATGGCACGAAGGCAGAATCGTTACGTAAATTGCTGCAAAAGTATCTCGACTCTCGAAAATAATGCGATGTTATTTAACGACTCTTTAATTGTTCTTTCATGATTGCGTAGCAAATGGTGGCTAAATGGGCTTTTTTGAGTCTTTATGAGAATTTATCATTAAAAAATCTCCCCAAAGCTGCATATTCAGTGGCAAACTGACAAGGTTAATCTTAATCGCAATACGGGAGTTGTTAGCGTGAGTCATCAATTAAATAAAACCAGTCCAACAGAATTACAGCGCAAAGTGTTAATTACTGATTGTGCTGATGCGAAAGGATTAATCGCTAAAATTACCAGTGTGTGTTTTGCTAATCATCTTAATATTATTAAAAACACTGAGTTTGTGGATCATGCTCAAGGCCGCTTTTTTATGCGAGCAGAACTTGAAGGGCAGTTTGATGATGAACGCCTGTTGAACGAGTTGCGAGAGGTACTTCCTGCACAAAACCACATGAGACTTGTCGATATGTGCACCAAGCGCATTGTCATTATGGTGACCAAAGAAGCCCATTGTTTGGGCGATATTTTAATGAAATCTTATTATGGTGGTTTAGATGTTGAGATTGCCGCAGTCGTCGGTAATTACGATGTATTGCAACCATTAACAGAAAAATTTGATATTCCGTTTCATTATGTCAGTCATGAAGGGTTAAATCGTCAAGAGCATGAACAAGCGATGCTTAAAGTGATTAAGCCATATGATCCTGACTTTGTGGTATTGGCGAAATACATGCGAGTACTCACACCTGAATTTGTTTCAGCCTTTGCAGATAAAATCATCAATATTCATCATTCATTCCTACCGGCTTTTATCGGCGCATCACCGTATAAGCAAGCGTGGGAGCGTGGCGTTAAAATTATTGGAGCCACAGCTCATTTTGTTAATAATCACCTCGACGAAGGTCCGATTATTAAGCAAGATGTTATTTCTGTAGACCACAGTTACAGTGCTGAAGAGCTTGCGCATAACGGCCGTGATGTTGAAAAGAGTGTATTGAGTAAAGCATTACAATTGGTATTAAATGAACAAGTTGTTGTCTACGGCAACAAAACAGTGGTGTTTTAATCGTTATACCATTAGTGGGTAAGTTCTAGTGGGTAAACTCAGTTTTATGGCAAATTGAATTTAAGTTATGCCGTATTGTGGCCGATATAAATTATTGTGTTATTGTTAATCACTATAATCACAGTTGTAAGAAATTGTTTCACGATGTTTGGGTAGCTATTCACACTAGCTTGCCCACAATTCTACAATAACGTGCTTGGGCAAAGGCTCAAGTACAGAACAACGCCATTAAACCCGCCAGTGGCTAGTGGATTCAAATTTAGCGTTATGTTGTATGTAGCATTAATAGTTAACTTGAGACGCTTTAAACGGATTAGATACTAAATCAGATTGGTGTCCAAGCAAAAATCAACGGATTGTCAGCACTAGGTTATTTGTGTTTTATGTCATTTGATAGTGGATAAATTTTAATTTTTATAGGGTTGTTGATGCTACAAAAAGCTGATTTTTTCTTAAAACCATCTGAAGTACCCAAAAGTGCAAAACTGAGTTGGGGCATTGTAAACAATCGGCTTGAGTTAATTAAGCTAAGTGAACCCTTGTATACTTTGGTTAAAAAGCCGATTTCGGCGATTTTAAAGCAACCACTGTCAAATGCATTTCCTACATTAAAACTCGACGACATTGATTTTTCCCTACGCGACAGTACTCATGTGATTAACTTTGTTGATGACAAAGGCCATGCACTGCAAGCTAGATTTACTCCATTAACAGAAAGTGTCGAACATTGGTGCCTTAGCATTATCGAAATAGAACTCGATAAAGCTTGGCTAAATGAACTTCATCCTGATTATCACCAAGCAATCCAGTCAAGTGATAAATGGCTCGAGCAGATTGAAGAGGTTATTAATGCCAGCGGCGATTTAGTGTTTGTCACGGCAATTAAACAAGCCTTAGCATTAACCCACTCTAAAGTCGGTTATGTTCATATTTTTAACGAAAAAGCCAACCAAATTGTCCAAACCGCTTGGGATGAAGACGTTGGTGATTACTTCTCGATACCTAAAAAACAAACCTACAGAGCAGATACTGGGATTTGGGCTGAAACAATTAACACCCGTAAAGCGGTTATTCAAAATGACTTAAGCACTGTCATTGAAGGCAAAAGCCAAAAAGACGGTTACTTTGCCTTTGAAAATCATCTTTGTATTCCCGTGCATTATCGAAAAAAGCTGGTAGGTATTATTGGTGTGGGTAATCGAGACAAGCCATATACCGATGTTGATGCCAAATCATTAACTATTTTTGCCACTATTTTATGGCACAGTGTTGAGCTGCCAAGAACCATGAAAGCAGTGTCGCATCAGTCTGGCATTATCAAGGCACAAAAAGAAAAAATGACCTTGATTTTGGTGCAATTGATTGGAGCTATATCTGAAGCACTAGAGCTCAAAGATGCTTACACCGCAGGCCATCAAAAGTCGGTGGCGCAATTAAGCTATTTAATGGGCGAGAAAATGGGCTTGTCACCTGAACGCTTAGAAGGGCTTAAATTAGGCGCGTTAATCCACGATATCGGTAAACTGGCATTGCCGAGCCAAATTTTGGCTAAACCTTCACGGTTAACCGATGCTGAATTTGAATTAGTGAAACAGCATCCAGAGCAAGGTGCAATGATTGTTGATGAGGTTGAGTTTCCTTGGCCAATTAAAGAAATGATTTTACAACATCATGAGCGTTTAGACGGTTCAGGTTACCCTAAAGGGCTTAAAAGTAAGGACATTATTTTTGAAGCTAAGATTATTGCGGTTGCAGATATTGCCGACTCTATTTTAAGCCATCGCCCTTATCGTCCATCACTGGGTATGGATGTACTCACTCAGGAGTTAATGAAAGGACGTGGTACACGCTTTGATGCCGATGTGGTTGATACCTGTTTAGAAATTTTGGCCGTAGAAGATTTTAAAGAAGAAGAATATGTATCGAGTTTACCCTTAATCCCTGTGGTGTTTTTAGAGGAGTACCATACCTTAGAGCACGCTGAAGCCATGATGAAAAAGGCTAAATTGGACGTTGCCGTGGTATTGTCTGAGCAAGAACGTAAACCAATAGGGATTATTGATACCCAAACGTTGGCATTTTGGCACAGTCCTTTTATTGATACTGCAGCAGAGCGAGCGGCCGATAGAAGTTTATTAAATAAGCGTGCCCACCAAATTATGACTCATAAAATGAATTTGATTGGCGACCATACTATTTTAAATGATGCTAAAATCACCCTAGAGAAAACCAACGCCAATTATTTACTGGTTCAAAATGACAAAGAGCAAGTATTGGGGATGTTAACCTGGCAATTATTGGCCAATGCCATTTTAAAAAAATAACCTAACTAACCATCACATCAGGTTAACTAAAAAAGGCGCTTATCAGCGCCTTTTTTTAGTTAATGAATGCATCGAATACGATGATTAATCAACAATGCGCAGCAGTTCATTAATACCCACTTTACCGCGAGTTTTAGCGTCTACTTTCTTAACGATAATCGCAGCATATAAGCTGTATTTACCGCAAGCAGATGGCAAGTTACCAGACACAACAACAGAGCCTGCTGGTACACGGCCGTAATGTATTTCACCGGTTTCACGGTCAAAAATACGTGTGCTTTGGCCAATGTAAACGCCCATTGAAATCACGCTGCCTTCTTCAACAACAACGCCTTCAACGATTTCGCTGCGCGCGCCAATGAAGCAGTTGTCTTCAATGATAGTAGGGCCGGCTTGTAATGGCTCTAATACGCCACCAATACCCACACCGCCTGATAAGTGAACGTTTTTACCAATCTGTGCACATGAGCCAACCGTTGCCCATGTATCAACCATGGTGCCTTCGTCAACGTAAGCGCCTAAGTTTACATATGATGGCATTAATACGGTGTTTTTCCCGATAAATGAGCCTTTACGTACGGTCGCTGGTGGCACAACTCGGATGCCTTCAGCTTTAAAGCGTGCTTCGTCATAGTCAGCAAATTTTTGCGGAACTTTGTCGAAATATTTAGTGTCGCCACCGTCAATCACACCGTTGTCGAAAATACGGAATGACAGTAACACTGCTTTTTTAAGCCATTGATGAACATGCCATTCACCGTCAATTTTTTCAGCAACGCGTGCTTCGCCTTTGTCTAGCATGTTGATTACAGTTTCAACATCAGCACGTACACTTGCATCGACACTTGTTGGTGAAATGTCTTGGCGTGTTTCGAATGCTGCTTCAATGCGTTGGCGTAAAGCCTCCATTGTTTTCTCCCAGTAGGTAATGATTAGCTCAAAATTAGCATAAACATTGAGTTTAAAAAATTAGTTAGATGATTTCAGCGCCAATTTTAAGGCTTCTGATAATTGTTGCTGCTGTGGCTCGTCTAAAGCCGCGCCGCTTTGGGTTTGCAATATAAAGAAATCCTCTGCGCGCTCACCAATAGTGGTGATTTTTGCCGCTAATAATGTCACGCCACAACGATAAAATGTGTCACCAACTTTGGCGAGTAAGCCAGGCGTATCCAAGGTGATTAATTCCATCATACTTGTACCATGACGGGCACTCGGTAAGAAACTCACATGAGTCGCAACATTAAAAGGTTTCATGATCCGCGCCAGTTTTCTGAACTTTGGCAGTTTAGGGTTCTCACTAGCTAAGGCTTTTTCGAGCGCTTTACGGATACTTTGAATGCGCGACAGCTGAATAATCGGTTCGCCATCTTGTTCTAAAATGACAAAGGTATCGAGTACGTAGTCATCTTTTGAGGTCATGATGTTGGCGTCATGAACATTGATGTTTTTATTGTCTAATACAGTCATTACCGTGGCAAACAGCTTAGGTTTATCTTTACTGTAGATAAATAGCTCAGTGCCGCCTCGGGTTGTGTGCTTAGACATTAATACTAATGGTTCGTCGCGGTTATGCTTTAAAATCGCTTCAGCGTGCCAAGCCACTTGATTGGGTTGATGACGTAAAAAATAATCGGTTTTAAAACGCGACCACAATAAGTCCATGTCTTTTTCTTTTAAGCCACGGCGGATCAGTTCTTTTTTAGCCTTAGCTTGAATTTCGCTTACCCGCGCTTTTACGTCGACAGGTTTTTCTTTGCCACGGGCTAATACGCGCTGTGTCGAAAAATATAAATCGCGCAGTAATGAGGCTTTCCAGTTGTTCCAGGTTTTTTCATTGGTGGCACAGATATCAGCAACGGTAAGGCAATACAAATAGCTTAAATGAACTGTGTCGTAGACTTTATCGGCAAATTCAGCCACTACGTCAGGATCTGAAATATCACGGCGCTGAGCGGTAACAGACATCACTAGATGATTTTCAACTAACCATGCAACTAGGCGTCCGTCATGATCGTTCATGCCATGCAATTTACAAAAGTCGATGGCATCTTTTGAGCCGAGTTTGCTGTGGTCACCACCACGACCTTTGGCAATATCATGGAAAATTGCACCTAGTACCAATAAGCCTTTTTTAGGTAATTGGTTAATTAAAATCGCCCCAAGAGGGAACTCATCTTTTTGTTCGGCTTGTGAAAAACGTTCAATATTGAGTAATAATCTATGAGTATGCTCATCGACGGTGTACGCATGGAATAGGTCAAACTGCATTTGACCTTCAATTTTACGCCAGGCGGGTAAATACGAAGATAAAATACCGTGTTTGTGCATAAACGATAACGCTTGAATGCCTCTAGGGTGCTTTAAAATTTCCATCAGCACTTTGCGACAAGCAGGGTTATCTTGCAAAGGTGCGGTTAATCCACGACGCGCATTACGCAATAAACGTAAGGTTGGGGCGTAAATATCTTGAATGTTAGAGTTTTTCGCTATCATTAAAAATAAACGTAAAATCTCTTCATTGGCGCGAGTAAATAACTCATCGTCTAATACTTCAATATAGCGACCACGGCGCTGAAACTGATGATTAATCGGCTGAATCTCTAAGGCTTGAGTGTGCCCAAGAGTGGCGCGTTTAAATAATTGCAGCAACATTTGATTCAGTTCCATCACTCGGCGTACCGTGCGATAGTAGCGTTTCATCATTTGCTCCACAGCAAGTTGTGTGGCGTCTTCATAGCCAAGTAAACTGGCTACCTGGCGCTGTAAATCAAACAGCAGTCTGTTTTCATTGCGATTTGCCGTGATGTGCAGGGCAAAGCGAATTTCCCACAAAAAGTTTTGACACTCAAGCAGTTCTTCTAACTCCGCAGGGGCAAGAAAATCATACTCGACTAATTCTTCTAAGGTTGCGGCATCAAAATGACGCATTGCAACCCATGCCACGGTTTGAATGTCGCGCAGTCCACCTGGGCAGGTTTTAATATTGGGCTCTAAATCGAAGGCGCTGGCTTTACTGTGGCGGGCAATTTGTTCTTCTCTTTTGGCATTGTAAAACTCATAAGATGGCCAAAAGTCTTGTTGACGAATGTTGTCGTAGAGTAAATCGAACAAGTTTTCACTGCCAGTTAATAGCCTTGCTTCAATTAAGTTAGTGGCAATGGTGATGTCTGCTTTGCCTTGCTCAATGGTTTGGCTAAGCGTGCGAACGCTGTGGCCAATTTCAAGCCCGGTGTCCCACAGGTAAGTAATAAACAAACTTAATTGGCTTTCTAACTCGGCAGATAATGGTTCATCGTTAACTAAAAACAATAAATCGATATCAGAATGAGGATGTAATTCACCGCGGCCGTAACCGCCAACCGCAACCAAGGCAAGTTCGCCAGTATTTAAAGCGAATTCTTGCCATGCTTGGGTTAATAAAGAATCAACAAATTGACTGCGATGCTTAACAATATCAGCAATAGGGTGTTTTGCTGTGTATTGCTCAACTAAGCGCTGGTTTAAGTCTATTAATGCATTTTTGGCGGCCAGCGCAGTTTTCATTGATATCCTTACTCTTTCTGTTAGTGATTAATGATACGAGGGAAGTCTTCTTCTTCGCGTAACGTTAATACTTCTACACCGGTTTCGGTAACCAGTAATGTATGCTCCCACTGAGCTGAGTTTTTACCATCAGATGTGGTCACTGTCCAATTATCGCTTTTGTCTAAAATTGTAGTATGGCGACCCGCGTTAATCATTGGCTCAATAGTAAAACACATGCCAGGTTTAAGCACGGTTTTGTCATTGTTTTTGTAATGTACAACCTGAGGTTCTTCATGAAAACCAGAACCAATACCATGACCACAATAATCTTGCACGATGGAGTACTTATCAAGCCCTGTTTTGCTTGCCTTGATGAATTTTTCGATGGTCGTACCAATTTCGCCTAATTTTAAACCAGGACGAACCTTACGAATCGCCAAATATAAGCTTTCCTGGGCAATTCGGCTTAAGCGTTTGTCTTTTGCTGACACTTCACCGATTAAAAACATTTTAGACGTATCACCATGATAACCATCTTTAATGACAGTAATATCAATGTTGAGCATATCACCTTCTTTTAAAGCGTATCCAGATGGAATGCCATGGCAAACGACTTCATTAACAGAGGTGCAAATTGATTTTGGAAAACCATGGTAATTGAGTGGTGCTGAAATTGCGCCTTGCTCTTCGGTATACTTTGCACAAATTTCGTTAAGCTCGTCCGTGGTCGCGCCAGCTTTTACAAAAGGTGCAACCATTTCTAATACTTGCGCAGCCAGTTTTCCTGCTGCACGCATTTTTGCTATTTCGTCTGCATTTTTAATCACAATACTCATGAAAACTCTCTATCATTTGGCGGTCAAAATTGGCTTGTTTTACCCAAGGATTTTACGGCAAAAATTTGTAATTCGTTGCCGATTATGGTATAAAGCGCGCCGTTGTGTATAAGATCGTTGTTGTACGGTTCGAGTTAGCTCGATGTCGTTGTCTGTCATTAAACGCTTATTTATAGGCATTTTAAACAAAACATCACAAAGAGTTCGGCAAACCGTAAAATATGGCGGCCATTATACATGGCAATTAACTTAAATACTAAATCACACACGTATCGACACATTTTTCGGGGTGCTTTTTTATTACAACGGTAATAAGAAGGTCGAAAACATGGGATGCGTGGAGGTCTAACCCCTTACATTAAGGTATATACAATGACTACTGTTTCAATGCGCGACATGCTACAAGCTGGTGTTCACTTCGGTCACCAAACACGTTACTGGAACCCAAAGATGAAGCCTTTCATCTTCGGCGCTCGTAACGGTGTACACATCATCAACCTTGAGCACACTGTACCAATGTTCAACGAAGCTTTAGCTTTCATTAGCAACGTTGCTTCTAAGAAAGGTAAAGTATTATTCGTAGGTACTAAGCGCGCTGCTGGCGAAGCTATCAAAGAATCTGCAATTTCTTGTGACCAGTACTATGTTGATCACCGCTGGTTAGGCGGTATGTTAACAAACTGGAAAACTGTTCGTCAGTCAATCAAGCGTCTTAAAGAGCTAGAAAGCCAGTCTGTAGACGGTACTTTCGACAAGCTTACTAAGAAAGAAGCGCTAATGCGTTCACGCGAATTAGACAAGTTAGAAAAGTCTTTAGGCGGAATTAAAAACATGGGCGGCTTACCTGACGTATTATTCGTTATCGGTGCTGACCATGAGCATATCGCTATTAAAGAAGCAAACAACCTAGGTATCCCAGTTGTTGCAGTTGTTGATACTAACTCTGCGCCAGACGGTGTTAACTACATCGTTCCTGGTAACGACGACGCGATGCGTGCTATTCGTTTGTACACTTCATCTGTTGCTGCTGCTGCCAACTCTGGCCGTGGTCAAGATTTAGCTGTTCAAGCTGAGCAAGACGGTTTCGTAGAAGCTGTTTAATAAGGCGTGATGGTTACCATCTCCCTTATTTGCCAATAACATAATTGGTGAACAGGGGCCTTTTGGCCCCTGTTTTATAAATGCATAATTAGACGAATTAAATTAGAGGATTTAACAATGGCAATTACTGCTGCCCAAGTTAAAGAACTTCGTGACCGCACTGGCGCTGGCATGATGGACTGTAAGAATGCACTGACTGAAACTAACGGTGACATCGAATTAGCAATTGATAACATGCGTAAGAGCGGCGCTGCAAAAGCGGCTAAAAAAGCGGGTAACATCGCTGCTGACGGTACTATTCTAATCAAGAACGGCGACGGTTTCGCTGCACTTTTAGAAGTTAACTGCCAAACTGACTTCGTTGCTAAAGATTCAAACTTCCTTGGTTTTGCTAACGCAGTGTTAGACGTTGCTGCAGCATCTAAAGTGACTATTGAAGATCTTAAAGCACAGTTTGAAGAAACGCGTGTTGCTTTAGTGGCTAAAATTGGTGAAAACATCAACGTTCGTCGCGTTGAGTACATCGATGGTGCTAACCTATCTTCATACCGCCACGGCGACCGTATCGGTGTTGTTGTTACTGGTGAAGCTGATGAAGAAACGTTAAAGCATATCGCTATGCACGTTGCTGCTTCTAAGCCTGAATTCGTTAATCCTGAAGATGTACCTGCAGATCTTGTTGAAAGAGAACGAGCTCTACAAGTAGAAATCGCAATGAACGAAGGTAAGCCACAAGAAATCGCTGAAAAGATGGTTTCTGGTCGTATGAAGAAGTTCACTGGTGAGATCTCTCTTACTGGTCAAGCTTACATCATGGAACCTAAGAAAACTGTTGGCGAAATTCTTAAAGAGAAAAAAGCAACAGTAACTAACTTCATTCGTTTAGAAGTTGGTGAAGGTATCGAGAAGAAAGCAGAAGATTTTGCTGCTGAAGTAGCTGCTCAAATCGCTGCAACTAAAAAAGCGTAATCGCTTTTTCTCTAAGTACCCTAAGACCGCAGCAACCGCTGCGGTCTTGTTATAATCAGGACGAAAATTATGAGCACCAATCCAAAACCAGCGTTTAGACGTATTCTGCTTAAATTAAGCGGTGAAGCATTAATGGGCGAAGAAGGCTTCGGCATTGACCCAAAAGTACTTGATCGTATGGCGCAAGAAGTAAAAGAGCTTGTTGAACTCGGCATTCAAGTTGGTGTGGTCATTGGTGGTGGTAATCTGTTTCGTGGTGAAGGCTTAGCAAAAGCTGGCATGAACCGCGTGGTGGGCGATCACATGGGTATGTTGGCAACGGTAATGAATGGCTTAGCCATGCGTGATGCCTTGCACCGTGCATATGTTAATGCTCGCCTAATGTCAGCCATTCCGTTAAAAGGTGTGTGTGATGACTACAACTGGGCTGAAGCGATTAGCTTATTAAAATCGGGCCGTGTAGTGATTTTTGCTGCAGGTACTGGTAATCCTTTTTGCACGACCGATTCTGCAGCGTGTTTACGCGGAATTGAAATTGAAGCTGAAGTGGTATTAAAAGGGACTAAAGTAGATGGTGTATACTCTGCTGACCCAATGAAAAACCCTGAAGCAGTTAAATATGACACGTTAAGCTATGCCGAAGTCCTTGAATCAGAATTAAAAGTAATGGACCTTGCAGCATTTACCATGGCGCGTGATCATGATATGCCAATTTTAGTGTTCAATATGAACAAGCCTGGCGCACTTCGCCGCGTGATTATGGGTGAAGATGAAGGTACTGTTATTAGTAGTAAAAAACCTGCTTAATCACAGAAGTAAAAAATAGTTATACCAAATAATATTTATTCTTATCAAAGTGTAAATTAACTGTTTGAGCTGTTTTATTGCTTGTGTCATTCTTAGACCAAAGCTCAAGCACACATGAATTTGTGACAAAAAGGAAATTATTGTGATTGATACTATTATGTTAGATGCGCAAGAGCGCATGGGTAAATGCGTTGATGCGACTAAAAACCAAATGGCTAAAGTGCGTACTGGCCGTGCACACCCAAGTTTATTAGACTCTATTCAAGTTTCTTATTACGGTTCTATGGCGCCACTTAACCAGGTTGGTAACGTCGGTGTTGAAGACTCGCGTACATTAACTGTCACTGTGTTTGACCGTACTATGGTTCAAGCAGTAGAAAAAGCCATCATGAGCTCTGATTTAGGCTTAAACCCTATGACAGCGGGTGCAACCTTACGTATTCCGTTACCCGCATTGACAGAAGAGCGTCGTAAAGACTTTATCAAAGTGGTTAAAAACGAAGCTGAAAATGGCCGTATTGCTATCCGTAACGTACGTCGCGATGCCATCAGCGAAGTTAAGAAGCTTGAAAAAGCCAAAGAATGTACTGAAGATGATGTGCGCCGCAGTGAAGACGAAGTGCAAAAATACACTGATTCTTACATCAAAAATATCGACACCATTTTAGCAGCGAAAGAAAAAGAGTTGATGGAAGTATAATCTCTCGACATAGACGCTAGAGTTAACACGCCGTGTAAGGGTATACTACACGGCGTTTGTTTTTATAAAGGATTGCCGTAGATGTCATCTACAGTTGAGTTTGAATCAGATCCAAATGCAGATCCGGAGTTAGTCGCTTCGCAATTGCTGCCGGGACAATTATCTGATGTTGTAAAACAATCTCTACCTAAGCATGTTGCGATTATCATGGATGGTAATGGCCGCTGGGCCCAACTGCAGGGAAAAGCCCGAGTGTTTGGCCATAAAGCCGGTGTTAAAGCGGTACGTCGTGCAGTGAGCACTGCCAGCCAGTTAGGGATTAAATCATTAACACTGTTTGCTTTTTCGAGTGAAAATTGGCGGCGTCCAGACAAAGAAGTCAACTTATTGATGGAGCTGTTTTTTACGGTATTGCAGCGCGAATTGAAATTACTTGATAAAAACCAAGTCAAGCTCAATATTATTGGCGATATCAGCCGTTTTTCACCGCGTTTGCAAAAGCAAATTGCCGCCGCACAAGAAAAAACGGCAGGCAACACTGGCTTAATATTGAACGTGGCAGCTAATTACGGTGGCCGCTGGGATATTTTACAAGCGGCACAAAAATTAGCCGAAAAAGTCGCAACTGGCGAAATCAGCAGCAGTCAGATGACTGAAGATGCACTAAATGAACATTTATGCATGCAAAATCAGAGCGAAGTTGATTTAATGATCCGTACAGGCGGTGATTACCGCATTAGTAACTTTGTTTTGTGGCAGGCCGCCTATGCCGAATTGGTGTTTACTGACACCCTGTGGCCTGACTTTGATGAACAAGCATTTCGCGATGCACTTGTCATTTTTGCTAGTCGGCAGCGCCGTTTTGGTTTGACTGGGAGTCAAATCGAAGAAATACGCGCAATATAAAATTTAAGAGGATTAGTTTTTGCTAAAACAACGAATAATAACAGCATTGTGGTTAATCCCAATTGTACTCGGGGCGATATTTTTACTACCAGCAAATTACTTTGCATGGGTTTTAGTACCAGTGTTTTTAATTGCAGCAAAAGAGTGGGGCAGTTTTATTGACCCTCAATGCAATGCGACTCAATGGTCTTTTACGGCCACCTTAGGTTTTTTGCTTATCGCGCTTAATTTAACCGTACCAGTTGATGTGTTGTGGTTTAAAGGCCAATTACACCCAATGTACCTGGCAATCATCACCATTGGTGTGTTTTGGTGGCTTGTTAGTTCAGTGCTGGTGTTTAGCTTTCCTAAAAGTGCCAAGTTTTGGCAAACCAGCCCAATGCTCAAATCGATGTTTGGTCAACTCACATTAGTGCCATGTTTTGCCTCGCTAATCGCACTCAAATCGTTAAGCAGCAATGTTGATCCTTATTACGGTGGCGCACTGGTGTTTTTAGTGATGCTAGTGGTATGGGCTACCGATACTGGTGCATATTTTGCGGGCCGCACGTTAGGTAAACACAAATTGATGCCAAGCGTTAGCCCAGCTAAAACTTTAGAAGGCCTCGCTGGCGGGTTGATTACTAGTATGGTTGTGGTTGCTGGCGTTATGTATGTTGCACCTGAGCAAGAGCTTGGATTACTGGTTGCAGTGACGTTAGTCACTGCATTGGCCTCTGCATTTGGTGACTTATCTGAAAGCATGTTTAAACGTGCAGCCAATATTAAAGATTCAGGCACCATCTTACCTGGCCATGGTGGTATTTTAGACCGCATCGACAGCTTAACTGCGGCCTTACCCGTGTTTACCTTTATCTATATTGCAATGTGGATGTAATGCCAATGCAAAATATGGTGATATTAGGAGCAACAGGCTCCATAGGGGCAAGTACGCTCAGTGTGATTGCGAACAACCCGACTGAATTTAATGTTTACGCTCTAGTGGCCAATGCCAGTGTCGATAAGATGCTGGCACTGTGTTTACAACATCAGCCTCAATACGCGCATATGGTTAATGAACACGCCGCTATGCAGCTTAAAGCGCAGCTCCCAGCCGGTTGCGTTACCGAGGTAACCACAGGCGCACAGGCGCTTAATGCACTCGTTACTGATAGTCGCACCGATACGGTCATGGCCGCCATTGTTGGCGCAGCAGGTCTAGTGCCTACGTTTGATGCCGTAAAGGCGGGTAAACGTGTGTTGTTGGCCAATAAAGAAGCGCTCGTGATGTCGGGCGAATTGTTTATGAACACAGCTAAAGCCTCAGGTGCTACCGTGCTACCTGTCGATAGCGAGCACAATGCGATTTTTCAATGTTTACCCGCGCAAGTTCAGGGGCAACTTGGCTACTGCGACCTTGGCCAACATGGCATTTCACATATCTTATTAACCGGTTCAGGCGGTCCGTTTTTACAAACCGACCTAAGCACCTTAAGTGCCATGACACCGGCTCAAGCCTGTAATCATCCTAATTGGTCTATGGGTCCTAAAATCTCAGTAGATTCTGCCACTATGATGAATAAAGGCTTAGAGTTTATTGAAGCTCGCTGGCTGTTTAATACTCAAAAAGAACAGCTGAAAGTGGTGATTCATCCGCAAAGCGTGATTCATTCTATGGTGCAGTATCGAGATGGTTCGGTTATCGCACAAATGGGAAATCCAGATATGCGCACTCCAATTGCTCATTGTATGAGCTATCCGCAAAGAATTCACGCTGGTGTTGAACCTTTAGACTTTTTCAAAGTCGGACAATTAAGCTTTTGTGAACCTGACTTTAGCCGCTTTCCATGTTTACAATTAGCGATGCAAGCCTGTGAACAAGGTCAAGAAGCCACGACAGTGTTGAACGCAGCCAATGAAATTGCTGTTGATGCATTTTTAAAAGGTCAGATACGCTTTACTGATATAGCGGATGTTAATCATCGCTGTTTAGATTCGGTACAACAAACTCGACTCGCCAGCATTGAAGATATTTTACAGCTCGATGAGCAGGCGCGTGTAACCGCGAAGTCAGTAATTAAAACACTTAATTAATTCAGGGAAATAATGATAGATTTTTTGTGGAGCCTTGGTTCATTTATCGTTGCATTGGGTATTTTAATTACTGCCCATGAATACGGCCATTTCTGGGTTGCTCGTCGTTGTGGCGTCAAAGTGGAGCGTTTCTCTATTGGGTTTGGTAAAGCCATTTGGCGTAAAGTAGGCCAAGACGGTACTGAGTATGTGGTCGCGATGATCCCACTCGGTGGTTACGTTAAAATGCTCGATGAGCGGGTTGAAGATGTACCTGCTGAATTAGTTGACCAGGCTTTTAACCGTAAAACGGTATGGCAACGTATTGCCATTGTATCTGCAGGCCCCATTGCTAACTTTATTTTTGCCATTGTTGCTTTGTACATTATGTACATAATTGGTACCCCGTCACTTAAACCGGTTATCGATAGCACCAAATTAGACAGTCCTGCAGGCATCATCAATGTGGTCGAGCCACAACAGATTATTGCTGTGTCAGGCCAAAACGTGCGCACTTGGGAAGAAGTGAACCTGGCTTTAGTCGGACACATTGGAGACAGCAGTCTCGATTTAACCATCGCGCCGCTAGCAACCTTGTCGGGCATGGATATGCCGACAAAGACAGTCACGTTAGATACAAGTGACTGGGTGTTTGACCCAGAAAAAACCTCACCTATCACCTCGTTAGGTTTACATATTTTCCGCCCAGGTATTGACCCCACCATTGCCGTTGTCAGTGCTGACAGTGCCGCAGAGCAAGCGGGTTTACAGGTGGGTGACACCTTAACCAGTATTAACGGTAACCCTTACAGTGATTGGAATGCTTTTGTTGATGTGGTACAAACATCGGCAAACCAAACAATCAACATGACATTGATACGTGATGGCCAAGTCATCCATGTCGATGTGACACCTAAAGCACAACAAAACGCAGATGGGCAAACCATTGGTATTGTTGGCATAAGCCCAACTCAAGCACCATGGCCAGATAATATGCGCTTTGAACTTGAGTATGGCATAGTAGATTCGCTCATCGCGGCAGCAGACAAAACGTGGCAACTCGTTGTGGTCAGCTTCAAGATGATTGGAAAGTTATTTACCGGCGATGTGTCGGTGAAAAACCTAAGCGGTCCTATCTCGATTGCACAAGGCGCAGGCGCCAGTGCAAGTTACGGGTTAGTGTATTTTCTTGGGTTTATCGCGCTCATCAGCGTTAACTTAGGCATTATTAATTTAATGCCTTTGCCAGTGCTCGATGGTGGACACTTGCTGTATTACTTTGTAGAAGTGATTACTGGTAAGCCTGTACCGGAAAAGGTACAGGAAATAGGTTTCAGGTTTGGCGCAGCTTTGCTGCTAATGTTGATGGGCGTAGCCTTATTCAACGATTTTGCCCGACTCTGAGCAAGGACAGACAAATAATTAGAAGTGCTCTATGAGATTGAATAAAATTTTTGCCTCGATGTTATTCGTCGGCGCGTCTTTTTCAGGGAATGGTTGGGCAGAGTCTTTCCAACCTTTTGAAGTGACCGACATTCAAGTAGAAGGTTTGCAACGAGTTGCTCTCGGTGCAGCGCTATTAAGTTTGCCTGTGAAAGTAGGTGACACGATAGATGAAGTTAAATTACAGCAAGCCATTAAGAGCCTGTATGGTTCGACCAACTTTGAAAACATCAGTATTAGCCATGAAAATGGCATTTTGTATGTGAACGTCAAAGAACGTCCAACCATCAGTATTATCTCGTTTGAAGGCAACAAAGACATCAAAGACGAACAGCTACAAGAAAGTCTTGATGGTTCTGGTGTTAAATCAGGTGAGTCGTTAGATAGAACGATGTTGTCAGGCATTGAAAAAGGCCTGCAAGATTTCTATTACGGCGTGGGTAAGTATGGCGCTAAAGTTGAAGCGCAAATCATAAATTTACCGCGTAACCGTGTTGAACTTAAATTTAAGTTTACTGAAGGCCTTGCGGCAGAAATTCGTCAAATTAACGTAGTAGGTAACACAGTCTTTTCTGACTCAGAGCTGATTAGCATGCTTGAGCTTAAAGACTTTGTCGCCTGGTGGGATTTATTCGGCGAGCGTCGCTATCAAAAGCAAAAACTACAAGCCGACTTAGAAACCATTAAGACGTATTATCACAACCAAGGCTATATTCGCTTTGAAGTGACGTCTACTCAGGTTGCGATGACGCCAGACCGTAAAGGTTTGTACATCACAATTAACGTTAATGAAGGCGAAAAATACAAGGTTAAAGACGTTAACTTAGTGGGCGACCTTATGGGCCGTGAAGAGTTAATGAAATCGATTTTGCCAATTAAACCCGGCAATATGTACAACGGTGCAGATGTGACATTCACCGAAGAAATGTACAGTAAATACCTTGGCCGTTTTGGTTACGCTTACCCAGAAGTCAAAACCTATCCAGAAATTGATGATGAAAACAAAGAAGTTGTTCTCAACATCAATGTTAATCCTGGTAAACGTGTTTATGTTCGCTCTATCAACTTTACCGGTAATACCGTAACTAAAGATGAAGTGATGCGTCGTGAATTGCGTCAAATGGAAGGGGCTTGGTTAAACTCAGCGCAAATCGAACAATCTAAAACTCGTCTTAACCGTTTGGGTTACTTCGAAACGGTTGAAACTGAAACCATTCAAGTGCCTGGCAGTGACGATCTTGTTGATGTCGCGGTTACCGTTAAAGAGCAACCATCAGGTTCGTTCAACGCGGGTGTGGGCTACGGTACAGAGTCAGGCGTTAGCTTACAGTTTGGTGTTGAGCAAAATAACTTCCTTGGTACCGGTAACCAAGCCGGTGTGAGCATTAACACCAACAAATATTCAAAAAGTGCGACCTTGTCTTATACCGATCCGTATTTTACCAAAGACGGTGTCAGTTTAGGCGGAAGCATTTATTGGAACGAGTTTGATGCTAACGAAGCTAACCTTGAGCGTTATAAGAACAAATCTTATGGTGTTGCATTGACTTCAGGCTTCCCAGTAAACGAATCTAACCGTTTAAATGGTGGTATTGGTTATCGTCATAACACCATTTCTGAAATCTCATCTTACGAACAAGCGGTGCGTTTTTATAATATTTACCGTGAAACTGATGATGTCGATTCTGATTTAAGTTTTGATAACTTTGAGCTAAGTGCAGGATGGTATCGCAGTACGCTTAACCGTGGTACGTTCCCTACAGATGGTTCGTCGCAACGTTTTAGCGGTAAAGTGACGATACCGGGGTCAGATTTACAATATTTTAAAACTGACTTCGAAACTAACTTCTATTTCCCGATGACTCGTCAACACGGATTTGTTTTGTTAGCGCGAGCGCATTTAGGTTACGCTAACGGTTATGGTAGCTATAACGACAATGATCAAATTTTACCGTTCTGGGAGAACTACTACTCAGGTGGTTCAAGTTCATTGCGTGGCTTCTCCTCTAACTCTGTGGGTCCACGTTCATTCTATCTCTACCGTGGTAGTGAATCTTGTTCGCCAGACCCATCAGCGGATGGTTGTAGCTTACCAGGCGACCCAGACTCAGTTTATGTGAGTGATGGTAGCTCTATTGGTGGTAACGCAATTGCAACCGCCAGTATTGAGATGATCGTGCCAACGCCATTCTTAGATGAAGCTTATACCAACTCGGTACGTACCAGCTTCTTCATCGATGCCGGTAACGTGTGGGATACTGAATTTGATTATGATGGCTATCGTTATTTACCTTCGGATCAATTTTCTCAGTTAAGTGATTATAGCGACCCTGAACGTATTCGGGCATCATGGGGTATGAGCGTACAGTGGTTGTCGCCTATGGGACCAATGGTATTCAGTTTAGCCTGGCCAATTAAAGAATATGAAGACGATGAAACAGAGATTTTCTCGTTCAATATTGGCAAAACGTTCTAAAACAAATACACTCGGCAAGTTTTGCTGATAACAACAAGTTTAAAAGGAGTCTACTTTGAAAAAGATGGTAAATCGCGCACTAGTTACTTTGGCATTTCTTGCTACACCTATGCTAGCTCACGCTGAGAAAATCGCAGTGGTTGATATGGGTGAAGTATTTGAGCAGTTGCCACAGCGCGAGCAAATTGCAAAGTCATTAAAAACTGAATTTGGCGATCGTGTTGCTGAAGTTCAAAAAATGCAGGAAGAAATGCGTACGTTAGTTGAAAAGCAACAACGAGACGGCGCATTAATGAGCGACACTCAAAAAACTGAATTAGTACGTAAAATGGAATCATTAAAGTCTGATTTCCAATTAAAAGGCAAAGCACTGGATGAAGACATGCGTCGTCGTCAAGGTGAAGAGCAAAACAAACTATTAGTTCAAGTTCAACAAGCGATAAATACCATTGCTGGTAAAGAAGATTACGACCTAGTGTTACAACGTGGTGCAGTTATTTTTGTTAAGCCAGAAGCTGACATCAGCGGTAAAGTGGTTGAAGCCTTAAGCAAAGGCAAATAAGTAATATGCAAAAAGTGACTTTAAAAGAGCTTGGCCAGCAATTAAACGCAACGATTAAAGGCGATGCAGCATTGGTAATTTCCAGTGTTGCAACACTTGAAGATGCGGTTCAAGGTCAACTCTCTTTTTTAGCCAATGGTAAATACCGTGCACTGCTTGAGGCAACTCAAGCTAGTGCGGTATTGCTGAGCGAAAAAGAAGCTGAATTTTATCAAGGCAATGCATTAATTGTTGCTGACCCTTATGTGAGTTTTGCCCGAGTGGCACAACTGCTCGATACCACACCTAAACAAGCATTAGGAATTCATCCATCGGCACACATTGACCCTTCTGCTATTATTGGTGACGGTGTTGCTATTGGTGCGAATGCGGTGATCGAAGCGGGTGTTATTTTAGGCGAGAACGTTCAAGTCGGTCCCGGTTGTGTCATCGGTCAAGACAGTATTATTGGCTCTGACTCGCGCCTATGGGCTAACGTAACCATTTATCATAATGTTCACATGGGGCAACACTGTCTTGTGCAGTCTGGTACTGTAATTGGTTCTGATGGCTTTGGTTATGCCAATGAGCGTGGTACTTGGATTAAAATACCCCAAACCGGCGGTGTTAGGATTGGTAATAATGTCGAAATTGGTGCGTGCACAAGTATCGACAGAGGTGCGTTGTCACCTACCGAAATCCATGACGGTGTGATTATCGATAACCAGATTCAAATTGCCCATAATGTGATTATTGGGCAAAACAGTGCGATTGCTGGTGGTACGGTTATCGCGGGCAGTTCGACCATTGGTAAGTACTGTATTATTGGTGGTAACTGTGCAATTTCTGGGCATTTATCCATTGCTGACGGTGTTCATGTCTCTGGTGGGACCAATGTAACGAGTGTTATTCGTGACAAAGGCGTGTATTCTTCTGCTACTATTGCAATGGAAAACAAACTTTGGCGTCGTAACACTGTGCGTTTCCGTCAATTAGATGAATTATTTAGCCGAGTTAAACAGCTCGAAAAAAGTGCCAAGGGCGACGAATAACCTAATATTCGGCCTTGATTAAGGAATGTAGTGTGTCAAACCAACTAAACACCATGGATATTAAAGAGATCCTTAAATATCTACCTCATAGATATCCATTTTTGTTAATCGACCGTGTTGTTGATTTCACCAAGGGTGAGCAATTACATGCGATTAAAAACGTCACCATTAATGAACCATTTTTTCAGGGCCATTTCCCTATACAGCCGGTAATGCCGGGTGTATTGATTTTAGAAGCAATGGCTCAAGCAACAGGCTTACTCGCGTTTAAAACCATGAGTACAGAGCCTTCTCCTGACGTATTGTACTATTTTGCTGGTATCGATAAAGCGCGTTTTAAACGTGTGGTTGAGCCCGGCGATCAAATACATTTTCACGTCAAAATGATTAAAGAGCGCCGTGGCATTGGTGTGTTTATTGGTGAAGCATTAGTTGATGGGGAACTGGTTTGTTCTGCAGAAATTATGTGTGCACGTAGAGAGATTAAAAAGTGATAGATAAATTAGCATTTGTTCACCCAACAGCCAAAATCGGACAAAATGTAACGATAGGCCCTTGGACCTACATTGGCGAAAACGTTGAAATTGGCGACGACACATGGATAAGCTCTCATGTGGTTGTTAAAGGCCCAACCGTGATTGGTAAAGGCAACCGCATATTTCAATTTGCATCAGTCGGTGAAGAGTGCCAAGACAAAAAGTATGCTGGCGAACAAACACGCTTAATTATCGGTGATAACAATATCATTCGTGAATCTGTCACCATTCATCGTGGTACCACACAAGACAATCACGAAACCCGTATCGGCTCAAACTGCTTATTTATGGCTTATGTGCATATCGCTCACGACTGTGTTGTGGGTAATAATGTGATCATGGCTAACAATGCTTCAATTGCTGGCCATGTACATGTCGGCGATTGGGTTATTCTTGGCGGTATGACAGGTGTGCATCAATTTGTTCGCATTGGTAATCATGCTTTCACCGCAGGTGCCTCTCTTATATTACAAGATGTGCCGCCATTTGTGATGGCAGCGGGTTCTCCCGCCGCACCACGTGGATTAAACCTTGAAGGCTTAAAACGTCGTGGTTTTAGCAAAGAAAGCCAGCGTGCGATTTTAAATGCGTATAAAGCTGTGTTCCGTAAAAGCTTAACCATTGAAGAAGCCAACGCTGAAGTGAGTGAGATGGCTGAAAAAGATGAAAATGTAAAAGCCTTTATGGAATTTATTAATCATCCTGGTCGCGGCATTATTCGATAGAAGACACGATGACTCAACGTTCTCAAAAAATATTTGCCATTGTCGCCGGAGAAATCTCCGGCGATATTTTAGGTGCTGGCTTAGTTAAATCACTTAAAAAACGCCATCCTGATGCCCGTTTCATTGGTATTGGTGGTCCGCGTATGCAAGCGCTCGGTTTTGAAAGCTTATTCTCAATGGAAGAGTTAGCCGTAATGGGCCTGGTCGAAGTGCTGTCACGCTTGCCACGTTTACTCAAGATCCGTTCAAGTCTGATCAAACAGATTACCGAACTCGCACCTGATTGCTTTATAGGCATCGATGCGCCTGATTTTAATATTGGTGTTGAGCTTAAATTAAAAGCCAAAGGCATTAAAACAGTGCATTACGTTAGCCCTTCGGTATGGGCGTGGCGTCCAAAACGCATTTTTAAAATAGCCAAAGCCACCAATATGGTGCTGTCTTTATTGCCGTTCGAAAAAGCCTTTTACGATAAACATCAAGTTCCGTGCACATTTGTTGGCCATACATTGGCTGATGATATTCCAATGCAAAGCGATAAACTGGCCGCACGTGCTGAGTTAGGCCTCGACCCAACGGCTGAATACCTCGCGGTATTGCCCGGTTCTCGTGGGGGCGAATTAGCCCAGCTTGCCGAGCCTTTTATTAAAGCAGCAGTATTAGTTAAACAGGCCTATCCAGACATTAAGTTAGTGACGCCTCTAGTGAATGAGGCGCGCAAAAAACAATTTACTGAAGCGTTAAAGCAATATGCTCCTGATTTAGAAATTCATCTTATTGATGGTCATTCTCGTGAAGTGATGGCGGCTGCAGACTGTATTTTATTAGCGTCTGGCACTGCCACTTTAGAGGCGATGCTGGTTAAGCGTCCTATGGTGGTTTCTTACCGTGTGAGTCCGATAACTTATGCTATCGCCATTCGGATGATGAACATCAGCAATTATTCATTACCTAATTTACTGGCAAATGAAACGATTGTGCCTGAATTGATGCAAGCAAATTGCCAACCTCAATTAATTGCAGACGCGATAATTGATCAGTTGAATAAAGATTTTGCGCCGTTAAATGCCCGATTTGAGCAATTGCATCAGCTACTTAAATGCAATGCCAGTGAGCGCGCAGCAGATGCTGTAGATGCTTTACTGGTAACAGGACAATCCTAATGATAACGCTTGATACTATGCCGGTAGTGATAAAAAACATCACACCTGAACAAGTCAATTTGATATCGCAAGGTGTTGTTGCTGGCGTTGATGAGGTTGGCCGCGGCCCATTAGTGGGCGACGTGGTGACAGCGGCTGTGATTTTAGATCCCAATAAGCCTATTGCAGGTTTAAATGACTCTAAAAAGCTCAGCGAAAAACGCCGTAATGCCTTATATCAAGATATTATCGACAAGGCGCTGAGTGTCAGTGTTGGCCGAGCTAGCCCGGCAGAAATTGATGAGCTGAACATTTTGCATGCCACCATGTTAGCCATGCAACGAGCAGTTGCCGGATTAAGTATTCAGCCGCACCGCGTACTCGTCGACGGTAATCGCGTACCTGACTTTGGTATTGCGAGTCATGCCGTGATTAAAGGTGACGGCTTAGTAGCAGCCATTAGTGCGGCTTCTATTATTGCTAAAGTGACCCGCGACGCTGAAATGGATATGTTAGACCAACAATATCCTCAATATGGCTTTGCTAAACACAAAGGCTACCCAACTAAAGCTCATTTTGAGGCTTTAGCATTGCACGGCGTATTGCCTGAGCATCGTAAAAGCTTTAAACCGGTTGCTGAACGTATTTTACTGCAGAATAAATCTTGATATTAAAGACAATAACCGACTTAATCATTGGAGAAAGTTGCTTAGTTTGATAGTCTAAATCCCGCTTTTCATGTTATTACATTCATCTTTTTCGAAGAATAATTAATCTATGTCCGATCCTCGTTTTGTTCATTTACGCGTTCACAGTGATTTTTCGATGTCTGACGGCGTCGCAAAAGTTAAGCCCATTATTGCTGCGGCAGAAAGCCTCGACATGGCGGCAATAGCGTTAACCGATCAAAACAACTTTTGCGGCTTGGTAAAGTTTTATGGTGGTTGCCATGGCGCGGGTATTAAACCCATAGTCGGTGCCGACTTTTGGGTGCAAACGCCAGGCTTTGAAAAAGAATTTTGCGCGTTGACTATTATAGCGATGGACAACGAAGGCTATCAAAACCTGACCCAATTAATCAGTGAAGCTTACTTACGTGGTCAAATTGATGGCCGGGTGGTGATTGATCAAGATTGGTTAGTTAAATTTAACCGTGGTTTGATTATTTTATCGGGTGCTAAAGAAGGTGATGTTGGTAAGGCGTTATTAAAAGGCAATCAAAACCAGGTTGACGCTTTAGTGAGCTTTTACCAACAACACTTTGACGACCGCTACTATTTAGAATTAATCCGAACAGGGCGCGCCGATGAAGAACGTTACCTACACATGGCGGTTGAGCTGGCATCAAGCAGAGGTTTGCCGGTAGTTGCCACTAACCAGGTGGTGTTTTTAAAGCAAGATGACTTTGAAGCTCACGAAATCCGCGTGGCGATTCATGATGGTTTTACCCTTGTGGATCCTCGTCGCCCTAAAACCTACAGCGACCAACAGTATTTACGCAGTCAAGATGAGATGTGTGAACTGTTTAGCGATATCCCATCAGCGATACAAAATACCGTCGAAATCGCTAAACGGTGTAACGTCACCATTCGATTACACGAGTACTTTTTACCGAACTTCCCTACTGGCGATTTATCAATTGAAGACTTTTTAGTTGATGTGTCTGAAAAAGGCTTAGAAGAGCGACTCGAGTTTTTATTTCCTGACCCACAGGTAAGAGCTGAAAAGCGTGGTGAGTATGACGAACGCCTCGAAATTGAACTCAAAGTCATTAACCAGATGGGTTTCCCTGGTTACTTCCTTATCGTAATGGAGTTTATTCAGTGGGGTAAAGATAACGGTATTCCTGTCGGGCCTGGTCGTGGTTCTGGTGCGGGATCGCTGGTGGCCTATGCGCTTAAAATTACCGACCTTGATCCGTTAGAGTATGACTTACTGTTCGAACGTTTCTTAAACCCTGAACGTGTCTCGATGCCCGATTTTGACGTCGACTTTTGTATGGACCGTCGTGACGAGGTGATTGACCACGTAGCCGAGCTATATGGCCGTGAAGCGGTATCACAGATTATTACCTTTGGAACCATGGCGGCAAAAGCGGTTGTACGTGATGTTGGCCGAGTATTAGGCCATCCATACGGTTTTGTTGAGCGCTTAACAAAAATGATCCCAGCAGAACCTGGGATGACATTGGCCAAGGCCTTTGAGGTTGAGCCAGCGCTACCCGAAGCCTACGCCGCAGATGAAGACGTAAAAGAGCTAATCGACATGTGTCGCCGCCTTGAAGGGGTCACCCGTAACGCGGGTAAACATGCCGGTGGTGTGGTGATTGCCCCCACACGGATCACTGACTTTGCGCCGCTATATTGCGACGCTGAAGGTTTAAACCCGGTTACCCAATTCGATAAAAACGACGTTGAAACCGCCGGTTTAGTTAAGTTCGACTTCTTGGGATTACGGACCTTAACCATTATTGACTGGGCATTGCAGATGATTAATCCGCGCCAAGTTAAAGAAGGTAAAGAGCCGGTTCGTATCGAATCCATCCCGCTTGCCGATCCTGCTTGTTTCAGGTTGTTGCAACGCTACGAAACCACCGCGGTATTCCAGCTCGAATCCCGCGGTATGAAAGACTTGATTAAACGTCTACAGCCAGATTGTTTTGAAGATATGATTGCATTGGTGGCGCTGTTTCGTCCAGGGCCGCTGCAGTCGGGCATGGTTGATAACTTTATCGAACGTAAGCACGGCCGTGAAGAAGTGTCTTACCCAGACTCTGAATATCAACACGAATCGTTAAAAGAGTTACTGTCACCTACCTACGGCATTATCTTGTATCAAGAGCAGGTTATGCAGATTGCTCAGGTACTTTCTGGTTACACCCTAGGCGGCGCGGACATGCTCCGCCGTGCAATGGGTAAGAAAAAACCGGAAGAAATGGCCAAGCAGCGTGGCACCTTTAAAGAAGGCGCTATCAACAATGGCATCGACGGCGAGCTGTCGATGAAAATTTTCGACCTGGTAGAAAAGTTTGCGGGTTACGGTTTTAACAAATCGCATTCGGCTGCATATGCTTTAGTGTCGTACCAAACATTGTGGCTTAAAACCCATTATCCGGCGCAGTTTATGGCCGCGGTAATGTCTGCCGACATGGATAACACCGACAAAATCGTCACCTTAGTTGATGAATGCGAGCGCATGGGCTTACCGCTTATTCCGCCAGACGTGAACAAAGGCTTGTTTAAGTTTACCGTTGATGACGACCTTAATATTGTTTATGGCATTGGCGCTATTAAAGGCGTGGGCGAGGGCCCTGTTGATTCGATTTTAGACGCTCGCAAAGACGGCCCTTTTATCGATTTATTTGATTTCTGTGCTCGTGTCGACTTAAAAAAGCTCAACAAACGCGTCATCGAGAAACTTATTCTAGCAGGGGCATTAGACACCCTAGGCCCACATCGCGCCTCAATGATGGCAACTTTACCCGAAGCCATTAGCGCAGCAGCCCAGCATGCCAAAGCTGAAGCGATTGGCCAACATGATATGTTTGGTTTGCTTAATAGCGAGCCAGAAGACAGCAAGCAAAACTTTGTTCAATGCACGCCATGGCCTGATAAAATTTGGTTAGAAGGTGAGCGTGAAACCTTAGGGCTCTACTTAACCGGACACCCGATTAACCAGTACTTAAAAGAGCTCAAGCAATACACTAATGGCCGTTTAAAAGACATTCATCCAACTGAGCGTGGCAAAACCGTTAAAGCGGCTGGGTTAGTGGTAGCAACCCGAGTGATGATCACCAAGCGTGGCTCTAAAATGGGTCTAGTTACCCTTGACGATAAAAGTGCGCGTCTCGAAATCATGCTATTTACCGAGCCATTTGAAAAATTTGGTCACTTGCTAGAAAAAGATCGCATTCTCATTTGTGAAGGCGATGTCAGTTTTGATGATTTCTCCGGTGGCAACCGTATGAATGCCCGTAATGTGATCGAAATTGGTGAAGCTCGCAGTCACTTTGCCAAAGCGGTTGAAATTAATGTCCAGGGCAATGATGTCACCCCTGAATGGCTAGAAACGTTCGAGCAAACCCTAACGCCATGGCGTAATGGCGCGGTGCCAGTGGTGATCAATTATGTTAAGCCAGAAGCCAGCGGCAAGATTACTTTAGGTGATGAATGGCGGGTCAACCCAAGCGATGAGTTAATGCTGTCGCTTGAACGATTACTCGGTTCACATAACGTTAAAATTACGTTTAATTAGGCAGATATCATGACTCATGCCACGCAGAAGTCAGACAATATAACAACCGCACATCTATTAACCTTGATAGAAAATAGCGTGCTGCCTTTGTACCAACAAGGTGTGCAACTCAATGAGCATGCGCCAAAGTTAGTGCTGGCTTACAGTGGTGGTGTTGACTCTGAGGTCTTAGCGTTTGGCTTAAGTGCCTTCGCCCAAAAACATCCACACATTGCATGTTTGCTTATTCACGTGCATCACGGTTTAAGCCCTAATGCTAATGTGTGGGTGGAGCACTGTATTAGCCGTGCGAATCATTACCAACTGCCGGTACAAATAGAGCGGGTTAAGGTAGAAAAAGGCCCAAGGGAAAGCTTAGAAGCCAAAGCGCGTGATGCGCGTTATCAAGCGTTTGAGCGCTACCTTAATCCCGGCGATATCTTACTTACCGCCCACCATCAAGATGATCAACTCGAAACCTTATTACTGGCATTAAAACGTGGTCAGGGCCCCAAAGGTCTGGGCGCTATGGCGCCAATGCAATTATATAAGCAATCCTGGTTGCTTAGACCGCTGTTAGCCATTAGCCGTCTGCAAATAGAGCAGTTTGCTGCCCAATACCAATTAAGCCACATAGAAGATGAGAGTAATCAAGACGACAGTTACGACCGTAACTTTTTACGCCTAGAGATTATTCCTCGTCTAAAACAACGCTGGCCAAGCGTTGCCACCACAGCAGCAAGAAGCGCCGCATTGTGTGCACAGCAACAACAAGTGATTGATGATGAAGTGAGTCATCGCTTACCCCAGTGGTTAACTCTACCCACCGATACCGATGGGTTAATCACTGAGTCTAGTGGGTTTAAACTGACGCAGTTGAGCCAATTAACGCCTGCATGGCAAGCATTGTTATTTCGAGGTTATTTACAGCATTGTGGTGTGAGTTTGCCATCGCAATCGCAATTACAGCAAATACTGTCACAACTGCTTGATGCAAAAGATGATGCCAATGTGGCCATTCAATGGGGCGATTATCAAGTTAAACGCTTTGCCAATATCGCATATGTGTTAAGCCATCAAGCGCTTGAACCTGTCGATGCCACAAAGCTTGAAAATGATATTCGCGCAGTATTAGCAGGCGAGCTAAATCAAGCCACGGGCAAAATAGGGCAGCAGGTGTTTAGTGTGCAAATGCAGACACAGGTGCTTGCACAGCAAGATATTTCAACATCAGTAACGCCATTACTTGCCTTGCCTTTAGATCAAGCACAAATCACTGTGCAGTATGGTGCATCTGGTGCAATTAAATGTCAGCCACAGTTTGCCACATCGCAGCGCAGCAAACCGCGTGAGCTTAAAAAGCTTTGGCAGGAGTGTCATATACCGCCATGGCGTCGTCAGCAAATTCCATTAATTTTTTACGGTGATGTGTTAGTTGCCGCAATAGGATTATGGATAGACAAACGTTACCTAGCAGCACCAGGCCAACCCGGGCTTAGCTTACCGCTTTTGACAACCCGTTGAATAGCGATAAAAAAGCGCTAGCACTGATTATCGCATCAGACTATATTGGTTAGCCTAGTCTTTATCGTCGCGCAGTGTTCTAGCAGGATGAAGTCCGCTCTAATGCCTAGTCATTGTTACAATAAATTTTCTTAATTATTTACAAAGGATGTTGTCTGTGAATACCTTTCGTTTAATAGCCTTATGTGGCGTTTTTTTATTACCAAGCGCAAATGCCGCGCCATTTGAATTTGATGAAAAAACCTACCGTCAAGATGTAGAAACCCTGGCCAGTGATGAATTTGAAGGTCGTGGGCCTTTGTCTAAGGGTGAAACACTGACCGTTGAATATTTAGAGAAAGCATACAAAGCGATAGGGCTCAAACCGGGCTTTGGCGACAGCTACCGTCAAGCTGTGCCTATGGCTAAAATCACAGCCGATCAAACCATGCAGCTAACCATTGCTGATGTGGTGCTAAATAACGGCAGCGACTTTACCGCCCGCACCGAACAAATTCAGCCACAAGTGTCATTAGACAACAGCGACGTTGTTTTTGTGGGTTACGGTATCAATGCACCAGAATACCAATGGAACGATTACGCCAATGTTGATGTGAAAGGTAAAACGCTGATTATGCTGGTCAATGATCCAGGTTTTGCCACTCAAGACCCTGATGTTTTTAAAGGTAATGCCATGACCTACTATGGCCGCTGGACTTACAAGTACGAAGAAGCTGCAAGGCAGGGCGCCAAAGCGGTGTTTATTGTGCACGAAACTGCACCCGCAGCCTACGGCTGGAACGTCGTTGAAAACAGCAACACCAATACCAAATATACCTTAGTGGATAACCACAAAAATCAATCTCACATCGGTGTCATGGGTTGGGTTCAACATCACGGTGCACAAAAAATCTTTAGCGCAGCAGGCCTTGATTACGACACTCTGAAACTCACCGCCGCAAAGCCAGGTTTTAAAGCGATACCACTAAAACTTAAAGCCAATTTAACCCTCAAAAACCAAATCGAATTGGCCACCTCTTATAACGTAGCAGGTATGTTACCTGGCAGTTCACAAGCCGATGAATGGGTTGTTATGCATGCGCATTGGGATCATTTAGGTAAAACAGTGCAAGATGGCAAAACGCGCATTTATAACGGTGCTGTCGATAATGCCTCAGGTGTTGCCGGAGTATTACAGTTAGCGCGTCATTTCAAAGCACAAAATAAAGTCCCTAAACGCTCTATATTGTTTACTGCCTTTACCGCAGAAGAAACAGGCCTTATTGGTGCGCAATACTTTGCTGCCAATCCTCCGGTACCGACTAAACAACTCGTGTCGTTTTTAAACATAGACGGCATGAACGTTGGTAAAGGTGTTAATTACATCCTGCGTTACGGCCAGGGTGTGTCTGAGTTAGAGACCTATTTAGATGATGCCGCCAAAGCACAAGGGCGCACTGTAAAAGCAGATCCTCGTCCACAAAATGGCTTAATGTTCCGTTCAGACCACTTTGCCTTAGCCCAACAAGGAGTGCCAGGGTTAATGTTTATGAGCCTAGGTGATACAGACCCAGACTACATTGCTCATAAATATCATCAAGATGCTGACGATTATGATGCCAGCTGGAATTTAGGCGGAGTCGAGCAAGACCTCGCTTTAATCAGTGACATTATTGAAAAGCTTGCCAACAACAACGACTGGCCAAAATGGCTAGAAGAATCTGACTTTAAAAAACGTCGAGCGATGGACGGTAAATAACCGTAGTATATTTTTATTTGAAATGGCCTACGGCCACAAAGGTCGTGGCGCTTCGCCCACACCAGACCAAGAGGAAACCAACGGCTGTTCCCTCTTGGAACTCCCAGCCGCCCCGCAACATTTTCGCTATTTACAAAACAACAGCTGCGAAAAGGTCGCCATGGGGATTGATCCAGCTTTGGGCTTTATTTGGAATCGGCCTCGGACTTATTCGAAAATGCTAACGCTTCCGATGGTACATCCTGTACCGCGAAAGCTAGCCTGACGTCCTGTCAGGCTCACGCTATTTTCTTCAACGTCCTCAAGTTCAGAGTTGAATCACACCAATTGCAAGCAAGGTATGCAAATCATTTATGCCCCAAAGCTTGTTTCGCATGCCTAGATTAGATTTGCTTGATACAGGCCTGTTGGCCTAATTTTAGTAATGCGGCGTTTTTCAAGACAGTTGTCGCCTAAATTGTTAAGCAACTTCTTTATGTTGCTCTGGATTTAACGCCACAGCGCCTATTGGTTGCCAGTTTCGCTCTTCTTTTGACCATCGCTCTGGATGTT
>NZ_BMQV01000041.1 GCF_014648295.1 Shewanella saliphila
GCTCACCAATGGCTTGGATGTCGAAGTCCCTGTGACCGCAGGCGCGACGCAGGTCGATGTCACCGCCCAAGTGATTGATATCGCCGGTAACCCATCTGCCACTGCGATGGATAACCAGCCTGTTGACCGAATAGCACCTTCTGCACTATCAATTATTATTGTTGATGACGGTACACCAGGTGATGGTTGGTTAAACAATGGTGAAATTGCAGCCAACGGTAGCGGAATACAAATTAAAGCAGATGTTGAAAATACAGATTTAGTTGTAGGTGGTTTTGTTTCAATATCAATCACTGTAGATGGAAATGAAGTTTCATTTGATTTAAAACTCGAAAATGGTCAATTGGTTAATCTTGACGGCTCAACGCCTAGCATTGCTTTTGATTATAACAATGGTGAGATCACATGGACTGAAGATGTTCCAGCAGCAGGTGATCAAATCACAGTTGAAATAACACAAACTGATGCAGCAGGTAACGAATCAACAACCGCTACAGATACAGCAACGATAAATAATGTTGATGCTAATGATGATATCCCTGGTTCGTCATATACTGTAACGACAGGTTCTAGCAGTAATTGGGCTATTCCACAGTCAGACGGTGAAGCTCTAATGACCATTTCCGCTCGTAACGGTGATGGATCTATTGGATCAATCAGCTATGACTCAAGTAACAATCTTGGTGTAGCAGGTTCTCCACGCACATCAGGTCAAATTGCTGGGCAGATTGAGTATGATTCAGCTACTGGCACATCGGAGTCCGTTGTTATCGACTTTAATGGCTTAGTGAATCAAGCAACATTTAGTGTTTCTCATTTGTTTACCAATGAAAACAATGGTGAGCAAGGTGTATGGATGGCTTATTACAATGGTCATTTAGTCGCCAGTGAAATATTTACTACAAGTTCTGGAGATGAGGGAACTTTCACTATAAATACTGGTGACATTGTATTTGATCAGTTGGTTTTTCAAGCAACAGAAACAGTTAGTGAAGCAAATGGTGGACCGGCATTAGTTGACTCCTCTGATTACTTCCTAACAAGTGTGACAGCATCTGGACCTGCAATTGTGGGGAGCTATGTTGTGTCTGAAGATAGTATTTTATCAATAACAGACACTAATTCAGGCTTATTGAATAACGATAATGACTTACAAGACCACTCTTACTCTTTAACAGACGTAAATGGAGCAAGCATTACGGATGGGCAAGTTGTAACTCTCCCAAGTGGAGCACTATTAACCATACACAGTGATGGAACATATTCTTATGACACCAATAATGCTTTTGAAGCATTAACTGCAGGCCAGCTATCAACAGATACCTTTACCTATACAGTAACAGATGAATATGGTGCAACAGATACTGCAACAGTTACCATTAATATTGTAGGCGCTAACGATACTGCTATTATCACTGTCGGTAGTGGCGATACCGATGCAGGTACAGTCACTGAAAATGGTGCTACCGATACCGACAACACCACCGTTGAGATTGTCACGGGCAGCTTAACCGTGACCGACGTTGATGCCGGTCAAGCGGTGTTCCAAACACAAACAGATGTCGCTGATGCCAACTACGGTAGCTTCAGTATTGATGCCGATGGTAACTGGACTTACACTTTAAATAATAACCACATTGATGTGCAGTCGCTTGCTGAAGGGGAAACCCTTACCCGAGATATCACGGTAACTTCAGCCGATGGCACTGCGACCCATACGGTCACTATTACCATTGTCGGTACAAACTCTACTCCAGAAGCAGCTCCTGATGCGTTAATCACAGTTGAAGGCGAGACGCTCGTATTCACTACCAATGACTTAGTTAATAACGATAGTGATGCTGAAGGCAATAGCTTATCCGTATTCAAATTCGCACCAGGGAATTCAAATAACAATAGTATTGATGCCACTCAAGCAGGAGAAAGTTTCACAACAACTCTGGGCGGCACTATAACTATCAACGCTGACGGAACATACAGTTACCAAGCTCCTGCAAACCTTGATCACAGTAGTAACGATACATTGATCGATAGTTTTTATTATCAAGCAACTGATGGAACAGGAAATTCAGAGTGGACGCTAGTGTCAATTGATGTCAATGATACCGCTCCAGTTGCTGTTGATGACAATGATAGCATTGGCTTTGGTGGTTTAGCATATGGCAATGTGATAACGGCAGAGGGTACCGATGGTTCTGGAGTCGATACACTAGGGGCCGACTCTACAACGCTGATTAGTGTTACTTATGACAATGTTGTTTATGACAGCTTTGACAGTGATGGTAACCTCACTATAGACACGGGTAAGGGACAATTAGTTATTAATCAAGATGGTAGCTATAGCTATCTATCAACACAAACTGATACCACCGTCAATAGTTATACATCTGATGACTTAAAGAATAATACTGACATCGATTTATATGGATTCAGCGCGACCACAACTTTCGACCTAAGCAACTTAGGTACACCAGGCAGCAATGTTGGCTCTAACAATAGTAATAGCCGTATTGGAGTTGATAATGCTCGAATCAATACCGGAGAAGCGCTTGTTATTGATTTAGGTTCAGCGGCTACAATTAATAATGTGACTTTGAATCTAAGCGACGTAGGCGATTCAGAACAGGTTATTTGGACTACTTATGATGCTAGTGGAAATGTTGTATCTACTGGAACATCAAACAGTAATTCATTAGTTATTGATTCTAGCAGTCCTTTTCAATATATCGTGTTATCTGCTGGTGTGAGTACTAATTATTCTCTTAATTCGTTAACAGCAACATCTATAGGAAACGGAACACCAATAACTGAAGAATTCACTTATCTGCTTGAAGACTCTGATGGAGATCAATCTACGGCTGTTCTAAGTATGTCTCAAGACTCCACACCTATCGCTGCAGATAATACTGCAGAAGTATCAGAGTCCGGTTTAGTTGGCGGTACCCTAGAAGGTACAGGCTCTAATATTGCTACGGGCAATCTATTAGACAATGACTCTGGCATTAGTAGTACTACAGTCATAAGCAGCTTAGATGGTCAATCACCTGTTGATGGTATTATTACCATTACAACCGCTAACGGTATTCTAACCGTATATACCGAGGATACAGCTGACTTCAGAGCGGGTGATTATCAATATGAACTCACAAATTCTAATACTACTAGCGCTGATGTGTTAGAAGAATATAGCTACACCATTGAGAATGACTCTGGGTATAGTAGTGATGCGACATTAACGATATCCATTCATGACGATGTACCTGTAGTTCAAAATATTGAACAAAACCTTCAAGCTAGTGCGGACCCAATCACGACTAACCTAACACTGATTTTAGATGTGTCAGGTAGTATGGATAACAGCGCAGGTAATGGAAAAACCTACTTAGAAACCGCTATTGAATCTCTAACCGCATTAATTAATGAAGTTGATGATGCCGGTAATGTTAACGTTCAAATTGTTACCTACTCTAGCAGTGTTACAAATTCTACTTGGTTAATTGACGACATTGACGCAGCGATAAATTATCTTAATGCACTCCAAGCAAATGGAGGCACGTACTATGATATAGCCTTAGAGACTGTCATGGAGGATATAAACCTACCTGACGCAGATCAAAGCTTTGTGTATTTTATTTCTGATGGTGTTCCAACAAATGGCCATGATGTTGATGCAACGCTTCAAACTCAGTGGCAAACATACCTAGATACTTACTATGACATTGCATTTGGTATTGGTATTGGTAATGCTAGCTTAGATCAGATATTACCTATCTCATATCCTGAAGTTAATAGTGCTGAAGAGTATGCGATTAAAGTTAGTGATGCCGATGATTTAACTAATACTATTCTCGATTATTTTGAGTCTAATGCTATTAGTGGTGGGCTAGGTATTCTAGGAACCAGTTCAACAGGTGTATTAGTAGGTGCCGATGGCGGAAGTGTAGATCAACTCGTGATAGATGGTGTTACTTACAGCTATGATGCAAATAATCCTATACAAATCATCACCACTGCGTTAGGTGCAACATTTACCGTTGACTTTGTCTCTGGTGAATATAATTACTTTATCGATTCAACTGAAAATGTGCTCAATGAGCAAGAGATATTTGAAGTAACCATTATTGATAATGATGGTGATACTGGTACATTTGAGCTGGTGATTAATGTTGATTATCACGCGTCATTAGATGCCAACGTCAATAATGTGATTACCAATCAAACAGCAGGAAGTAACCTCACTATTTCGACTGAATACCTTACCCATGGTGATGCAACGACTAGTGATGCTGAAATCACTAGTGTCACTAATGTCAGCGGCAATAATGCATCGCTAAATAATGGCAATGTTACGGTTACCGCTGCAAATGATGGCGATAGTTTCAATTATACTTTGACCGGTAATGGCACAGAAGACAGCGCTAATGTCACGATTGATTATCAAGACTCAACAAAATTAACCGGAACCCACGAAAACGACATTATTATTGCTAACTCAACCGCTACTAGTGCTGTAATGTTAAGCATAAATGCCACAGTCGCTTCAGGAGATACTTACAATAGCCAAAATCAATTCGGTTTTGAAGCTGCATTATTAACTGCTGGCTTATCGATCACTCAGATACAAATTAACCTTAATGCTGGAAGTGATTCAAACGCTATCTTCGATATCAGTGATTCCAATCTTGTAAAAGGCTCTAATTCACAAGGTATAGAAGATAGTAACGATGACATTTTTGCCAATATGACGGCAGACAGTGGCACATTTACAGCGACATTTACCGAAGGTGACTTTACAAATGGCGACCAATTCTGGTTCTCAATTGATACAGATAGCCTAGGGGCTGATACTGGTAGTGATTTAGCTTCAGCAGGTGTAACTTTCACTATTACCTTAAGTGATGGTAGTACTCAAACAGGAACTTATATCTCAGATGGAGCGGGTGGTTCAACTGGCGGTATTTACTTTGCCGATGCTATTCTTGATGGTGGTGCTGGTGATGATGTGCTGATTGGTGGCGATGGTAACGACCTGCTAATCGGTGGATTAGGCGACGACTTACTCAGCGGCGGTTTGGGAGATGATATATTAAGTGGTGGTGAAGGTAACAATACCTTTGTATGGAATGCTAATGAAAACGGCACTGATACCATGATTGATTTTGACGTCAGTAAAGACAGTCTTGATTTAAGTGACCTATTGGTTAATGAAAACTCGACTAACTTAGACAGTATGCTTAATTTCAGTGAAACTGACGGCACCACTACTATTAATATTGATGCAGATCATGATGGAGTATTTGAGCAACATATCATATTAGATGGTGTAGATTTAACTGATGTATATGGCAGTACTGATAATGGTGTTATTATCAATGGGTTGTTAGATGACGGTGCACTTATTGTTGATACATCAACAGAAACCACAGCACCATCAACAGGAACCACAGATCCTGATCTATATGACCAGTACAGTGGAAATATTATTCCTTAATAGCAACATATTGTATGCGCCACATAGTATTATGTGGCGCATACAACGTTACTTCTAACAATAATAAATTAAGGACTCTGATTAGGTGCCTATAACTGCGTCTAACACAAACGAGCAGTGGACGATTTCTGCCTCACAACGTGTAACGGTTGATCCGCTACTCGACTGCTTAGTACTGCTAACAGAACACTTTGGCAGCCCTTGCTCTATTGATTCTTTGGCGGCAGGTTTGCCACTGTCAGGTTCAGTTATCTCTCCAGAATTAGTGCCACAAGCAGCAGCTAGAGCAGGCTTGTCTGCAAAGCTATCACGTAAAGACTTAAATCAAATTTCAGACATACTTTTACCGTGCATTTTATTATTAAAAGATAAAAAGGCCTGTGTATTAAGAGAGCTTGATTTAGACAATGATAAAGCGGTTATTCAATTACCCGAAACCGGCGGCGAAGAAAGTCTGACAATAGAGGAACTAGAGTCCTTGTATGTTGGCTACCTATTTCTAGTCAAACAAGATTATCGTGGTGATAAAAGCTTCGATGTTCACCTACATGACAACAATACACACTGGTTAATGCAAAGTATTAAAGACTCTGCACCTATTTATCGTGATGCACTTATTGCATCGGTATTGGTTAACCTATTTGCATTGGTTTCTCCACTGTTCATTATGAACGTTTATGACAAAGTGGTGCCCAATTTAGCTTTTGAGTCGCTTTGGGTATTAGCTATTGGCGCAAGCATAGCCTATTTGTTTGATTTTATTATGCGTCAACTGCGGAGTTACTTAATCGATATTGCCGGTAAAAAAGTCGATATTATCGTTTCCTCAAAATTATTTGCCAAAGCGATAGGAATTCCGCTATCAAAACGCTCTCCCAGTGTCGGCGGAATGGCAAGGCAACTCGGTGAGTTTGACAGTATTAGAGAGTTTTTAACCTCAGCAACAATCACAGCACTGGTCGATTTACCTTTTGCCTTGCTCTTTGTCATCATCATTTATATTGTGGCGGGTGATTTAGCACTTATTCCTGTTTTTGGCAGTATCGTCATTATCGCTGTGACCCTCTATCTGCAACCTAAATTAAAGCAAGCCATTGAAGAAAGTAATCGTTATTCGAGCTTAAAACACGGTCATTTAATTGAAAGTTTAACCGCACTCGAATCAATAAAAGCCAATGGAGCGGAAGGTCTCGTACAAAAAAGTTGGCAACAAATGATTGGCCATACAGCGAACTGGCAGCTAAAGAGTAAAAAGCTCTCTAATCATGTTGCCCACGTTGCCAATTTTATGGTGCAAGTTACAGTGGTACTTGTGGTTATTCTCGGCGTTTATCGTCTGGCTGATAATGAAATATCAATGGGCGGAATTATTGCTGCAGTAATGTTATCGAGCAGAGCGATAGCACCAATGGCACAGCTGGCAGGGCTTATCTCTCGTGGTAATCATACCATTAGCTCATTACGTCAACTTGATACCATCATGAAAGAAGAGGATGAGTTCGAGGACAAAGGCCATGTGGTCAGTAAAGAACGTATTATGGGAAAAATCGAAGCTGACAACATTAGTTTCAGTTTCCCTGGTACAGAAAAGCCGAGCTTGCACCCATTATCACTGCGTATTAAACCCGGTGAACGCATTGCAATTATCGGGCGTAATGGTTCTGGCAAAAGTACCTTAGCAAAATTACTACTTGGATTGTACAAGCCTACCCAGGGTAGCCTGCGATACGACGGTTTGGATTCAGGACAAATTCATCCAAGCGATCTTAGACGGAATTTTGGCTACTTACCTCAAGATGTCACCCTATTTCACGGTACGATCCGCGACAATATTTTATTTGGTTCACGTCAAGTCACTGAACACCAATTAATGAGAGCGATTCAGTTATCTGGAGTGAATATGTTCACTAACTTAGAATCTGAAGGACTGGATCAGCAAGTTGGAGAGGGAGGATTATCCTTAAGCCGTGGCCAACGCCAAACTGTTGCTTTAGCCAGAGCAACACTTAACGACCCACCGATATTGCTAATGGATGAACCCACGGCCAGTTTAGATGCGCGCGCCGAGAAGCAGTTTATTAGATCGATGCAACTCGTTAGCCGTGACAGAACATTACTACTCATTACGCACAAAATGCATCTACTCAATTTAGTTGATCGTATTATTGTATTAGATAAAGGTCATATCATGGCCGACGGTCCTAAAGATGAAGTACTTGCCAAGCTTAACTCCGGCGCAATGGCGGGAGATCAAAACTCATGAGCAAACACTTAACCGCCGAAGATTTAGAAATGGTCGATGACGTATACGGGGCTATGATGACAGATGCCCCAACAGGACATCGACTCATTATATGGTCACTCGCTGCCATGATGTTGTGCTTTGTCATTTGGGCTTACTTTTCTGAATTAGATCAGGTCACCACAGGTGAAGGCAAAGTCATTCCATCATCACAATTACAAGTGATTCAAAGCTTGGACGGCGGGATCTTACAAGAGATATTTGTTCAAGAAGGCCTTATGGTCACCAAAGGGCAACCATTAGCGCGTATCGATGACACACGTTTTAGATCTGACTTCGGCCAACAAGAGCAAGAAGTCTACGGCTTACAAACTAACATTATCCGTATGCGTGCAGAGCTCGACAGCATCGTCATTTCAGACATGTCAACGGACTGGCGCGAGCAAGTTAAAATCACTAAGCAAGCGCTAACGTTTCCGGGCGCAACAATTGCAGCGGAACCTGAGTTAGTAAAACGACAACAAGAAGAGTACTCGTTGCGTTTAGATAATCTCAGCAACCAGTTAGAAATTTTAGTTCGTCAAATTCAGCAACGACAACAAGAAATTGAAGAACTAGCCTCGAAGATTAATACACTCACAACCAGTTACCAGTTAGTGACTCGTGAACTCGAATTAACCAAGCCACTCGCCCGCAAAGGTATTGTGCCAGAAGTCGAGCTTTTAAAACTTGAACGAACAGTAAATGATATCCAAGGTGAACTGCAATCTCTGCGGTTGTTACGTCCAAAAGTGAAAGCCACAATGGATGAAGCCATCTTAAAGCGTCGTGATGCTGTATTTGTGTACACCACTGATTTACGTGCACAATTAAACGAGTTACAAACTAAATTATCTCGTATGAATCAGGCACAAATTGGCGCTTTTGACAAAGTCAGTCGAGCGGTGATTACTTCCCCAGTTGTCGGCACGATTAAGAAAATTTACTTTAATACTTTAGGTGGAGTTGTCCAGCCAGGCGAGCAAATCATTGAGATTGTGCCGTCAGAAGATAAACTATTGATAGAAACTAAAATTACCCCTAAAGATATTGCATTTTTACATCCCGGGCTTCCTGCTATAGTTAAAGTCACAGCATATGACTTTACTCGATATGGCGGCCTCAAAGGTACCGTTGAGCATATTAGTGCCGACACCTCACAAGATGAAGAAGGCAATAGTTTTTACATTATCAAAGTAAGAACTGAACAATCGAGTTTATTAAAAGACGATGGCACAGAGATGCCAATAATCCCAGGAATGCTCACTTCGGTGGACGTTATCACAGGGAAAAAATCAATACTTGAGTACATTTTAAATCCAATTTTAAGAGCAAAAGATACCGCTCTTAGAGAGCGCTAAGAAGAACCAGGAGGGTTTTAAATGAGCACTTTTAAAAATCAGCGAACTAAAGTCAGTGCTGCTGCACTTGCTTTGTCTATGCTGATTGCACCAACAGCATCAAGCCAATCGCTTGAACAAGCTGTGGCGCATACTCTAGACACAAATCCAGATTTACGTATTGCTTTTAACCAATTTAAAGCACGCGAAGAACAGGTAAACCAAGCATCTGCAGGCTACTTGCCTACGGTTGATGTATCTGCCGGCTACGGCTGGGAGCAAACCGACAGCCCTTCAACACGCCGCAAGGCGGGCCAAGGCGATGTTGATGACGATGGCGTTATTGACTTAAACCGTGGCGAAGCAGGCTTTAGCATTAAGCAAATGTTATTTGATGGCTTTTATACTAGCAGCGAAGTTGACCGTTATTCATATGAAGCCAGTGCTGATCAATGGGCATTGTTTGCCGCAGCTGAAGACATGGCATTAACGGTTACTGAGGTATATCTTGACTACATACGCACTCAACAAGTGCTAACGCTGTCAGAAAAAAACCTAGAAAGTCATCAAGACATTTACGATCAAATCAAACAACGTACTGATTCTGGTTTAGGCTCAGTGGCAGACTTATCACAAATCACTGGTCGTTTAGCCCGCGCACACGCAAATGTCATTTCAGCAAAAAATAATTTACAAGATGCCAAGGCAGCGTTTGTACGTATTGTTGAATCTGAACCAGAAAATTTAGTATTACCTGTACCAGATGCAGATATGCTACCTGCAGACTTAAACAAAGGTTTGATGAAAGCTAAAAACGATCATCCTATCCTTAAATCTGCTGAAGGTGACATCAATGCCGCTAAATATGAACGAAATTCAGCTCAGGCAAATTATTTTCCACAGCTCAGTTTAGAACTAGATGGCAACTGGAATAATGATGTTGATGGCGAAGATGGTTACAGCTCACTTAGCAGCCAAAACGTCAATGGTCACAGTAACGACTTAGTCGCCATGGTTCGGGTTAAATACAACTTGTTCTCTGGCGGTAAAGATATCGCTCGCGATAGAGAAACGGCCTATAGAATCAACGAAGCGAAAGAAATTCAACAACGCGCATATCGCCAAGTTGTTGAAGGAATGTCGCTGGCTTGGAATGCCTACGAAATGCTTGCGCCACAAAAGCAATTTATTCGTGAGCACGTCATTGCAGCGAAAGAAACCCAGATTGCATATATACAACAATTTAATCTAGGTCAGCGTACATTGCTTGATTTACTCAATACTGAAAACGAGTTATTTGAAGCACGTAAAGATTATTTACAAACTGAATATGATGAAATTGCCGCTCGTTATCGAGTATTAAATGCAGCAGGTAGCTTATTAGATTCTCTAAGAGTCACCCGCCCAGAAGAATGGCGCGGCGAGTATGCCTATGATGGAGGCGTTAAATAATGAAATATTTAGTGATCCTAGTGGCGATGTTCACCACAACAGCATGCTCAATGAATGACATCGTTGAGCTCGACAAGCCAACAAAACAAAACTTTGACCTTACCGACATGGATAGCGATGGTGTTATCACCGCTCGTGAACGCTGTGCCGGTACCATCCTAGGTGCAAGCATAGACAACTATGGTTGTGGCAAAGTGATTGATATTAACCACAGTGAAGAACTCAATATTTTATTTGCTAATAATTCTGATGTTATCGAACCTCAGTATTATGACGAAGTAGAAAAAATTGCCAAGCTGATGAAAAAGTACCCAAATACTAACGTGGTTATTGAAGGTCACTGCAGTGTTAGAGGCAGTTATGAGCTCAACTTAGCACTCTCTCAAAAACGTGCTAAAGCGGTCACAAAGCTGTTAGAAACCAGTTTTGATATCGATGCTAACCGAATGTCTGCTGTAGGTTACAGTTTTGATAGACCTATCGATACTAGTGGCACACCAGAAGCTGAAGAACGTAATCGCCGCGTAATTGCATCTGTAACAGGTGAAAATACAATGTCAGAGATGAAGTGGAATATCTATACTGTTGACGATTTGGAAGAATAATCGTTAACGAGGATATGAGTCATTGAGTCGTAAAGACGCACATGCCATCGCGACATTTTCTAAAAGGGTCTGCCACAGTATTATTGTGACATCGGCCCTTTTAGTTTCGTTGCTATTTGCAGCACCGACTCAAGAGCTAAATCAACAACATATAGTGTCAGCATTAACCAAACGCTACGGCGATAGAGCAGCGCTACGTGCAAATGCTTGGTTTAAAATACTCAATGATTCTCAACAATTGAGCGATATCGATAAATTAGAGAAAGTGAATCATTTCTTTAATCTTTTTAGATTTGTTGATGACAGTATTCTTTGGGGGGACTCAAATTATTGGGCATCACCAATGGAATTTATTGGAGTGAACGGCGGTGATTGCGAAGACTTTTCAATCGCAAAATACTTCACGCTACTGCAGCTGGGTGTCGCAGAAGATAAACTGCGGATCACCATGGTAAAAGCCACAACGCTCAATCAATACCACATGGTATTAGCATACTACGAACAACCAAACTCAATACCTTTGGTACTCGATAATTTAGATAAAGCCATAAAACCAGCAACACAAAGAAGAGACCTTCTACCGGTATACAGTTTTAATGGTAAACAATTATGGTTAAACAAAGAAAAAGGTCGGGGTGTCTTAGCAGGTTCATCTTCACGCCTTGAGAAATGGACAGACCTTAAACTTAGATTAGGTGTAGATCGTTTACGCTTACCCAAACTCAACATGGAGTAGTGACAACATGACCCTGTTCAGGCAGATCTATGCGTTACTTTTTGCGCTTTTCTTATTAACCATAGCAAGCGTGGCCTACGTACAATTTTCAGAAACCCAAGGTTTTCTGACCAAACAAATGGAATCTGATCTTAATAATGCCAGTAACTCATTAGGATTAATGCTCACGCCGGTTCTTGAAGCGGGTGACACTGCTGGCGCAGAAACCCTAGTTAATGTCATTTTTGAAGGTGGATACTACCAACAAATTAAGCTGACTTGGCTTGTAGACGGTAAACAACAAGTTTGGAATAACGCAATTAGAGTCAATAAAGTACCGCAATGGTTTATTGATCTTAATCTATTTACAAGTATCAATAAACAAACCACGATTACCTCAGGTTGGTTACAACTAGCCACCTTAGAGATCACCGCCCACCCAGGCTTTGGTTATCAAGAATTGTGGCGCATTATCAGCGATATTACTATTTTATTTTCTATCCTATTTTTAATCGCTATCGCGTTTGCCCGAATAGGCTTGAGCTGGATATTAAAGCCACTCAATACCCTTTCAGTGCACGCAAAACAAATCGCCGAGCGTCAATTTGGCCCAGATATGCCTGCCCCTAAAACCAAAGAGCTAAAAGAGTTGGTCGACGCATTCAACAGTATGTCAGCCCAATTAAAGCAAGTATTTAGCTCGCTCGACGAAGAAGTATCTGCCTTACGCAAAAAAAATCTAGTCGATCAAGTTTCAGGTCTACCCAACAGACAATATATCGTCAGCCGAATTAATGGGTGGTTAAGCGAACCCAGCACAGGGGCATTATATTTAGTCAAAATGGATTGGTTAGAAGACGTGCACAGCAAGTATGGCTTCCAGGTGCGTGACGAAACCATTCGCATTCTGTCGGAAAAACTACAACAACATCAAGATGAAATAGCCCATTCGGTTATCGCGCGTATTGCAGCATACGAATTTGCATTTTTAGTCGAAGACTGCGAACACGATCAATTAACTAAATACCTCCAAAGCCTCATCCGCACCGTCAATAAAGAAATATCAAAAGCAGGAAGCAAACCTAACGAGCAATTTAATATCGGTGTTGCTGAACGCTTAGGTCAAATGACAGTGTCTGACATGATGGCTCAGGCAGATAATGCGCTACAGCAGTCAATTAAAGAAGCTAAAGTATTTCACTGGTTTGAAAATACTCAGAAGCAACTTTTCACTCGAGAAGAGTGGCGCAATAATTTAGGTAATGCCATTAAACATAAGAAATTCCAATTCCGTTGGCAGCCAATTCAGCTAAGTGCTAAAAATGAAGTCTGCCAACGTGAGCTTTACTGCCAGTTAAAGATTGAAGATACCACCCTACATGCGGGGCAATTTATGCCTTACGTGGAGCTGTTATCACTGGGAACCCTTCTCGACAGATGCCTTATCGAAACGGTTAACCAGCACAAATTACTCGAACGCAACTATGAGCGAGTCGCAATAAACTTAACCAATCAAAGTATCAGTGATACTGAGTTCCATGTTTGGCTTAAACAATTTTTACGTGCAAACAAATACCCAGACCGTATTTGTTTCGAAATACCAGAAGCCAGTGTATACAGTGATTTAGAAGCCTGTGAGAGCTTGTGTAAAGTGATCCGCGATTGTGGTGCACACTTTGGTATAGACCATTTTGGTCGTCAATTTGGCTCTATGGCTTATTTACAAAGCTTAAGACCACACTATGTCAAACTAGATCAATCTTTTGCTTATATTGAAGACAATCAACATAACAGCGAGTTGTGCCGAGCCTTAGTGAACGTAGCTAAAGGCTTAGACATCCAGGTCATTGTGACGGGTATTCAAGAGAAGCAACAGCTAAGCCGCTTTACTGAACTCAGAGTCGATGCCTACCAGGGCTTTATCTCACCGCCAGTTAATGTAAAGTTATAACGACTTAGCGACATACCCAAGATGCAAACCACTCTACGGAGTGGTTTTTTATTGGGTCACAATACTCTTATGGCTTGAGGGCTTACAAACCTAGCAGACTAATCAGGGATAGGTATAAGGGAAGCGTAACTTATTTCAGTACTAGGACATTAATAGGACATAAAATCCCAAAAAGTGAAAACAAAAAAGCCACTCATTTGAGTGGCTTTTTTGTTAAATTGGTCGGTGATAGAGGATTCGAACCTCTGACCCTCTCGTCCCAAACGAGATGCGCTACCGGGCTGCGCTAATCACCGAAATTTATTTCAAACTTTTACTAGAAACCAGTTAACATACTTAACTCATTTCAAAATGTGGTCGGTGATAGAGGATTCGAACCTCTGACCCTCTCGTCCCAAACGAGATGCGCTACCGGGCTGCGCTAATCACCGAAAATAAAACATTGAATTGAATGGGGTGACTGATGGGGCTCGAACCCACGACAACCGGAATCACAATCCGGGACTCTACCAACTGAGCTACAATCACCACTGACTTTCAATTCTACTAACCAATACAACAGAACCACTACTTACCGAATGGTGCGCCCAGAAGGATTCGAACCTTCGGCCTTACCCTCCGGAGGGGTACGCTCTATCCAGCTGAGCTATGGGCGCTCGCCTTGGTTAGCGACGCATATAGTAGGGATAAAACGGCCTCGCGTCTAGCCCTGATTTGCTTTTTTTAACTGACTGATTAAGTTTTGAGTCATTTTAGAAAATAAAATGTGCAACCCAGTCAATTATTAACTTTATACTTACATTTATTTCGCTTGGATCACATTTATATTTATGGTAATTATAATGGTTGTTCAAAAAATATTTATCGCATAATTAATAGGATAGCCACGGTTGGAGATATGAATAAGGAAAATAGCCACTCAAAACCATCTCCAAGAGTCGAGCACTTACAAAAAAGAGTGACTCGCTTAAAACGTTTGGCTAAAAAATACAAACGTTCTGAAACTATTCAAAATGCGCTACTGGGTATTTCAAATATTGCCACCCAAGTAACATCGCTTGAAGACTTTTATCAACGGGTGCACCTACATCTTCAACAACTTATCCCTGCTGAAAACTTCTTTATCGCCGCAAAAGATCTTAAAACTGGCTTAACCAGCCTGCCTTTTTTCGCTGATTTGCAAGACTCCCACCCCACTGATTTGTACCCTGACCAGGAGATTTCTTCATTACTCAATAGTGGTTTAACCGGATACGTATTAAGAAACGGCGAACCATTACTCTGCGATGACAAAAAGTTTAACGAACTCATCGCCAGCGGCGATATTAAAAGTTTGGGGTCTCCTAGTCATCAATGGCTCGGTGTGCCGATTAAGAATCAAGATATGGTCAGTGGCGTATTAGTGGTTCAAAGTTATAACGAAGCCAATACATACGGTGAGTTAGAACTCGAACTAATGGGCTTTATTTGCCACCATATCTCTGGCGTAATGGAACGACTAGAACATCATGAGCAATTAGAACTAGCGATTACTGAGCGAACCAAAGAGCTTAGCCAGGCTTATGACAAAGTCAAAATTGAAGTTCAAGAGCGAGTTAAAGCAGAAAAACTACAAAAAACCTTATTCGAAATTGCCGATTTATCAGCATCCAATGTGTTACAGCAAGACTTCTATCTGCGTATTCACACGATTCTCAGTCAGTTAATCCCAGCGCATAATTGTTTTATCTCATTGATAGACGATCACAATATGTTGTCATTTCCATTTTATGTATCGCAAATGACGACCCAATATCCATCGTCACGCCCAATGCAAGATGGCTTAACCGAGTACATATTACAGCATAAGCAGCCTCGGTTATTGTCTGCAAAAGACATTGCCCAAATGGTGGCCAATGGTGAAATCTACTCAAAGTCGCCAGAGTTAAATAAAACTGAACGTATGCATCAATGGATTGGCATACCGTTAATTATTAATGGCGATGTGGCAGGTGCATTAACCATTTACAGCCTTGATGATGAGCACATATATCAATCAAAAGATTTGGAACTCCTGACTTTTGTTTCACAACATATTGCCAATGCCATCGAACGCAAACAGGCTGTTGAATCATTAAAAAGCAGTCACGAGCTATTGGAAGATAAAGTCGTCGAACGGACTCGAGCATTAGCCGAGCTCAACAACAACTTACAGCAAGAAATTAACCAGCGCCGAAAAATTGAAGACCAGCTAGTACATGATGCGAAGCACGATGGGCTCACAGGTTTACCCAACCGCAGTTTTTTAATGGAGCGCCTATCACAAGCTCTTAAACATTTACGCCGCCATGGTTTAGATCAGTTTGCCCTATTATTTATCGATTTAGACCGTTTTAAGCTTATTAACGACTCTTTTGGGCATTTAGAAGGCGATCGCTTTTTAATAGAAACGGCTCAACGGATTAAATCGTGTATACGCGACAATGACACCCTAGCAAGAATGGGCGGTGATGAGTTTGTGATATTACTCGACTCAATTAGCGCAACAGATGATGCTATTGAAGTCTGCGAACGCATCTTACAAGCGTTATCTATGCCTTATGAACTGGGTAAACAAGAGTTTATCGCCGGTGCCAGTATTGGTGTCGCGTTTAGTGGTCGTACTAAGTTAGTCACTAGCGAGTCTTTGTTGCGTGATGCTGATGCTGCCATGTACCAGGCTAAGGCAAATGGTAAAGGTTGTTATGTGATATTTGACGACAAACTCAGTACCCAGTCTAAGCAGCAGCATGAATTAGAAGCAGACTTTAAGCAGGCACTAGATAAACAAAAATTTGATATTCACTACGTTGAAGTGGTTGATTTTACCAGCGGTGAAATTATCGCTATTGAGCCTCACATTGAATGGCACCATGCTGAGCACGGACTCATCGAACACCCTAAGCTCAAGCATCTCGCGATGCAATATCAACTGACACTTAATTTAGACGGATATATATTTGCTCACATAAGCAAACAGTATCAACAGCTCAAGCAACAATATCACCAAGATGTTATTTTGCATTTGTCGATTAGCAGTCAACACATCAAAAATAAGTTTGTATTGCGTAACTTAAAAAACTCAATCAAAGCCAGCAATATTGAACCTAATAAGCTAATGCTGTTCTTCAACGAGAAAGCCCTAGTGCAAGACACTGAAAACCACATCAATGGTTTCGACATTATTAGTCAATTAGGGGTTCAGATTGGTATTGATGGCTACGGTACAGGTTACAGTTCATTAAGTTGCTTAAGCTTTTTGCCCATATCAGCATTAAAGTTGGATAACGGCATCAGTAAACACTTGCTCAATGATAAGCAACTACAACTGGTTAAAGCCTATCAACTTACTGCAGAAGCCCTTCACTTTGACATGTATGCCACCACGGTTGATACACAACAACAAGTGCGGCAGTTTCTAGAACTCGGCTACATTCGTGGTCAAGGGCGAGCAATCAGCAAGTTATTCAACGAAAAAAAAAAGCCAACTAAGTCCTGCGCATAAAACGTAATAGCTTAAGCGCCTACTTTTTAAACATGTCACGTAAATTGGCAATATGACTCTTACCGGTTTCAACACGTTGCTGTTCAGTTTGTACCGGTTTGCGGTTTTCCCAAATCAAATCATCTTGTGGTAACTCAAGTAAAAAACGGCTTGGTTCACAGCGTATAGTTTCACCAAATTGACGCCGCTCACGGCAAATCACAAACCACAACTCACGTTGTGCTCGGGTAATCCCGACATAAGCTAAACGTCTTTCTTCATCTACGTTATCTTCATCAATGCTCGATTGGTGCGGCAAAATACGTTCTTCTACTCCCACCATAAACACAAACGGATACTCAAGCCCTTTAGATGCGTGCAAGGTCATTAACTGCACCTGGTCGCCGCCTTCATCTTCGCTATTACGTTCCATCATGTCGCGCAGGGTTAAACGCGTCACAACCTCTGGTAATGTCATGGCTTCATCAAGCTCATCGCCTTCAAGCATTTCGGTGACCCAGCGATACAGCTCAGAGATATTCTTCATGCGCATTTCTGCCGCTTTTGCACTGGTGCTGGTTTCGTATAAATAATCTTCATAATTAATTTTACGAATAAGTTGCTTAATGGCTTCGACGGGTTCACCTCGAGTAGCAAGCTCACCAGTATCAACAATAAACTTACCAAATTGATAAAGAGAGCTTACCGCAGCAGGCGCTAAATGATGATTAAGCTCCACATCAAAAATAGCCTCAAACAATGAGATATGCTTTTGGTTGGCAAAATTACCTAATCGCTCCAAAGTGGCAGGGCCAATACCGCGTTTAGGTAAGTTAACCACGCGTAAAAAGGCATTATCGTCGTCTGGATTCACCACCAAACGCAGGTACGCCATAATGTCTTTGATTTCTGCGCGCGCAAAAAACGATGTTCCGCCACTTAATTTATAAGGTATACGGTTAGTCATAAGGGCGCGTTCTAATAAACGCGACTGATGATTACCCCGATACAAAAGCGCATAATCACCAAACTGAGTACGGCCAACAAACTTATGGCGAATAATTTCAGCCACCACTCGTTCAGCCTCTTGCTCCTCGTTAGCGGCAATGAGTACCCTTAGCGGCTCACCATAAGCCAGTTCACTAAACAGCGCCTTGTCGTACACATGAGGGTTGTTGGCAATCAAAATGTTTGCCGCGCGCAAAATACGTTGGCTAGAACGGTAATTCTGTTCCAGTTTAATCAGTTTTAATTTAGGAAAATCTTTACCTAATAACACTAAGTTTTGCGGTTTGGCACCACGCCACGAATAAATTGACTGATCGTCATCGCCCACCACGGTAAACCGAGCGCGCTCACCCACTAACAATTTTACTAATTCATACTGGCTGGTATTGGTGTCTTGATATTCGTCCACAAGCAAATATTGGATGCGGGTTTGCCAACGGGTGCGCACTTCTTCGTTCATGCGTAGCAATAAGGTCGGTATTAAAATAAGGTCGTCAAAATCAAGCGCGTTGTAGGCTTTCATGTGCTGCGCATAACGCTGATATAGCATGGCAAACAATTGCCCTTGCTCATCTTTTGCTAAGCTGCGTGCTTGCTGCGGAATCACCAGGTCGCCTTTCCAATTTGAGATGGCCGAGGCTAGGGCTTTAATGAGATCTTTGTCTTCGTCTAACTCATCTTGAGTCAGCTCTTTTAATAAGGCGAAGGTGTCTTGGTCATCAAATAATGAAAAGCCCGCTTTAAGGCCAAGCACTTTATGCTCGCGTTTGATGATCTCTAGCCCTAAGGTGTGAAAGGTTGAAATCCACAATCCTCGCGCTTCTTTGCGCCCCATAGAATGTGCCACACGCTCTTTCATCTCACGGGCGGCTTTGTTGGTAAACGTCACTGCAGCAATGTTACGTGCTTTATAGCCACACTTTTCGACTAGGTAAGCAATTTTATTAATGATTACACGTGTTTTACCGCTGCCTGCACCCGCAAGCACGAGGCACGGACCCGAGACATAATGTACGGCTTCATTTTGCCCTGGATTGAGTTTCATTAATAACACGACCTTACTAAACTAAACGAAGGCGGATCATAGCAGAATCACTGAAGACAGTTAACGAAAAGCACACTTTGGTTTTGGAAAAACGCTGACCTCGGTTACAATTAGCTCAATATATCAGTAGGGGATCATGATGATTAATCCAAAGAAAATTGAAGAACTGGCGAAACAACTAAGTGACAACTTACCAAGCGGTGTAAAGCAATTTGCGGGTGAGTTTGAAGAGCGCAGTAAACAAGTATTACAAAGCCAACTGATGAAACTGGACGTGGTATCGCGCGAAGAATTTGAAGTGCAGCAACATGTGTTGCTTAAAACCCGTGAAAAGCTTGAAGCATTGCAAGCGCAAGTTAACGAAATTGAAAAAAAACTCGCTGAATAATCGTGTTCAACAAACCCGTTATTCAATAAAAAATGACGCTATTGAGCGTCATTTTTTATATCGGTAAACTGCTATGATTATAAATAGTTAGCTTAGCGACTCTTGTAAAGCCCGTAAGCACAAGGCAACGTTTTCACGCCGGGCACCAAAGCCCATTAAGCCAATACGCCACGCTTTACCTGCTAATGCTCCTAAGCCTGCACCAATCTCAAGGTTGTACTCTTCTAACAGATGTTTACGCACTGCGGCATCATCAACACCTTCTGGAATATACACAGCATTTAATTGTGGCAACCTTGACGCTTCATCTACCACAAACGTAAGCCCTAATTGGGTTAAACCATCACGCAATAACAGGTGCATGTTACGGTGTCTTGCCCAGGCATTTTCTAGCCCTTCATTGGCCAGTAAGCGCAATGATTCATGCAGTGCATAAAGCGCATTAACCGGGGCGGTATGGTGATAACTGCGCTTAGCACCGCTGTCATTGCCCCAATATCCCATCACCAAAGTTTGGTCTAAAAACCAGCTTTGTACTGGCGTAGTTCGCGCTTTAATCTTAGCCACAGCTTTAGGCGAGAAAGACACTGGCGATAAACCCGGGACGCATGACAGACATTTTTGGCTACCAGAATAAATAGCATCAATGCCCCACTCATCGACCAGCAATTCAACACCACCTAATGATGTCACCGCATCAACAATGCTAATACAGTCGTGTAATTGCGCTAACGTGCATAAGGTTTTGGCATCAGATAATGCACCTGTTGAGGTTTCTGCATGCACAAAGGCTAAAAACTTGGCATCTGGGTTTGCCACCAGTGCAGCTTCAACTTTATCAGGGCATACTGGCTCGCCCCATTCGTTATCAACCACAACGGCAACACCGCCTACACGCTCAACATTTTGGCGCATACGTTCACCAAACACGCCATTGCGGCACACGATGACCTTTTCACCTGGCTCAACCAAGTTAACAAAACACGTTTCCATACCGGCGCTGCCAGGAGCCGATACCGCTAAAGTCATTTCGTTTTTGGTTTGAAAAGCATATTGGATCAGGCTTTTGAGCTCATCCATCATACCGACAAACAGCGGATCTAAGTGACCAATGGTAGGACGAGACTGCGCGGCAAGCACTTCTGGGTATACATCAGATGGGCCTGGACCCATTAGAGTTCGGCGCGGTGGCATAAAGGCTGGAATAATTGGCACGGGTAACATCAATGTCTCCTTAAAATGAGGTCGTATATGCATGTGTAAAATTACACGCATATGGAAAAATTTACCCTACATATAAGCAACCCGTCACAATCATATGATGCACTAATGACATCACACTTTGGCGGTGTGGGTTATCACCTACGAATATATTTTCGTTTTTGGTGCACAGACAATATCACATTGGGATGGTAAATCACCCCAATGTGATCATTATTTAAAGTTCAACAATATATTGGCCACTTTAACGTGTTATTGGCATCGAACTTATTGTTCTTACTCCGCTTTAGGGCTATTCAAAAATAACTGGTAAGCAGGGCTGTGCGTTTCTTCTTGATAGACAAATCCTAAATCCGTTAAAAATTGCGCAAAAGCATCGTCATCATTTGCGGGCACTTCGAACCCGGCTAATACACGGCCAAATGCGGCGCCATGATTACGATAATGGAACAAACTAATATTCCATTTACTTTGCAAAGTAGTTAAAAACTTCAGCAAAGCGCCCGGATGCTCAGGAAACTCAAAGCTAAATAAGCGTTCTTCTAACGGCTCAAGAGGATGGCCACCGACCATATAGCGAACATGCAACTTAGCGGTTTCATCTTGAGATAAGTCTTGAACTTCAAAGCCTTCTAACTCGAGATTAGCAATAATCTCTGCCAATTCAGCTTGACCGCCCGTTAAGCGGATCCCAGCAAACACCACCGCTACTTCACGGCTGCTAAAACGGTAGTTAAATTCGGTCATTGGGCGTTTTTCAAGTAGCTCACAAAAGCGTAAAAAGCTGCCTGGTTTTTCAGGTATTTTAACCGCTAACACCGCTTCTTTTTGCTCGCCAAGTTCACAACGCTCAGACACATAGCGAAGGCTATGAAAGTTAACGTTAGCCCCACTTAATATGGCTGCAGCTTTTTTAGGCGCGTCGCTACTGTCGCCCTGCAATGCCATATACTTTTTAAGACCTGCAATTGATAATGCGCCAGCGGGCTCCGCAATGGCGCGAGTGTCTTCAAAAATATCTTTTACTGCTGCGCAAATTTCATCAGAGGTCACTGTGACCACATGGTCAACGTATTCACGTGCTAGCCTGAAAGGCTCAGTGCCGATACGCTTTACCGCTACGCCGTCGGCAAATAAACCGACTTGAGGTAAGGTGACAGGCTCATCCGCTTCTAGCGCCGCTTTTAAGCACGCTGCGTCTTCTGGCTCAACACCAATAATTTTAACTTGTGGCATAACCGCTTTGTAATACGCTGCAATACCCGCAATTAATCCGCCACCGCCCACAGGCACAAATACCACTTCAATATCACGCTGTTGCTGCACCATTTCTTGGGCAATAGTGCCTTGACCAGCAATCACGGCCTCATCATCAAATGGCGCAATATAAACACGCCCTTCGGTTGCAGATAAATTTTTAGCGTAATCATTTGCTTGGTCAAAGGCCTGGCCATGCAACACCACATTACCACCAAGGCGACGCACCGCATCAATTTTAATGTCTGGCGTGGTACTTGGCATCACAATGACGGCATCAATACCGCGGCTTGCCGCCGACATGGCTACGCCCTGAGCATGGTTACCCGCCGAGGCACAGACTACGCCTTTATCGCATTCATCTTGAGTTAGCGCAGCAATACGGTTGTATGCTCCACGTAACTTAAATGAATGCACAGGCTGCATATCTTCACGCTTCAAGTACACCTGACAACCAAAGCGAGCAGATAATTTATTCATGCTCGACAACGGCGTCACTTTAGCGACATCGTATACAGACGACAGCAAAATTTTCTGTAAATAATAATGCGCTAGATCTAATTGAGTTTGAGACGCCAAAGCCAACATATTACCCCTCCAGTTTAGTGCGATCGCGTACTGCACCTTTATCTGCACTGGTCGCTAACAGCGCGTACGCTTTTAACGCTAACGATACATAACGCTCACGCGCTACAGGCTTCCAACCTAATGGACCTTTAGCATCCATTGCGTCACGGCGACGAGCTAATTCATCGTCACTCACATTCAATTGAATGCTACGCTTTGGAATGTCGATCGCAATTTGATCGCCGTTTTCAATAAGTGCAATGGTGCCACCCGATGCGGCTTCTGGTGAAATATGGCCAATTGATAAACCCGATGTACCACCAGAAAAGCGCCCATCGGTAATCAGTGCACATTGAGTGCCTAAGCCGCGCGACTTAAGGTACGTGGTTGGGTATAACATCTCTTGCATACCTGGGCCGCCTTTAGGGCCTTCGTAACGAATCACCACCACGTCTCCGGCAACAACTTCACCACCCAGAATACCAGCTACGGCATCATCTTGGCTTTCATACACGCGGGCACTACCGACAAACATTAAGTTTGATTCGTCCACACCCGCGGTTTTGACAATACAACCATCAGTTGCCACGTTACCCGCAAGTACCGCTAGGCCGCCTTCTTGACTGAACGCAAATTCACGCGCGCGGATACAGCCATTTTCACGGTCATCATCGACGCTGTCCCAACGGCAATCTTGACTAAAGGCTTTTTGAGTTGGAATGCCGGCAGGCCCAGCACTAAAGAAACGAATCACTTCTGGGTCGTTGGTTTGTTTTAGGTCGTACTTAGCTAATACAGATTTCAAGTCGCCGCCGTTATCTGCTGCCACGTGTGGTACGTCGTTATGCAATAAACCTGCTCTGTCTAGCTCGCCTAAAATCCCCATTACGCCACCAGCACGGTGCACATCTTCCATGTGGTATTTAGGAGTAGATGGCGCCACTTTACAAAGGTGTGGCACAAGGCGCGACATACGATCAATATCAGCCATATCAAAGGCTAATTCAGCTTCTTGGGCTGCGGCCAATAAATGCAATACCGTGTTAGACGAACCGCCCATGGCGATGTCTAATGCGGTGGCGTTTTCAAATGCTTTAAACGATGCAATATTGCGTGGCAATGCGTTTTCGTCATCATGCTTGTAATAGCGTTCAGCAAGCTTCATTACGCGGCGGCCTGCTTCTAAAAACAATTCACGGCGATCGGCGTGAGTTGCCAGCATTGAGCCATTACCAGGTAATGACAACCCTAAGGCTTCCGTTAAACAGTTCATTGAGTTCGCAGTAAACATGCCTGAGCAAGAGCCACATGTTGGGCACGCGCTGCGTTCAATTTGTTTACTGTCTTCATCGCTAACATTGGTATCGGCACCTGCCACCATAGCGTCCACTAAATCAAGCTTAATGAGCTGGTCAGACAGTTTGGTTTTACCCGCTTCCATTGGTCCACCAGACACAAAAATGACCGGAATATTTAATCGCAGTGCAGCCATTAACATGCCCGGGGTAATTTTGTCGCAGTTTGAAATACACACTAGCGCATCAGCACAATGTGCATTAACCATGTATTCGACACTGTCAGCAATGAGTTCACGAGATGGTAAGCTATACAACATACCGCCATGCCCCATGGCGATACCGTCGTCTACTGCAATGGTGTTAAATTCTTTGGCAATACCGCCGACTTCTTCAATCGCGCTAGCAACAAGTGCGCCCATGCCTTTTAAATGCACATGCCCTGGTACAAATTGAGTGAATGAATTGGCAATCGCAATAATTGGCTTACCAAAATCGGTTTCTTTTACCCCAGTTGCACGCCATAGTGCGCGGGCACCTGCCATGTTGCGGCCTTCGGTACTGGTTGCTGAACGTAATTTTGGCATTGCAAATATCCTTGTGTAATGTGGTGCGGGTTACCTGTGTTATCACAAATAACCCATTAAAATGGGTAATAATGTGTGTTTAGCTGTTTGCTGCTTGCCCAAGAGATACTGCAGGCATCACTTTGCATTGGGTAACATCAATTAATTTAGTCAGCTGGTTACTTAACAGTTCGATTGCGCGCTCAGCCTCAACCCATAACTCTACAGCCATACTAGCATCGTCATTGATGCGCATCTGCATTTGGGTGACTTTAAATCCACGATGGCGAGTGACACGCAATACACGTTCTAGCACTTCTGGACGTTGTTGAACGGTTATTTCAAGATTATGCATCATGTTTGCTTCTCCATTTGATCCATCATGTCGCTGTTGCTGGCTCCGGGTGGGACTAATGGCCATACATTAAAGGCATCATCAATCGCTACGTGCAGCATGTAAGGGCCACTGCTGTTAAGCATTTCATCTAAGGCTTGCTCTACTTGATCAGCGTGATTAATGGTGCGGCCTGGAATATCAAAAGCCGATGCCATTAATACAAAGTTAGGGTTGTCAGATAAATCGGTCTCGCTATAGCGCTCTTCAAAAAACAGCTGCTGCCACTGCTTGACCATGCCTAATTTTTGATTGTCTATCAGTAAAATTTTAACCGGCAGCTTACGACGTTTAATGGTAGTCAACTCTTGGACATTCATCATAAATGAGCCATCACCGGATACTGTGACCACGGTAGCATCTGGGCGAGCCACCTGAGCACCAATTGCCGCTGGCAAACCAAAGCCCATAGTGCCAAGGCCTGCGCTCGACAAATGATCTTCTGGGCGACGAAACCACATATGCTGAGCAACCCACATTTGGTGCTGGCCAACATCGCACGCCACCACGCTGTCTTCAGGTAATTTATTGGCTAAACGACGCAACATGGCTGGCGCGTATATCAGCTCGCCTGGGTGTTGATAATTCCATTGATGCTGACGCTCTAATGCATCGACTTCTGCTTGCCATTGGCTTATGGCCATTTTACCGCGAACAGCTGTTGTTAATGCCGGTAAGACTTGACGTAAATCAGCGGCTATAGCCACTTCGGCTAGGCGTAACTTACCCAATTCAGCCGCATCAATATCTAAATGAAGCACTTTGGCGTTACTGGCAAAGCTGGCTAATCGCCCAGTGACTCGGTCATCAAAACGGGCACCGACGACGATTAATAAATCACACTCTTGAACGGCTAAATTAGCCCCTTTACCACCGTGCATACCCAGCATGCCTAAATACCCTTTGGTACCATGGGCAACACTACCCAAACCTTTAAGCGTGGCAACCGACGGAATACCAGTGACATCAATAAACTCACGTAAATGAGATACCGCGCCCGCCATACCGACACCACCGCCAACATATAACATAGGCTTAGTGGCTTGAGTCAACAGCTCGATGGCAGCCTCAAGCTCAGTTTGTGTCGCGTGAGGTTCATCTGCGACACTTTGTAATGGGGTTTTGTACTCAAGTTCAGCTATTTGAATATCTTTTGGGATATCAACCAATACAGGGCCGGGTCTTCCCTCTGCGGCAACTTCAAAGGCACGATACAAGGTTGGGATTAAGTCATTGATGTCGGTAACCATAAAGCTGTGTTTGGTACAGGACAGTGACATACCAAGCACATCGATTTCTTGAAAGGCATCGGTGCCTATCACCGCAGTAGAAACCTGGCCGGTGATGGCCACGAGAGGTACAGAATCAAGTAAGGCATCGGCCAACGAGGTGACCAAATTGGTTGCCCCTGGGCCTGAGGTTGCAAAACAAACACCGGTTTTACCACTGGCACGGGCATAACCTACGGCTGCAAATGCGGCGCCTTGTTCGTGGCGGCTGAGTAGATGCTCAACAGGGCTACCATAGAGCGCATCGTAAATGGGCATAATAGCCCCGCCAGGATAACCAAACACTGTGGTAACACCATGTGCTGCTAGTACTTTGATGACTGCATCTGCGCCGCGCATTTTCTGTCCTGCTTCCATATTTTTATCTCTACTTCGTCAATGTTTTGCTTGCTCTACTGATGTGATATCTGGGTATTGATTTTTTCTTAAGCCTAGAAACTAAAAACCCCCGGTCCTTTCGGAGCGGGGGTTTTTGCAATCTTTGTGACTCTTAGGTCAGTCTAGTTGTCAAACGCCACCCCCGCTGTGACTTAATAATCACTACGGTAATAATCACGAGAATGAGCATGGCTGCGCGGTTTAACATGTTTTTAGACTGTATCCTAAGTTTTTAAAATATTTTCGTTCGCTTATGTTCAATAAACGTTACGGTATTACTAACAAGTACCATAAAAGTTTTATCGAGCACAACTAAAAAATCGCCTTTGTAAAAAAAATTCAGCTTCCCTGCCGAGACAATGCAAACAACAACAAAAACTTAACTTATGAGTTCGCTCAAAATAACATTGAACTCAATCTAACAATTTGTTTTTCCACGACCCAATATGGTGTATTGGGTCGCTTCATTGATGCCTGTCCGACTACACATTTTTTACAATCAATCTCTGAACAGGTACTACATCAGTTTTTTAACGATTAGCCCGCTTCAACAATACGCTTCATGTCTGTCATGTAACCGCGTAACTCAGCACCAATAAACTCAACGTCTGTATGACGAATTTGCTCATTGACTTCAATTAAACGTTGGTTATCAACACCGTTTGACGCTTCAACAAGACCAGCGCCTAAAAACTCTGAAGACATAGCGTTCACGTAATCACGTAGCATGGGCACTGCAGCGTGGTTGAATAAATAACAACCGTATTCAGCTGTGTCCGAAATAACCACGTTCATTTCATATAAACGCTTACGAGCAATCGTGTTAGCAATTAATGGCGTTTCATGTAGCGACTCATAATAAGCCGACTCTTCAACAATACCTGCTGCAACCATAGTATCGAATGCGAGTTCAACACCGGCTTTGATCATCGCAACCAAGAAGATGCCTTTGTCGAAATACGTTTGCTCATCGATATGCTCAGACGTAGTAGGTGCATTTTCAAACGCGGTGTCGTTGGTTTCTGCTCTCCAACGTAACAAGTTAGCGTCATCGTTAGCCCAGTCTTCCATCATAGTGCGAGAAAACTCACCGCTGATGATGTCATCCATGTGCTTTTCAAATAGCGGCTTAAGGATTTCTTTTAGCTCTTCAGCCATATCAAACGCTTTAATTTTTGCAGGGTTTGATAAACGGTCCATCATGTTAGTGATGCCGCCGTGCTTAAGTGCTTCAGTAACGGTTTCCCAACCTTGTTGGATAAGTTTACCGGCATAAGCAGGCTCAACACCGTCAGCAACCATTTTCTCATAACCTAAAATGGCACCGGTTTGTAACATACCGCATAAAATTGTTTGCTCGCCCATCAAATCTGACTTAACTTCAGCCACAAAAGATGACATCAACACACCAGCACGGTCACCACCGGTTGCACTTGCATAGGCTTTTGCAATTGCTAAGCCATCACCGTTTGGATCGTTTTCTGGGTGAACAGCAATCAGTGTTGGTACACCAAATCCACGCTTATATTCTTCACGTACTTCTGTCGCAGGGCACTTAGGTGCAACCATGATGACAGTAATGTCTGAACGCACTTGCATGCCTTCTTCAACAATGTTGAAACCGTGCGAATACGCTAGCGTAGAACCTTGCTTCATTAATGGCATAACAGCATTAACAACATTAGTGTGTTGCTTGTCTGGCGTAAGGTTAAGCACTAAGTCAGCGGCTGGTACAAGCTCTTCAAACGTACCCACTTTAAAGCCGTTATCAGTGGCTTTTTGCCAAGATGCACGCTTTTCAGTGATCGCTGCTGGGCGTAACGCAAAAGAAATGTTTAGGCCTGAGTCACGCATGTTCAAACCTTGGTTAAGGCCTTGCGCACCACAACCTAAAATAACAATGTTCCAATCTTTGATGTATTCGCAGCCGTCACTGAATTCAGTACGGTCCATGAAGCGGCATTGTGCTAATTGAGCTAATTGTTGACGTAAATTCAGAGAGTTAAAATAGTTAGCCATCTGATACCACCTTAAAAATATAAAATTTGGGACGCAATTTATGTTTGACACACACTCAAACTTTGCGATTGAGTTGACTATAGCCTATCCATCTTATTGCTTAAAATGATATATTCGGCATGTGACGTTGCATAAAACGCAACGTCGCTGTTTTAATGAATTAAATCCTTTTTATGGAAACGCTAATTATGGATATTCGCTCTCTAAAATTGTATTTGCACTTATGCGACAGCCTACATTTTGCTAAAACAGCTGAGCAATCCCATGTCAGCCCATCAACATTAAGCCGGGCATTACAACGTTTAGAGGATGAGGTCGGCAGTAAGTTGTTTGAACGCGACAACCGCAGCGTTACCATTACCCATGCCGGATTAGAGTTTAAGCGCTTTGCCGAACAAACCCTGGCAGACTGGAGCCAGCTGCGCAGCCGTATTGACCCGAGCCAGCAATATTTACGCGGTAATCTGAATTTATATTGCTCGGTCACCGCGGCATACAGCCATTTACCAGCGTTGCTCGACCGCTTTAGACGCGACCACCCGCATGTCGATATTCATTTAACCACTGGCGATCCTGCTAATGCCGTGAGCCAAATCCAAAAAAATCGCACCGATATCGCCATTATTGCTTTACCAGAGGTGTTCCCAAGCACCCTGCACTTTACGCCCATAGACAAGGTGCCTATTTCGGTCATCGCCCCATTAATGCAATGCCAAGTACAACAATGGGTAAGTCAAAGTCATATTGATTGGGAGAAATTGCCCTACATAGTCCCCGACCATGGGCCGGGTCGAAAACGTATCGACCAATGGTTTAAGCAAATGGGTATTAAGCCCAATATTTATGCTCAAGTGTCTGGTCAAGAAGCTATCGTGTCGATGGTGGCGCTAGGCTGTGGTGTGGGCATAAGCCCAGATGCGGTGATCCATAACAGTCCGGTACGCGAGCGGATCCAGACATTGGTTTCACCGGTTGACATCCCGGCCTTTGAATTAGGCTGCTGTTGCAAAGAAAAACGCGCTAACGATCCAATCATTAGCGCGTTTCTAGAGATTATTTAGTGCAGTAAAAAAGCAGTTAACTCAGAAACACAGCGGCTTAACGCTAATCTCTATTTTCGTTCTTAAGCGCTTTAAGGCAATGGCGGTAAATCAGTATCAATACGCGTTACAAGTAATTGGTCGACTTTATAAGAGTCAATGTCGACCACTTCAAATTTAAACCCTGCATAGTTTACAAAATCGGTACGCTTAGGAATTTTACGCAGCATATACATCATAAAACCGGCAATGGTTTCGTAGTTTTGATTTTGTGGAAACGCTTCAATTTGAAATGCCCGCATCACATCGGTAATCGGTGTTACCCCGTCAACTAACCAAGAGTTGCCATCACGGGCCACAATTTGCTCTTCACTTTCATGCAGTGACCAGGCGCCCATTACTGCACTTTGCAAATCATTGGTGGTTACAATGCCCACCACTAACGCATATTCGTTCATCACCACAGCAAAGTCAGCACGATTATTTTTAAAATACTCCATCGACTCCGACAAGGTTAAGGTGTCGGGAATAATCAAACAGTTGTGCACTAATGTACTGCCTTTAAGCGTAATCTTTTCACCATTAATGACTCGAATAAGCAACTCTTTTGCATCCACAAAACCTTTGATCATATCTAACTGACCATCGCACACCAAAAACTTATTATGGGGATTATTGGCAATCTTTTGTTTAATGTCTTCTTCGGTGTCTTGCAGTAAAAAATACACTAAGCTTTCACGTGCGGTCATGGCCGATGTCACAGACACCGACTGCATTTCAAACACGTTTTCCATCATCTGTTGCTCACCTTTGTCCATGACACCCGCCTCTGTTCCGGCGGTCATCATGGCGTAAATATCATCGTGCGTAACTTGATCATTTCGCGCCGTTGGCACCTGCAATAATTTAAAAATCGCATTAGCCAAACCATTAAAAATCCACACAAAGGGTTTTAATACGGTAATACAAAACGCAATAGGCATCACAAAGGTAACCGCCACTTGCTCAGGGATCACCATCGCAATGCGTTTTGGCATTAAGTCAGCAAACAAAATAAATAACGATGTGACCGTGACAAATGAAAACACAAAGCTCAGTTGTAAGCCCCATTCACTGCCTAATAGCGGCAATAATATGTCTTCAAAGTAAGGCCGAAAAGCCGATTCACCGACAATACCACCCATAATGGCCACTGCATTTAAACCAATTTGCACCACGGTAAAAAAACTGCCTGGATGAGCTTGCAGCTTTAACACTTTAGTGGCGCGTAAATCTCCTTCATCGGCCATGGTTTGCAGGCGGATTTTACGTGATGCCGCCAGGGCAATTTCTGACATCGAAAAAAAACAGCTAATGCCAATGAGGCACAAAATAATTAAAAAACTATCAGTAATAGTCATACATTCTCTTCACCCAAGGCTAAAAGCACTCAGGAATAATGGCTAGCGTTTATCGCTAGTAAAGCAGTTAACTTTGTTTCGCAACAAAGAACAGTAATTCGGTTTAAGGCCATGGTTAACATGATTGCGGTACATTGCAGGTCACTGCTGTAAAAGTCATACAACGCAGGGGGCGCCGTTTAAGCTTAATACAATCATCACAGGCTAATCACGCCAAGGAAAAATAGCGTGTTTAAGTGAAAAGCGAGCGACTATTTGAGCATGTTTGTGACCGCCACTTAATATGTTGGTGGTTTATATACAGCACCTGCGCTGCAGCCACTTCAAATAGCGCGCGTATTCTACTCAAATAGCGGGAAGATAACCAAGGATTAGTTAACAATATTGTTTATATTTTGTCTTATTATACCGACGCTAAAACCATAAAATCTGCAAAAAAAGTCACCACTGCTAGACTGTATGCATCCCTTCATTTGTATATTATTCAAACAAAAGGATTTTGTTAATGGCGATAGCCTGTGTGTTTACTCGAGCAAGTTGTGGTGTAGAAGCCCCTAAAGTGACTGTTGAAGTGCATTTAAGTAATGGTTTACCCGCATTTAATTTAGTGGGGTTACCCGAAGCTTCAGTTAAAGAAGCCAAAGAGCGCGTCAGATCAGCATTAATCAATGCCGGTTTCGAATTTCCTCAGCGGCGCATTACCGTTAACCTTGCGCCAGCCGATTTGCCTAAACAAGGTGGCCGTTACGACTTGCCCATCGCCATTGGTATTTTAGCCGCATCCAATCAAGTGCCAAGCAAAGCCTTACATCAATGTGAATTTGTGGGTGAGTTAGCCTTATCGGGACAAATCAGGCCTTGCACCGGTTTACTACCAGCCATTATTGCGGCGCGTAACGATCAACACCATTTTTTTATGCCTATCGATAACCGTCATGAAGCAGAACTTGTGGGGTATCACCACAGTTACTTTGTGGCGCATTTACAAAATTTGGCCGCATTTTTACATGGTCAAGCGCAACTGCCATTACTCGACACCCAGCCAGAATGGATAGACGAATCGCCAGTCGCTGACAACTTATTATGCATGAGTGATGTGATTGGCCAATATCAAGCAAAACAGGGACTAGAAATTGCCGCAGCAGGTAACCACAACCTACTTTTTCTTGGACCGCCTGGTACCGGAAAAAGCATGTTAGCTAACCGAATTATCCCGCTGCTACCTGCGTTGTCGTACGATGAAGCCATTGAAGTAGCCGCCATTCACTCGGTGGCAGGCTTGCACATTAAGCCTCAAGATTTTTTAAATCGTCCCTTTCGCTCACCACACCATACTTGTTCATCTATTGCCTTAATTGGCGGTGGCAGCCACCCAAAACCTGGGGAGATATCATTGGCTCATCGGGGGATATTATTTTTAGATGAAATCGCTGAGTTTCCTCGTAAAGTACTCGACTGCTTAAGAGAGCCGTTAGAAACTGGCCAGGTCGAAATATCTCGAGCAGCCGCAAAGCTCACTTTTTCAAGCCGTTTTCAACTCATCGCAGCCATGAATCCTAGCCCCTGCGGTGATACTGAGCGTGCCCGTTCAACCCCAGATCAAATTCAGCGTTATTTATCGCGATTGTCGGGGCCATTTTTAGACCGATTTGATTTAACCGTTGATGTGCCCAAATTGCCCTCAGGTACCCTAACCCAAAAACATCAACCCGGAGAAACCAGCGTCGATATCGCCAAGCGCGTAAAACAAGCACGAGAGTACCAATTAGCCCGTGCGGGAGTACTCAATAGCGAATTAACCCCAAAACAGTTAAAACAAGACAGTAATATTAGTCAGCAAGACTTAGAGTTTTTAGAACAAAGTGTGGTGAGTTTAGGTTTGTCGGTACGCAGTTTTCACCGTATTCAACGGGTCGCACGCACCATTGCAGACTTACAACAATCAGTCACTACCGAGCGTGGACATATTGCCCAAGCACTTGGTTATCGGGCAATGGATCGCTTACTGGCTAAACTAAATCAGCAATAAAGTCGATTTTAATTGTTGTATTTATTGAGCAATACCTCGACTACGAGTAACATAGCTCTCCGTTTAATAGGAGAGAAAAATGTCGCTGTTTTCGAAAATCAAAGGCTGTTTAGCTTTCACTTTTTATGTATTGAATACTGTTTTTTGGACTATTCCCATTCTGGTGTTTAGTGTCTTTAAGCTGATCCCAATTAGTATTTTTCAAAAAAGCTGTAGCTACATTCTTGATCACTGTGCAACAGCATGGATCAGCGTCAACAACGTAGTCGAAGCTATTTTCCACCCTATGCGGATTCACATCACAGGCGATCAGCAGTTTTCAGAACAAGAATGGTACATGGTTATCGCGAATCACCAGTCTTGGGTAGACATTCTGATTTTACAGCGGGTGTTTAATCGTAAAATTCCTTTTTTAAAATTTTTCCTTAAGCAAGAATTGATTTATGTGCCTATTTTGGGCTTGGCTTGGTGGGCATTAGACTTTCCATTTATGCGCCGTTATAGCTCAGCACAACTGCGTAAAAACCCCAAGTTAAAAGGAAAAGATATCGAAATTACCCGTAAAGCCTGCGAAAAATTTAAAACCAAGCCTGTCAGTATTATGAATTTTGTTGAAGGTACCCGTTTTACCCAGGCTAAACACGACAAACAACAATCGACATTTAAACACCTATTAAAACCAAAAGCAGGCGGCATGGCATTTGCGCTCTCAGCCATGGGCGAACACATCCATAAATTAGTCGATGTCACTATTTATTACCCCAATGACGTACCCAGTTATTGGCAGTATATTTGTGGTGCGCTCAATGAAGTCCACGTGCATATTAGTGTGAGTGATATTCCGCAAAGTATGCGCGGCGATTACCTTAAAGATCGTGAATTCAAAATTGACTTCCAAGAGCAACTCAATCAAATTTGGGTCAATAAAGACCAGCAACTGCAAAGACTTGCTGACGAATCAAAGCAAAAGGCATAACTATACATGTTAACGTTTTTACCTGGCCCCGTTCTGTATATTATCAGCCTAACGCTGTTAATTATTAACACCAGCTTATGGGGATCACTGTTAACGATTGGCGGTATCATCAAGCTACTGCTGCCTTTTATCGCGGTACGCAGGGTGCTAACAAAAGTCATGAACCGCTTTATGTGGGCATGGGCGACGTGTAATGGCGGGATATTATATTTAATTTCAAATATTGAATGGGATGTCAGCGGTTTAGAAAAGCTCGATCCAAACGGCTGGTACTTATTAATCAGTAACCATGTCAGTGGGTTTGATATTGCCGCGCAAACCTACTTGCTGCGTAACCATATTCCAATGTTGAAGTTTTTTCTGAAAAAAGAGCTGTTATATGTGCCTATTTTAGGCCTAGGTTGTTGGGCATTAGACATGCCATTTATGAACCGCACCAGCCCGGCAAAACTCAAAAAAAATCCAAAACTAAAAGGTAAAGACTTACAAACAACGCGCAAAGCTTGCGAGCGGTTCAAACATACGCCAACGTCGATAATCAACTATGTTGAAGGCAGCCGCTTTACTGAAGAAAAACGCCAACGCCAAAACTCACCTTACCGACATTTATTGCGCCCTAAAGCCAGCGGTATCGCATTTACCCTATCCGCCATGGGTGAGCAATTTACTAATCTACTCAACATCACGTTGGTCTATCCAGAAACGTCTGAGCGTGTGTTAGGTAATGTAATGCATGGTAAAATCAATAAAGTTGTTATACGAGTAGACGTACTACCGGTTCCCCATGTTGATGCCAATACCTACTTTAATGATCCAGAGACACGGGTAGAGTTTCAGCGTTGGCTTAATAAATTGTGGTTAGACAAAGACCAACTCATTGAAGATATTATTCAACAACATCAACAGCAGAAATAATATTGCCATCATAAACGCACAAAATCATGTAAAAATGCATATTTAGATTGCGTATCACATATAAAACTGTCAGCTTTTATGCATAAATATTAACCTAATTAGTCAAAATTACTGGGTAAATTGTGACTAATTGAATTTTGGGACATTATCCAACAGTTTTCCTGTTAAAATGACGTTAATATGTCTGTTGTCTTTCTAATTGAAATATATAAAGGTGAGATTTGAATTTTCGTGCATTTAAGCATTTAACACAGTGGTTAATGTTACTGACATTGATGTTTTCAATGTCGGTTTCAGCGCAAATAGTAAATGCTAACGATAGTCTCGCCGAAGTAAAATTTGAGCACTTTAATACTGAAGGTGGCCTCAACCAAAACTCGATCACCCGCCTATTTATGGACAGTGCTGGTATGTTGTGGATTGGCACTCAAGATGGCCTCCACAGTTATAATGGCGTCGACTTCAATCTGTACTTAAAAAAGTCAAATAACAGCAACAGTATATCGGGCAACTTTATTACCGACATTTTGCAATCTCCCGACGGCGATTTATGGGTCGGCACCTATAACGACGGCCTCAACAAACTCAACCTCACCACCGGACAGTTTACCCAATATAAGCAAGAACAAGGCTTAGCAGACCTGCAAATCACTAATTTATCTGTGATTGGCGATACCTTATGGATAGGAACGCATGCAGGGCTTTACTTATTACCGCTAAAAACCGGAAAAATTACCCCGGTAAATTTAGGCGCCAATATTATTCCGGATATCACCAGCCTTGCCAATGTTGATAATAAATACATCGTTGTGGGCACTGAAACACACGGCACATTCGCTATCGACAGCAACACCATTATCCGGCTCGACATTCCCACCAACATGAGCGTTAACCAAATAAAATCCAGTTCGCTTTACTCAGTATGGCTGGCGATAGACAATCAAATTTGGCGCTATAATCTCGACACCCATGAAAGAGAGCTAATATGGTCACGCGGAAATAACTACACTGAAAATCGTCGCATTACCGACTTTACCGTAGTCAATGCCAACCAGATTTTTGCCATAGGGCAAAATACTGGCTTATTCAAACTCGATAATATTGATGGTCAGTGGGTGAGCTCTGTATACAAACACAACCCACAGACACTGAGCAGCATTAGTGCCAATACCCTGCAAACATTAATGCTTGATCCCAGCGGCACCTTATGGATTGGTACCGGTTATTCAGGCATCGACAAGCTGAATATTAACCAACAATTTTTTAGCCACTATTACGACTATCAAACCGGCTCGCCCGGAATGGCGAACATGATCCGCACGGTATTTCGTGATGATCAGCAGCGCCTGTGGATTGGTACCGATGGTGCGGGTGTAAAATATTTACAGCCGCACGATGCTCATTACTATTACATCAACGCACTCTTTGCCAATAAGCTCTCGCTTCCTATTGAAAACCTTGCATTAACCGTGCACGACATAGCGCAAGACAAACAAGGTTTATTGTGGTTTGCCACCAACCTCGGGTTGTTTACCCTAGATAGCAATAACAATTTAGAACAAGTACAACCGGCCAACGAGAAATTTCGAGCCGACACGCAAATTCGCAGTTTAGTGTTCGATAACAAAGATCGTTTATGGATAGCCACATCGCAAGGCTTGTACTTCATTTCAGAACACACTGACCGCATGATGGCTTATAACTTTGGATTTCAATCTGAGTATTCGCCATATAAACATCAAATTATTACCCTGCATTTTAGTCAAGATTATCTCTGGCTAGGTACCATGGGCGGTGTTGTTAGGCTTGATCCAGAAAAACAGCAACTGAACTTCTTAACCCACGACCCAGACAATGACTTCAGCTTAAGTGATAACCGAGTCAGGGACTTTTTATTAACTGAAAATGGCGATTTTTGGGTTGCGACCCATGGTGGCATCGACAAGCTCACCGTTGAATATGGCAGCTTTAAATTTGAACGCATGGATGTCAATGCCGACAATAGCAGCAACACGATTTATGCCATATTAGAAGATGACCAGCACGACTTATGGTTAAGCACTAACTCGGGTATATCGCGCTTTAACCCCAGTCAAAAAAGCTTTATGGCCTACAACGTGTTTGAAGGACTGCAAGCTAACGAGTTTAATGGTGCTGCAAAATTCAAAGAAAAAGACGGCTCATTATGGTTTGGTGGCATCCGCGGTTTAAATTACTTTGACCCAGAAAAAATCCCAAGCCAGCGCCCAGAAAACAAACTCGCACTGACTAAATACACCATCGGAGAAACCCAATATCCTATTCTCGACCTTAGCCATGCGCCTAATATTGTCATGCCCTTCGAGAAGCAAGTCATCACCTTTGAGATAGGATCGCTCAACTTTAACTACCCAGGTTTAAGTCGATTCAGCTATAAATTAGACGGTCTAGATAATGAGTGGCATAACCTTAACCAAGGTAACCACATTACTTACACAAATTTATCACCTGGTGAATACACTTTAATGGTTCGTCATGCACTGGGCACTAATCAATACAGTCAATACACGCTCAATGTCAAAGTGTCGGTAGTGCCCCCCATTTATATGACCGTTTGGGCTTACATATTATACGGCACTGTAGGATTATTAATTGTATTGTCGCTGTTACTCTCAAGACAAAAGAAACTCGCTAAGCAGCGCGAGTTTGACTCAAGTATTCGCGCCTCAGAAGAACGCCTTAAACTTGCATTATGGGCATCTGGTGATGGCATGTGGGACTGGAATATTAAAGACGATAAAGTGTATCGAACCAATATGGTTGAACCGACCAATGTTTCTTTAAAAGACCAATTGCTAACTAATAATGTTCACCCAGAAGACAAATCCAGAGTTGAACAACTGCTTGACGACCACCTTAATGGTGACACCGAATTTTTTGAAGCAGAGTATCGGGTCGAAACTAAACCCGGGCAATGGTCCTGGCTATTAGACCGTGGCCAAGTAGTTGAGCGTGATAGTCATAACACACCAATACGGATGGCTGGTACCCACAAAGACATTACCAGCCGTAAGCTTACCGAAAACGAACTCAAGTTATCATCGCAAGTGCTATTTAGCATGAATGAAGCTGTTGTCGTAGGTGAGTTAGACTACAAAGTCCGCTCAGTAAATCCTGCATTTAGTCGTATTACCGGCTTTAAGCATCGTGATGTCGTTGGTAAACACTTCTTGTTTTTAACCATGGGTAAACAGTCGCGTGAGTTTTATAACTCAGTAGAAACTCAGCTACTCAGGCATAAGCACTGGGCGGGTGAAATCAACATTAGAACCCGAGATCGTCGGGGCATTCTAGCCTGGCTCGAAATCAACCAAGTTATCGACAACAAAGGCGAAACCAGCCACTTTGTCGCAGTGTTTACTGATATTACTGCACGTAAAAAAGCAGAAGAAGATTTACGGGTATTAGCTAACTTTGATCCCTTAACCGGTCTACCAAACCGCACCCTATTTCAAGACAGACTCAACCATGCATTAACCAAAGCTATCCGAGCAGAAAGCATGGTTGCGTTATTGTTTTTAGACTTAGACCGCTTTAAACATATTAATGACTCTATGGGGCATCACATAGGCGATTTACTGCTTAAAGCCGTTGCCAGCCGTCTACAAAATTCAGTACGTGAGGGAGATACCGTCGCCCGTTTAGGTGGAGACGAATTTACCATTATTTTAGAAGGGGTGGCTAAAACAAAAGCCGCGACCATTATTGCCGAAAAAGTCTTAAAAGCGTTCCAAACGCCGTTCTTGCTCGACGATAAAGTATTAACCATTTCACCGTCGATAGGCATCAGTTTATACCCAGACGATGCTGACGATACGACCTCGTTAATTAAATATGCCGATACTGCCATGTATCATGCCAAATCACTTGGGCGCAATAACTACCAGTTTTACACAGAAAAACTCAATCAATATGCCACTCGCCATGTTCAGCTTGAGGCCGGGCTTAAAAAAGCCCTGCAAGACAATGAGTTTCATTTGGTGTATCAGCCTAAATACAATGTTGAAACACAACAAATCGTCGGCCTAGAAGCGCTGCTTCGCTGGGAAAGCCAAGAACTTGGCATTATTTCCCCGGTAGAATTTATTCCCCTTGCGGAAGAAACCGGGATGATTAATCAAATTGGTAATTGGGCCATTAACCAAGCGTGCTGCCAACTAGCTTTATGGCACGGCCAAGGATTTGAACATATTTCAGTGGCGGTAAACCTCTCTGCCAGACAGCTCAAAGCAGACATTATTTCCACCATCGAAGTGGCTCTTGCCGTGTCAGGTCTGCCAGCTCACGCACTTGAACTTGAGCTAACGGAATCCATGATTATGGGCAATCCGCAAGATTCTGTCGCGGTACTTTCTCAGCTCAAAGCCTTGGGGTTAACGATTGCCATTGATGACTTTGGTACTGGTTATTCCAGCTTAAGTTATTTAAAACGTTTCCCGATCGATACCTTAAAAATTGATCAGGAGTTTGTGCGCGATATTACCGAAGACCCAGATGATGCCGCAATCACCAGCGCAATTATCACCTTAGCCCACAGTTTAGAACTTAATGTGGTTGCCGAAGGGGTTGAAACTCAAGAGCAGCTTAATTTCTTGCGCGACGGTGGATGCGATCAAGTACAAGGATTTTTACTCAGCAAACCGCTCACCGCCATCAATTGTTTAGCGTTACTCAACCAAGAAAAAAACAGTTAACCGCAATATGCCAGACAAAATAAAAGCTCCCTTGGGAGCTTTTATTTTGTCTGTAGCTTAACTTAAACTAAGGCGCTACACGCTCAACACGGTTTACCCAGCCTTGCGGTGCAGCCACATGACCTTTTTGCAACTCAGTAAACAGCTTATAGATGCGCTGAATATTAGGCCCAACCTTACCATCACCCACAGTGATAACACGGCCATCTTCAAAGATGTAAGAGCTTACAGGCGATACCACTGCAGCAGTACCAAAACCGCCCGCTTCAATAATTTCACCTGATTCAATGTCAGCAATAAACTGATCTAGCATCACTGTTTCTTGCCTCACTTCACAGCCCAGCATCTCGCCTAACTCCATGATCGATTGCGAGGTGATCGATTTTAAAATCGTGTCAGTGAATGTTGGGATGATCAAAGTGCCATCTTTCAAAATATGGAAGTGGTTCATCGCACCAGCTTCTTCAATTTGAGTATTGGTAGAGTCTAAATACAACACCTGCGATGCGCCATACTCAACTGCAGCTTTACCCGCACGTAGAGAAGCGGCATAGTTGCCTGCCGCTTTAGAAGCACCAGTACCGCCAGACACAGCACGATGAAATTGAGTGCTAATTAATAACCGAATACCATTATTTACCCCTGAGGCATAATAAGCGCCTGACGGGCTTAACATCACACAAAAAGTATATTGTTGGCTTGGGCTTACCGATAAACGGTCTTCAGTGGCAAAAATAAACGGGCGAATATATAAACATGCGCCTTCTTGCTGTGGAAACCACAAACGGTCGACATCAATAAGGGCATTAATCGCTTTGACTTGCATGGCTTCGTCGATATTTGGAATACACACAATATCGGCAGAACGGTTCATGCGTTCAGCATTTTTATTTAAACGGAAAGTATAAATTTCGCCGTCTTCATGCATAAAGGCTTTCGCGCCTTCAAAAATCGATTGGCCGTAATGCAATGACATTGCACCTGGCGCCATTTCAAATGGACCATAAGGCACGATACGCGGATCGCACCATTGACCATCACGGTAATCCATTAAAAACATGTGGTCAGTTCGAAGCTTACCGAAACCCACGTCGCCTTCTGGCATAAATGGTTCTGTACGGCGCTCTGACGCAGATTTTAAATTATATTTTATGTCCATTGCATACCACCTTAAAAACTGAGCTTGCAGACTATTTAGGCTAGAGAATAATGTCAAGTCGCAGCCGTAGATCCTAAATCAAAATACGTCAATTGAACGTAACAAGCATCAATATATTTATTCATATTGCAACAAACAAACTGTCAGTGCATCACTCTATTTTACTCAGTTGCTGTGCTTAACTTAACTGTGCAGCAATAACCGATATTTCAACTAAGTATTCTGGCTCCGCAATGGCGGCTTGCACGCAGGCTCTTGCCGGAGCATGCCCCTGTGGTAACCATTGGTCCCATACTTGGTTCATAGCATCGTAATCGTCCATGTCTTTCAGGTAAATAGTCGCTGATAAAATATGTTCACGGTTCGAGCCCGCTTGAGCTAATAAGTCATCCACTTCTTCTAACATGGTGATGGTTTGCGTTTCAATATCACTAAACTTGTCTTTAGCAACCTGGCCGCAGAGGTAAATTGTCTTATTGTGGACCACAATACTGCTCATGCGGGTGCTAACATCGAGTCGGGTAATTGTCATAAAAAAGGCTTTTGTTGAGTAGGTTAGCCGATGAAAATAGCGCGATCTCAGATAAAGCACAATAACCAACGATTTATTGAATATATTTTAGCCACTTAGCATTAAAGGCTATTCCTATAGCCCTTGTCACTGCTAGAATCGGGTTTCCATCCAGAAACGTATAGGACTCCCCATGAGCCTTGAATTATTGTCCCAACTGGAAACCAAAATCCAGGCGACTCTTGAAAATATTGAGCTACTAAAAATGGAGCTTGAAGAAGAGAAGCAAAAGAATGAAGAATTAGCAAAACAGCAGCAAGAACTGACACAAAAAAACCAACAATTGCAGCAAGACCTCAACTCATGGAGCGATAAGGTCAATGGCCTTGTTGGCTTATTGAATAGCGAAATGTAAGTTAGTTTTTACGTTGATTGCCGTGGCGCAGATTGCGCCTCAATCAGCGCATTGAGTTCGCTGACAGCCTGCTTTACTTTTGGCAGGCTTTTTTGACTTTGTAAAAAGCGTCCTTTATCAAATTCAAGTAAACCTAAATCCTTTACCCAAATAGCGCCACTTAGAAAGATCCTAACATGCTTAACAATTAACTTGGGCGCATATACAGGGAACGTTCTCATATGGTTTCCTCCTAGAGCGAATACGTGCAATACCATAAACGTGCAATACCATAAACGATGTTGACTATAGTAATGTGACCGAATAAAAAAAGATTCATCGTGCTTCACGTTTCATATTCAACAAGGTTTTTCTCATCTCAAAATTTGACCTCACACAGGAATAAGAGTTTCCCTCTTTACAAAATTTACCTTGGTCTATTCACATAACGTGACCTGGATAGTTTTTATGACAATATAATGTCGCTTGCCAATATTTTGACACCATGCTAATATTCTTTCCGTTACTCAGGGTAAAAAAGAGTCATTTGACTCATCACCGTATCGTCTTTTATAGACATACGGTTTTTTTTTGCCTGCAAATCCATTCTCATAGCAGTAAAACCCTGTCACCAGACAACAAAAAAGGAGCCTAGGCTCCTTTTTTAGTGTTATCCGTTTGCGCAAATTAAGCGCTAAACCGGCAGTAACATCGTTACTTTTTGTTCATTGTTGTTAAGTAAAATGCAATGTCTAGTAACTCGTCATAAGACTTAATCGAGCTAGTTTCAACACGGTATTTACCGTTAACCACTAATGAAGGCACACCTGAAATTTTAGCATTTTCAGTATCACGTTTCATTTTAGACATTTGTGCATTGACCATAAATGAACTTGCTGCCGAGTCATAGTCTTTAGCATCTACGCCATTGGCAATAAAGAGTGCTCTAACATCATCAGCACGAGTAAACTGCTGGCGCTTGTCATGGATAGCACTAAACAATGCTGCTTCGATTTTCTTTTCAACGTTAAGTTGTTTTGCTACCGCAAATGCACGTGACATTTCTACGCCCATTTCACGACCAATAAAATCGACATGCGACTGGCTGAAGCTAACGCCTTCTGGAATATTGGCTTCAATTTTTGGTACAACAGTTTTAGCAAAGTTGTAACAGTGTGGACAATAGAAAGAGAAAAACTCCATAATTTCAGGCTTAGCAGAACCAGGGCCATCATTAATTACAGTGTAATGAACACCTTCTTTGTAATCTGCAGCCATCGTCGTCATTGGCGCGAGTAGTAATGCTACGGCCATCAATAATGCTTTTTTCATCTTACTTCCTTTAATAGGCAAACTAATTATAAAAACGCTGTATCTATCATAGTCTAGCGTCAGCCAGAAACTCAATCGCTAGTTAATTGTATTTGTAACTAAATACATCCCGATAGTGATTATGAAAAAATGTTAATACCCATCACGTTAATAATCAAAAACGTGCAGAGTAGCTCAAACTTTTCAACTCCCATTTAGAGCAGAGTCTATACCATCACTCATTAACCCTGATTAAAGCTTGCCAAACTCAATGGCGCTTCATTCAACGCAGCAAGCTGCTCTTTAAACGCTAAGGTTTGTTGTTCCCAATATTTGATGTCAGCAAACCAGGGAAAGTTCATTGGAAATGCAGGATCTTGCCAACGTTTGGTCAGCCATGCATTGTAATGGATCATCCTAAAGGCTCTTAACGGTTCGATTAATGCTAATTGTCTGGTGTCAAAGTCGCAAAACTCTTGATAGGCATCAATTAAAATATCGAGCTGCAATAATTGCTGCGCCCTATCGCCAGTCAGCATCATCCAAATGTCTTGCACTGCTGGGCCTTGCCTTGCATCATCTAAATCAACAAACCCTGGGCCATCATCTGGAGTCCATAAAATATTACCTGGATGCAAATCGCCGTGCAGACGAATCGTATCAAAGCTGTGTTGCTGCCAAATCTGCTTGGCTTTTGTTAGCACTTGCTCTGCCACAGTAAAAAAGGCACTGCGCATACCTTCGGCGACGATGCCACTGTCTTGTAAATAACGATAAGCGTCATCACCTAAAATTTCAGGCGTTAACGGCTCGCGATACACAAAAGGCTGCTTGCTGGCATATTGATGTATACGGCCAATAAAGCGCCCTACTGACTCTAACTGCTCTAGGTTATCGACTTCAAAAGCGCGGCCACCTATCGATGGAAATAACGCAAATCGGTAGCCTTTAAACTCGAACAAGGTTTTATTTTCAATGATTACGGGCACAGCGATAGGAATGTCTTCAGCGGCTAACGCCAAAGCATAGTCATGCTCTTCTTGTATTTGCGCTTCACTCCAACGTTGTGGTCGATAAAACTTAACCACATAACGTAAGCCTTGGTCGCAGCGGAACTGATAAACCCGGTTTTCATAACTGTTTAAGGCTAATAAACCGGTCTCAGGAAATACGCCAATGCTTTCAATGGCATCTAAAATCAAATCAGGCGTTAGAGCCTGAAAATGAAATTCTGCGCTGCTATTATCCATGTAAGTCTTCTTCTGTTATGTGAATATAGGATTTAAGCAAGCCAGATAAAAAGTGCAACACATCAACATCTTTTGCACTGTCCACTGACAACCAACAAATATCACCATAAAACTCATAATGCAGCCACACAGGGCTACCTTCAAAGTTCAGTAACCATTGATGGCGGTCTGCGCCCCATTGGCGTTCACGGATCTCACAATCCAATGCTGCCGCTAAAGGTTCGGCAAACTGTTCAAATTGCTCAAAATCAACTTCCGCTTGAATAACAATGCTCTTCGCTTCAGGATCAAATTTAGCAGATAATAATTTCATAACATCACTCAATAAAAAATGGCGTTTAAACAGGGTTAACTACTGCAAGACATCACCAGCCCCTGGCCCCAATCCGGTGGCCGCTTGGCATAATGATCCATATCGGGTTGTTCATCATAAGGTCGAGTTAATAACTGCTGTAATTGTATTAGCTTGCTGTTGTCAGCTTTTTCTTCAATGTCGATGATGGCTTCCTGGGCAAGGTAATTACGTAAAATATACTTAGGGTTATGCCGATTACGCTGCTGTTGCCATGCTGCTACATCGGCTACGTCACCCACTCGGGCTTGGTAAGCTTGATACCAGCGATCAAATTCGCTCACATTCAACATATCATCACGTAGTGGACTGTACTGGCTGCTAATGTCTATCTGGCCCATTTTGCGCAAGCTGTTGTTGTAATCAAGCTGGTTGTTTTCAAGCATGACGGTAAATTGGCTAATTAACGCTAAATCTTGTTTTTCTTGCTCTGCTTGCGCGGCGTTATCTAAATCATTGTCGGTACTCAAGCCTAATTTTTCCCGCATTAAGCTAACATAATGGTTAATCAAACTTGGTTGATAGGTATTGAGTGCGGCAATTAAATCGTCTGACGGAATAATCGGAGTGAGCGCTTGCGCGAGGCGTTTTAAATTCCATAGCCCGATACCGGGTTGCTGACCAAAAGCATAACGGCCGTCATGATCAGAATGATTACAAATAAAGCCTTCTTTAAAAGTGTCTAAAAATGCAAACGGCCCAAAATCAAAGGTGTCGCCTAAAATCGACATATTGTCGGTGTTCATCACGCCATGAGCAAAGCCTACTGCTTGCCAGTGGGCAATCATTTTAGCTGTAGACTGCACCACTTCAACAAACCATTGCTTGTAGCCTGCTGCGTCGGCAGTTAAATGTGGAAAATGCTGGGCAAGGGTAAAATTAAGCAATTGGGTTAGCCTGTCTGGCGCGCCTTTTTCGCTATAACAAAAATACTCAAAATGACCAAAGCGAATATGACTTTTCGCTAAACGTACTGTTATGGCTGCGGTTTCCTGGCTTTCACGCAACACGGGCAAGTCTGACCCTATTACCGCTAAAGCACGGCTTGTCGGTACAGATAGTGCCGCCAACGCCTCTGACACTAAAAACTCTCGCACCGCAGAGCGCATTACCGCCCGGCCATCACCATGACGAGAATAAGGTGTTGGGCCACCACCTTTTAAGGCCACATCCCACGCACCATTAGGGCCGATAGCTTCACCCAATATAATTGAGCGGCCATCCCCCAATCTTGGGGTATACCCACCAAACTGATGACCACTGTAAACTTGAGCATAATAGCTTGCACCTGGCGCTGCCGCATTGGCAGACAACTGCATCAATAACGCATCGTTTGGCTTTTCTAAACCAATCAGCTTAGCGGCATCATCACTCCAGCCGAGCCAATGTGGGTTGCTAATCCCTTGCGGGTAAACTTGCGTATAAAAGTCGTCTAATTGCTCAAAAAAATCTTGTTTAAAGCGCATCTAACTCAGCTCCAACAACCTGGTGTTGACAATGTAATTGTTCATTATCATCTACCTGACATTGTTGAGCACACACAAAGGCTTGCGCTGCAGGCATTGATGAACCTTGCAAACGTAACATCCCAGCACCTTTGGCCTGGCATTGGTCGAGCGTATCGTAATAACCTAAAATAAACTCAGTCTGCACCATGTTAGCTGAGGCGATGGCCTTTTCGGCATTCGCTGGATTATCAGCAACGTAAAACAGCGTCCACTCAGGGGTACGCGTGCATCCCATAACAACTGTAAACCCAAGTGCAGCCAGCAATAATTTGCTTATCGTAGAAGTCATCAATGCCACCAAAATCCTTGATTAATCACCAGCATCTATCAGCTCAGCCACAGATGCCAAATACAAAAAAGCGGACCGAGGCCCGCTTTCCTTTAATGGATATCATACCCGATATCCTTCACGCTGTATTAACTGAGTTAGCTTGCTTTGGCTTTCGCTTTTTCAATTCTGCTAATACGGCCTTCAAACCCGGTGACAGTGCCGTCCGTTAATTGATACTCAAGTGCCTGCTGGCAAACACTAATGGCTTGGTCAAACTCGCCTGTATCGTTAAGTAGTGTGGATAACTGCATAAACGCCGGTGCTTTAATCTCATCACTGCCGCTTGCATCGTGCTGTTGATAGACCAGACCGAATAAGTCTAAATAAAGCGTCTTAAGTGCAGCACCATATTGGCAGTAATCGGCTTGTTTACGCATTTTATAACAGTGACTGACCACATCAGCAACAGCATCATGCTGAGCTTGTGGTTCGCCAGCATTATTTGCTGCCTCAACTAATTGCTTAAAACTGTCGCTGGCCCACTCGCCTTTTACAGGTGCTAAACTGTCAGACTTGTCGTCACTCTCGCTTGCTGCTACAGCATGTGGCTCTGCAGGAGTGTCAGTGGCAGATATGACCTCTGGCTTAGGTTCAGACTCTGGTTTTACTTCAGCTTCAGATTCGACTTCTGGTTCTGGTTCTGCAGCAATAATCTCTTCAGGCTTTGGCTCAAGCTCTGGTTCTGCATCCACCGTTGTAACGGCATCTGGGGTCGCATTAGGCTCTGACGACGCGGCGTCCGTTAGCTCAACGACTTGGTCTGCTTCAGTTGCAGTTGATTCGCTGCGATTGTCCACAGGCGGTTGAGTTTGTTCTGGGTTGGGTGCTTTTTTGTCGAGTTCTTGTTTTGCAACAGCCTGAGTACGTCGATATAAGTACAAGGCTATTACAACCAATACGACAAATAAAATGACCTTCATTAGCATTAGGCGTCCACCTTACTGATTATGCGTCTTAACGCATAGATTCGTTATTACTCACGTATCAATTAACAGTGAGTCATTTACGTCATTAATAATAGTGCGCTGTTTTTTTAAGCACTAGTCATTATTATTTCAACGTGCGCTATAAAATCAAGTATTTATCCACTTTAAACTGTAACAAGCTATCGAATAAGGCACTATTGCAGTGGATTTAAGTGATTTTTGCGATCAATGGCACACTCAACCCTAGTTTTGTGTTTGAATTCATAATTAGCGAATGCGAATTTGTCAGCCGTTATTTTGCCACATAAACTCACAATACCAGACTAAATTACTAAGGTATTAATCATGAGCGAAACTGAGTTACTTACAGGTCAGTTACTGTTTGAATTTCGTACCATCAAAGCCATGGTCAATATTTACTGCAAAGCGCACCATCCGATGAAACCGTCACACGATGTATGCGAGCAATGTCGCGAATTTTTAAGCTACGCCAACACCCGCCTCGACCGCTGCCCTTATGGTCAAGAGAAGCCAACCTGCAATAAATGCCCGGTACATTGCTACAAGCCTCATATGAAGCAAAAAGCCCGTGAGATTATGCTATTTGCAGGACCGAGAATGTTATTGCCCCATCCAATTATGGCCATTAAGCATTTACTGGCTGAGCGTAAACCCGCCCCAGGCTTACCACCAGAAGGCGCGTCGAATCGTCATGAGCGCAAGCGGCAAATGTCGTAAACATGTTATTGGGTGCATAAATACCTGACATAGCGTGATCACTCGTGCGGCTATCTATTCAATCATGGCCCATGGTGTTTACACCTTATACCCTAAGTTAACCTCAACTTAAGTATATACCCAAACAACCTGAAGATGCTCGATTTCAGCAAGAATTTACACGCGTTTAGGCAAGGCATTGATTGCGGGTAATGGTCGTTCCCTTTCCAAAATCAATAACGCAGCATAAACACGTGTAAAAC
>NZ_BMQV01000042.1 GCF_014648295.1 Shewanella saliphila
AAACGGAAAGCGATTAATCCTACCGAAAAAAAGAAAGCGGAAACCATTTCCAAGACAAGTGCTATATAAAGCACCACGCTACCCCCATAAGAAAAGAGCCGCTCACTGTTAAGCGAGCGGCATTAGGCGCAGAGGGCTGGCCTTCAGTACGAGTAAAGATTTGCTGACCATTAAGTTGCTCAAACTGTCCGTGTTGTTGCCATTCATCCAATGAAATCATAATGGTTTGCCCTTTTATTCCTTAATATATTCAGCGGCCAGGTTTATAGCGCTGGCTTTTGCTCATCAGCACAACATTCGTCTTGTAAAAAACCAATGACTGACTGCAAGGTATCATATTCTGCAATACAAAATAGCGTTCTCCCTTCGCGGCGCTGTGTCATTAACCCTGCCGACATTAAGCTAGACACATGGTGTGATAATGTCGACCCAGGAATGTTTAGTTTTTGCTGTAAACCACCCACAGCAATACCTTGATAGCCCGCACGTACAACCGCACGGTAAATCATCAATCTTGTAGGATGACCTAATTCTTTCAATGCTTTAGCAATAAAATCGATATCCATAACGACACCTTTATAAAATTTATATTTCGATAATACTAGAAATAACTTGCTCTCGCTATCATTGAACTATATATTTCGATTATTCCAGAAATATAGTTTTACAAATTTAGGCCATTATTATGCTGCAAGAAACCTTAAATATGTTTGTGTTTTTAACCGTAGAATTAACCACGTTATTTTTACTGATCAGCTATTTAGTCGGGGTTCTGCAAACTTATATTCCGCCGCATAAAATCCAAGCCATTTTGAGCGACAAACACGGAAAAGGCTATGTTATTGCAGGATTTTTAGGGGCCATAACCCCCTTTTGCTCTTGTTCAACTATCCCATTTTTAAAAGGCTTATTAAGAGCCAAAGCCGGGTTTGGCACCATGATGGTATTTTTGTTTGCCAGCCCTTTGCTTAACCCCATCATTATTGGTTTATTTGCGGTGACATTTGGACTTAAGGTGACCTTATTTTATTTTGTCATCGCCATGGGGGTCTCGGTTATTGCAGGCATCAGCTTAGAAAAGCTTGGTTTTGAAAAGTACATTAAACCAGAAGCCTACTTAGCCCCTGCCGCAAAAGGGTGTCAATCCACTTGTGGGGGTAAATCTGAACCCATCAATAAATGGAAAGCCATTTGGCTAAGTACCTGGAGCGACTTTAAAAAAGTCTTACCGTATTTAATTGGCGGTATTGCAATAGGCTCATTAATTTATGGTTTTATGCCAACCGAGTTAGTGGCTAAATATGCCAATAGTGATAATCCATTTGCGATACCTGTGGCTGCAGTGATTGGTATTCCGCTATACATCCGTGCAGAAGCGGTTATTCCGTTAAGTGCTGCATTAGCGGCAAAAGGTATGGGGCTGGGTGCGGTTATGGCACTGATTATTGGCAGCGCGGGCGCCAGTTTAACGGAGGTAATTTTACTTAAAGCCATTTTTAAAAATGCTTTAGTTATCGTATTTCTGGCAGTTATTTTGTCTATGGCAGTGTTGGCTGGTTACCTATATCAATTTTTGTTTTAATTTGTAACCTAGCGCTCAAAACGAATATAAGTAACACATAATACAGCCCTTGAATGTAGTATTTTTAAACATGAGAAGTATACTGGCAATTATTCAATCATGCCTACGGTATACATGTTCATGCACGAACAAGAAGACCCACAAATATTAAATGACCAAATAAATTTATTATACCGTAGTGCGATCCCTGGTATTACCGCTACTGTAATAGCATCTGCGGGTTTGGCTTTTGGGTTTAAAAGTCAAACTGCATCGGATGATAAATTATTGTGGTGGTTGTGCTTATCAGTATTAATGGCCTTTCGTTCATTCGATACATTTTTGTGGTTAAAACGCGTCAGCAAAGGCATCCTGGGGTCGAAAAATGACTTATACCGCTATAGTACTGGAGCGATCTTAACTGCATTTTTTTGGACCTTTTTTTGCCTGTTTTTTTATAATAGGCTCGGAATTAATGAATTATTTTCTGCTTTAGTGATTGTGTCAGCAATGGCTGGAGGGGCTTCAACGATACTGTCTGGCAATAAACTGGTATCACAAATATACATGTTATTATTGTTAGTTCCCTTTTCAATTCAAATGATTATCGGTGGTAATCCAGCACATCAAATGCTGGGATATTTAGGGCTAGCCTATGCTTTTGTTATGTTCTCTATCGCCAAAACTGCGGCCGACTTTACTAAGCATTCTATTATGTTACGTACTGAACACAGTTCACTTTTAAAAAATATGGAACAACAGGTCGAAAAGAGAACACAAGAAGTCATCGAACTAAGCCAGCATGATCCTCTCACCCATTTATTGAATCGCCGCGCATTTATCAAAACGGCTAATCAACAACTTTCACTTATGGAGCCAAAAGCTAGCTATGCTATTTTCTTTATAGATTTAGATAAGTTTAAGCAAGCCAATGATAACTTTGGCCATAAAGTTGGCGATGAGGTACTCTGCGAAGTAGCAAAACGAATTAAACAAGCCTGTCAATATGATGAAATTATCTGTCGCTGGGGCGGTGATGAATTTATAATATTGGCGCATAAAACATCGCACTATCGCTTTGCTGAATTGGCTGTCACGCTAAAAAGATATATCAACCTACCCATTGTAACCTCGCAACACGTCATAAATATGGACTGCTCTATCGGAATAGCGACATATCCCGAACACGGCCAATCTCTTTCAGATTTAATTAGTTTGGCCGACTTGTCGATGTACAGTCGTAAAGGTGGCGATAATAGTGATTATGTAATGTTTAGCGGTGAATTAAAGCAAAAAATTAAATATGACATGCATTTAAGCAAAGGGATTGCCCAAGCCGTAGCAGAAAAGCAATTGCACCTTGTTTATCAACCCATTATAGAATCAACAACCGGTGACATAGCGACTGTTGAAGCATTATTAAGATGGGATTTTGAGGGCGCATTGATTTCACCCGAAGTGTTTATCCCTCTGGCAGAAAAAAATGGTGCGATTAAAGAAATTGGCTATTGGGTAATAGAAGAGTCGATGCGGCGCTTAACGGCATTACACAAAATAAATCCAAGATTGCAAATAGCCATTAACGTGTCGATTATTCAATTTGAAGACGTCGATTTTGTTAATAAAGTCTACCATATTGTCCGATTACACAATGTTGCTCCGAGCAATGTCCATATTGAAATCACGGAATCCGTATTTTCAAATGATAAACTGAATCTAATTAATATGGTCAGAGAGTTACAAGTTTTAGGCTTTCAGATTTCGATTGATGATTTTGGTACTGGTTACTCATCATTGTCGGTAATTCAAGACCTAGATATCAATTTTGTCAAAATTGATCGTTCATTCATCACTAATTTGCATCTAAATGGCATTGATATTGTTAAGGCCGTTATGGTGATGTCTCATGGGCTTGGTTACCGTGTTATTGCTGAAGGCGTAGAAGATCAACAACAAGCTAATGCCTTAACTGCGTTGGGGATCCATTACTTACAAGGTTATTTATTTGATAAGCCACTAGAGTTTGAAATTTTAGAAATAAAGTTACAACGTCACTCTGGTAATCAACTCACCTCTGTTTTATTTAATCCCGTGAGTTCTTAACCACATCACGTTCGTTGAAAATGTATACCTTGTCAGCTGGAACCCCTAACAATCTGATTTATTAAGCTAATCAATAAATGTATGGCAGTGGTATTATAACGTTGAAGTGATGACTGTAGTGGAGAAAACCTGTGTTAACCGACCCAATATTTTGGCTTGTCGCCATACCTGCAGTGCTCATTACCGGCATTTCTAAATCAGGCTTTGCTGGCGGCGCAGGAGGGTTAACAGTGCCGTTATTAGCTCTTGCCATCAGCCCTGCTGCGGCTGCGGCGGTGATGTTACCCTTGCTTGTATACATGGACTTTTTAAGTGTCCGCTCGTGGTGGAATAAACAAAGCAATCAGCAATTATTGATTTTACTGCCCGCGGCCATTGTCGGTATTGCGGTGGCTTATTTATTGTTTGATCAACTTAATGAGCAGTACCTTCGCGGACTTTTGGGCATTATTTCATTAGGCTTTGGCATATATGGATTAACATTTGGTGAGTGGTCGCAGCGTAAACCGTCAGCCTTCATTGGCCGAATATGCGGCACGCTTGCAGGGTTTACCAGCTTTGTTGCCCATGCCGGGGGGCCACCACTCAATGCTTACTTAATCCCGCTACGCTTACCCAAAACTCAATATCTTGGTACTGCTGTGATGTTTTTTGCCGTAGTCAATGCAGTCAAGCTCATCCCTTATGCCATGCTAGGGCAAATCAATTTGAGCAATTTAACGGTGTCGGTAATGCTTGCGCCTATTGCTTGGATGGGGGTAAAACTAGGTTTGCGTATTCAAGATAAATTTAGTGAAAAACACTTTAAGCAAGTTATATTAAGTTTGATGATAGTTGTGGGTCTGCGCTTATTATGGAGCGCGTTGTTGCAGTCGTAAAAAGGGACATGTCATGAACACAAATGAACGATTTTTTTATGAACCTCGTAAAGGCCATGGTTTACCGCATAATCCATTAAATGCGATTATTGGCCCACGCCCTATTGGCTGGATTTCAACGCGTAATGCCCAGGGGCAGCGAAACTTAGCCCCTTATAGCTTTTTTAACTGCTTTAACTATGACCCTCCGCTCATTGGTTTTGCCAGTACTGCCTGGAAAGACAGTGTGGCCAATATTGTTGAAACAGGCGAGTTTGTGTGGAACTTAACCACTCGCACTTTAGCCGAGCAAATGAACCTAACCTCAGCGGCGTTGCCTCGCGGTACTGACGAGTTTGAATTTGCAGGGTTAACACCCGTAGCCGGTAATATTGTCGCGGCAGATAGAGTCGCCGAAAGCCCAGTCAACTTTGAATGTAAATTAACCCAATATATTCAACTCACTGCAGCTAATGGCGACAAAATTGATACCTGGTTAGTGCTGGGTGAAGTGGTTGCAGTACACATTGAAAAGCACTTACTCAGTGCTGAAGGCATTTACCAAACAGCCTTAGCAGAACCTGTGTTACGCGCTGGCGGACCATCGGCTTATTACGGGATTTCAGACGAGCAACGTTTCGACTTACATCGCCCTACTCTATAAGCGTGAAACAATTAAGGCTACCTGTTGGTAGCCTTAATTTTTAGAGTACTGCGAGCCGATAATTAAAACTGGTAATGTAAACCCAATGCTAATTGTTCAATTTCAGTATCAATATCATCAATATAGCCATATTCATCGATATCAAGATCGCCTTTGCTCATATCGTAACTTAACCGAAGATTAAGGTTTTCAGTTATTGCGGCGTTTAAGCCGATACCATAGGTAAAACCGAAGCCCGAAGCGGTAAAGTCTTCACCGTAACCATCAACAACAACCGCCATTGATGCCACACCCACTTTAGCAAAAACCGAAAGCGTTTCATTAAAACGTGCAGTGAATGTTGGGGTAAAGGTGAGTGCACCAGCAACCACATCAAGGCCGTCTTCACCGACATCTGCAGCAAAAAAGTTACTTTCTAAACCAAACCAATCGTTAAACTGATAACCACCGTATATCCCAAAACCTGTCGCATCGGCTGAGCCACTAGCATCACCAGAACCGAGCTCTGTTTTATTGATTGCACCACCAATATAAAAACCGTTGTTATCTGATGTTGATGAATGTGTATCCGTGTTGGCAAAGGCTGGAGCGGCTAAAACAGCGCACAAGGTTGTGGCTAAAAGAGAGATTTTGTACATCATTGTTCCTTAATGATATTGATAAAAAGCGCGAGCATCATACTACAAAGGAAACAAACGTAAATAGTTAATATGACTATTTTTATTGCGATGAAATAAGATTAACACATCGATTTATCCACTCGATAAAATCTGCTGAGATGAGCCAAAGACAGACAGCAAAAAGCCCAAGTGATCGCCTAAATCAGGCTGCCACTTGGGCTATTTTAGTCAATAAAAGCTAACTTAAAGGCTAACGCCTAATGCTTTTACTGTTTCGATATTGATGTACTTGTCGGTAGGTAAGTCATTATCTTTTTGGAACGCGTTGACCGCTTTAATGGTATCAACACCCACTACGCCATCAATCTTGCCAGGGTTATAGCCTTTAGTTGCTAATGCCTGTTGTAGATCGGTAATGGTTGAGCGTGTCATGTTGGTTTCACATAAAATTGGACGCCATTCCATGAAGCCATCTTTATCAATACGGCTCAGTGACACGGTTTCAAATTCAGCTGGGATTTCTGTGCGCAACTCTTTGGTTGCAGAAACCAACTTAGTCACGTTCATCGTTTCATACTTAGCTTCAATGTCGACACGCTGAGTCGTTGCTGGGCTGACTACAACACGACGACTGACGGTTTCATATTCCGCTGGCGTGGCAGTTAAACAAATCTTATTACCAGTACGCGTCGCTTTTGGATGCTCGTCGTTATGCACTTCATGCCATACAAACTCAACGTCAGCGACTTTTTGAGTCACTTGTACATCTTTGTACTTAGCCGGTACTTGAGTACGAACTTCTTTGGCTTCGCTCACTAACTCTTGTACACGTACTGTTTCGTATTCTTCAGGAACATCTACAGTGCGAGTGGTAGCCGGTGACACTAATACGCGCTTAGTGAGCGTTTTATAAGTGGCAGGGACTTCAACTAAACACATGATTTCGCCTGTGGCTTCATCAATCTTTTGAATTGGACCTACGCCCTTTTTCCAAATGGTGTGAGCCGGTACGTCGACAACTTCTTCGGTCACCGTTTCATATTGCGCAGCGACTTGCTCCATACGGGTGCTGGCTTCTTTAACCAAAATACGCTTTTCTACCCAGCGAAATTCAGCTGGGATAGTTTCAACAACTTCATAAGCTTCAGCAACTAATACAGACTCACCCTTTTGCTCGTAACGTGCTGGCATATAATGTTCGTGGAAACACATACCGGCTGTGGCATTATTAAGGTTAATACCATGATCGCTAGCGGCTTTTAATAACTCTGCACTGGCTGGCGCACTGCCTTTACGTAAGTCAACTAACCACTGTTCACCTGCTGCACGAACTAATTTTTGCTCGGTAACTACGTCATAAGTTGCGGGTACAGCAACCATTTTGTAACTTGCAGGTTGCACCTCAATGGTCTCAGTAACTTGTTGATATTGTGCTGGCACAATATCAACCTTTTCACTGGCTTCTTTTACCATCACGGTTTCGGTGTAGTTTTGGTAAGTTGGCTCAACCCATACACGTGCATAACATTCACCAGGTGTCGCATTAGGTGGTAACAACTCACCCTCTGGGCTGGTTTTAACCGTTAATGCATCTTGTGCCTGCGCTTCACGCTTTGCGACGGCTTTCTCTCTTTCTAGCAAGGCAGTGTTTCGTTGCTCTAACTCTTCTGCGTTATATACAGATACATTGGCTGGTTGAGATAAATTACTACATGCAGTCAATAATAACGCAGCAGAAAGTGTGCTCAGTTTGAAAATGGTTGTCCTTGCAGTGGCCATGATTACTCCTGGGTTGTTTAGGCAGTCTCGACAATAAATGTAACAATATGTAAACATTTGTTACATTTTGCGCACAGGATAGCGTCAAATTACTGACTATACAACCTTGCTCACAAAAAACACCCAAGATTAACATAAACAATAACTTGTAATGACGTGAAGCTTTAAGGGGCATTTTTTTGTCATTATTTACAAACAATTGTTTATAAATTAAAACAAAACTGTGTTAACAAAATGTTTTAAAACAAACGTTAGGCTGAGTATTAAAACATCATGGTTTAATTTGGATTTAGATTATTTTTAAGCGTTTTTGATTCACCAAAACCCATACAGAAAGAATTATTAAATTTTTATAATGTGAGAGAATTGGCCTCTCGAAAGCCGCTTAGCAATAGCGTTTATAAGTAAGGAATGAGTTTGAAAATTGCAGACAAGGTTTTACAGCGCATAAGCTTGGCGATTGGTGCCAGCCATATAAGTCAAATTGAACTGATACAACCTCTTTGGGGGGATTACGGTTATTTATTTCGGGCTTATGTCAGTGGTATGCCTTTCCCATCTGTGATTGTTAAATACATCAATTTACCACAACCTTCATCTCACCCTCGCGGTTGGAATACTTTGCTGTCGCATCAACGTAAATTGCACTCTTACCTCGTTGAAGTAAATTGGTATCAACACTATGCCAATAAACATACGCAGCCATTAACCCCTTTGCCCAAGTGTTTATATGTAGAACAACACAGCGATGAAACCTTATTAGTACTGCAAGATTTACACACAATTGGCTTTACCCAGGTCAAAACGACAGCCACCCCATCCCAAATAAAAGCCTGTTTATCTTGGTTAGCAAATTTTCATGCTCAATACATGCAAGTTACCCCAGAAGGGCTTTGGCCTGTGGGTACATATTGGCATTTAGACACAAGACCAGACGAATTCGCGGCGTTAACTGATGGCCCATTAAAATCGGCAGCCAAACTGATTGACCAAACGTTAACGCAATGCCCATTTCAAACCCTGGTACATGGGGATGCTAAGTTAGCCAATTTTTGCTTCAGTGCAGACGATCGCGTTGCTGCTGTCGATTTTCAATATGTTGGCCAGGGCTGCGGTATGAAAGATGTCATTATGCTGCTCAGTAGCACACTGAATTTTAATGAGTCAGAGGACACCATTAATGATTATCTCGAGCATTATTTTACTGCGTTAACACAAGGACTTGTTAAGTTTAACCCACACATCAACTCGCAAGCGCTTGAGCAAGCTTGGCGGCCTTTATATTGTGTTGCGTGGGCTGATTTTCAACGTTTTGTGAAAGGTTGGAGTGTTGAACACGTTAAAATAAATGCTTATACCGAAGCGCTCACCACTCAAGCCATTAAACAACTTACCACGCCTCACTCTGGTCAGTAATTAAGCAGTTAATCATTGATCGCCTGCGGTCATTGGCTAAGGTGATTGTTGACGACTACAGTTTATAACTATCTAACTATCGATTAAAACAGCCTGTGTATTGGCTGCCAGCAAACTATCTCGTCTGAACATGCCGTGCTCTCATAGTGATAAGTACCAATAAACCATTATCGATAATGCACGGCGACCAAACTAGGCGCTAGGAAAGTATTTATGGAAAGCCCATTTACCTATATTTTAATCACCTTGTTTTTTTCGAGTATTTTACTGTCGATTATTTTTTTCATGACCTGGCAAACCATGGGCAGGCAAAAGTATGCCTTGATGTTTTCATTGTCTTTTTTAGCCTCTACGGCCCTTTGGGCCAACACCATATTTAAAAGCCTATTTCTGTCGCACAATTTGTATTGGATGATGGGTTGTACCCTGTCGATGCTGTCTGTCGTGCTGGGTACCAAGGGGCATTGTTTACGCACTAAAACGCCTATTCCCACTTCAGCCTTATTGAGTTTGGGAGGGGTGGGTGTCGCGCTAACCTTTTACTTTACCTATATTGATCCCTTCATTGGCATGCAGATGTCACTGTATTTGTTTGTTGATGTGATATTTCTACTCATTACCAGTGTCGTCATCATTAGACATCGTACAAAATCTCGCCCGGCTGAAATCGGCACTTCGGTGATGCATTTTGTGTTTGCGATAAGTTTGTTTATTGCTGCCAGTATTGCCTTATCGCAAGGACGCAATATGGATGTTGAACTCATAAAACTATATTCGATTGTTAATTTTACCGCCTTGCCTGCGGCGTATGTGGGCATGTCAGTATTTGTGATTTATATGTTGGCTTCTGATTTAGCTGAAGAAATGAAATTACTCGCCATGACAGATGTACTCACTAACTGCTTAAATCGTCGTGGTTTTTATATCCAAGCAAAACAGAAAATGCACGAGTTACAAAAACAAGGCCAACATGTTTGTTTGATATATTGGGATATCGATAAATTTAAAACCATTAACGACCAATTTGGCCATGCCGGTGGCGACCAAGTATTAATGTCTATCAGCCAGTTAATTAAACAGAATATTAAAAAAGACGATTTAATGGCGCGGGTGGGAGGTGAAGAGTTTGTGATTTTAATCGGCCGCACATGCTGCGACGATGCGACAGATGTCGCTGAGCGATTACGCATTATGATCCAAAACACTCCCATACACTTTGATGAACAACGCATTCAGATTTCGGCAAGTTTTGGTGTGGTAGAACTAGGTGAAAAAGACATTTCAATTGAACAGGCGATTAACCTTGCCGACAAAGCTCTTTATAAAGCCAAAAGCAGTGGCAGAAATAAAGTGGTGTTTAGCTAAGTTAACTCGCCCGAATTAGGGTTAAATTATTTTAGTGCAACAAGCTATTTTTCAACGTCTATTCTGACGTTATCGCTCAACGATTCTAACTGCGACAATAGCAACTCCATGGTGACATTTTCAGGTAATCGCAACGTCAACTTGGCGCTGTAAACTGTTTTACCTAAACTGGTCACTTGCACCCGGTAGCATTCTTGATGATCAACACTAATTTCAAGGTCGTTCAAAATAGCATTCATATCGTGGGTCAACCCTGAACGGTCGTTGCAATCTAATGTAAGCTTACACTCTGTCGAAAAGTGAATGGCTTGCTGCTCATACTCTGCATACACAAAAGTCAGCGCGGCAAATTGTTGCTCTAAAGCTTGCTTTAATGCTTGCTCTTTATCTCGATCGATCATCACACGCATCATAGCCACAAATTGGCCATCGAGCTTAATCACTTTACTGGTTTCCCAACTGGCCCCCATTTCGCGACTCACCTGGGCTAATGATTGCAGTAAATTAGGTTTTAGTGTGCCCAAAACTGTCGTAATAAATTTATGTTGCATATAACCTCCGATGATCAAAATTCCCGTATAACGCAGGTTTATTCCATTTTTAGCTCATTGTAAAACCAGACTAACTGGCCCGATAAAATACGTCTGTGCCCTAGAACACAAATGAATAAAATACATACAGCACAAAGCGTAAATCATGATGGAATATTTAAATAAGGCAGTAAGTTTGATGACAAAATAAAACAGCTTGAATGTATGCGGTTTGCCGTTAAAGCGATTAAATTAACCAGAGCTAGGGATAAAGAATGAACTTATGCTATTTAAAATCAACATGTTACCCCTTCTCACTTTCAAGCTTGTCATTTGTTCTGCTAACAAGGCGAATTGACGCGTCAATAGCTAGCCTATTGTAAGTCGATTCAACGCAGTTAGCAGGGCAAAGGGCTGTTTGAAAGGCGTTTATTATCTCGAGCTCAGGTTAAATTACACAAAAAAATACACTAATGACGCTTTTTGCAAGCGGCTGCAAACTTACTCTTTTAATGCCACTCGTGTCACAAATTGTCCATCATACCGCTAAGTATAGTCTCGCTAACTGAGGGTGACCTGCTGGGGTTTATGAAAAAGATCACATCAATGCATGCCAGTTGAGCCATGTCACATACTCATAGTTAGTCTTTGTATCTATATGAATTTTAATAACTTATTAACACTGATACTCATCTCAAAATCAGCACCTCAAAAAAATCAACACTAAGCCATTGTTTTAAAATGATAATATTCGACTTTTTTGTTTTTGCCCATATACCCATTACGGCTTATTGCTACCCGGGTGGGGTTTCTCTAAAATGCGCGCCTTACCCAATAGGGGTACCGATTAACTTTCAGTTGTTGAACTTTTCCATAAGGGATCACGATGTCTACAAAATTTGCGAATCCAGCTCCATTAGGGCTAATGGGCTTTGGCATGACCACCATACTGCTTAATATTCACAATGCTGGCTACTTTCCAATTGATTCGATGATCCTTGCAATGGGGATTTTTTACGGTGGTATTGGCCAGGTTATCGTGGGCATGATGTGCTTTATGCGCGGTGATACTTTTGGTACTACCGCATTTACCTCATACGGCTTATTTTGGTTAACCTTAGTTGGGCTAATTTTGATGCCAAACATGGGCGTTGCAGCAAGCCCTGCACACTTTATGGGCTGGTATTTAACATTATGGGGCACATTTACCGCCTTTATGTTTGTGGGCTCGTTACGCTACCCACGCGCTAAACAATTTGTCTTTGCCTCATTAACCGTATTATTTTTCTTATTGGCTGTACGCGATTTTACTGGCAATGAATTAATCGGCACGATTGCCGGTTTTGAAGGCATTATTTGTGGTGCTAGTGCAATTTACTTCGCCATGGCACAGGTGCTTAACGTTGAATATGGCCGCACTATTTTACCCGTAGGTGAGTTAACTAAAGTTAACGCTGATGTTAAGCCACTGCAGGTTGAAGCTGAGCCAGTGACACTGCACTCAGTTAACGCATAAGCATTGGCAACATTAATCATCACTTTGTCATAAGCTAAATTTAAGTCACAAAAAGGCCGATGCATAAATTGCATCGGCCTTTTTGTTTTATTATTGATTGACTAAACGGCAGCCACAAACAGTATTACTGGGCTGAAATAATACTACTGCATAGTCTTTGGTTTCATCACGCTCAAGCACCTGGACACTTAACGAGTGCATACCACTTTGATTAAGATTAAGGCCACTAATATAAGATAAATATTCATAGTGTGCTGGTGTACTTTGGCCATTTTTACCAGTGTATTCTTGTTTTGTCGTCACTGAAACATCAAACATTTGCCGCTCTGTATCGACTTTATTAACCTTACCCGCCATCGCTAAAGTACCCACCGAGTTGCCCTCTAGGTCATAATACCGATAATTAATTTGGGCTAAACCATCTTTAGATACAAGATCGACCAGCAGATAGTGATCACTTTCTGAGCCAGTCGCACCATGATTAAACAATTCAGAACTGCAACTTAACATAAAGTTAGTCGGCTTGGAGGTGAGCGAGTAAATCGTACCCACACTACCTAATAGGCATAAAAGAATCACAATATTGATGACCCATAACCCTTTTCTCGTCATGCTTAGCCTCCTTGCAGCTGATTAGATGGCGCGACACGACCATTTGAGGTACTACAAATATTCAATTGTGCTAACCACTGTGGGGTCAAAAATTGCTTGGGTTGACGCAAATCGCTTATTTTTAAATTACGGATAAGAGACTGACCAAAATGATCGCCCCTCAGGGTAATATTAAGCACTTGCTTGTCATGCGATAACGATAAAAATACTCTGCTCCATATTGTTACCGTACACTGTTGTAAGCTTTGCACTAACTGCTGCGCTTGAGCTATGAGCAATTCATTATTGGTGTTTGAAAGCGAGTATAAAATCACATCCACTTGCTGTTCAGATTTAAGGGTAACCGTCTCCACACTCAATGGAAGTACAGGGTTAACGGTATGGCGTTGTTGGTTAAACCACCATAGGCCCGCTAACAGCAGTGCGACCAATACAATGACCATTAGTAATACCTGTTGCAGCCGTATAAACGGGGCCGACCATGTACTAGTGGTTTCTTTACGCGCACGATGAGCCCTGAGCATATAGCCCTGCCCTTTAACGGTTTCAATTAGGCTTTCATATTGCGGCCCAAGAAATGAGCGCAAGGTAAAAATAGCTCTTGCTACCGAGGCAGAACTTAAATGAGAATCGTCTTCGTGGCCTGACTCCAGCAAGGACTTGGCAACAACGTTACCTTGATACTCCACCAACAAACTCAGCACGTGCAACTCGGCGCGAGGTAAATGCCAAACAACGTCTGTGTCCTGGTTAATCAAATCTCCCTTGCCGATATCAAACCTACAATGGCCTAATAGCATTTTTTGACCGCCTCAATATATGACTCAAATTACGACTGTTAAAGTGTATGCAAAAAATCTGATGAATTCTGTGATCCTGTTATCTAAGCGCTTTATTCCTTAACAAAAGTAAGCGTTTAATTTTACAATCTTATAGATGCGTGAGAATGATCACACCATTTCATGATTTTAAAGTTGCGGTATTCGGCAATAAATATGCATAAATGCCATAAATAAGGTGACTTAAATCACGTTACAGCGTCATTTTATGCAAATGAACTCTCAATAAATCGATTTCAATAATGCTAAAACTGCAATTTTCAATCGAGTATTTTTATCTGCTTTGAATCACATCATTAATAACTCCATCGCTTATCGTTATACCCAACAAGTTGCCAAGCATAGTTTGCTAACAACACCAAACTCCCAACATTAATGATTGGGATTGATAAAAAAACGATGAGTAAAAGGGTGATTATTATGAGCATAAACAGACGTCAAGCTTTGACACAAATTATTGGTATAAGCACCGCCGCTGCTGGGGCGACTTTAATGGGCACGTCGGCTTTTGCAGCGACAGACACTGACGGAAATTACCGTTTAGAGTTAGGGGAAAAACTAAAATACGCACCACTCGATGCTATGGCAACCGCCAAACTCGCTTATGAAACTGGTGGTGGCTGTATGCACCAGGTATTCCACGCCATTATTACTATGCTTGCGGCATCTGACAGTGCTGACGCGTCTAAATTTGCCACTATCCCTACTGCATTAGCGGGTTATGGTTGGGCAGGTGTTGTGGGTCAAGGTACTCTTTGCGGTAACTTAAATGCTTCTGGCATGTTGATTAATATTCTTGATGATATTAACGGTCAAAACAGCTCAATTATTGGCGCATCGTTCCGTTACTATGAAACGACGGATCTTCCATTGTCTTCAGATGAATTTGTTGCTGGTATTGGTTCAACAGAAGCAAAATCACTTGAAGTAGGCGCAACCTCAATTGCCAATAGCCCATTGTGCCACTCTTCTATCAGTAACTGGTCAGCCGCATCAGGCAAAGAGTTTGCGTTGAAAGGTGAACGCTGCAAACGTCTGTCAGCTAGTATGGCTTACTACATTGTTGAGTTACTTAACCGCGCTTATGCTGGTGAAGATATTTCACTATTAGAAATCGCAACACCATCAACTGAAGCGCAAGCATGTCAGTCTTGTCATGGCGTAAGTTCAACTATGGGCTCTGCTGCCAGCGTTAAAACCGATATGGAATGTACCACTTGCCATACAGGACATTTCAATTAAGGAGCGCATTATGAAGATCAAATATCTTAGCGCCATTTTAGCCAGTAGTTTGCTAATTTTTGGTTGTGGTAGCGACAACGATGATGAAGATACCATTGTTGATGATACACCGGTTGTGGTTGTGCCACCTGTGGTAGTCGATCCTGTGAGTGAAGCCGTTGATGTTAATGAAGCAACTGATATCTCAATGCAACTTGACTCATTTGATGCGGCAACAGGGGCATTAACATTCACTTTAAGCAATGCTGATGGTAAAGCCATTACCAATGCTAGCGAGTATGAGATTGTGTATTTTGGGTTTCCTGACCCAGCGTCACCGTCAACCAAGGCAAAAGCATGGAAACGTTGGCATGTATCTCAAAGCTTTGGCTGTGATCAAACCGATGCTGAAAATTGTGCGGGCTTATTAGAAGAAACCGATACCGAAGGTCAATATACCTTTAATGCTATTGATTTAGACCTAGAAAGCAAAGCCGCTGCAGGCGCTGTTGAAGTGTTCAAAGTGGCAGTACAAATTCATGGTTCAAATGTCAGTAATGAAATCACCCTGATTGCTGCCGATGAATGATGACTTCCCCCACCCTAGTAAGGGTTATAGCTAGTTCCCCCTTTACTAGGTAATGGCCTCAAGCCGCAGGGTCGATGCTGCGGCTTCTTTTTTAAAATATAATACTAATCCCAAAAAAGGGCCTCATCATTGAGGCCCTTTTCTATATATACCCAATCAACTTGAAGATACGTGTTTCAGAGCTTCACCGTGTTTTCAATACTAGGCGCGTTAATGCGGTAATGTAGGTACCTTATAAATTAACGCAACAACGTAGTGGGAACACGGTGAAACTCCCAAAGGGCAAGTTTTACACGCGTTTATGCTGTGTTATTGATTTTGGAAAGGGAACACCATTACCCGCAATCAATGCCTTGCCTAAACGCGTGTAAATTCTTGCTGAAATCGAGCATCTTCAGGTTGTTTGGGTATACATCTAAAATACTAACGCAGTTGCTGCATTAAATACGCGTACACCATTGAGATAAGCTCAGCGGCTTGGGTATTGTCAGCAGCACCGGCATGGCCTCCTTCAATGTTTTCGTAGTACAACACATCAATCCCCATGTCTTCCATTTTGGCGACCATTTTACGTGCATGAGCAGGGTGAACGCGGTCGTCACGGGTTGAAGTAGTAAAAAACACTTTAGGGTATTTAACACCTTGTTTTAAATTATGGTATGGCGAGTAAGTTTTAATGTATTGCCACTCCTCAGCAACATCAGGATTACCGTATTCGCCCATCCAACTGGCACCTGCCAACAGCTTGTTATAACGCTTCATGTCGAGCAATGGCACCTGACATACCACAGCATTATATAAATCAGGACGACGCGTAAACGCGGCCCCCATTAACAAACCACCGTTACTGCCGCCTTGAATACCTAAATGCTGGCTTGTGGTGATTTTTCGGGCAATTAAGTCTTCGGCAATGGCTTCAAAATCTTCAAATGCTTTATGACGATTCTCTTTTAACGCCGCCTGATGCCAGGCTGGGCCGTACTCGCCACCGCCACGAATGTTGGCTAATACATACACGCCGCCCTGTTCGAGCCAGTTTTTACCCACAGTGGCCGAGTATGACGGTAAACGCGACACTTCAAAACCACCATAGGCATAAAGTAGCGTAGGGTTACTGCCATCTAACTTTATATCTTTGGCCATGACCACAAAGTAAGGCACTTTGGTGCCGTCTTTCGACTGAGCAAAAAATTGTTTGGTTGTAAATTTATCAGCAGCAAACTGTTGTGGCATGCCTTTGACTTTGTCGGCTTTTAGCGTGGCACCATTAACACGATACAAGGTTGATGGTTCTAAAAAGCTGGTGTAATCAACAAAAAACTCATCACTGTCGCGCTGAACATCAAACACACTTAAGGTGCCATTGGCGTCAAATGGGGCAGTGTCGCTTTGCCATTGGCCTTTATCGTTTTGGGTATACCGTACGAGCTTGCTTTTAACATCGTCTAGCCAGGTGACAAATACTGCATTTTTACTGAAGTTAATTTGCGAAATAAAAGCTGTGGCAGTAGGCGATACAAATTCATTAAACTCAGGCTTTTGCGCAATCAGTTTGTCTACTGGGGTAAACACAACGGCACCTTGTTTAAAGGTTGCTTTATCGGTGACTAACTCGCTTTTCAGCTCAATGTAGAGCTGGCCTTTAAAGTAGCCTTTAATGTCTGCATCGGCTGGCAAGGGCAGCGCCACCAGCTTGTCGTTTTGATACACGTAATGCTTAGCCGTATAAAAAGTTAAGCTTTCGGTAATAATATTCAGTGGCGTTTTATCATCAAAAATAACGTAACCCGCTGAAGCTACCGATGTTTTATCACCTGTAAAGATGGTCTTCGCTTCAGATAACGGTGTGCCGCGTTTCCATAGTTTCACTACGCTTGGGTAACCCGAATCAGTCATGCTGTTACCGTCGCCAAAATCGGTGCCAATAAAGACCGTATCTTTATCAATCCAACTCACTATCGATTTAGCTTCATCGACCATAAATGGTTTTTGCGCTTTTTCAACAAAACTTTTAGTGGTGAGGTCAAACTCGCGCACCTCAGCGGCATCGGCACCGCCGCGAGATAATGACACTAAGCAGCGTTCATTTTGTGGGTATTGGCAGTTCATGCCTTTATACACCCAGTTAACGCCTTCGGCTTTACCCAGGGCATCAATGTCGAGCACTGTTTCCCATTTAGGGTCCGCTTTTGCGTATTCTTCTATCGTGGTACGACGATAAATACCCCGAGTGTGAGTTTCGTCTTTCCAAAAGTTATAAAAATAGTCACCCGTGCGTCTCGCATAAGGGATCCGCGCTTCGTTGTTAAGAATCTCAAGGCTATTGGCAACTAAGGTATCAAAACCTTTATAGCCTTTAATGTGGGCCGCAGACACATCATTTTGCTGCTTAACCCAGGTCATCGGCTTAGCACCTTCAACGTCTTCTAACCAAATAAACTTGTCTTCTTCTGCTTGGATTTGTGTGGCCATTGTCATTGCACTCGCTACGCATAAAGGTATGATTCTTTTAAGCATTAAAATGTCCTTTTTGTTGTTTGCTTAGGTGTGTTTATTATTGTGTAGTTACTTTATATCAATTAAGCAGATGTTCAATCGCTAAGCTGCTACAAACTGTTACGAGCGGCCCGTTGAATCAAGGTTGCAAAGGCCTATTTCTTTTTTCTTTTAATCATTTACGGCATAGTGATGCATTGCCAATCGGAGCCACCAATGCCAATAACAGACTCGACCACCAGCATTGACACCACTAAACGCCCTTTTTGGTTAAATCCGCAATACGGTTTTTATTTACCCGTCACCCTGATCGCTGGCTTATTATTACTCTTCCCCACGGCCACATTGGCAGTGCTAAGCCAATTTACTCAATTTTTTCTAGACTATTTTGACTCACAATTTATTCAATTTTCGAGCCTATTACTGCTCACCGCAACGGTAATATGCTTTAGCCCCATTGGGCGAATTCGCTTGGGCGGCAGTGAGGCACAAACAGAGTTCAGTTTTATGAGCTGGATGGCAATGCTATTTACAGCGGGCATGGGCTCTGGGCTGATATTTTGGGGCGTGGCAGAACCGGTTTATCACTATGTGAATCCGCCAGCGTTTTTACAACAATCTTTCTCATCTGTGCCGGGCGCACTAGCCATTACCCATTTCCACTGGGGGCTACACGCTTGGGCTATTTATGCCATGGCAGGGCTTGTTATGGCCTGGTTTGCCTACAATAAACAACGCAGCTTACGGGTGAGTGCCAGCTTTAGTGCAGACAAACCTAAATGGTTAAATATGATTGATTTACTGGCGGTGGTAGCCATTATTTTTGGTATTGCGGGTACGTTTGCCAACACCATTGCTTTAATCCAAACCGGTGTTGAACAAGCATTAGGATTAGATATTGGCTCGTTGGCATTTCGAATAGGGATGATCTTAGTCATTGCCGCATTGTTTACCTTATCGTCTCTTGCAGGATTAAATAATGGTATTAAACGCTTAAGCCAATTTAACAGTTTATTTATGGTCGCGATGCTCGTACTGGTTATCGCGCTTGTTGATCCACTAAACACCTTACAATTAACTCTTGAGTCGACTTTACACTACATTAAACTGTTACCTCAGATGTCTTTTGGTGTGGGCGAACCAAAGCAATGGAGCCAAGGTTGGACGGTCATTTATTTAATATGGTGGATTGCATGGGCACCGTTTGTGGGGCCATTTATCGCCAGAATAAGTAAAGGTCGAAGTATTAGGCAATTTTTAAGTTGCACCATCTTATTGCCAACCATAACATCAATTATTTGGTTTTCAGCGTTTGGTGGCAGCGTATTAACTCAGCCTTATGCCAGCACCATTATGGATGCGGTTGACCAACAATACACTTTGGGACTGTTTAGTTTTTTTGAGCAAATGCCGTTGGGGGCGCTATTGTCTGCCGCTGCACTATTGTTGTTGGTGACCTTTTTAATAACCAGTGCTGACTCGTCAATTTATATCGCCAGCTTATTAACCGGTAACGACACGCGCGACGCCAAAATATTGTGGAGCATAATTTTAATCGCCATAACCATTGCACTGGTGAGTATTAACGATGTCGACCTGAACAAACAGGTCGCGATTGTGGGGGCCATTCCCTTTACCTTAGTGCTCAGCTTGCAAGTAATATTTTGGATACGAGATGTATTAAAACACTAGTCTTTACCTATTTTACTGACGAAACAGGTATAATACTCACTCAGTATTAAACTGACCCATTCAAACCAATATAGATAGGCAGTAACATGGCTAAAACGGCAGCGGCACTTCACATTTTAGTAAAACACCAAACTCAAGCTGAAGATATTATCAAACAGCTGAATAAAGGCACTAAATTTGATGTGTTAGCCAAAAAGTATTCGAGTTGCCCGTCGGCCAAAAGTGGCGGTAATTTAGGTGAGTTTAAGAAGGGCCAAATGGTGCCACAGTTCGATAAAGTCTGTTTTAACGGTGAGCTAATTACCCCGCATTTAGTTAAAACAAAATTTGGCTGGCACGTAGTAAAAGTGCTTTATCGAACATAGGTTAATATTTAAGCCCTTTAGATGACAGTGAACGGCGATACATGCCCACTGTCATTGGCATTGATTAACAGTCTTTATTGACGCAGTTTGATGTACAGCTCGCCATCACGAATTTGAATATCATCGACACCATCGGCAAAGGTGTTCCAAAAGCCTCTATCGCCAAACTCACTCACCAAATTGACGTTTTTCATATTACCTAGCCACGCATTAGGAATGGGTACGCCCATTAAACTCACGCCCACTAATGCCACCACAGGGCGACGATTAGCATCTAAACGGATATCTAGCCCTGTATTGACCCGTAAAATTTCACCCGCCATAACCGGAAAGTCATTCGGTATCGGGATAAGCATGGTCGCACTGGCCAGGTTATTAGAGAAATCAATGGCCACCCGCTTGGCAAAATCGGGGTTGCGGCCAATCATGGCATTCACTTCTTTTTCACTAAAGGTCACTTGACGGTCTGCGTCGTATTCACGATAAGCTTGAGGGGTGAGCTCGCCATTGTCGTTAAACGAATTAGCATTAACCGAGCTGTCATTGACTGAATTGCGATTATTAGGCGCATTGCTGGTATGAGTTGCATTTCTTGGCGCGCTCGAGTCAACCTGCCAACCAAGCTGGGTTAGCTTTTGATCCAGCTTTTGCTCCTCTTTGGCATTTAAGGTCACCGGTGTCATTGGCGAAGGGAAAATATAAGTACGAATAACAAAAAATGTCAGGCCTGCAGTCACTAACATGGTTGCCAAAATGATCAGCAATAATTTAACCCCAGAGGCACCCGTTTGTTGTTTGTACGGCACTGTTAAATTGGTAAATGAAGCTCGCATAGCCTGCTCTATAATGATTTATTTTGTTCATGGTAATGCGCGCTAAGGCTAAACAGCAAATAAAAACCTTGCGCCTACACGATTACTGACACTCATTCTAGTTAACATTTACCTAAAACTTGAGTTACAAATGAGCCAAATTGTAATAAAGTTATAAGTCGAAAGTACGTAAATCAACCAAATGGGTTTGAGATAAATAAAGGATTATTTTAATGCAGTTACTCTCTCGCAGTACCTTTACACCATTAATGATTGGCACCAGCCTTTTACTCGCAGCTTGTGGCGGCGGAGGTTCCTCTGGTGGCGATGATGTCGATACTGGCTCAACAGCACCTCAATGGGTTGAAGGGCAATTTGTTAGCTACTCGAGCTTGGCAAATCAATGCACAGCCTCTCTGACTCAAAAATTATGGTTACGCTCGTGGAGCAACGATACCTACCTTTGGTATGACGAAATCATTGATCGCGACCCTGCACCATACAGTGTTGCGGAATATTTTGACCTACTCAAAACAGAAGAATTATCAGACACAGGTAGTTTAAAAGATAACTTCCACTTTTCGATGTCGACTGAAGAATGGGACTTACTCAATGGCTCTGGCGCTTCAGTGGGTTATGGTATGACATTAAGCTTACGTCAAGCGTCGACTGGCGTAAGTAGGCAAGTCACTGTTGCCTATAATGAACCCGATACACCCGCCAGTGATGCCGGTGTCAGCCGAGGGGCAATCATTGTCTCGGTAGATGGTGTAGATGTGGCAACCGCCAATGACAGCGACAGCATTGATACCCTTAATGCCGGTTTATTTCCAAGTGACAGCGGTAAGCAAACTGAGTTTGTAGTGCGTGATTTAAATGCCGATACCGATCGCAGTGTCACCTTAACTGCAGGTACAGTAGTATCATCCCCAGTGCAAAATACCAAAACCATTACCACCGACAGTGGCAAGGTAGGGTATTTACTGTTTAACTCGCATATCGCCACCGCTGAAAAAGGCTTGTATGATGCCATGACAACGTTGAGTAATGCACAAGTTGATGATTTAGTGATAGATATTCGCTATAACGGCGGCGGGTTATTAGCTATTGCCAGCCAATTAGCCTACATGGTGGCAGGCGACACTGCGACCAATAACCGTGTATTTGAGCGCACAAGCTTTAACGACAAATACCCAACTACCGACCCAGTAACAGGGCAAACATTAACACCAATGCCGTTTTACTCTGAATCTCTTGGGTTTAACACCTCATTATTGCAAAGCGGTGTTTCGTTACCAGCATTAAACCTTAACCGAGTATTTGTATTAACGACACCTGGCACCTGTTCGGCGAGTGAGGCATTAATGAATGCATTGCGCGGTATTGATATTGAAGTGATTCAATTAGGCGACACCACTTGCGGTAAACCTTACGGTTTTTACCCTACAGACAATTGCGACACAACCTACTTTACCATTCAATTTAAAGGGGTAAATGACAAAGGCTTCGGTGAGTATTCAGATGGGTTTGTCCCATCAACGAACCCAACTGTCGACAGTGAAGTGCCAGGTTGTATGCTAGACGATGACCTGACTCATGCTTTAGGTGATAGCGATGAAACACTGTTAAGTGCGGCGCTGTATTACCGTGACAACAACAGCTGTCCGGCAACCGCTACGGCGATAGCCCGTGCACCCGCCAAAAACACCTTTATTGACCCAGGCTTTATGTTACAAGACACCCGCAATCAAAATGTGCTGATTAATAACCGCATTTTAACGCCGCAGGCTATGGAGCAATAATGCGTAAACCACTCATAGGGCTCATTGGCTTGGTGATCATAACGGGTTGTGTGGCGACAGCTAGCGAGGAACCTTCTTTGCCTCAAGCTGCAACATTAACTAACCCAAGTGCACAAACTCACGCCGAGTTACAGCAAGCAATAGCAATCTTGTTAGGCGCCAGTAGCGTAGTGATTAGCGACAATGCCTTTACGCAATACAGCCAGGAAGTGATTGAGCGCGCACCGCACAAAGATGCCAACGGGTTATTGATAATGGGCCGCAGTACTGACATACCTGACGCGGTTCAATTATTAAAACAAGGTGATAGTTGCCTATTGGAACATGTGCAAAGCGGTAAAACGACAACGTTATCGCAAGTACGTTGTAAGCTTGAAGACGCGCAATAGCAGCACATTGAGTGTTTGATATAAGCTAATACACAATAAGGCCAGAACATATTAACCATATGCTCTGGCCTTTTTATTACACATTAATTCACTAAACTATTCACTCACGACAGCGTAATACTTTTCCATCGTTCATTCGCCACCGCACACTGCAATGAAACCACTTCGCCGGATTATATAACCAAACGAATAATACCAGGTGTATCCCGCATTAGAGAGCTTGCCCTCAACAGGCTAAAACGTGATAAAATCTCGCCCTACTCACTTTTAACCAAACAAGGTCATGCAATGAATCCGATTATTGCCATCTTAAAAGAACACCAGGTCACTGACGCTCAAATTACCGAGCTTTTCCAGGCATTAACTGAAAATCCATTTGCTGCAATGGCAACCATTGGCCAATTAGGTATTCCACCAGAAAAACTGCAACAGTTGATGGCCCTTGTGATGCAAAACCCAGCATTAATCAAAGAAGCCGTGGTTGAGCTGGGCTTAGATTTCTCGAAAGTTGAAGCAGCAAAAGCGCAATTGCAGCAGTAGTTTCAATGTTCGATGCTCAATAGAGAAAAAACGGCCAGAATCTAAAATTCTGGCCGTTTTTAACACCTAATAATACCCCTCACTCGCCTTCAAAAGCAGTTAGCCAAGTTTTGAGTAATTGGTTTAATGCTGGCACCTCGCTGTCGGATAAACTGGCAACCAGTTTGTGCTGCACGAGTACATGTTGTTCTATCATCGCATCAATCACGGTAAGGCCTTTGCTGGTTAGCCCTACAGATACGCTACGGCGATCTTCAGTGCTATGAGTGCGCACAATTAACTGTTTAGCTTCAAGCTTATCTAGGCGATGGGTCATGGCGCCCGAGGTGAGCATCATTGACGACAGTAATATCGAAGGCGTTAAGATATATGGCTCACCATTTCGTCTTAACGTGGCTAATACGTCAAACTCGCCCATGGTTAAGCCAAATTGCTTATGACATGCCGATATTTCGGCCTCTAGGTGTTTGTGTAAACGCAAAAAGCGCCCCAGCAATGCCATAGGCACGGTATCTAAATGGGGCTTTTCTGTCGCCCATTGCGCAACCACTTTATCGACATCTTCCATGCTCAATCTCACTATCTACAACCAAGTATCTTAACGTTAAGATACTTGATAAAAAGCGACTTTACAAAAACAAGCTATCAGTCCACACTGCCATTTATCTTTACGTGAAGATAAATTAACACCAAGGCTATTGATGAACATTTTACTTGCCATGATCCCCGCCTTTTTTTGGGGGACGACATACGCTGTAACCCAATATACATTGGCAGACTGGCCACCACTATTACTCAGTGCATTACGCGCATTGCCGGCGGGATTAATATTATTGGCAATAAAACCCAGTCGCCCAGCGTCTGCAGACTGGCCAATTTTATTTAAGCTTGGTGCGATTAATATTGCGGTATTTTTCTGTTTAATTTTTGTGATGGCATTGACCCTTCCTTCGGCAATATCTGGAGTGGGTATGATATCAGTGCCCGTTTTTGCAATGCTATTTCATTGGGTTGTGAGTAAAAAGCGCCCCAATGCCTTACAAGCCTGTTGTGGTGCCGTGTTAGTTATACTGGCGTGGATGTTGTTTGACCCTAATTCAATAACCCTAAACCCAGTAGGACTCATTGCCATGCTCGCAGCCATAAGCTGCATTATTGTTGGCAGCACCATTACCAAAGCGCTTGGCTCACGGATTCATTGGTGGACCATTTTAACCTGGCAACTGATTATTGGCGGCGTGATACTGACTCTAGTCTCTGGCATGCAAGCACTTTTGACACCAGAACCCTATATCAATGTGATGAATGAGTTTAGTTGGGGCAATGCTGTCGGTATTATTTGGATTCTTTTACTCAACACCGTGTTGGGTTACAGCATGTATGTGTGGTTATTACAGCGGATGTCGGTGGTTGATTTTACCTTTGGTGGTATCGCGAACCCCATCGCTGGTATCGCCTGTGGCGCAATATTACTAAACGAGAGTTACACAACGCATCAATACACATTGATGGTGGGAATGATATTGGCCTCTATCGCACCGACATTACTCAATGTAGTACGAATAAAGTTACGTAATTCGGCATTAATAAAATAATAATGCACGTTGAAATAAAAGGATAAGTGAAGGCTTATCCTTTTATTGGCGCGTATTCGACTTAAATTAACGGCACTTTATAAGGCATTGCGCCTAAATAGTCTTTTTTACCAACATCAACGCCATTATGACGCAATATTGCATAAGCCGTTGTGATGTGAAAATAGAGATTCGGGATCGCATGTTCGATGGCAAATTCATACCCAGTGAGGTACTTACTCCCCCAACGCGGTTGCGACACGTGTACCTTTTCAGCATGGCCAAAGTCTGCCTCACTAAACCCTTCAAGATAGGTCAGCACAGATGTAATACGTTGGCGAAGTTCTTCTAGTGTGGTTTCACTATCATCATGCTTTGGCACTGAGTCCATGTGCCCAGTTAAACGCGCCACCCCGATTTTTGCCGTGTCACAAGCAATTTGAACCTGGCGAATAAGATTAAATTGATCGGGTGCTAAGCGAGAGTTCAACAACACTGCCATATCCACTCTTTTAAGCGCGGCAAACGCTTCTGCTTTATCAAGGATATGGTTTAAATTATTTAGCATCTTGCTGAATTGCACGACAGTCAGATCGTATAGCATGACAAATCCCTCCATTGGAGTTGCAAGCTGTAACGCGTTAGCAATACCACATTAGGTTGCAACCAAATCAAATACATTTTTAGCCTGTATTAACCACAATAATCCCAGTCATCATCCAACACAATAACCGATTCAAATAACTCATCAATACAGTTATTATATTACTGATAGAACAACACAATTAGGAACGGTACCGCCATGGAAAGAGGCACGTTAGTTCGTTGGAACGATGAAAAAGGCTTTGGGTTTATTAAACCTGAAACGGGTAATAATCAAGATGTGTTTATTCATATCTCAGCGTTAAAGCACATGGCCAGAAAGCCCAAGGTTGGCGATGAGATTGTATTTCATCGTGAAAACCAACCCGATGGCAAAGTCAAAGCCATAAAAGCCAGTATTGAAGGCGTTGCCGTTATTGCTAACCGTCAACACTCATCAAACAATAACACCGCACGAAACACACATAGACCCAGCGAAAGATATCATAATCATCGCACCAGCAGCCCAATACTCGGCCGTTTACTCATGTTGATAATTTTGCTTGGGGTTGGGATTTTCGGCTATAAGCAATATGAGCAAATGACGGCTGTCCCGGTGTTGACCAATGCAGATATTGACCAAATGCAATGGCAATCTACAGCGCCAAATCCAAGCGCTAAAAACCTGCAACCACAGTTTAGATGTGAAACAGGCAAAACACATTGCAGCCAAATGCGCTCATGTGCCGAAGCGACGTTTTATATCAATAACTGCCCTGGCACAAAAATGGATGGTGATCACGATGGCGTGCCATGTGAAATGCAGTTCTGTAATTAGCGCTTAACCTAACTTCTTTGTTTGCTTACGATACTGGCTTGGGGTCATATTTTTACAGCGCTTAAAGCTGTGGCTAAAATTGGCCCCATTACTGTAACCAAGCCTTTCAGCGATTTCATCCAGGTGCATTGGCGTTAAGAGTAAAGCCTCAGCAATACCGACGCGCACATCGTCTCGCACCTGACGCCAACTGGTTTGTTCCTGCTTAAGTTGCCGATGTAAAGTGCGAGTAGTACGGGCTAAATGGGCGGCAATGTCTTCCATTGATGCCGTTAAACCTAAATGTACTAAGGTGTCTTTTACCAATTTGGCGACGGGTTTCCAGTTTTGTTTTTGCTGTAATAATTGGCTGCATTGCGCTTCGCACAGTCTGGCTGTGGCTTCATTGGCTTTGGTTAATGGTAAATCGAGCAGAGGCGCTAAATGAGCAAAGCCATTGTAATCAGCATTAAATCGAATATTAACCCCAAGCTTTTGTTCAATATCCGCTATTGATAAGTTCGCGGGCGGAGCGGAGGTAAACTGCATAGTAATGGGTAAATCGTTTTGTTCAAATACCTCGCGCTGGATCATCGCCGCGCCAACCATGTCTCTTACCAACACCAGTTCGCCCAACTCGCCCGGCACGTCACATAAAAACGTCAGCGCAATATCATCATTAAGTTGGTTTAAGGTGATTTGCGAAAACACATAGGTTAAATCTAAATAGCGCAAACCCAGTTCAATCGCTTTTCTGGCAGTGCTGCTGGCTAAAAGAGCGTAACCCATGATGCCATAACTGGTTAAATGGTAACGACTGCCTAATGTCATCCCAACAGAAAAGGGAGAGGATGTGTGCTGTGCTAGGTTATTTAATATCTGTAATTCTTGTGTATCTTGAATCAGTTGTTCGTGATCGTTTAAGTGCGCCCCCGTAAGCCCAGAGCCCTCAAGTAACAGGCCCTCTTCAATTCCCTGCTCAATGCCGTAGGCCACAATAATTTGCACACTGGTAATGCTGCGAAATGTCATTAGTTACGATCACGATGTCTTAAAATCACAAATATACGTCCATTTTAAGCGTAGATCAATTAAGTGCAATTTCCTATGCTGAATCAGCAGAAACAATTTATTAACAATGTTTGCATGCTTATGCAGAATAATAAGACTCACAATAATGATAATAATTGAGGCCCTATGACTCAAACAAAACGCAACCCTTCAGTGGTGATTATTGGCGCTGGTATGACAGGCATCTTAATGACCATTAAACTGCGCCAGGCAGGTATTACGGATATTGTTGTCCTAGAGAAAAAAGAGTCTGTTGGCGGTACCTGGCGAGAAAATACCTACCCAGGCGCAGCCTGCGATGTACCCGCGCACATGTATACCTACTCGTTTGAACCTAACCCAAACTGGAGCCGTTTTTTTGCCCGCGGACCAGAGATAAAACAATACTTTGAGCACGTGGTCGATAAGTACGACGTCGCGCGTGACATACGCTTTAACGAAGCGGTAACCGATGCCCAATATACCGATGGGAAATGGACCATCAAAACAAGCAAAGGGCAAACCTACATTGCCGATTTTATGGTGTGTGCCACTGGCATTTTACATCATCCTCAATTTCCCAATATTGCTGGGCTAGACGATTTTAAAGGCGCTAAGTTTCATACCGCACAATGGGATCATGGCGTCGAGATATCAGCCAATACACGTGTAGGAATAATCGGTACGGGCTCTACCGCGGCGCAAGCGATACCTGAACTCATTAATACTGGCGCGACCGTGTCGGTATTTCAGCGGACGCCACAATGGTTAATGCATTTGCCTGATTTTACGTTTTCACACACCATGCGAAAACTCATGACCCGTTATCCCATTATCACCAAAATCCACCGCAATACCGGTAAATTCTTTTTAGAGCATTTTTTTACCAAAGCCGTAACCGGCCAGTTTATCCAAAAGCATCTGTTGAGTTTTTTGTGTAAAGCAAACTTACGATTAAGTATTAAAGACAAAGTATTACGAGAAAAACTTCGGCCTAATTATCAAGTCGGCTGTAAGCGTGTCATTATCAACAGCACATTTTATAAAGGCATTCAAAAAACCAACGCACATCTGATCACCGAAGGCATTGAGCGCATTACCGAAACCGGCATTATCACCAAAGATGGCAAACACCACGAACTGGACGTGTTAGTGCTATCGACCGGATTTAATGCATTTAATTTTATGCGGCCAATGAATCTCATTGGCCGCAATAATGTACATATCGATAAAGCCTGGGCGCATAAAATCAAAGCCTACCGCTCAATGCTACTTAGCGACTATCCAAACTTCTTTTTAATGCTTGGCCCCAATACTCCCATTGGTAACTTTTCGGTTATCGCCATGAGCGAAGTGCAAACAGATTATGTGATCAAATTAATTGATAAATGGCGTGCGCGTGAATTTGATGAGTTTGAAGCCAAACCACAAGCCATTGATGACTTTACGGCTTATGTCAAAGAGGGTTTAAAAGGCACCAGCTGGGTGGGTGGCTGCCAAAGTTGGTATTTAGACGCCGATGGCGACCCTATTTTATGGCCATACACCTGGCAGCGGTGGGTTGATGAAATGAAAGAGCCGCAAATGGAACATATCAATACCATCACGTTTTAATTAACTTGCGTAAGGCTAACGAGTGTATGAATACAAATACAATATTGATTACCGGCGCAGCGTCTGGAATTGGCTTAGCCGCGGCTAAACACTTTCACTCTTTAGGTTATGTGGTTGGTATGGCTGACATTAATTTAGACTTATTAAGCCAGGTCACTCAACAATGGGATAACACTCGATTGAGGTTATTTCAACTTGATGTCTGTGATGTAGCACAAGTACAACAGGTTGTGATGACATTTTGCGCTGAGCACAACAACAGCTTAACCGTACTACTCAATAACGCCGGCATCCTAGAGATTGGCCCGTTTGAAACCGTCTCGATTGAGCAACATCAACGCACCCTTAATATTAATGTTAACGGGGTGATGAACTTATGCCATGCGGCCTGGCCCTATTTAAAAAACCATGGCAACAGCACTGTGATTAATATGTCATCGGCCAGTAGTGATTACGGCGTACCAGAACTGGCAAGTTATTCCGCCAGTAAGTTTGCAGTAAAAGCCCTGACCGAAGCACTCGAACTGGAGTGGAACAAGTACGGTATTAGCGTATGCGACGTTATGCCGCCCTTTGTGGCAACTAATATGCTTAAATCACAACAAAACAGCGCCAAAGTGTTGCATCGCCTTGGGGTGAATATCACCGCTCAAGATGTGGTCGCAGTTATCGACAAACAAGTTAGGCAACCCAAAACTCACCGAACGGTAAGCCTGTTTTATGGGATATTACACAGATTAAGTAACGTATCACCGGCGTTTATTAATCGTTTAGTGATGAAATGGTTAAGCCGATAACCCCTGTTAAGCAGATACAATACACATTAAAAAGGCCATAAAAATGGACAATAATAAGCCTCAACCGTCATCTGACAACACAATATTTCACACAGCTAAACTCGAATCGTCGCAGTTAAGCGCCGCTAAAATGTTGTCATTACTGCCTTTATATAAATTACCTGTTGCCTTGTTTAGGGTTATCTATGCCGCAATGGATAAGCTGGTTGGGTTGAATAAAATTGCCATGGACAAGGTGACAGATTTAACGATTCCAATCAGCACAGATCGTGGCGCCACAAATACCATTAACCTGCGGATCTACCACCCCAGCTGCAACATTCCTAAAAAGACTTTAGTGTATTTTCATGGTGGCGGTTGCGTGATTGGCAGTATTAACACTCATGACCGTTTTTGCCGCTTTTTGGCTAAGCACGGCAACATGAATATTATCTCCGTGGGGTACCGTTTAGCCCCTGAGCATAAATTCCCTAGTGCCATTTGTGATGCTATCGAAGCCTGGAACTACATTAACGACAACCATCAACAGCTTAATATCAATCCAGAGCATATCGGTGTTGGCGGCGACAGCGCTGGCGCCTATTTAGCCTGCATTATTGGCTTGCCGTCATTACACACAACGCTGCCAGTACAAGTCAAAGCAAAGCCTAACTTTCAGTTTTTAATTTACCCCATGGTCGATTTACAAGGGCTCAGCGAGTCTTACCGTTGCTTCAATAAGCAGTTATTGCTAACACGCGATTTAATGGATTTTTTTAGAGACCACTATGTCAATTCACTCGACGAAGTCACCCTGCCCTTAGTCAGCCCACTTCAGGCCGCCGATATAAGTCAATCGCCTAGCACTTACTTATTAACGCTTGGGTTTGATCCTTTAAGGGATGACGGTATTGCCTATGCGAATCGATTAAAAGATGCCGGCGTTAACATCCACCACGAGCACTATGACGATTGCATGCACGGGTTTATCTCCATCACCACACTCAGCAAACGTGCCAAACAGGCTTGTCATGATATTGCTGCAGCATTGAAGCGCTTTAATGATTGAAATTAAATAGTTTCAGCGCTTATCCCTGCATTCAGGTTAGCGAGTAAACCAACTTATGCTAAAATACGCGCTCAGCTTTATGAATGTGCAACTCATTTGTTTGACTGAACCAATACCCCAAACAGTCGTATCAAATGAGGAAACAACATGAGTAAGCTAAATGCCGAAGAACGCAAAGCGCGTGACAACCAACGTTTTTCACAACGTGTCGATGAACGCAGAGTAAAAGGCGAAGATGTGGTCGGCTATGCATTGGCCAACGAGAAAGCGTTTAAATTTTTGACCAAAACAGAAAAACACAGCTTTAAAGAACGACAAGCCACACTCGCAGAAGAAGCAAAATTAAAAAAGCAGCAACAATTTGAGCTTAAAACACAGCAAGAACTAGAAAAGGCTGAAGCCGAATTTACTGATACTGAGCAGTAAATAACGTGTTAACACCAGCCATTAGTCACCATAATGGCTGGCTTAATTTCACAATTGGTATCATTAATTCTGCCAAGATATAGACTATTGAACGGTATTAAATATGATTTGGTGATAGATCAATTTCGTCTAACACACTATTGACCAATAGCTTAAAAACACTAAATGCTTCATTCCATGATATCACTATATTTCCGTAAACCATCGGTGTGACATATTGATTAAAACGCTGTTCAAACTTTGGGTTGCTCTCTAATAATGTTAAACCGTATTGCAATTCAGCAATTGGATTCACCACGAACTGAGGATGCTGAGCACCAAAACGATTAATATCCTGCCTTATGATGTGCCCAACAAGATTGATGACATCTTTCAGATTTACATGGTCTGCACTTTGAATATAAAAAGTGTCATAGATATGTCTGATCAAAGCCGGATCTTCAGTTCTACTAGGATCTCTTTCAAAACTTGCTGTACGTCTAAGCATCGAAATAATTTTTTCTGACTGGGTGCTTAATATGCTGGCAAAAGCCATTGAATCCACTTCAGGCCTTTCCTTATATGCTTCAGCCGTTAGAGAAGTTATTGCACGCGTGTCCGTAGTATCGTAAAGCTCCGTTTCAATAAGCTCTAATCTAATAAAAGGTCTCAAACATGGAGATATTGCGTGAGCTTGAGGATAGCGCAGGTTAATCTCTTGATATCGGTATTCATCAAGTCGAATGGTATCGCCTTCTACAGAGAAAATATGATTATCTTTTATCGCATCAAGTATTGATAAGTAAATTGCTTTTCTTGCTTTTTGCCGAGCGGCTCTTGAACTTAACATTTGAAATGTATCGAGTGGAATCAGTTTAATATCAACATCTTCAGACATTCTGTGTGTTTTGATACCAGATTTGGCTAAAGCCGTTCCCCCTGAAAAAACCATTGCATGTGTATCAAATGAAAGTCCACTGAGTAACTTTAACAATGCAACGACATAGTAATCCTTCTCAACAATCGCAGGATTACCCATCTCTAAGGCATCAGAAACCTCAATAAAAGTATTCTGATTAATCTGCATTCAAAACTCGATTACTAACAACAATCTTACGCTTAAACCGGTTGCTAGTAATTATTTGAAATGATGCAGGAACTTGTAAACTCTCGCCATCAATACTTCGTTGAGAGAATTCATCAAATTTATAATCAATACCTAATTTCTTAACGGCCTCTAAAATCACACCATCAGCGCCACCAGGTGATGCAGGCATAATTTTTCCAGTGATACTATTCATTCGGGCTTTAGTGTAAAGCCCATAGCCGATACGCAGTAACGAACCACTTTTAACTAGTTTTCTTAACTCACGGCCAACCTGATCATACCCGGCGATATCGGTAAAGTCAGAGCGATCAAAAACATATTTTTTTGAACGGTTAACTCTTGTTTTTACTTTAGTTGCAATAGTCATAGTCACTCCTCCTCAGCTTGCTTTTTAATATAGCAAACATACGACATTACAACAATGCAAACATACGACACATAAGTATGCAAAAACACGACAAACTTCTGTGGTTAACCAGGTTAATAATTAAGGAAGCCTCGTTTTATCTACAGCAAAATAAGAGTTAAATATCCCTTTTTGTACACACAAACAAGGCATTACCTGAGGCTGAATCCCACGGGATGATCCTGTCGTAATCGTGTTCAAATATTTGCACGTCAAAATATGGGCTTAACAATACTTGCAGCTCAGTAAAGCTTGTGGCGACCATGGCATGAGAGTCTTGCCACAGTTGTGTGGCGTCAAACTGGGTTTTGGCAATGCTCAAATTAAGTGTCTGCATCTCACCTGCACCGCTGTAATGCCAACCCGACTCAAAAGTAAATCGGCTGTCTTCAAAATCGGCATTGTGGCGCACTAAGGCATTATTATTAATCTTGTGCTTATCGACAGAATTAAAACAAAATAAACCGCCAGAATTTAACGCCTTATGCACACTGGCAATACAGGCTTTAAGCGCCTCGGTACCTTGTGAATAATGGATGGAATACAAAAAGCAGGTAATTAAATCCAGCTTCTCTTCAACATAAAACTCAGTCATGTTTTGCAAACTAAACTGGGCTTCAGGGCAACGACGCATAGCAATGTCGAGCATAGGCTGATTAATATCAAGCCCGCTGCTTTGAAAGCCTAAGTCGATAAAATGCCTAACATGCGGCCCAGTGCCACAAGCCAAATCTAAATGTTGCTTACCCTGATTGCCCAAAATCTGATGCAAACGAGCCACGCTATTGCTTTGCTGTTGGTAGTTAATATCACAGCACATTAAATCGTAATAACCGGACAAGTCGGTATAAAGGGCATTGGTAGACATAAAATGAAATTGAAGACAGACTGAATTTAGGGTGGCGCATGATATATCAATTAGCCTGATTGAGAAATCATTAATATCAGCCAAAGCATCAACAATATTTACCCGACAAAAAAGGCTTAACAATGCTTTGATATCAAATTGAATGGTGCAGATCGCAAGCCCTTAATTATACGCAAATAGCGACACTCACCCTCAGCTTAGCAATGCACTCACGCCCAGAGAGTGCTACCCACCCCAAATCATATTTGTAATACAATAACACTGTAGTATTCTAGGTAGTCATTCATCTTGTTTTTAGGGGCCATTCAATGAGACACATCCTCTTGAGTTTGTTATTCGCCAGTATGGTTTCGAGCAGCGTCGTTGCTTCAGTAGAGCTTGATACCGCTAAACGGTTTAACCTTGACCCAAATAAAGCCCCGTCACAAAATTTTGACTTATCTAATTGGAAACTCACCTTACCGGAGCTTGCTAGCAAACAATCAGCCAAGGCGTTAGAAATCACCAAGCAACAACTCAGCGACCTCCAACAGCTTTTTGTGCATCCGCAATGGTTTTATAGCGATAAAAACACCGGCGCATTAGTGTTTGTTGCGCCTAATGAAGCGCCAACCACGCCAAATAGTAAAAATACCCGTAGTGAACTTCGCGCCATGTTGGCCGATAAATATGATGAGCCTAAAAACAATTTTGTCGTGGCATCACACCCTAATGCCAACGAATACGGCGCGATTGGCGGGCAACTAAAAGCAACGCTATCAGTCGATAAAGTCAGCAGCAGTGGTAATGACAAAAAGAATGGTGCATTCGCAGTGGTCATTGGTCAAATTCATGGCTCAGATAATGAACCGCTTAAAATTGTTTACCGTAAATTGCCAGAGCACGAATATGGCTCTTTATCTTGGAGTTACGAGTTAAACCCTGAGCCAAAACGACAAGATGCTGTCGACAGTAATGGCAAAAAACTTCGCCAAGATATTCGTCATAATGTGTTTGGCAAATACAACCTGCGCCAGGGTGCTAGCGATCCAAAAGATGGCATTAAAATAGGCGAAATATTCGCGTATGAAGTAAATGTTGAAGGCGATACTATGAAGCTGACATTTACCAAAAAACCAGGCAGCGACAAACCCATCGTAAAGACCTTCGAGGTTAACCTCGCCCAGGGGAATTACCAGGGCAATAAAGTCGACCTAGGCTATAAAAATGATTGGATGTATTACAAAGCGGGCGTTTATAACCAATGTAATACCAATAAGAGCAGTTCAGATTGCCAATGGCGCGGCATGGAAGCAGGCGACTACGCACAAGCGAGCTTTTATCAACTTGAGTTAAAGCAGTAATTAACAAGTTGATGCTACTGAGTGATTTTTTGATACGACTTTTGAAGCCGAAGTACACTTTTTGAACTCAAAGTAGCAAATAGGTTTTAAAGTCTAGCATCACATACTATTTAACCATTCAGATAACAAATAAGCTCCGATACTATGGGGATTGGAGCGTTTAAAAAAGTGCTGAAACAATGCAAAAACCACTATTTAATTAGATAAAGGGTTTACTCTTTCAGCCCTTCTGGTTAAGTTATATACATGATTTTAATTAAGGAAAAATGGACTCTCCTTGATTGAATTGTGCATACCTTCAATATGGCACATCGCCAATTGGATAAAGTGAGTCTATATTAATTATTATAAGAATATGAACATAAAGTACTCAATCGCTCTACTGTTGCTAGTTTCCGCTTGCACCTCTAATACTTCCAACCATAAAGAATTAGGCACTTGCTCTAATTTAAATGGTGCCGAAAATGACTGTTCCAAGACACTGAATAAGCTATCAGCGGCTAATCAAGATGGCGCTATTTTGATCGGTTTTGATTTACGTAAAATGAATAACAAAGATAAGCTCACTAAATACCTGGACCGTATTATATCAATTAATTTGAAAAATATAGAAAGTGGGAGAAGTTATGTTATTAATTTTAGTGGTAAAAATTTTGGATTGAAATCTGTAGAGCCTGGAGTTTATTGTTTAGATAAAGTAACAACTTATACGAATTTTTCTATTAGCCTTTGTGATATGAATGCCACTATTCCAGTCAATGCTGGAGAGATTAAAAATGCAGGTTATTGGCTTGCTGGAATCAATTATGATACGAATGAAGTCAAATTAAAGGTATTTGATAGAAACACAAAACATATAAATTTGTATGAAAATGCTACCCCATATTATGCTGACTTTGCTGAAAAATTATTAATAAGTCCATATTCTACAACTTTAGATTCAATTGAAGGTTATTGGTACACAGCAGAAGAAACCATAAAAACTTATTTATTTGATGAGAATGGAAGTTATTACAAAAGTAATGACCTGTATAATCAAGGTAATTTAACCTTAGGTGGAAATTGGTCTTGGGTAGATGGAGTTGGTAACGCTCGGTTAAAAAATAAGTATGGCTCTTTTAAAATGGTGGCGAAAAAAGATCAGCTAGTTGCCGTTTTTGAGAACATAAATGGACTTGGGACTCGCTGGGTCGCTTATAGGAACCCAGTTAGATTATGGGATCTGAAAAATAATGGTGAGTCAGCGGTTGTTCAGTATGATCGCAGTACTTTAGACAAAGTCGCAACACAAACAAATAAAAGTATCTATATCGAAATAGAGTACAACTCATCAGAGTCGACACATATGCCTAGAATTGGCAAAGTAGTCTTTATGAGACCTCATGAGCAGCACGTCGTAAAATCAAATATAACTTTAGAACAAGAAAGTGAAATATTGAAGACGTTCTACAAATGGCGCTTTACAACAGAAGCCAAAAATCAAAAACTAACAATATGTATGATAACAGATGGATACCCAGCAGAGTGTTCGTCGCCTGATAACCAATCTATTATTTTTCAGTTAGGAAAAAAATACCCAATACATGGAATGGGATTCAAATAAATTCCCTAAACAAGAGAACAAAATGCTTTACCACGCTGTTTAACTCTCTTAAACGAGTGGTAAAGCTATAAAGTTATCGCCAGTGTAGGCTATTACGTCAACTCAGCATTGGTATAATCACCCAAAAACACCTACCGTACCAAACGCATCAGTTCATTAACATCTAACACTGCAGGCTTTCTTTTAATGAGTTCACCTTTAGAGTTAAACAGAAAGACTTCAGTCGATCCGGCATTATGCTTCGCAATAAACGCCTCGCCCTCTGGCGTTGCCGTTCTAGCAAGTAAAAAGAACACGTTATCGCCAAGATGATCACGGGCTTCATTCATTTGCTCGGTTTGGGTGATACTCGACACAAGGTTAGGATCGTAAACAAACACAATAGCAGGTTTACCCGTACCTATTTGCTCGAGATCTGATGTAAATCCCTTAGGCATTTGCGTAACGAGTAGGCTAAACAGCAACACGATTAACGCAATGATACCAATTGCAATCCAGGGCATTTTTCGCTTGGTGTTTGAATTCGCTTTATCCATAATGATAGATCCCTCTTTTAACTAATAAATATAAAAGCCATAGTCTAAGCGGCCAACCTGAGCACTAGATTAAAATAGACTAAACAAACATACCTCTGCAGGTTATCTTTTAGTCTGCCCTAAAAATTCTTTTATCCAGAGCTCAGGTTAAATAATTTCAACTACTAACCCAAGGTTGTATTCAATATTGTACAGCCGGTAATTGGTTTATTGACTACCACTAAATCTCAGATGACGTATCATCAAGCTTGCCATAATATGTCAGCACAGTTACAGTTCATTATCTTATTGTTTTGCAATAAATGGCTCAATTGATTTTTAGCGTATTTATTTGAAGGGTTACTATTTTTATGGAACAAATATTTGAAAAATTGATGTATGCATCCCGCTGGATCATGGCGCCGATTTATTTGGGATTAAGCTTAGTCTTACTCGCCTTAGGCATAAAGTTCTTTCAAGAGATCTTTCACATCATCCCCATTATTTTCACAATGGCAGAAGTGGATCTCGTGCTCGTTACCCTGTCACTCATCGACATCACCTTAGTCGGTGGTCTGCTGATTATGGTGATGTTTTCAGGTTATGAAAACTTCGTGTCACAGCTTGATGTCGGCGAAAACAGCGAAAAACTCAGCTGGCTAGGCAAGATGGACTCGGGCTCGCTAAAAAATAAAGTGGCCGCATCGATTGTCGCCATTTCATCAATTCATTTACTCAAAGTCTTTATGAATGCCGAAAACATCGAGAACGACAAAATAATGTGGTACCTACTCATCCACATCACCTTTGTGTTATCGGCCTTCGCTATGGGATATCTGGATAAAATTACTCGTAAGTAACCTGAGATCGGGATATTAAACGCCTTTCAAACAGCCCTTTGCCCTGCTAACTGCGTTGAATCGACTTGCAATAGGCTAGCTATTGACGCGTCAATTCGCCTTGTTAGCAGAACAAATGACAAGCTTGAAAGTGAGAAAGGGTAACATGTTAATTTTAAATAGCATAAGTTCATCCCTTATCCCGAACTCAGGTTAAGTAACCAGTCATACCCAAATAAAAAACCCTGATACATCGCTGCATCAGGGCTTGTACAATAGATAGTAGTTTTGCAGACAAACTTAGAGCAAAAGAGTATTTGTAGATATATTGGCTTTATCTCTACAACTCAACAGTTTTAACTTCGGTTGCCATATCAAGATAGCGTTGGCACCTTACCATGAGTTGCTGCCGATAATCAGCCACAAAGGTATGTTCATCTTTATCCAGCGCAGGAAGCATCACAATCACATCATCTATAACTTGCTCTATTTTGGTTGCCATCTTTGTTAAATTACTGACTAATAATGCTCGTGGAAAATTCAGTTCTTCTGCGAACGAAGCCAGTTGATAAGCATATATACGATTAGGGTCGAACTCATCATCAATAGCCATTGCCATCTCTTGCTCGAAATCCTTATACATTGCCACATTGACTAAGTCATACCACGGAGTCGGCACCATACCTGTGGGAGTCATAAAAAATGAGTAATTTTTACCGTGAGCATCTGCATTACCGCTAAGTAAATTAAATAAAGCCCACTGCAGCATATCTTGTTTAGCGGCAGCCGGATTAGTGCACTGACTAGCAAGGCTAAACAAGCGTACAAAACTAACCCCTTCTCGAATATTTCTCACATCACGACCTGTACCAAAGTTGCGTTCATATTTTTTGCTAACACTAAAACCCAGCGCTTGGCAGCTATCAATCATGTGCCGTCTCAATACTTTTTGATGCTCTGGGATATAACGACGGTCAAAGCGTTCAACACAAAGTGATTTATGCTGACCAAAATTGATAATTTCAACATGGGCAACGTTGTTATTGATAGCTTTAGCCAAGCGCATTGTCACAAATTCGTTAATCACTAAATGACGGTATTGTGCAAACTTCAAAATATGTGTGGATGCAAGAGTGCCATCTCCAAAGCCAAAGATCTTACCGTTATAAAACAGGTTTAATTTAGACTGCACCCCAGCGACTGACAGCCTTGGTTTTCCATCCCACACTTCCATTGGCCATAACTGCGGATCTTCAATTCGCTTGACCACTTCATCAGCACTGACTTCCCTGAATGTCGTTGAGGGTAGTAATGCCCCCTTAGGCAGAAAAGAGATAGCTCCAGCGGTATCAAGGCCTATACCACGTATAAGCGCAAATGTGTTGCCGCGAGATACCCCTAGCGATTCAATTAAATATTCTAAGCCTTTATTTTCAGGTAATAGGTTGACTAAAAACATCGCAATTTGATGACTGTTAGCGGTTCCCTCTAAAGGGATCATTGGCGAAATGGGGAAACCACCTTGTTGCCAACTATGAGAGTATTGGACCGTGAATGTCTCAGTCGCTGGATCAAATGACAGCTCACCAATTATCTGATCGCCCAGATGCATATCCAAAGTAAGTTTTTCAGCGGTACTCATCATTAGTACCACCCACTCGAATCAGCATCACTGGGCTGCGCCGCCAAAATGTTAATACCCAATCCATTAAGAATTTTGAAAACAGTTGAGAGATAAACATCTTCGCCTTTCTCAACACGGATTAACGTCTTTTTAGTCACGCCACACAGCATAGCCGCCACATCTTGAGTCAGTGCCGCGTTGTTTCTGGTTTCTTTAATGAGTAAGCCTAAAGATTGTTGATTAAGTGCAGATACCATAACGTTAGTCCAAAGTGTACATTGCTACACTTTAGCCCTGAATGCCTGATATTTCAACAGTGAAGTGTAACAACCTACACCTTATAGTGGTTTACTCTTTTGCTTTAGGTAAAAGTGTAACATAATACACTTTTATAATATCTAAGCTGTTAAATGAGTCAAAAGTGTAAGTTGTTACACCATTTAATTGATTTTCTTGATGTGAATATCAAAATAAAAATGGGGCAGAATGTTAAATTCTGCCCCATCTATTTTAGCTGTTATTCAGCATAACAAAGTCGTTGATGGTTAACACACTACCCTTTAGTAAAAGGTACTGGTCGCGGTGTATTGTTATTTGATGGTGGCAGCGCTGGCAATACAATTTGCGGTTGATCACCCGTTAACGTTTTCAAAAACTCAACCATTTGGCTTATCTCTTCTTGATTCATTTTTTGACCTAGCTGTATGTCTGCCATGGTATTTACGGCTTCTTCTAAGCCCCATACGCTACCATCATGAAAGTAGGGATAAGTCAGTTCGATATTACGTAATGTTGGTACTTTAAATACAAATTTATCCGCTTCTTTACCAGTAACGCCTTTACGACCTTCTGCGGGATTATTGGTATGGAATGGCTTCACTAACCCCATTTTCATATACATAGTACCGCCCACGGCAGGACCATTATGACAACTGACACAGCCTTTATTTTTAAATAATTGATAACCAGCCAATGCGTCGGCGCTAATCGCTTTTTGATCACCTTCCAAGTACTTATCAAATGGACTATTTGGCGTCACTAAGGTTTTTTCAAACACGGCTATCGCATCAGTAATTCTATCGATATTAATCTCGTTAGAACCATAAACCCCATTAAAGCGAGCAATATAGGCAGGCATTGATCGAATAGTATCGACAGCAAGTTCGTGGGTATACCCCATCTCTTTAGGATTATTAATTGGGCCACCAGCCTGCTCTTTTAAGTCTGCAGCTCTGCCATCCCAAAATTGCGCAAGCATGTAATCGGCGTTTAATACCGTAGGCGAGTTAATTGGCCCTTCTTGCCAGTTATGCCCAACGGATGTCGGTAATGCATCAACGCCACCTAGCGATAAGTTATGGCAAGAGTTACACGAAATATAACCCGACATTGATAGTCTAGGTTCAAAAAATAACATTTTACCCAATTCAACTTTTTCGGGATTAGTTATGACAGCAGGTTTGATCACCTCTATCGGTTCACTGGCATATGAGGTTGAAATTGAAAACATGGATGCAATCATTAACGCAATTGAGGTTAACTTCGTCATAGCTAATAGCCTTATAAAATGAGTGGTTGAATTTCCGCCATCATATATGTGCTTTTTTGCTAAGTAATAATAATTAAAACCGATTGGGTCTATCTTATAACTAGATGCAATAAATGAGATTTAAGTCACTGTTTATTCTGAAAAATAAGCAATCATAGATTAATGTGATCTCGGTTCACTTTTAGGTTTGATTTTGCATTTTTAAGTTGATATAGATCACGGTTAAATCTTGCTGCAAACAGCGAAAAACCTGCTTTTTAGGCCACATGGGACCGACTCCCATAAAAACGATCGTATCAATGTTTCGATACTAGCGACTCATCACTCAA
>NZ_BMQV01000043.1 GCF_014648295.1 Shewanella saliphila
ATTCAGCAGTCGCTTGTAACTCTAGAGAAAATTCAGACATAAAAAAATCGGCCTCAGAAATAAATCTAAGACCGATTATGAAGCCTAGAAAAGATCGTTCAAGTCGCTTAAACGATCGGCATTAGCACGTATGCTGGCTTTTAAAGAGTTTACTTGAGTTATGGCTATTTAAGCTGAAACTCAAATTAACTGGCGATTAAACGCGCTTTTTGAACTCGCCTGTGCGAGTGTCAATTTCAATTTTGTCGCCCACTTTAACGAAGTCAGCCACTGTAACAGTACCGCCACCAGTGATGGTCGCTGGCTTCATTACTTTACCTGAAGTGTCGCCACGAGCAGAAGGCTCAGTGTAGATAACTTCACGTACGATGTGTACTGGTAATTCAACTGAAATCGCTTTGTCGTTGTAGAAAGTCACTTGACACTGATCTTCCATGCCATCAACGATGTATGCAGCTGAATCACCTAGGTTGTCAGCTTCAACGTCATACTGGTTGTACTCTTCATCCATAAATACATACATAGGATCAGCAAAGTAAGAGTAAGTACAATCAAGACGTTCTAAAATGATGTCTTCTAACTTGTCTTCGCCTTTGAAGGTTTGTTCAGTGCCAGAATCAAGCAATAAGTTTTTTAATTTTAACTTAACGATTGCAGCATTACGGCCAGAACGAGTTGTTTCAGTTTTCTGAACAACCCATGGGCTGCCATCTAACATGATCACGTTGCCAGGACGGATTTCATGAGCAGTTTTCATTGTACTATTTCCTATATATATGGACTTTTTATATTTACAGAGCAGTATCTTAGCTATTTTTAACGAATTGAACTAGTCGACTCGCAAGATCTGCATCATTTAACGCGTTATTTGGCCAATTAATCGCATGTTGCTGTAATGGCAAAATAACAGAATTCAATTGCTGCCAGTGGTTAACCACGGCGTTTGCATCCCCTTGATTGAAGGCCAAATTCACCTCAGCCCAGGTTGCTGCGATTTGTGCTGCGAGATTATCGCAGTAAATCCGCATAAAAGCTTGTAATTTTATGAGATGATAATCATCTTCTTGCGGATAGATGTGCCAAATGAAAGGTTTGGCTGCCCATTGGGCCCGCAAAAATGAATCTTCTCCTCGCACAATATTAAAATCACAGCTCCATAGCAAGCGATCAAAGCCTGTCTGATCGGTCATGGGTAAAATATGCAATATGAGTTGGCCTAACTTGATCTGTTGCCCTGGTATTAGCTCACTGACAGTGCAGGGCAGAAACTCTGTTAAGCTGTGTAAACTTCGACCTTTAGGGATAAGCACATGCATTGCTTGAGTTGCGTGTTGCCATTGTTTGACTAATGCGTTGAGTGCTGCGGTTTCGTAACTAAACACGCTGATGACAGTGTCATCAGGCTCAATGCCACTTAAACCAAGTTGGCTAAATAAGGCCATTTTATTATTGGGATTAGCTTGCCAGTTATCGCGCTCAACAAACAATTGTTGCTCACAAATTAATCCGCCGGTTTTGTCACTAAACCCTGGGAAGTAAAACCATTTTTTTACCCCATTAGCTTGAGTTGACGGTAAACCGTGGCAGCCTTCTACCCAATCTTCGGCGCTTAAATACTCTAGGTTTAACCAATGGGGAACTGTACTTTGTGGTTGCTTGTGCAGTTTATCGATGACTGATTTTACTTGTTCGGGTAATTCACAAGCAAAGGCTTCAATAACCACTTGTCCGGCTATATAGTCTATATCCAAAGGGTTATTCCATTGAAATATATTCACGCCACTAAAGGATTGTCGACGTAGAGCAGGGTCTAGACTGGGTAAAATATGCGAAAAGCTGTGTAGGTCATCTACCCATAAATGCACGGTGATCTGGTATTCAGCGGCAAGCTGTTTGGCTAAACGCCAGGTGACGCCGATGTCGCCATAGTTATCGACTACGGTGCAGAAGATGTCCCAGTGTTTAGCTAATGTATGGTGCTCAGTTGCTGGCATAGTCATTATGAGTAATCTTATATAGCCAATACTAAAAAAGCGGCTCAACGCCGCTTTTTGTCAGTATTAGGTGACAGTATTAACAGATAATATTAGTCAGCTAATTCAGCTAAACACATTTCTTCGTAAATTTGCTTAACCCATGCATCAACACGTTCTTCGGTCAGTTCTGGTTGACGGTCTTCGTCGATACCTAAACCGACAAAGTGATTGTCGTCTACCATGCCTTTAGAAGCTTCAAAGTCATAGCTTTCAGAAGGCCAGTGGCCAATGATAATACCACCGCGAGCTTCAACGATGTCGCGTACCATGCCCATGGCATCAAGGAAGTATTCTGCGTAGTCTTCTTGGTCACCACAACCAAAAATAGCCACTAACTTATCGGTAAAGTCGATTTGCTCAAGCTCAGGGAAAAAATCATCCCAATCGCACTGTGCTTCGCCGTAATACCAGGTTGGAATGCCAAACATAAGCAAGTCGTATTCAGCGATTTGCTCTTTAGTGCTCTTAGCGATGTCTTTAACATCGAGCATGCTTTTACCCAGTTTTTTCTGGATCATTTTGGCTACAGCTTCGGTGTTACCTGTGTCGCTACCGAAAAAAAGACCTACAGTTGCCATTGTCTATCCTTTAAATATCTAGTTCGCGTTGTGCGATGTTCGAAAAACGTCTCAGTTGTCGAGTTGCTGTTGCAGAATAAATTCGATTAACTGGCTACGACTGATGTTACTGTCCAAAGCTTGTTGGTTCAAGGCATCATATAAATCTTGTGACACTTTTAACTCTATTCGCTTTAAACCGTTAGCGCGATCACGCTGAATTTGGTTTCGCTTATTGATCTTTACTTGCTGTTCCCGAGAAAGTGGGTTACTTCTCGGACGCCCGCGGCGTGTTTCACTGGCAAAAAGGTCAATAGTCGTTCTATCTGTTGTTTCTTTTGCCATTGTATTTTAACCGATCCCAGAGCCTTCCCAGGTCATCTGTATAATACCTTTTGCAATAAACCCGGCACAGCCGAGAAATAACACTGCCCAAACAATATATCGACCAAACTTAGGGACATTACCTTGTTTAAGCACATCATGGATTGCCATACCGATAAAAAAGAATATCGCAGCAAAAAACAAGTTCAAACCAACGGCTTCAATTTGATCCATGTACTGATTTAACATATTTCTACCTTCGCTTTAGTCATGTCTGGCGAAAAGAGGGCGCGAATATATCACATCGTGTCAGAATTGGGTATGTGCAAAAGGGTAAATAATTAAAATTTACCCTTGGTTTTGTTCAATAAACTCAGCCACGATACGATTGAATATCTCAGGCTTTTGAGCATGCAACCAATGACCTGTGCCATTTAAGGTTTTTGCCGTTACTTGAGGAAATTGACGGACAATTTCATCACGGTGCTCAGCGGTAACATAGTTTGAGTCACCACCGCGTATAAACAAGGTTGGCTTGTCAAAATGCACATCAGCGTTTACGGGCAAATCCCAACCAATGATACGCGGGTAACAATGAATTAGACCATCAAGATTCATCTTCCATTCAAAGCCGGTGTCGGTTCGCTGCAAGTTTTTAAGCAAAAACTGCGCGGTACCTTCATCTATGCCATTGGCCAGTAGATGAGCCAATGCCGACTTACGGCTGGTATGTTCGTCAAAGACTAAACTGGTTAACGCCGCAAACACGGTTTGGTGGCGCGGCTCATAAGCGACCGGAGCAATATCGGCAACCACCAAGCTTTTTACCCGAGTCGGATGGAATAACGCCATGGCCATGGCGATTTTTCCGCCCATCGAATGGCCGACAATGTGGGCACTATCAATGCTGAGTTGATCAAGTAATGCCACCATAGCATTGGCAAGTGTTGGGTAGTCCATCGTGTCCCAATGCTCACTTAGGCCGTGATTGGGCACATCGACCCGAATAACCTGATGGTTTTTTTCCAGTACACTGGCAAGGTTTTTCAAGTTATCTAAGTTACCAAATAGGCCATGAATAAGCAGGACTGTTTCACCTTGGCCGTGAGAGACATAATGCATAGTGCGATAAACTCGTGACATCAAACAATGGGGCCGAATTTTGCGATAATGCACACAGCAAATCAAGTTTTGATGACCGATGACATCAATTTTGCTGTAAATTTAAACGTGAGATGCGAATTTTTTATGAATATGTGCCATTAAATGATTTTGCCACTTTATTAGTAGGTTATGCTTGGCTTACACTGAAGCCATACTTTTTGATCGCACGGAATTATTTTGATCGGCGATCACCTGTTTAACGTGTTACGCACTGACGTTAAGCCTAAGACAAATAGAAGAATAAGGATGACTCTGATGAAATACATTGAAATTGATGAAGAACTTTATCGTTTTATTGCCAGTAAAACGGAACGTATTGGTGAGAGTGCTTCTGATATTTTACGTCGATTATTGCATTTATCAGTGGAAAGCGTAGAGGTTGATTTACCGGAAGCGATCAGCGAACCAAGCCTTGAAGCTGAATCGGCAGAAACAACAGAAGCAGAATCTCAACGTAGTGAGTTATTTAATCAGGCCAAAGCTGCAGTCGAAAAAGTCATGGCAGTACAAGCTCAACCTGAAGTTGTGGCTCATATTGAACAAAGCGCAACTGAGATTGACTTTAAATCGATTGTTAATGAACATTTATTAGCTCAACAAAAAGGCGCTGTTGGCCGTTTTATGTGGTTACTGGGTAATTTACAGGCGGCAACTGGCAGCGACTTTAATAAAGTGCTCGACATTCAAGGTAAAGGTCGTTTGTATTTTGCCCGATCAAAACAAGCGTTATTGGACTCAAGCCAATCATCGAACCCAAAAGAAATCGGTGCTAGCGGATTTTGGGTCACAACCAATAATAATACCGCCAAAAAACAAAACATTTTTATCGAGGTATTGGAACATTTAGGTTGTGACAGTGAATATGCCCGCACTATTGCAGACTATATTTAAGGTTTTTTAAGTTTGTCATCCATTTTCATTTACTCGTAGGAGACCAGTTGTGGCCATTCATCAACGCGCAGGACAGCAAGCATTACAAACGGATTTAGTGAATATTCCTAAATTGATGAGTCACTATTATCGCATTATTCCCAATGTGGAAGATGTGCAGCAAAAAGTGACATTTGGTACATCAGGTCACCGTGGCAGTGCTTTTAACGCCAGTTTTAATCAAAATCACATTTGGGCTATTGCCCAAGCGGTAGTGGATTATCGTCAATCTGCGGGCATTACCGGCCCTATGATTGTCGGTTTTGATACTCATGCATTGTCATATGCGGCATTTATGTCGGTAGTTGAAGTGCTGACCGCGAACCAAGTTAAAATACTCATCCAAAAAGAGGATGGATTTACCCCAACACCTGTGGTGTCGCAAGCTATTGTGAGTGCTAATGCCAGTAAGCCCACGGCGTTGATAGACGGATTGATTATTACCCCGTCACATAATCCACCACAAGACGGCGGTATTAAATACAATCCTCCGCACGGCGGCCCTGCAGAAGGTGACATCACCAAAGTCATCGAAACCAAAGCTAACCAATATCTTGCTGAGCAATTAAGCGGCGTTAAGAAGGTTAATTATGGTGTGGCGGTGCAATCGGGTTGGATTGATGAAGTTGATTTTATTGCGCCATATGTTGAATCACTGGCTGAAGTGATTGACATGGAGGCGATTAAAAAAGCCAACATTCGTTTAGGCGTTGATCCATTAGGCGGCTCTGGTATTTATTATTGGGAACAAATCGCTGCAAAATACGGCCTTGATATTACCTTGGTGAATGACAAAGTTGATCCAACCTTTGGCTTTATGACACTGGATAAAGACGGCAAAATCCGTATGGACTGCTCGTCACCTTATGCGATGGCAGGTTTGCTAGCACACAGTGAAAGCTATGATTTGTGTGTTGGTAACGACCCTGACTACGACCGCCACGGTATTGTGTGCCCAGGCTTTGGTTTAATGAACCCTAACCATTATTTAGCCGTGGCCATTGATTATTTAATGACTCATCGTCCGCACTGGTCTGAATCATTATCGGTAGGTAAAACGCTGGTCTCTAGCGCAATGATAGATCGCGTTTGTGCTGCATTAGGCCGTCAATGCTTAGAAGTGCCAGTCGGCTTTAAATGGTTTGTGGATGGTTTAGCCCAAAGCACGATTGCCTTTGGCGGTGAAGAAAGTGCCGGCGCGGCGTTTTTAAAACGTGATGGCAGCACCTGGTGTACCGATAAGGATGGCTTTATTTTGGCGCTACTTGCGGCTGAAATTTTAGCTGTGACCGGTAAAACTCCAGCGCAGCGTTATAAAGAATTAACCGATCAATTTGGCGAAAGCTTTTATACCCGTATTGATAGCCCAATAAGCCTTAAGAAAAAAGCGAAGTTTGAACTACTCAATGCAGCAAGCTTTACTGATACTGAGCTTGCAGGTGAAACCATTACTGCGATTTTAAGCCATGCACCAGGAAACAATGCGGCAATTGGTGGGATTAAAGTGACTACCGAAAACGGCTGGTTTGCAGCACGTCCGTCTGGCACCGAAGCGCTATTTAAAATCTACGCAGAGAGCTTTGTAAGCCAACAACATCTTGATGATATTATCGCCCAAGCGCAAACCATGATTGACTCGGCTTTAAAAGGTTAAGGCTGATTTAGCTAGGTTAGGGCAGGTTAAGATTCGAAGTGATTTTTAAAACGTAAATAAAAAAGCACTGAATAATCAGTGCTTTTTTATGTCTAACGGATTAGGCCAGATCGAATCGATCGGCATTCATCACTTTAGTCCATGCTTTAACAAAGTCTTTTACAAACTTCTCTTTTGCATCGTCTTGCGCATAAACTTCAGCGTACGAGCGTAAAATAGAGTTTGAGCCAAAGACCAGATCAACGCGGGTTGCAGTCCACTTCACTTTATCTGTACCACGTTCAACAATGTTGTACAGGTTTGTGCCGACCGGTTTCCAGCTATAAGACATATCAGTCAAATTAACAAAAAAGTCATTTGATAACACACCAACATTATCGGTAAATACCCCATGTTGAGTGTTGTCATAGTTAGTGCCTAGTACACGCATGCCGCCAACCAATACTGTCATTTCATGTGCGGTTAGGCCCATTAATTGGGTACGGTCTAGCATCATCTCTTCTGGCTGTACGACATAGTCTTTCTTTTGCCAGTTACGATAAGCATCGTGTAATGGCTCTAACACGTCAAATGACTCAACATCAGTTTGCTCTTGCGTAGCATCACCACGACCAGCGGCAAATGGCACAGTAATGTTAACGCCAGCAGCTTTTGCTGCTTGTTCAACGGCCGCCGTGCCGCCCAGAACAATAAGGTCTGCCATGCTTACTGGTTTACTCAAACCAGCTTGAACGCTCGCGAGTGCAGCAAGCACTTTTTGTAATCTTGCTGGTTCATTACCTTGCCAATCTTTTTGTGGTGCTAAACGAATACGCGCACCATTTGCACCACCACGGAAATCAGAACCTCGGAAAGTACGGGCGCTGTCCCAAGCGGTAGCCACTAACTCAGCAACAGATAAACCCGTCGCTAAGATTTTAGCTTTTAAGTCGCTAACTTCTTGCTCAGTTAAGCTGTAATCCACTTGTGGTACAGGGTCTTGCCAAATTAACTCTTCTGCTGGTACATCTGGGCCTAAGTAACGTGCTTTTGGTCCTAGGTCACGGTGAGTTAACTTAAACCAGGCGCGGGCAAATACGTCAGAGAAATAGGCTGGGTCTTTGTAAAAACGTTCTGAAATCTTACGGTATTCAGGATCCATTTTCATCGCCATATCGGCGTCAGTCATCATGGGTTCAACTTTTATTGACGGGTCTTCAACGTCTGCAGGCTTGTGTTCTTCTTTAAGATCGATAGCCTTCCATTGCCATGCACCCGCAGGGCTTTTGGTGAGTTCCCAATCGTAGTTCAATAATAGTTCAAAGTAGCCGTTATCCCATTGGGTTGGGTTTGTGGTCCATGCGCCTTCAATACCACTAGTAACTGTGTCACGACCAATTCCACGGCTGGTTTTGTTTATCCAACCTAAACCTTGCTCTTCTATATCAGCACCTTCTGGATCTGGGCCTAGGTTTTCAGCACGGCCATTACCGTGTGCTTTACCTACTGTGTGTCCACCGGCTGTTAATGCCACGGTTTCTTCGTCATTCATTGCCATGCGCGCGAAAGTAATGCGAATATCGTGTGCTGTTTTAAGCGGATCAGGGTTACCATCAACCCCCTCAGGGTTAACGTAAATCAAGCCCATCATTACCGCAGCGAGTGGGTTTTCAAGGTCTCGCTCACCTGAATATCGGCTGTTTTCTGAGCCGCTTGGCGCGAGCCATTGTTTTTCTGAGCCCCAGTAAATGTCTTTTTCTGGATGCCAGATATCTGCACGTCCACCAGCAAAACCAAAGGTTTTTAAGCCCATAGATTCATAGGCAACCGTACCGGCTAAAATGATTAAGTCTGCCCATGATAGCTTGTTGCCATATTTCTTTTTAATTGGCCATAAAAGACGGCGAGCTTTATCGAGGTTGCCGTTATCGGGCCAGCTGTTAAGTGGAGCAAAACGTTGATTACCAGTGCCGGCACCGCCACGGCCATCTGCAATACGGTATGTCCCGGCTGAGTGCCAAGCCATACGGATCATCAATCCGCCATAATGGCCCCAGTCGGCAGGCCACCAGTCTTGGCTCTCGGTCATTAATGCGGTGAGATCTTTTTTTACAGCAGCAAGGTCTAATGATTTAAATGCTTCACGATAATCGAAATTAGGATCCATTGGATCTGATTTACTGTCGTGTTGATGAAGAATATCGAGGTTAAGTGCGTTCGGCCACCATTCCATCACATCGCTGGCGACAGCTGTATTGCCACCGTGGTTTACCGGGCATTTACCTTGGGAGTGTTGTGCTTTTTCCATGAGATGTTCCTTTATCACTAAAATAGTTTAAACGTTAAGCATCATTGGATTACTTTTTTAGGCTAACTGACTGTGCTTACAAATTAAAGCGAGATTTATCTATCTGTTTAATCGGTTTTGCTAATACAAAAAAGTACAAAAACTGATTAATCATAGTACAGTTATGAATAAATGAGGTTAAAGATTTAATTCTTCTAAAATTATGATCTAAATCATTAAATTTATGGATGTACGGTAAAGCTTTGTCAATGAATGTAGATAAAAAGCGCAGAGGTGAGACATGTGGTGCCGGTTATTTCTGGCACCACATGGGGTGAGATTTGAGGAATTATAAATATTTAATCCACGCTTGCTGACTGGCTTGTTTATAGGCACTAAATTGCTTTACTGGATAATACAAAAGCGCGATTAAACTTAAGGCGATTAGCCAAACCCAAGCCATATTGTCTACGCCTAACAGCTCACCATGATTAGTGCCGAATACGTATTTACTGATGCTATAAAGGAGCAGCAATACATATAAATGCAGAATATAGAAAAACATGGGCACCGAGCCAAAGGTCATTAATACCTGGCCAACCTGATTGTTTAAGCGCTCAAAGCCCACTAAACCGATAAACATGACCCCAAGGGTTATCAATAAAAAGCTTAATGAAGGAGGGTACTTAGTTAAGTTAAATACCGACATTAACGTCTCACCTAAATTGCTGCCCATCTGCCAAGGGAGTGTTTCACCATAAATATTGCCGCCTCGTAAAATGATAAATAGTACTAAGCAGCCAATACCCAATTGAAGTAAATGCCGTTGGCGTTTGCTGGCGATGGACGATTTTGAAAATATTGGCCCTGCGGCATAACCCAGTAAAATCACGCCCACCCAAGGTAGCGCGGGGTAGCTTATTTTGACTTTTAACACGCCATCGGCAATTAAATATCCCCGATCATGCAAAATCGTCCATAAGGTATAGCCCCACTCATTGGGCATAAACTGAATTGGGGTTAATAGGTTATGACCAAATACTATCGCAAAGCCTAATAGCGCCATGATAGGGCGCGGTAAATTAATTAACGCAGCCAAGGTGAGCATGCTAAGGCCTATCACCCATATGACCTGTAACCACAAGGTGTGATAGTTGCCCATCCATGAAATATTGATCACGACTATTTCAAGTCCGATTAAAAACAGGCCCCGTTTGATTAAAAACTCACGTGCTGAACGAGGTTGTAACGGGTTGCGGTTGGCATATAACCAGGCTGATACCCCTGTTAAAAACACAAATACAGGGGCGCAAAAGTGGGCGGCAAATCGGCTAATAAACAATTCCCATGAAGTGGTGCTCAAATCCATGGGATCGCTCACTTGCATGTGTAAGTAAAAACGTTCACGAACATGATCAAGCAGCATAATCAACATCACCGCGCCGCGCATCATATCAATGCTCGATATTCGTTTCGCTTTGACTGCGCCATCTAGTGCATTGATTGGTTGATTAGCACTCATAAGATACACTCGCTTTTGCATTGTGTGGTTAGCCAGTAAGGCCTGTAAGGCAGAATCGCTATGGATGATATAAGGTGCATAAAAGACCTAGTCGATAGTCCGTACAACATTGATATTGCTTCAAGGCGGTTATTTAGCAATTGACTAATTGATTGAGAAACGTGTTTTCTGATTATGTGTCAGTGTGAGTAGCCAATATTCAAGAGCGAGATTGTAAATGACAAACATTTACATTAGCAAAGGCGAACACAATTTTTTACATGTTTTATATGGGCCTGTTGATCTTTGCTGTTTAAATTTTGTTCGAGTTAAAAACGTTTTAATCGAGGCGAATGGATTGATGTCTAGTCATCTAAGCAAAATCCTTTCAACAAAGAGTAAAACGTTTTTAGCCGAACCCTTCGGGCGCGTTTGTTGGCCATTTTTACTGCGTTATCGACTTTTTATGTAGAATAACAACACCTCGAAGTCTCTGCTGCGCAGTTGTAAATGTGAGTAATGGCCAACAATTCGCTGCAAAAATAACCTTGAAAGATCAACAGGCCCTAAGCTGAACTCGGTAAAGAGAATGAACTTACACTGATTTAAAATCAGCATGTTAACCAAGCTCATAGTTTTCAATAAAAAATGCCGAGTCGAGTGCGTTTTGAATCGCATCGATAGTGCTGTCGACTTGAGAGTGAGAAGATTGGCCGATAACTGCGGCAAACTCATCACCGCCTAATCGAAATAACTGAACATTATGTGGCAGTTTTTCATTAATCCTTTTTCCCACTTCAATAAGCAGTAAATCACCATAATAATGGCCCAGTGCATCGTTAACTTGCTTAAAGCGGTTTAAATCTAACATCAATAAACTAAAAGGTTTGTTTACAGCAAAGAGCTTATCTAATGATGCCATTAAATATTTGCGGTTTGGTAGGCCTGTTAAACTGTCGTGTAACGCAAGGTTACGTTCATTGATGACTAGCTTTTCAACTTTAATCAGGCTCAGTAAACTCAAGCGGGTGACTAACACCACAAAGGCACCACCAAAGAGCATAATGATGCAAAAAATAATATCGGGTGTCTTTGTCTCGGGCTGCTCGCAGAGATAATAAAATACCCCGAGATATCCCATGATAAAAAACACAATCAGTAAGCGTAATACTCGCCAGCCTAAGCTATTGTCTTTTGTACAGATCTCGGCAACAGAGTTTAGGCTGTAGACCAGTAACCCAATTCCTAACACTAGCATTAACAAGGCTAATATCTGTAACAAAAGAGTTTTCCTGTACAACAAATGAGCAAGGGTCGGGTGAATATATTAGGAAAATAAGCTAATGATATTGAAAGCTTAACGTGTTGCAAAATGAACACCCACAATAGAATGACCATAGTGTAATATGAACGTTTTTGCACGGATTTAAGTCGATTTAGTCGATTAAGTTACAGCCCTAAAACAACAATGCAGCATAGCGTTAACTATGCTGCACTTTGATAGTATTAATCCGATTCTAAAGCCTGAGTTAGCCTCTATAACCAAATAGTTTGTGTTCCATAATGGCTTTACTGACCGGCTCGGGTACAGTATCAACCCATTCACCTTGGCCACGGCAAATTTGTTGTAAAATTTCTCTAGAAAAAATATTAAACAACTCGGGGTTACTCGACTCAATGCTGGTGATAAAACCGTTATCTAGCACATGGCGGAATAAGTAACGCAGATTATTAGGCACACTAAGGGTATTTAAATCGTTTATTTCACCTTTGTCATCGCGTTCAGGGTACACAAATAAACGGGTGTTATCGGGGAATAACTTGCCAAAGGCTTCAAGAATACCGCCTTCCATACCGCGGTAATATTCTTCGTCAAAGATTTGTTTAATATTAACAATTCCCACCACAATACCAATTTGTAATTGGGTATACTGGCGGAAATAAGCCCGTAATGAGAAGTAACGAGTGTAATCCGAGATCATCACGTTATAGCCCAATAAATTAAGCAACTTAACGCGCTCCATAATGTCTTTTTCAGACATATTGGCATCTTTACCGTGTAAGTCATTTAGGGATATTTCAGCAATTAATACGGTATTTTTATTTGTTACGCCTTCTTGTGTGGCAAAAGCTTTATAACCTTGCTCAATCATATCTACATTGAGTTTAGTAATCGGTTTAAACGAGCCACGAATGGTTAATACATTCTTTTTGTACAGCATGTCTGCCGGTACGGCAACGCTGCCATCGGCTTTAAACATAATCGCGCGGGTTTTCCAGCTGCGAATAAGGTGAATATTTTTGGCTTGATTATCAACATCTTCAAAGTAAGGCCCTTGAAAGTCGATACAATCAATTTCAATACGATTGGCTTTCATATTATCGCTCAGTGAGTCGATAATCATTTTTGGGTCTTCAAAATAATAGTAACTGGCGTAAATCAGATTTACTCCTAATATCCCCAAAGCCTGTTGTTGGGCTTCGGCGGTATCGTCAAACATGCGTACATGGACAATAATATTAGACGGTTCTGCCCCCGGGTACATTTGAATTCGCACACCACACCAGGCGTGGCATTCATTTTTACGGTTGAAACTTTTGGCTGAAACGGTCGCAGCGTAAGTAAAGTAACGTGAAGATTTAGAACGAACGCCCCCGACACGGTCAACCACTAAATCGAATTCTTGCTCCATCATCGCAAGGACTCGGGCTTTGCTGACATAGCGGCCGTCTTCTTGTACGCCGTAAATGGCGTCAGAGAATTTCATATCGTATGCAGACATGGTTTTAGCGATTGTTCCGGCTGCTGCACCTGCCACAAAAAAGTTACGTGCCACTTCCTGGCCTGCACCAATTTCAACGATGGTGCCGTATTTCTTTTCATCTAAATTAAGACGAAGGGCTTTTTCTTTGGTACCACGTGAACTGACTTGCTTATCCATATTATCTCCACACGATTTACAACTAACGTTTACATACTGCTGGCAATGTTAGCGCAACAGTCTATATCTGTCAGTGTTAGATTGAAATTATTGAAGTTTTATTGTGCCAACAGCCTGAGTGTAAATGGCGATTAATTGATGGGCACATCCAACATAGTTTGTAAAAACACCGCCGAAAAAGGTGCTTTTTGTTGTTTTTTAATTTGTGGGCTTAAGCCATTTTCAATGAGTACAAACAAATAATCATGGCCGTTACTGGCTTTGACTCTGCCGGCTAAATTGGCCACGCCTAACATGCTGCCGGTTTTGGCAAACACATGGTTTTTTAACGGCGATGTATTAAAGTAGCGTTTATAACGTAAGGTACCGCTGACACCCGACTCAGGCAAAGTATCGAGTAAAAAATGATATTCAGGCATCTGGTAAACCGTTGTTAATACACTTAACACTTGCTCTGCACTAAGTAAGTTGTAGCGTGACAACCCTGAACCATCGGCTAAATTGGCGTCGGCTAAATCGATCCCTAGCGAGTACAAAATGGCTTTCATAGCCTGGCTACTGCGAGCAAAGTCACTCGGGGCTTGAAAATAAGCTTCGCCGACTTTCTTCAATAAGCTGTCGGCGATCAAGTTGTCAGATTTTAACAACATGGTCGACAGCAGGTCTATTAAGGTTTCAGAGTGATGGCTGGCAATCACATAACGTTGCCCTGTTGCAGGGGATATTTGGCTGCGGCTAAGCACCATAGGAGCCTTGTGCTCAATCCCAAGGTTAGCTAATTGTTTATCGACAATGTTTTTGGCATAAAGGGCTGGGTCTGTAATGGCAATGGCCAATGGTAATGATTTTGCGCCTACATGACAGCCACTGAGATGGTATCGATTACTGTCAAAGCGGCTCAGGGTTAACTGACACGCTGGTTGGCTATTGGCTTGAGTGTATACCGAACCTGTCGGTGCAAGTTTATGTTGTGATTGCGCCACCACGGGATTAATAAAATAGGCTTCATTGGTTATTTCAATAGGGCGTTTACCTACCATAGTGATACTGGCGGTTTTATCGTAACCTGTGGTTGATAAGCGGCCATAAACACAATTTTTATCAATAATAAATGGAGATATTGGCGCGGCATAACAAATGCCTAAGTCGTCCCAAACCCAGCCAGGAGCTTGCAATTGGTTGTCTTGCTCACTGACTAAAATAATTTCGCCATTGAGCTTAGTGATCCCTAAGTCACTCAATGATGTCAGTAACTGCTGTAAGTCTTGATATTCAAGAGTGGGATCGCCACTAAACTCAAGGTAAATATCCCCCTGAAACACTCCATTCACCACTTGCTGTTTGTCTATGGGCTGCTCGGCATAAGTGCTCAGTTGGGTTTGATAGTAAAATCCCTGGCCTAATTGTTTTGTCGCGGCAAGTGCAGTAAGCAGCTTTTGAATACTGGCTGGTTGCATAAGCGATTGGTTATTGTAACTAAACACGGCTTGCTGAGTGGTCATGTCCCACACGCTAATGCCTAATTGCGAATAGGCAGGCTTGAGTAACTGCAACATATCGTCAAGGTATTGGGTTGCAGCAAGCTCTGAAGGGGCTTGAGTTGTTGAGCTTGATGCTAAACTCGGCGGTATGATGATTTCAGCACTTGCCTGATGGGGGACAGCACACCACACACCTACGCCCAACATTAGGTGCGCTAATGCATAAACTGAACCTGCAAAATACTTGTACAATGGTCGGGGTGACGCCGTTAACAACGCTAAATACATATCGGCCTGCAACTTATATAAGAAGGATTATGTTTAATCAGAGTATGGTGTAAATCTATTTTAGCTTAACAAAGCAATCGCTGATATGGCTATGACGTTGGTGAATAAAATATATTGTTGTTAATGAGGTGAATATTTCACTGGTGTTGGAAATTGGTAAGCATGAAGCAGCGGTTTTCACCGTTAACGCAAAGTTCCTGATGTCATTCGCGCTCATTTTTACTGGCTTCTGTTTAAGACAATACTCATTTATAACATGAAGATTGTACGCATTTTAAGCGATTCACTCTGTGGTAAGGCTGGTCGCTTAGCAAGCAGATTGACAATATTTTAGCGCTATCGCCCATTTTTCATACAAAGAAGGCCACAAAAAGCACCTTTAGGTAAGAAACACCTTGCTCATCACCTTGTTAGTCGGTAATTTCTATCAGCTAAATTATGCGCTGAAACGAACATGCGATTCGAGTACCACGCTTTTACGGTGTTTTTTGATTGACCTAGGTACTCGGTGTTGTTTGTAAGGGCAAAAAATATTGATAACCAAGTTGACACATCAACAAAGTATTTTTGATTGGTGGTTCACTTGTTGCTGATTAAAAAGTGAAGTCAATGAGTGGTAAAAATCACAAGTGCAACAGTGAAGCCTGTCCTGTGATGTTTGTTCATTTTTTCTCATTGTACTGCGATGATCACTCATTTTAAGGAGGATGCCTTGCTGGATAAGCTAGGTGGTATTGCGCTAAAAGCTGATGCGGTGTCTTGGTTACTTAATCCTAAGGATTTTAAGCAAGCCTTATTAGCTAAAATTGAGTCTGCAACATCTTCAATTTATATTGCCGCATTATACGTCGAAGACGATGAAGCTGGCCGTGAAGTATTGCATGCATTATTAGCCGCAAAAGCACGCCAACCAGATTTAGACATCAAAGTATTAGTTGATTACCATCGTGCTCGTCGTGGCTTAATAGGCCATAAAGGTGACAGCGGCAATTACATTCTTTATCGCAACTTGATGGCTAACGCTGAGCATCCATTTGATATTGTGGGTGTACCGGTAAAGTCACGTGAGTTTATGGGGGTGTTGCACCTCAAAGGTTTTATTATTGACGATGCAGTGATTTACAGTGGCGCCAGCATTAACAACATTTACCTGCAACAAAATGACAAATACCGTTTTGACCGTTACCACGTAATTGAGAGCGCTGAATTAGCTCGCAGTATGCGCGACATGATTAAACTACACATTACCAACGACTCTGCTGTGAGTGTGTTGAGTCATGCCGCTGCGAATGAGATCAACCCTGAAAAACAAGATGTTAAAACATTTAAACATCGATTGTCTCAGGCAACTTATCAGTACCAATCTACAACCGTTGGCAATCGGGTTACCCCTTTAATTGGTTTAGGTCGTAAAAAGAACCAATTGAATAACACCGTGATTAAACTGGTTGAAACATCTAAAGAGCACTTGTTTATTTGTACGCCCTATTTTAATCCTCCTGCCGTGTTGAGCAGGGCGTTAGCCAAACACCTGCGCGCAGGTAAAAAGATTGATATTGTGGTGGGTGACAAAACGGCAAATGATTTTTATATTCCGCCAGAGCAAGATTTTTCGACCATTGGTGCATTGCCTTACATGTATGAGCAATCGTTACGTAAATTTGCTAAACGTCAGCAGTGGGCTATCGAAAACGGCCAGTTGAATATCCATTTATGGAAAGACGGTATTAACAGTTTCCATTTAAAAGGTATCAGTGCCGATAACCGTAAACACTTGATTACAGGTTCTAACCTCAACCCTCGTGCCTGGGCATTAGATTTAGAAAATGGTTTATTGCTACATGATGAGTCGGGTAGTTGGAAAGCGTCGTTTATTGCCGAACAGCAACATATCTTGTTGCACACTGATCGCTTATTTCATTACAGCCAAATCGATACGTTACGTAAATACCCCAAACCTGTGAAAAAGATCATGAACCGCATTCGCCGTTTAAAAGCTGACTTTTTATTGCGACGTATTCTATAATTCTCAGTGTATAATCAATATTCTACATTCATCACCTTAGGGTGATGAATTTTTTTCACTTCAGAGTTTTTTATGACCCAAGCTGTTAGTCAAACCCCAAAAGCACCTATACATGCAGTTCATCGCCTGCATGCATACCGTAAGTCGCTGTCAACCAAACCGTTTGGCGCTCGGGGTAAGAAGCTTATTCGCTGTGAATTGTGCTTGCTGGGTGAATTATTTTGTACCTGTAAACATCGCCAATATTTGACTACCCAAGTCAGTTTTATGTTGATTATGTACAATGATGAAGTGTTAAAACCCACTAACAGTGGCCGCTTAATTGCCGATTTAATTCCTGATACTCATGCTTTTTTATGGACTCGTACTAACACTGATCAACAGATGTTGGCACTATTAGATGATCCACACTATCAACCCTATTTAGTGTTTCCGCAGCAATACATCGAAAATCAGCAACCTGTGGTGAATCAAATTATGCCGCAATCGTTATTACAACCCAGCGACAAGGTTAAAACACCTTTATTGGTGATGTTAGATGGTAGCTGGCGGGAAGCCATTAAGATGTACCGTAAAAGCCCTTATTTACATCAAATGCCGGTGTTGTCGTTTGCACCAGAAGCATTAGCGACGTATGCGCTGCGTAAAGGCAGCCATGATTTTCAATTAGGCACTGCTGAAGTGGCATCATTAGCATTAAGCGCAGCCCAAGAACCGCTAAACGGCTTAGCGCTTTCTGCCTGGTTTGATTTGTTTGTTGAATCATCACTGCTTGGGCGTAATCGCCGTGCAAAAGAGACTTTAACGCCGATAGAACATTATATTGATGCCTTTACTGATGCGCTTACGGCAAGCCAGCTACAAACAGACTAAATCGCAGGCCATATTTGCATATTGGCCGCTTTTACGGGATGCTAATTAGATACCGCGATATTGGTACATTTTATTAATAAGGACTGTATAGCACGCATTATGGAAGACTTGCTCAACACCCGTTCACAATACAGCGCGACAAAATTGGTGATTTTATATCGTCTTGAACCTGGGTGTTTAGGCCCTGATGGCGTTGATCATATTGTCACTTTTTGCCAATTAGCTGAACGTGCTTTAGTGCATTTAAATGCCGATATATGCCAGTGGTTTTTAGCGCCTCGTTTTGATAAGTCCCTCATTGAATTTCAATACAGTTTGGCAGGCAAAGTGTTGTCTCACGACAAAGCGGTTAAGTTTGTTGCGTCGTTTGACCAGCAACTTGATGTGATTGAGGCGCAATTTGAAGACAAGCTTACCCAGCTGATTAACCAATACATCGCCCGTAAAGCAGTACCTTAAGCCGTTTATTTTCTTTTCGCTTAACCCTATGATGTGTTGGGTTTCATCACCATGAACCGGGATTACCTATGTCAAGCATGACTCCATACTCAGATACAGACCAAGGCGTTGACTCTGCAGGCCTACACCAATTATTACAACAGCAATTTGGCTTTGATCACTTTAGAACTGGCCAACAAGCGGTAATCGAAACCATTTTAAGTGGCCAGTCTGCGTTAGCGATTTTTCCTACGGGCTCGGGTAAGTCTTTGTGCTATCAATTTTGTGCTCAGCAATTACCTCATTTGACCTTGGTGATTTCACCCTTATTAGCGTTAATGAAAGACCAATTGGCATTTTTAGCCAGTAAAGGCATTGCTGCGGCCAGTATTGACTCAAGTTTAACTTATGAGCAAACCCAGCAAGTAATGCGAGATGTGCGCGATAATCGCACCCGGATTTTAATGGTGTCGGTTGAGCGTTTTAAGAATGAGCGCTTTAGGCAGTTTTTACATTCTGTGCCGATTTCATTAATGGTGGTCGATGAAGCCCATTGTATCTCTGAGTGGGGTCATAACTTTCGTCCTGATTATTTAAAAATACCGCAATTTTGCCAGGCATTTTCTATCCCGCAAACCCTGTTACTGACCGCGACGGCCACGGCGCAAGTTAAGCTCGATATGGCCTCGCGATTTGGTTTAACGCCAGCTCAAATTATTCAAACTGGCTTTTATCGGGCTAATCTTGATCTGTCGGTAATGGCTGTTAGTCAGCAAGATAAAAATAACCAACTCGTCGATTGCGTTAATTATTATGCTAACAACGAGCAAACGGGTGCCGGCATTGTGTATGTGACTTTGCAACAAACGGCAGAAGATGTGGCACAAGTATTAATGAATCAAGGGATTAACGCTCGCGCATATCATGCTGGTATGGAGCAGGAGGCGCGCCAAAGTATTCAGCAACAGTTTATGAATAATCAGGTGCAAGTCATTGTGGCGACCATTGCTTTTGGCATGGGCATTGATAAGTCCGATATCCGTTTTGTTATTCATTATGATTTGCCCAAATCGATTGAAAATTACAGTCAAGAGATCGGCCGAGCTGGGCGCGATGGCCAATTGTCTTATTGTGTCACATTGGCGAATCTAGATGGCCTTAATACGGTCGAAAATTTTGTCTATGGTGATACGCCAGAGCCTGAAGGTATCAAGCAATTGCTTGAGATTATTGCTGATGAAACCGACCAAGGCCGCTGGGAAGTACAAGAGTTGCCTTTATCTACTGCCTGTAACATTCGCAGCTTGCCGTTAAAAACCTTGTTTGTGCAATTAGAGCTACTTGGGGTTATTAGCCCAAGTTTTGCGTATTTTGCTGATTTTAAATACCGCTTTGTTGAAGATAAGCAGGTTATTTTGAGCCGCTTTAATCCTGAGCGTCAGGCTTTTTTAAACCAGGTATTTGAACATACTCAGTTTAAAAAAATCTGGGGGCAGTTAGATTTTGACAGCTTGTACCAACAATATGGTGCCGAGCGTCAACGTGTTGTGGCGGCTTTAGAGTATTTAGCTGAGCAGCAGCTGATTATTCTTGAAACTAAAAAAATCACTCAGGTGTATAACGTTAATCAGCAGGCACTCGCCAATCCTGCACAGTTACAGGCATTAAGCTTGCAGATAAGCGACTATTTTGATGATAACGAGCGCAAAGAAATTGTCCGTATTAGCCAGCTGGTGGCATTTTTTGAACTCGACAGTTGTTTAAGTGCATCTCTGGCCGAATACTTCGACGATCAAGCCGCGCCGAAATCATGTGGTCATTGCAGTGTTTGTCGTGGTCAAATTGCGGTATTATCTAAACAGGCGTTAGCTCCATTACCAGACTCAGCTAACGTTGCTGCATTGCTTGCGCCATTACACCAAGTGGCTCAGGCTAAATCGCTACCCACTGTGACTGTTGCGACACAGGCTAAATTTCTTGCTGGTATGGTGATGCCAAGATTTAGCCGTTTAAAAGTCAAACAATTCGAAGGCTTTGGCCGTTTTAGTGCTTACCGATACCAAGATATTCTGGCTGCTGTTAACAAGGTGAATTCATGAAACCCGTTCCTGAAGCATTATTAAAAAAACACGCCAATTTAGTTCAAAGTGAAGGGGTCACTGTGGTGTCCCACACCCAACGTGAAGTGGGTGAGTGGGTATTACAAACCTTGATGATAGAAGATTGCGATGTACCGTTTAAGTACAAACGCCCTAAACGCTTTAAAAGTTTGCAAGGCCAAAAGGTCAACCTCATTTATTATCCAGCTAAAGAATCCGTGGCTGGATTTGAAATCGAAGTCATGCAAGTGGTTCGGGTAAGACGCTACTAGGAGCTTGACCTCAACCTCAGCTAAGGTCATTTCGCAGACAAGCCCTCTGTTATTTTTGATCATTAGACAAGTACTGGCTTATCTTCAATATTGGCTGCGGGCAGCTTAGGGCCCGACAGCCATCTCAATGAATACACTTTAACAATAACGACCAATATAGCCATTTTGCACGCTATAAGGGGGGTTATTGGCCGCTATATTCAAAGTCACTTGCTATTTGCCAAATGCGATAACGTAATTGAGCATCTTTAGGCAAATAAAATACCTTTGGCAAGCGGCTATCGTATGCCAGGGTAAGGCTGTCATTGAGTACTACAAATTGAGCCGTTTTGGCATCTGTACACATCATTCGGGTACTTGGCCCTTGCATTATGCTGTCCACTTGATAATAGCGGTAACCCCAGCCGTCAAGCGACATTGTTTCTATCTCGCCCATTAATTTTACCTTGTTGCAATCGACCAGTTTGTTTTGACCTACCTGGATTTCAATTAAGTATTCAGACTCATTGTTAAGCTTAGGCAGGGTTAAGATGTGCTGCACCATGTTGCCTTGAGGTGCAGGATACATTTTTGTGTCTGCTTGAGCCTGATAGTTTTCAGCATTCATTACGCTGGATTGAATGGATATTGCGTTTAATGGGTCGTTATTGGGTTTAGATGTCGCCTGACATGCCAATGACACGCTAGCGAGAAGTAAACTGGTGGCCATGAGTAGCGGCTTACATCGTATGGTTGTGTGCATTGTTGGTCTTTCCTTAATGAGTATGAATAACGACTTAAACGATTGAGCCGGACAAAAGGGTTATTTTGAAGGATTTATTTTCAAACAAAAGTTTGCTTAAAATTAACATCTCTAATTGAGTTTAGATCATAAGTATGACATAACATACTGATAACCTTTGACACATTGTTTTTATCATAAGGTATCGTTTTCGATGCACAATAATCAAAATTTAGAACAAACCTCGCACATATTGCACCTCGTGTTGCCTAAAATGTCTGAGTTAGCCATTCCGGTTACGCCTGAAAACTATGCAATTTGGTTTGATTATTTTGCCGAAACCAACCTCAATTTAAAACGGGCTATCGATGGCTTAATTGCCAATGATGTTAAGTTTACCCCAGAAGTGAATCTGGGTTTGTATAATCGCTTTATTGAAGAACGCTCGCCAGAAATCATCGAAAACGTCCAAATTGAAACGCAAATCCTAATCAATAGTTTGGTCCATAAAATTGAGCAGTTAGGCGAGGGCACGGCAAACTTTTCTGGCAACTTAAGCGAGTTTAACCAAAAACTGCAATCTAACCCTAATTCTGATGAGTTAACCTTGTTAGTGATGAGTATTGCTGCCGAAGTGGAACAAGTGATTGCCAGTAACCGCCACATGTCTGAAAGCTTAGTGTCACTGTCTGATGAAATCGCCAACCTTAAAAGCGAGATGGATAATTTAAGCAAGGTGGCCATGACCGATGAGTTGACCTCGCTCAATAATCGCCGCGCTTATGAATTGTTTGCCGCTGAACAAATGACTAAGTTTACCGATACGCAAACCGTGTGCAGCTTGTTGATGATAGATATTGATAATTTCAAACAATTTAACGAAACCTTTGGTCATTTGATTGGAGACAAAGTGCTGGCTTATGTGGCATTAGCCATGAAGCACACGGTAAAAGGTGATGACTTAGTGGCGCGTTATGGCGGTGAAGAGTTTGTGGTGATGTTACCTAATGCTAAGTTAGCCGATGCGGTTAATGTGGCTGAAAAAATTCGTGAACGTATTTCGCTTAAACAATTATCGATAGGTAAAGAAAAGAAACAAAATTTAGGCCATATTACGGTCTCGATTGGTGTAGCAACCATTCAAACCGGCGATGATGCCGACACCTTATTAGCACGTGCAGATGAACAATTATATGTTGCCAAAAGAGCGGGTAAAAACTGCGTTAAATATGCCTAAACAACATTGTTAGGTTTATAGTCAATAAAAAGGCCAGCAGTCAATCTGCTGGCCTTTTTGCTTAACGTATTAGCTTAAGCGTTAGTTTGTTTATCTTCGTTTTCTAAGTCCATATGCATTTTAATTAGATGCTCATCCATATCAAACGACACGGTAAAACCTAATGATTTGGCTAAACTGGCCATATTACGGTTTTCAAACATGGTGAAACCGGTTAAGTACAAGGTATTGTTGTTTTTGTAATAAGTAATCAGTTTTTCGAGCAGTAGCTTCCCTAGGCCAATCCCTTGGTAATCGCTGCGGACAGCCATCGCAAACTCTGCCTCGGTATTATCGGGGTCAATAGAGGCTCTGACTGCACCTAAGGTTAACTCTTCACCCTCTGCGGTTGTGGTGGTCGCAATAAACGCCATTTCACGCGCATAATCGATTTGAGTGAGTACGGCCATCTCTTCATGGGTCATCCTTGAACGCATTCCAAAATAACGTTTGTACCTGTCTTCATCGCTCAATGAATTATCAAACTCTAAGTGCTTGGGCTCATCTTCTGGCAAGATGGGCCTTAACATAACGGTTAAACCATTTTTAAGCGTCGATGTTTGTTCTAACTCTTTGGGGTAAGGCATGATAGCCAAACGACCAATATTGTCTTGTGGACTGTCATGCAAGCGCATATTGACATCTAACAAGGTGATTTTTTCGCCCGCGGCTAACACGGGGTTGATGTCTATTTCAGCAATTTCTGGGCAGTCGATAACTAACTGAGATATTTGGGTCAACATAAGACATAGCGCATTCATGTCCAGGCCCAGCGGTAAATGCCTGTCGCGCAGCTTATTGGTTTTAAGTGCTTGAATCACCATGTAACGCGCTAAGGCCATATTCAGTGGTGGCAATGCTACTGCGGCATCGCGGGTAGGATCCCATTCTGAGCCACCTTCGCCAAGACAAATCGCAGGGCCAAATACCGGATCGTTAATCACCGACACGCGGATTTCTTGTGCGCCTGCCGTTAACGCCATTTTTTGAATAATCAATCCATCTATTTTAGCTTTGGGATTTATTTGATGAACCCTGTCGATAATCGAATGCGCTGCATGGCTGACATCGTCATCTGAGGTTAAATTGAGCACCACGCCGTGAACATCTGATTTATAGAGTAGGTCAGGTGACTGTACTTTTAGCGCGACCGGGTAACCCGCGCTATTGGCGACATTAACCGCTTCGTCAACATCACTGACAAACCAAGTATCAATGGTGTTTAACCCATAGGCTTTTAATATATCAACCGCTTGATGGGTTTCTACCACCGTTTGTCCGCGGTCGAGAGCCTGTTGTAATAAGGTTTTGGCGATATTGCGATCGGCAGGGATATTGTCGGGGATCGACAACGGCACTTCTTGCAATAATTTTTGGTTCCGGCGGTATTCGACCATGTGCATAAAGGCCCGCACAGCCCCCTCTGGGGTCCGATACGTAGGAATGCCGGCTTTAGTAAAGCGTTTGCGCCCTAGATAGGCCGAGTCTTCACCGCTCCAGTTGGTTAAAATATTTAACTTATGCCGATTCGGGTTTTTATTAATCGTGTCAATGATGCTTGTGGCAATCTCGACACTTTCAGCCAATATTGACGGCGAATGCAACACTAAAATCGTGTCGGCATCATTACTATTCATTAAAATCTCGAGAGTTTTAGCATAGCGCTGGTGGTCTGCATCGCCAATCATGTCGATAGGATTTTGCCTTGACCAGGTGTCAGGCAAAATGGTGTTGAGTTCGTTAATGGTGTTGTCAGACAATTGCGCTAATTTACCGCCTTTAATAATTAACTCGTCAGCCGCCAAAACCGCAGGGCCGCCGCCATTACTCATAATGATTAACCGCTCACCTTTTAATGTGGTTGAGTGGGCAAGGCTTTCTACTGCGGCAAACAGTTCGATTAAATCATTTACCCGCAACATCCCTGCACGACGAAACGCCGCTTCATATACGGCATCATTACCACCAATGCCGCCAGTATGGAGCATGGCAGCTTTAACGCCTTCATGACTTCGGCCAGATTTAATCACAAAAATGGGCTTGTTACGTGCCGCAGCCCGAGCGGCAGATAAAAAGTGACGTTTTTCACTAATGGAATCAATATAAAGCATGATTGCGCTGGTTTTACTGTCACGGCCTAGGTAATCAAGCAGCTCGTCAAAGTCGATATCGGTGGCATCACCGAGCGAAATAAACGATGAAAAGCCAATGCCTTTATTGTTGGCCCAATCTAACACTGTGGTACAAATGGCTGCTGATTGAGACACAAAGGCAATCTTGCCAGGTATGGCACCAGCATGGGCTAAACTGGCGTTTAATCCGATGGGCGGTAAAATCATCCCGAGGCTATTGGGTCCCAATAGCCGCATACCATAACGTTTAGCATATTGTTTGGTGAGTGTGAGCAAATCATTACCGTGCTCGTCGGTTTGTAACGCCATACCTGAGGCCATAATAATGGCCACTTTACAGCCAAATTGGGCTAAACGTTCAACAATGCTGGGTACTTTTTGGGCGCTAGTACATATGATGGCTAAATCAGGTTTAATGGGCAGGGCTTCAATATTAGGGTAGGCAAGCACCCCCATTACCGCAGTGTATTTTGGGGTTACGGGCATTATCGGCCCTGAAAAACCACTGGATAATAGGTTTTTCATAATGCCTTTACCGGCACGTTTATCCCCATTTGATGCACCAATAACCGCCACTGACGTGGGTTTAAAAAGGGAATGAATACTGCGTTGGCTCATATTGGTGTCCTATGGCGATAACCGATGCTAATCAGATTAGCATATTCTCAGTAAATTGATGATGTTGCACTATTTATTATCATCAATTTATCTCATCGCGATATCACGTCGCCATGCACACAGCTAGCAAGCCAATTACATTTTTCGAGGATAAAAAAAGGGGCCTTACAAATAAGGCCCCTTAATCATTTATCGCTGTGAGTGCTAGTTTTGTTGTGACTCTTCTAGCTTGTTATTTGGCGTGGCAGGTGAGTAAATACCAATAATTCGTGAAATTAAAGCCTTTGAATCTTCAATGGCAATATATAAACATGGAATTAAACACAGGGTTACCACGGTGGCAAATAACACCCCAAAGGCTAATGATACTGCCATTGGGATCACCATTTGCGCCTGCATGCTGGTTTCAGACATGATAGGTACCAAACCGATAAAGGTGGTTAATGAGGTTAACATAATCGCTCTGAAGCGTTTACACCCCGCATTAAGTACGGCTAATCGCATCGGTACGCCAGCTTTACGTGAGTTATTAACATAATCGACCATCACCAGTGAGTCGTTAACCACCACCCCGGCAGCGGCAATAATGCCAAAAATCGACAGGGCACTTAAATCAATGCCTAAAATGATATGACCCATTACTGAGCCAATGACCCCAAACGGAATAACCGACATTATCATCACAGGTTGAATGTATGATCGTAGCGGAATGGCTAATAAGCTGTATATCACTAACATTGACAAGATAAAATCGCGCAGCTGGGTATTTGCGCTATCAAGCTGTTCTTGGATATTGCCCGACACTTCACTGCGAACTTGAGGATATTTAACCAGAAGTTCAGGAATAAAGTTGTCGCGAATATCTTTGGCAAGCTTGAAGGGTTCTGCTTGTTCAGCATCGACCGAGCCCCACACATTAATGGTACGGCTGCCGTTTTCACGGCGGATGCTATTAACCCCTTGAACCACTTTAATGTCAGCCACTTCAGATAATGGCAATTCGCCACCTTGTGGGGTTTTTATCAATACATCTTGTACTAGTGAAATCGAGTTACGTTGCTCTTCAGGGTAGCGCAGCATGACTTTGATTTCTTCGCCATTACGAATAATACGCTGGGCTTCGAGACCATAAAAACTGTTGCCGACTTGCGAGGCAATATTGGCTAAGGTTAAGCCTAATGCGTTTGCTAACGGTTTTAATTGGAACTGCACCTCTTTGGCACTCGATTGACGACTGTCGTTGACATCACTCACGCCTTTTAAGCTGTTGAGTTTATCTTTTAACATTATCGAAGCCGCAATCAGTTGCTCTTCATTGTTGCCTTCTAGCCTAAAGCTGATGTCACCGTCTTCACGGCCGCCCCCGATTAAGCTGTCTTGAATGGTGAATGACTTAACCCCAGGAATTAACGGCATGGCTTGGCGCCATAATTCAGCTAGGGCGAAGGTGTCCATTGGGCGTAACTCTGGGTCAACTAATTTGGTCATCACTTCTGCATTAGTTTGGCCTTTTAGGTCAACTTGCATGTCAGAAATCATTCGTTGGCCGTATTGCTGTTCAACCTCTTTATCGACTTTATATAAGGTTTCTTCAATGGCAAGCGCTGCGGCTAAAGTTGCTTTTTCTGACGCATCCACGTTCATTTCGATGTTGATGCGTGGGAAATCATGGGGGATTTTAGGTTGACCAATAAAGCGAACCAAACCGCCACCATAAAGACCTGCACACACTAAAATCAAACTGATAAATAGCATGATCACCGCATAACGATATTTAATCGCTACTTCAAGTGTTGGACGGTAAACATTATTGATGTATTTAGACAAATTACGGTCGATGAAGCCTTGTACAAAGTTGATGCCATTACGCAACCAATCCAAAGGATTCTTTGAACCTGCTTTAACAACCTTAGGTTTTTTCATGTGAGCTAAATGCGCAGGCAGGATCAGTTTTGATTCAACAAGCGAAAATAACAAACATAAAATAACGACATATCCAATGGCTTGGCCAAAGGCTGAAGAGGGGCCGTCATCCATAGTAATAGGTAAAAATGCCGCGATGGTAGTCAACACACCAAAGGTGGCTGGCATCGCCACTTTTTGCACCCCGCGGATCACGCTTTCAATACTTTGGCCGTGTTCTTCGGACTCGCTGTGGGCGCTTTCACCCATCACAATCGCATCATCGACCACAATACCGAGCACTAAGATAAACGCGAATAAACTGATGACATTAATGGTGACATCAATAAATGCCATTGGCATAAACAGTAGCGTACCGAGGAAACACACTGGTAAACCCATCATCACCCAAAATGCTAAACGCACTCGTAAGAATAATGCCAGCATTAAGAATACCAATACCGCACCGCTTTTCATGCTGTCTAACATCAACTGCAAGCGTCCGTCGAGGTAGTAGGTCATATCTACCCAAGGCTCTAACTTCACACCTTGTGGTAAAACTTTCTGCTTTTTATCAACATAGGTACGAATAATTTCAGCAATATCGGTAATACTTTGATTTCTTGCGGCGCCAATAAAGAAGGTAACAGAGTTTTTACCGTTGAATTTAGAGTATTGAATGCCTTCTTCAAAGCCATCATCAACTACGGCTATTTCACCTAATGATAATTTGGTACCGTCATCTAATGTCAGTAAGGGTAATTCTTCAAACTCATAACCGACATAAGCTTGATTTTGAACGCGTAAATTAATGTAGCCGTTTTCAGCTTTAATTTGCCCGGCTGACATATTGCGTGAATATCCTTGCACCGCTTGGGCAACATCATTAAATGTTAGTCCATATTCGCGCAGCTTATCTTTGCTGACTTCGATGCTAATTTCATAACCCAAGCCACCGTAATATTCTGAAATATTCACATTGGGCAGTTGCATGATTTCGTTGTGAATTTTATCGCCCAAATCTTTCAGTTGGCGCTCGGACATATCACCATAAAGACTTAAGTACATCACTTCTTGTCTAAATTTGATCCGTTCAACTTTGGGCGGCTCCATGTCGGCCGGGAAGGTTGATATTGAGTCAATCTCAGATTTGATTTCATCTAGCACCACTAAAGGATCGTACGACTCCTCAACCTGAAAATAGCCCTGAGCCATGTTCCGGTTTGAGTAAGTAATCACCCGTTTTAAGCCTTGAATACTTTCAAGTGCTTGTTCAATTTTAATGGTGATGCCTTCTTCTACTTCTTGGGGGGCAGTACCAGGATAGACGGCGCTAAATTCAATCCAGTTAATTTCAACTTCTGGAAAAAATTGCTTTCGAATGGTGCTCGCGGTGAGTAAACCGCCTAATAATATGATGATCATTAGCAAGTTTGCTGCAACACTGTTGCGAGCAAACCAGGCTATGAGTCCTTTGTGAGTATCAGCCATGATTATTATTCACCTTCCATCGCAAGTTCAGAGGCATCTTTTTCTGCTTCTTTTTGCAGAATGCGGTCTTCGGGTAGCGCTACTTTCATACCATCAATAGGGTAGTCAAGGGCAGAGGTAATCAGTTGCATACCGTTTTCGAGCCCGTCAGAGATAACCACGTTCGCGCCATCTTGGCGGATAACCGTCACGGGTTTATAACGTAACGTTTTTTCAGCATCCATAATGGCCACTGTACCGTTTATCACTAAATGACGAGGCACAACGGCAACATTACCCGCTTTAAGCCCTGTGACTTCTGCAGTGACATAGGTACCGTAGCGTAATTCTTTTTTGTTGGTATTTAAGCCGTATGGATCGTCAACTTCAGCTACCAGGTAAGTCATACGACTTTTGCTGTCAACCACGCCTTCGCTGCGCACAATCTTACCGGTCCAGGTGTGTTTACTGCCGGCAAAATTGCTATATAAATTTACCGAAGTACCTACACCTTTTGCTTGTAAATATTGCATTTCTCTATCGGCGATAGGTAAGCGAATTTCGGCTTTGTCTGTGTTGAGCACTTTACCAATCATGCTGCCTTTGCTGACATATGAACCTAAGCCGATGTCACGCGCTTCGATTAATGCATCATAAGGGGCACGGATCACGGTTCGTTCTAAATCTCGTTTTGCGCGGTTTAAGCTAGCTTCAGCACTTTTGAGTTTGGCGATCTCTTGGGCTAATTGCGGCTTACGCAGACTTAAGTCCGTCGGTTTTTGATTGGTAATATCTGCCCAATCTCTTATGGCCACTTCACCATTTGCGCGTTCTTGCACTAAAGAGGCTTTTGAGGAAGCAATATTGGCTTCGGCATCAAGTAGGCTTGATTCATAATCGCTAGGATCAATTTTGGCCAATACTTCACCTTGTTTAACAAATCCACCTTTAACAAAGTTTGGATCTAAATAAATAATTTCACCACCAACTTGGGCAACTATCTCAGTGGTGTATTTGGCATTAACCACACCATACGAATCAACGTTAAAGGTCATAGGCTGATAGATAATCTCTTTAACAGACACTAATGGTGTGGTATCGACTGGAGGTTTCTCTTCTGGTGGTTTTTTTAATGCAGAAAGCCCAACCAGACCGGCAACGCCAATGCCTAACACCACAAACGGTAAAATTATCTGTTTTTTAGTAGCCACAATGCTTCCTTTTAAGTGATTTTGTATTGCAGTGTCTTCCCAGCAAACTGCAACTAATCTATTTTCTATTTTATATGTTAATCGAAATGTTTCTTGTTTGTTGTGTCAATGTGTAAACTTGTGTTTCAGCCAAGATTGATTTTTAACCATATTGTAATCGGTTAACAGGAAACAACATGCAAATAGCCAATACGCCTAGATTACAACTGTCACTATTAACCCTTAATGACGGTGCATTATTGTTTGAATTAGACCAAGATGAGCGGGTAATGCACTTTTTAAATGGCGGCATTAAAACCACGCAGAAACAAGTTGATACTGTGATGCTGCCAAGGTTAGCGCAATATTTAAACCCAGAAAAAGGTTGGGGCTTGTGGAAGGTCCAAGCACTTGATTGCGCAGAAAATGATAAATACCAATTAAGTGGTCAATATTTGGGATGGATTTTAGTCAGGCCGATGCATTTTTTTACCCAGCCAGAGCCCCAAAACATTGAGCTAGGCTGGCGTTTTAAGTATGCCTGTTGGGGAAAAGGTTATGCGACAGAAGCGGCTAATGCTGTGATGCAAGCAATGAGTACATTGGATGAAGTGACGCATATTAGCGCGGTGGCCGTTGAAGATAATCTTGCATCCATTGCGATTATGAAAAAGCTCGGAATGCAATTTCAATATAAACGACTTCACCGCGATCCCCTTGGTGATACCGAAGCCGTGTTTTATCAAAAAGCGGTTTAAGTTGATTAAGCATCAACAAATAAAAACTTGATTACGTCCATTATTTTTAGCCCTATACAATGCAGTATCTGCATTTTTAATAAGACACAAATAGTCTTTACATTCAATACTCAGCTCGGTGACACCAATACTGATAGTGACTTTAACCGATAACGCTTCTTGGCCAGATTTACTGGGTATGGTTACCTGTGTATTCTCGATATTTTTTCTTAGCCGCTCTGCGAGTTTATACGATGTAGAGACTTGGGTTCCGGGGAGAACAACTACAAATTCTTCACCTCCATAGCGGGTGACTACATCTGAATCCCTCAGTGATTCTTTTATATCTTTAGCGATGTTTTGTAGAACGAGGTCGCCGACTTGGTGGCCATAATTGTCATTGATACTTTTAAAATGATCGATATCTATAAGGCAGACCGACAAAGGTAAAGTGAAGCTCTGGGCTTTAGTGGTTTCATTGTTAAGGTAACTATCGAGATATCGCCGGTTAAAAATACCAGTGAGTGGGTCGGTGATATTTTCTTGCTTGAGAATATATATCTGCATGATATCTCTAGTTGTTTTTAGAGATAAGTTACAGACGATGTAGACAAAAATTGCACCGAGAAAAAAGATGATAGGCACAATGAGATCAGTCTTGCCGGAAATATTGACATAACTATATTTTGCATATAATCCGTAGCTGATAACAAAAAATAAAATGAGCAGTAATAAAACCCCCCAACTGTGCTGCAACCTGCCTTTAGGTAAAAGACCTATAATTTTCCAGACAAGCGTCATTGCAATTGCGAGTAAAAATGCCGCAAATATAATCAGTCCACTCCCCAGCAGAGGTAATATTTCGCTCATGTTCAGTCCTATTGTTATTTTATTTAGAACTAAATGGATTTTAACATTCAGTATAAACCGTGCTTGTTATCGCCAAGGTTGAATGTTAACAGTAAGTTTATGGTATCAGATCCCGTAAAACATAGCGTGATTGAGTTCAATATTTCACCTATTTGGTGGCGCAGATAGTCAGTGGGAGCCAATATATTTTAACAAGGTTGTAGTTAGTCAAATTATGAGGAAGTGATACCGCGGTGACAATAATGATGATTAATTGTTCTGTATAAATTTAAGACAATAAAAAAGAGCAGAAAATCTGCTCTTTTTTGTGCTTCTCTCACTCAGTGATGCATGAGTGAATAAAAGAATTACTTTTGTGCGTCTAGGAAACGTTCAGCATCTAATGCTGCCATACAACCTGTGCCGGCAGAGGTGATAGCTTGACGGTAATGTTGGTCCATTACGTCGCCACAAGCATAAACACCTTCAACGCTAGTTTGTGTAGCGTTGCCTTGAAGACCACTGTTTACTTTTAAGTAACCGTGGTTCATTTCTAACTGGCCAGCAAAGATACCAGTATTTGGACTGTGACCAATGGCCACAAATACACCAGCAACGTCTAAATCGGTAACAGAACCGTCTTTAGTGCTCTTCTTTTTAAGACCAGTTACACCCATTTCGTTACCTGTGACTTCTTCAAGTGTTTGGTCTAGGTGTAAAATGATGTTGCCGTTAGCCACTTTGTCCATTAGACGGTTGATCAGAATTTTTTCTGAACGGAAACTGTCACGACGGTGAATTAAGTGTACTTCAGAGGCAATGTTACTTAAGTAAAGTGCTTCTTCAACTGCAGTGTTACCACCACCAATAACAGCCACTTTTTGGTTACGATAGAAGAAACCGTCACAGGTTGCGCAGGCAGACACACCACGGCCCATAAACGCTTCTTCAGATGGCAGACCTAAATACTTAGCAGACGCACCAGTGGCAATAATTAAAGCATCACAGGTAAACTCGCCATTGTCGCCTTTTAAACGGAAAGGGCGCTCAGTAACATTAACTTCGTTGATGTGATCGAAAATAATTTCGGTATCAAACTTTTCAGCATGCTTTTGCATACGTTCCATTAACGCTGGACCGGTTAAGTCTTCTGCATCGCCTGGCCAGTTCTCAACTTCTGTTGTCGTGGTTAATTGGCCACCTTGCTGCATGCCTGTGATCATTACAGGTTTTAAATTTGCACGTGCAGCATAAACTGCAGCGGTATAACCCGCAGGGCCAGAACCTAAAATTAGTAGGTTAACGTGACGAGCTTCACTCATGATTTTGTTCTCCGATAACATGCCTTAAGCAATTTGCATGGAATTGTATGGAATTTACATCGGCGGGTAAAGGGAAGTTAACGGTAGGAAATCGATTGCGCTAATCTATTGTGTAAATATTATTGTTCAGGCTGGGAAATGGTGTTCATAAACCAGCCTGAATTGCTGATAAAATTGGCTAGAGGCTTAATGTTACAGCGATTAATAGACTAAATGACACGTGGGTAGATTATTTTTTTCTAAATAATTCTGGTGATACTCTTCTGCCACATGGAATGTTTGCAATGGCACTATTTCAGTCACAATATGGCGTTGGCCCCATTTCCCACTGCGCGCTAATGCCAGTTTAGAGGTTTCAGCCTGGCCTTTTTGCTCTTTGTCGTGGAAAAATATCGTGCTGCGATATTGGGTACCAATGTCGCCACCTTGCATGTTGAGCATGGTTGGGTTGTGGTTTTTCCAAAATACATCTAAAAGCTCGTTGTAGCTGACGACTTCTGGGTCAAACTCAACTTGTACGACTTCTGCATGGCCGGTAGCACCTGTTTTAACTTCTTTATAGGTAGTCGAACTGTCTTTGCCACCCATGTATCCACAAGTCGCGTTATTCACGCCATTAATTTCACGAAAAAAATACTCAACACCCCAAAAACAACCTGCACCAAATGTTGCTAACGCCATGACATACCCTTAAAACAATATAGAAGTCTAGATGGCTATAATTGTGTGGAATATTTCGCTGTTTTGCAAGTAAACTTTGCTTAATAAATAAATCTAACTTATAGCAACAATAAAATACGCTAGGGCTATGATAGAATCCGCGCCAATAAGTGCAAATGAATCCACAGGTACGTGGCATTTATAGCGCCGTATAATAATGAAACAAGGAGTTGATCGTGTTATCTGATCTTATGATAAACAATGATTTTTTAGCTTATACCTTAGCAAACCCAACTCAATTACCTGCCGCGTATGACTTTATGTTGGGCCAACACACTCGCGTTGAAGTACTAGACACTGGGGTGATCGTGTTTTCTCCCGCCACAGCCAGTAAAGATATTGTGTTGTCGTGTGCGGTACACGGTAATGAAACTGCCCCCATCGAAATTTGTAACCAACTCATTAGCGATTTACTCAACCAGCGTATTATTGCTAAACAACGTGTGATGTTTTTGATAGGTAATCCAGCGGCCATCCTTAACAAAACCCGCTTTATAGACGAAAATATGAACCGGTTATTCAGCGGCGCTCATTCAAAAGGTGAGGGCTTAACCCACCCAGAGCGCCACCGTGCGAAAATGCTTGAGCAGTATGTGGCAGGCTTCTTTAATGCTAACAGTGACCGCCAACGGATCCATTACGATTTACACACGGCTATTCGTCCATCAAAGCATGAAAAATTTGCCATTTATCCATACCGCCCAGGTCGTGCATTCAGCGGCGAGCAAATGATGTTCTTAGCTGATTGCGGCGTTGACACCATTTTATTCCATCATGAACCCACCACTACATTTAGTTATTACTCTTCTGAGCAATTTAAAGCAGATGCTTTTACTGTTGAATTAGGTAAAGTCATGCCATTTGGCCAAAACGATATGAGTCGTTTTGCTCAAACTCATACTATGCTTGAAAAGTTGATTACTGAACCACAGTTAACCCCTGTTGAGTTTGATCCTGGCAAGGTCAATTTGTACAAAGTATCACGTTCGATTAATAAGCATTTTGATGACTTTGCGTTTAGCTTTGCTGGTGATGCAGAAAACTTCAGTGCTTTTAGTCAAGGTGAGGTATTAGCCACAGAAGGTGGACAGCAAATTATGGTACAACATCCGCAAGAAGCCATCGTGTTTCCGAATGCCAATGTACCGATTGGACAACGAACAGTGCTTTGTTTAGTGCCTGCACCGAACGAGTCAATCTTGTAGTCGTAAAGCAATATATACATGTTAATCGTGAGTAAAATGCGTTTACAGCGAGAGTAGGTATTGATAGGTAGTTTACGTTAACGTAATGTCTACTCGCATAGTATAAATAGAGCCTTGTTTATAGTGAACATGGCTCAACAATAACAAGAGCATAATATGAGCAACGCACCACTGACCAATGAAACAGTGCACCGTGTCAGCTTCTTAGACAAAGCGTCATTGCACATCCCCATTTTGCGTATTTTGCAAGCTGACGGCACCACGTATGAAAATGCCGTATTACCCGTTATCGACAAGCCTTTAGCCGATAAAATATTCGACACCTGCGTTTTCACACGCGTACTAGACGAGCGTATGTTGGGTGCGCAGCGTCAAGGCCGTATTAGTTTTTATATGACCTGTACCGGTGAAGAAGCTTCAATTATTGGTAGCACTGCCGCCCTCGATAAAGATGACGTTATTTTAGCTCAATACCGTGAGCACGCCTCATTGCGATATCGCGGTTTCAGTACTGAACAATTTATGAACCAAATGTTCAGTAATGAAAAAGATTTAGGTAAAGGGCGTCAAATGCCAATCCATTACGGCAGCCGCGAGCTCAATTATCAAACCATTTCGTCACCATTAGCAACGCAGATCCCGCAAGCTACAGGCGTGGCTTACGGCATGAAGTTACAAGGTAAACGTAATGTTGCCATTTGCTATTTTGGTGAAGGCGCTGCATCAGAGGGTGATTTTCATGCTGGCTTAAACATGGCTGCAGTATTGAAAGCACCGGTTATTTTCTTCTGTCGTAACAATGGTTATGCCATTTCAACGCCAACAGAAGAGCAGTTTGCTGGTAACGGTATTGCCAGTCGTGGTGTGGGTTATGGTATGCACACTATCCGTGTAGACGGTAATGACATGTTAGCTGTGTTAGCCGCCACCCAACAGGCTCGTGCATACGCATTAGAGCATAATGCCCCGGTATTAATTGAAGCCATGACCTACCGTTTAGGCGCGCATTCATCATCAGATGACCCATCTGGCTATCGCTCAAAAGATGAAGAAGCCAAATGGCAGCAACACGATCCGGTTAAACGCTTTAAATTATGGATGATTAATAAAGGTTGGACTAACGAAGCTGAAGAAGCCTCGTTATTTGAACGTTATCGTGAAGAAGTATTAGCTGCCGTAAAAGTGGCTGAGAAATTGCCTATCCCGAAACTGGATGAAATCATCGAAGATGTGCTCGATAAACCGACTCCAGCGCTTAAAAAGCAGCTTAAAGAGTTAAAAGAGCATATTAATAAGTATCCAAAAGCCTATCCAAAAAGCGCAGGGAGACTCTAATCGTGGCTCAAATGAATATGTTACACGCCATCAATGAGGCGTTATCAATAGCCATGAAAGCCGACGAGCGCATGGTTATTTTTGGTGAAGACGTAGGCCATTTTGGTGGTGTTTTCCGTGCAACTTCTGGCTTGCAAGAGCAATATGGTCGAGAGCGTTGCTTTAATACTCCATTAACCGAACAAGGTATAGCTGGCTTTGCCAATGGCCTGGCTTCTTATGGTATGACGGCTGTTGCTGAAATTCAGTTTGCTGATTATATTTTTCCGGCATTTGATCAAATCGTCAACGAGTCAGCTAAGTTTCGCTACCGCAGTGGTAATCAATTCGATGTGGGTGGATTAACGTTCCGCACACCTTATGGTGGTGGCATTGCCGGTGGTCATTATCATTCACAATCGCCAGAAGCTTACTTTACGCAAACACCAGGATTAAAAGTGGTGGTGCCGCGTAATCCTGAGCAAGCCAAAGGTCTGTTGTTAGCTGCAATACGCGATCCAAACCCGGTAATTTTCTTTGAGCCAAAACGCTTGTATCGTGCCTCAGTAGGCGAAGTGCCAGCGGGCGACTACCAAATTGAGCTGGGTAAAGCTCAAGTGGTTAAGCAAGGTCGCGACATTACTGTGCTTGCATGGGGCGCGCAGATGGAAATTGTTGAAAAGGCCTGTGAGCGTGCTGAAAAAGAAGGTATTTCATGCGAAATTATCGACTTACGCACCTTAGCGCCTTGGGATGTTGACACGGTTGCCAAATCTGTGACCAAAACCGGTCGATTGTTGATTAACCACGAAGCGCCGCTAACCGGTGGCTTTGCCGGTGAAATCGCTGCAACAATTCAACAAGAGTGTTTCTTATCGCTAGAATCGCCAATCAGTCGTGTGTGTGGATTAGATACTCCGTATCCGCTCATTCATGAAAAAGAATACATGCCTGATGAATTGAAAACCTTCGAAGCCATCAAGGCCTCAGTGTCGTTTTAGGAGTAAGATATGATTAAAGATTTTATTTTACCCGACATCGGTGAGGGTGTGGTTGAATGTGAATTAGTCGATTGGTTAGTTAGCGAAGGTGATATTGTCACTGAAGACCAACCGATTGCCGATGTGATGACCGATAAAGCGTTAGTGCAAATTCCAGCACCGCATGCTGGTAAAATTACCAAGTTATATTATGCCAAAGGCGATATTGCCATTGTGCATCAACCGCTTTATGCCGTCGAAATGGATAGTGATGATACCGGGCACGCTCAAACTCCTACTGCAGAGGTTACCCCTATGGTTGAAGCGGGAGTGGCAAGTGTCGCAACTGAGAACCATTCGAACATAGAAGACTTTTTACTCCCCGATATTGGTGAAGGCATTGTTGAGTGTGAACTAGTTGATTGGCTTGTTGAAGAAGGTGATGTGGTGGTTGAAGATCAACCCATTGCTGATGTGATGACCGACAAAGCGTTAGTGCAAATACCCGCAATGAAAGCCGGTAAAATTGTTAAATTGCATTACCGTAAAGGCCAACTTGCTAAAGTGCATTCACCGTTATTCGCTATCGAAGTGGAAAGTGAAGACGTGCCAATGAGTCCAGAGGCAGAGCAAGTGGCTCAACAAGCTGCAAGCAAAAGTGCGCCTGTGACTGGTGAGCCCGTTGCGCAAGGCAAAGCTTTAGCCAGTCCTGCAGTACGACGTATGGCTCGCTCACTTGATATCAATATCGCACTTGTTGTTGGCAGTGGTAAAAACGGCCGAGTTTATAAAGAAGATATTGAACGCCATCAACAAAGTGGCGCTCAGCCTACTGTCACGACTACGGCTCCTGCAGCATCCAATGTTAGCACAACAGAAGTGGCCACCATTAGTCAGTCTGGCGCAGATCGCGTTGAACCTATCAAAGGCGTTAAAGCGGTGATGGCAAAAATGATGGTGGAGTCTGTATCGACTATTCCACATTTTACCTATTGTGAAGAGTTTGATTTAACAGAGTTAGTGACTCTGCGTGAAGAAATGAAACAACGTCACTCAAGTGATGAAGTTAAGCTGACAATGATGCCGTTCTTTATGAAGGCCATGTCACTTGCCATGATTGAGTTTCCAATACTGAATAGCCAAGTGAATGCAGATTGCACTGAGCTGACCTACAAATCACGACATAACATTGGTATGGCTGTTGATTCAAAAGTGGGCTTATTGGTACCCAATATTAAAGATGTACAAAGCAAATCCATTTTAGATATTGCCGCTGATATTACCCGGTTAACGACTGCGGCTCGCAGTGGGCGAGTAGCGCCAGCAGATTTAAAAGACGGTACGATTTCAATCTCTAATATTGGTGCATTAGGTGGCACAATAGCGACGCCAATCATTAACAAACCTGAAGTGGCTATTGTGGCATTAGGTAAGTTACAGGTATTGCCACGCTTTAATGCCAAAGGTGAAGTTGAAGCCCGTAAAATTATGCAAGTGAGCTGGTCTGGCGATCACCGTGTGATTGACGGTGGCACCATTGCTCGTTTTTGCAACCTGTGGAAACATTATTTAGAGCAACCGCAAGAAATGCTTTTAGCAATGCGTTAAGCATAATCGCAATGAGATAGTTTACATTAGACTAACTTAGCCTAAAGGACGCATAAAGCGTCCTTTTGTTTTTAAGCTCTTTTTCGTATAATACTCTGATATTGTCATTAGATTGGAACCTGTATGAGTCTGTCGGCACCTAAAATTGAAACTATTGAGTATCCGTTTCCACCCAAACCTGCCGTGTTGTCTGACGCTGAAAAAGCACAATATAAAGCACGAATTAAACAATTATTGATCGACCAAAATGCGGTGTTAGTTGCCCATTATTATACCGATCCTGAAATTCAAGCTTTAGCAGAAGAGACGGGCGGCTGTGTATCTGACTCGCTCGAAATGGCGCGTTTTGGCCGTGATCATCCAGCAAAAAAATTGATTGTTGCTGGGGTTAAGTTTATGGGCGAAACCGCCAAAATCTTAAGTCCAGAAAAAACCATTTTAATGCCAACCCTTGAAGCAACCTGCTCATTAGATTTAGGTTGTCCTATCGAAGAATTTAATGACTTTTGTGATGCTCACCCAGACCACACAGTGGTGGTTTATGCCAATACCTCTGCTGCAGTAAAAGCGCGTGCAGATTGGGTGGTAACCTCGAGTATTGCTTTAGAAATTGTAGAACATCTAGACAGCCAAGATAAAAAAATCATTTGGGCTCCAGACCGTCACCTAGGTTCATACATCAACAAGCAAACTGGCGCAGACATGTTGTTGTGGCAGGGCGAATGTATCGTGCATGATGAGTTTCAGGCAAAAGCATTACGTGAGCTTAAAAAGCAGCATCCAACGGCAGCCATTTTGGTTCACCCCGAATCACCAGCTAGCGTGGTTGAACTTGCCGATGCTGTAGGCTCTACCAGCCAGTTGATTAAAGCTGCGCAAACCATGGAAAATGACACGTTTATTGTGGCCACCGACCGCGGTATTTTTTATAAAATGCAACAAGCGGCGCCGGGTAAAACATTGCTCGAAGCGCCAACTGGCGGCAACGGTGCAACGTGTAAAAGCTGCGCCCACTGCCCATGGATGGCGATGAACGGTTTACAAGCCATTGAACAGTCATTGATCAATAGCGATAAAACCAATCACGAAATCTTTGTTGATGATGAGCTGCGCATTAAGGCGCTTATCCCACTGACCCGCATGCTTGATTTTGCCAAAGAGTTAAACATGAAAGTGAAGGGCAATGCTTAATCAGCGTTTAGTTAAGCAAACATAAAAGAGCCGACATCGAGTCGGCTTTTTTGTTTGCCCAGCGAAGCTGGCAAACCCGTCAGGTTGAAAGAAACCTGAATCACCCCGACTGAGGGGAAGATAATCCGAATGGCAAGGGCGTTGCTGGCCAACGGCAGGGTCTGAAG
>NZ_BMQV01000044.1:0-836 GCF_014648295.1 Shewanella saliphila
TATAACGATATCGTGGAGCAGTGTTGTAAAGCCTGGAATATATTTATTCAGTGCAAGGATAGGGTAAAAAGTTTGTGTACACGAGACTGGGCTAATATGGGCAAAGTCTAATGCGGATTGGTATTAAAGCCCCAAAGCATAGTTTGCTTTGGGGCTTTTGTTTGCATTGCATATATTATTATTTTTAAGCGCTACCTTGCGCAGAGGTTATTTATTGCTTAAGAGGGATATCCTTCTTTGAGGATTGATTCACTTAAGCTCAATTCTGCCAAAGGCAGGAATAAAAGTGACGTTATTGGATATAGAGTCTGGGGGCCCAATAACGCCTGAACTATTGCGTTAACCTGTCCATGGTTAACGGTTTACATAAAGCGGCAAGGATGCAAGATGCAGTGCGCTTATTGTTTTTATTAGTTTGTTACTGTGCTTTAGCGTGCTGGGGGCTAGCTAAAACACGGTCAAACATCCTTGCCATAACTGAGGTGGTAGCACTGACTGCGCCTATCCACCGAATAAAAGTGACGTTATTGGATATAGAGTCTGGGGACCCAATAACGCCTGAACTATTGCGTTAACCTGTCCATGGTTAACGGTTTACATAAAACGGCAAGGATGCAAGATGCAGTGCGCTTATTGTTTTTATTAGTTTGTTACTGTGTTTTAGCGTGCTGGGGACTAGCTAAAACACGGTCAAACATCCTTGCCATAACTGAGGTGGTAGCACTTACTGCGCCTATCCACCGAATAAAAGTGACGTTATTGGATATAGAGTCTGGGGACCCAATAACGCCTGAACTATTGCGTTAACCTGTCCATGGTTAACGGTTTACATAAAA
>NZ_BMQV01000044.1:991-38750 GCF_014648295.1 Shewanella saliphila
CTTTAGCGTGCTGGGGGCTAGCTAAAACACGGTCAAACATCCTTGCCATAAATTGAGGTGGTAGCACTTACTGCGCCTATCCACCGAATAAAAGTGACGTTATTGGATATAGAGTCTGGGGACCCAATAACGCCTGAACTATTGCGTTAACCTGTCCATGGTTAACGGTTTACATAAAACGGCAAGGATGCAAGATGCAGTGCGCTTATTGTTTTTATTAGTTTGTTACTGTGTTTTAGCATGCTGGGGACTAGCTAAAACACGGTCAAACATCCTTGCCATAACTTGGGTGGTAGCGCTTTCATTTATAAAACGCTTATATTTATCCACCGAATAAAAGTGACGTTACTGGATATAGAGTCTGGGGACCCAATAACGCCTGAACTATTGCGTTAACCTGTCCATGGTTAACGGTTTACATAAAACGGCAAGGATGCAAGATTTGGTGCGCTTATTATTAGTATGATTTTGTTGCTATTTGCTTGTGTAATCAGTTTGCTGGGGAACTCACTGAAAACACGGTCATACATCCTTGCCAAAAACGCTAACTAGCTTGCCATTGCTTGTAATTGTTGGCTTAACTGAGTAATTTTTTGTTGTAAATGTGCTATTTCTGACACGATTTCGCCTCGGGTTTCATTTTTACGGGTATCGCTATGTTTTACCCATTTGTAAACCGTCTTTGCTGAAATGCCATATTGTTTAGCTACATCTGATAACAAACGATTATGTTGTTTCACTTCGCTAATCACTTGATGTTGAAAATCGATAGAATAGTGTCTGGCAGTTGCGGTAGTCATGAGATTAATTCCTTATGCTTTATTTGTATTTGCTTGAGCGAGATTCAACTTCATCCCACTGGCTGCAACCAAGATGCGCTAAGAAAAAAATGTTCTGGCGGTATTGTTCAACCAGTTTATTCATCATGACATTGACTGATTTGATGTTATGACCTAGGTTCATTTTACTCATCACTATCTCCTACAACTGACAATGGACTGCTTACAAAATAAACTACTACTTAGTAGGTATATATCTCTATATGAAAAGCGCGTGCCAACTTTTAAATATTTTTTAAATTGTTATTTATCAATACCTTGTGTTTTTATCGATATTTTTAATAAATTTTGATTTTTATTAGATTGGTGCAATTGCACTAAAATGGTGAATCACGGCTTGGCTTTAGTGTAATGATTGTGTGCAGTATGAGTGAGGTTTATGGCAGCTGAAAGTCAGCTTAATGACAAAACGAGGACAGCGTTATACGTTGAATAATGAATCCATACAAATATGATATTAATACTTAACCGTGTGGATTGATGCAGACTCTAAAAAGCGGGTAACAAAGGGGGGGGAGGATATTAGCAGTGCTTACTGATTAATCAGCAGCACTCATCAAATTTGGCGTTAATGAGATGACACACGGCTTCTAGGGCTGCTTCTGCATCGGGACCTTTAGCCGTTACTGTCATCATTTTACCAATTCCGCTTTCAAGCATCAGTAAACCGAGGACACTGGCAGCATTGGCTTGTTTTTCACCCTGTACAAGGGTGATTTCGGCATCAAAATCAGCCGCCAAAATGGCCAGTTTAGTTGCGGCGCGCGCGTGTAATCCTAACTTATTCGATATCGTCACTTGGCGTTTAAACATGATTAACGCTCCACACTGATCATTGGTTACTTTCTTCGATGTCAAGCTCTCTATGTCGAGCGTTTACAGTGTGTTTACTGCCTTGTCTAAAGCGTTTAGCGAGTTGATCGGTAATGTACACTGAGCGATGTTGTCCACCGGTACATCCTATCGCAATCGTCAGGTAACTGCGGTTATTGCGCTCTAGGTGTGGCATCCAGGTTTCAAATAAATTCTCAATTTGCCAAATAAATTTGTTTACCAAAGGCTGACGCCCTAAAAACGCTTGTACGGGTTCATCTAGTCCGGTGTAAGGTCTTAATTCAACTTCCCAGTGTGGGTTTGGTAAAAAGCGCACGTCAAACATAAAGTCGGCTTCGGTAGGCATACCGTGTTTAAATCCAAACGATTCAAAGTTAATCACAAGCTCTTTATCTACACTGCCAAGTAATATCTGCCTAACTTGGTCACTGAGTTCGTAAATATTCAAGGCCGATGTGTCGATATAATGGTCGACAATTTTGGCGATGGGTTCCAATAAGCGACCTTCAAGTTTTATCGCTTCTTGCAGTGAGATGTGATTTTTAGATAACGGGTGTAAGCGGCGGGTTTCGCTGTAGCGTTTAAGCAGTACTTTGTCGCTAGAATTTAAAAAGAAGCTGGTTATTTCAGTATCAGGTTCAAGGATTTTTAATTGCTCTTGCAGTACTTTTCCTTGTTCGGCAATATTGCGCACATCAACACTAATGGCAACCAGGTCATTACTGCCTTTTAATTGCGCTAATAACGTATCGATAAGTGCTAGGGGGAGGTTGTCTACACAATAGTAGCCTAAATCTTCTAGCACTCTAAGAGCGACTGATTTACCTGATCCTGAGCGTCCTGATACGATGACAAGCTTCATTGCGTAATTACCTGATAGAGTTCTGTAGAATCGTGAATTTTACGTAATTGCTTTAGCACTTGTTTATCGCTGAGCTTTTGCGCCATTGATGACAGGGTGCTGAGATGTTGTTGGCATTGATCGGCTGGAACTAACAACGCAAATAAGATATCGACGGGTTGTTTATCGATGGCATCAAAAGGAATGGCCTCTTCGCATTTTACAAAAATAGCGATAGGGTGATCGATTGTGGTCAATCGGCCATGAGGTATCGCAATACCATTTCCTATACCTGTGCTACCCATTTTTTCTCGTGCAAGCAGGCTTTCAAACACCTCTTGTGAAGATAGGGTGGGGTACTGGGCAGCAACTAAGTCGCTGATGAGTTCCAGTACCTTTTTCTTACTGCCCGGTGTGGCACAGGTAGTGCACTCCGGCTGCAGGATGGTACAAAGTTCCATCGTTAGTGTTTTGTATACTTCTCTTTGTGTTTAATTACCTGACGGTCTAGTTTATCTATCAGGGCGTCTATTGCTGCATACATGTCTGTGTTTTCAGACATGGCGAAAATTTCTCTGCCATTGAGGATAATTTTGGCTTCTGCTTTTTGCTGTAATTTTTCAACATTGAGTACAACGTGGACATTATTGATCTGATCGAAGTGTCGTTCAAGCTTAGAAAATTTCTCGCGAACGTATTCACGCAAAGATTCTGTAATTTCAACATGGTGCCCAGATAGATTGATGTGCATTACACTTTTCTCCATTGTTGAGTAAATTTATAAACTCTTACGTTGGTTCGAGGGCGGTATCATCATTGCCTCACGGTATTTTGCAATCGTACGACGAGCAACATTGATGCCCTGTTCTGCCAGAAGTTGCGCCATTTTGCTGTCGCTAAGTGGCTTTTTCTGGTTTTCAGCAGCAACCAGCTTTTTAATAAAAGCACGGATTGCTGTTGATGAGCATTCTCCGCCATCGTCAGTGCTGACATGGCTTGAGAAAAAGTATTTTAGCTCAAATAACCCTCGTGGGGTGTGCATGTATTTTTGAGTCGTTACCCGTGAAATGGTTGATTCGTGCATTTCGACGGCTTCAGCAATGTCGTTTAATACCATGGGTTTCATGGCTTCTTCGCCGTATTCAAAAAAGCCTTGTTGGAATTGCACGATGCAATTAGCCACTTTTAATAGGGTGTCGTTGCGGCTTTCAAGGCTTTTTATAAACCATTTTGCTTCTTGTAAATGCCCACGTATAAATTGGGTGTCCGACGGGTTTTTACTGCTACGTGCCATAGCTGCATATTGTTGATTCACGCCAATTTTGGGCATATTGTCTGGATTTAATTCAACCACCCAGCGACCATTTTTTTTCAGCACGGTCACATCAGGGATCACGTATTCGTCATCCGTGGCGGTGATTAATAAGCCTGGGCGTGGATTGAGTGACTGGATCAAGCCGATGGCGTCGCGTAAATCATCTTCTTTAAGACGGGTTTTACGCATTAGTAATCTAAAATCACGACCAGCGATCAAGTCTAAGTAGTCTTTGATCAAAATACGGGCGTTTTCAATATATGGTGTGTCGCTGGCGTATTGCGCTAATTGGATTAATAGGCATTCGCTTAAGTCACGCGCAGCAACGCCCACAGGGTCAAAGTGCTGAACACGTTTAAGTACGGCTTCTACTTCGTCTAGCTCAACGTTTTCATCACCCATCGCTTCTAAAATTTCTTCGGTACTTTGCGTTAAGTAACCCCGTTCATCAATGGCGTCGATAATGGCGGTTGCAATCGCTAAATCTGTTTCAGAAAATGGCGTAAGATTCTTTTGCCATTCTAAATGTTCATATAACCCTTCAGTGGTTTCACCTTGAAACGGCATGTCGTCATCGCGCATGCTCGCACTGCCTGAACCAGACATTGGTGAGGCGGTATAGACTTCGTCCCACGTGGTATCCATGGGCAAGTCGTCCATGGTTTCTTTGCTCATTGATTCAGTGGTGTCGACAGAGGACGTGTCTTTTTCAACATTAACGGTGCTGTTATCGCTGAAATCGGTGTCAGATTGATCGTGATTTTCTTTTACAGGATCTTTGGCTTGAGAAAACTCATCTTCTATTTCAAGCAATGGGTTTGAGTCCAATGCTTGTTGGATTTCTTGCTGTAGCTCCAATGAAGATAATTGCAGTAAGCGAATGGCTTGCTGCAATTGTGGGGTCATAGTGAGATGCTGACCCATTTTAAGTTGGAGTGACGCTTTCATTTACCGCTTATCCCCAGATGATTTTCATAAAGGTGACAATCTCAAAAACTGTAATAGATTGCCACGTAAGTCAATGATGTTTAGCTCTGTTTAGGTATCGTTCAATGAGATGAAGTAGATAGGCTAACTATAGCTTGAATTGTTCACCTAAGTACACTTCCCGAACTTGTTGATTGCTCAAGATCTCGTCAGGCGTACCTTCGGCAATTAAATTACCCTGGCTTACAATGTAAGCGCGCTCACAAACGTCGAGTGTTTCGCGTACGTTATGGTCGGTAATTAATACACCTAAGCCCCGACTTTTCAGTTGTTGTATGATTTTTTTGATGTCGATAACCGAAATAGGGTCAACACCAGCAAAGGGTTCGTCGAGCAAAATAAATTTTGGGTTTGCCGCTAATGCGCGTGCAATTTCAACCCGACGGCGCTCACCACCAGACAAAGACATACCCTGGCTGTCGCGAATATGGGTAATATGAAACTCTTCTAGCAAGTGCTCAAGCTGTTCAATGCGTTGATCGGTGTTTAGCTCTTTGCGAGTTTGTAATACCGCCATGATATTGTCATGTACTGTTAGCTTGCGGAAAATACTGGCTTCTTGAGGTAAGTAGCCTATGCCTTTGCGAGCTCTAAGGTGCATGGGATCAGATGTTAGGTCGTCTTTATCAATTAAAATACGGCCTTTGTCGCTTTTTACTAGGCCAACGACCATATAAAACGTGGTGGTTTTACCTGCGCCGTTAGGGCCAAGTAAACCAACAATTTGCCCTGTTTTAACCGTTAAGCTTACATCTTTAACAACTTGACGGGCTTTGTAGCTTTTGGCTAGGTTTTCTGCGGTTAAGGTAATTTGGGTCATGGTTTGATCTGCTTGTTGACTGGGATCTCAGGCAGCTTTTGTTTTGGTGCTGACTCGTTTTGGAAATTATCAGGTTGGATAATAGTAATAACCCGGTCTTGACCTTTACCTGTGCTTTCGGCAACTAATTCTTGAGCGGTAATATTGTACTTAATACGATTACCCGTCACCTGGCTACCTGCTTGATTAAGCTTGGCATTACCCGATAAGGTTAATGTGGTCGTTGCTAGGTCGTAAGTGATTTCATTGGCACTTGCAGTACCAATATTGCCATCGTCTAACTCTTGAGAGAAGGTCGCAGGTTTACCTGTAGCGATGAGTCTTTTTGATGTGCTGTTTTCTGGCGTGAAAGCGCGTAGTTCGTCGGCATTAATATTGATGGTGCCTTGCACAATGGTTACCGGACCATTAAAAATAATTTGATTGTTTTTAATGTCAGCAGACTGGCTTACAGAGGAGATTTTTAATTCTTGTTTGAGATCACCTTGCTTTGCCATTGCTGGAATGCTCAGCATGCAAACTAAGCCGCTTAGTAATAGTGCGGCTTGGGCGCGAGAGTAACGATTATTGTGGCTCATATGTTCCTTCTACTTTACTTAGTAGCGATAATTTTTGGGTATTCAAGTCAGCATGCAAGCCTAAACCTTGAATCATAAACCCTTTGCCTTTGATATACACCATCTCTTGTGAGCTGCCTATCATGGTGGATAGATCTAATGTGACCGTTTGTGTGGTCAGTGACTGTAAAGGCTCTTCAATATCAATGGCATCAATAATAACATTATTTTCTAAAATGACTTTATTGGTCTGTTTATTTAATTGACCTCGGTCGGCACTCAGCTGCCATTGGGCTTGGCCATTTTCCGGGTAAATTAAATACACAGGCTCAGTAAAGTGAGTGGTATCACTCGAATCATAATGTTCCATGTGTTTTGCCGATACTTTACTGGCAATTAGCCCTTGTTTGTTAAATTCAGTAGTACGTAAATTGTCGGCAATAAAGTCAGGCCGTTCTATTCCTACTACTTTAATCGCATCCATTTCGCTACGCTTTACTTGGGCTTGCCAATACAACACAAAGGCAAGGCCAAAAAAAGCGGCTATCCCTAGAGTGACTCTGTTCATATACTCATACCGTGGGCGCGAGTAAATTTATCCTGGCTTAGTAATAAGAGGTCAGTGAGTTCACGCAGGGCACCATGGCCACCATTGATAGTGGTGATCATATGGCAATGTTGTTTTACAAATGGATGACCATCTGCAACACATACCGCTAAACCCACTACTTTCATTACGGGTAAATCGACCATGTCGTCTCCAATGTAAGCCACTTCGTCAGCAGTCACATTGTAAAGTGAAAGTAATTGTTCAAATGGTTCAAATTTATTGTCGATGCCTTGATAAATATGTTTAACCCCAAGTGCTGTCATGCGGGTTTCAACAATTTTTGATTTACGGCCAGTGATAACGGCAACATGTATGCCACTGGTTAATACTGAACGCACTCCATAACCATCACGAGTGTGGAATGCTTTTAGCTCTTCGCCTGCATTGCTTAAATAAATACGTCCGTCAGAAAAGACGCCGTCAACATCGCAAATGAGCAGTTTAATTTTTTTAGCTCGTTGCCAAATATCGTCGCTGACCGGGCCGTAAAAGCCTTGATGTGTATCTGACATGGTTAAATCACTCCTGCTTTAACCATATCGAGCATATTTAATGCGCCGATCGGTTGATGCTGTTGGTTAACGACAATCAATCCGTTAATGTTTTTTTCTTCCATGATTTGTAATGCTTTTGCTGCCAAGATACCGCTAGGACTGGTCACACAATTTTGCGTCATCACTTGGGCAATTGATGTGGTGCGTAAGTTCACTTCAGCATCAATAATACGTCGTAAATCACCGTCGGTAAAAATACCCACTAAGGTATTGGTTTTGTCGACAACGGCGGTCATACCCAGGCCTTTTTTCGATATTTCATACAGCGCATCGGTAATGCAAATGTCATCACTTACACTGGGTAAGCTATCACCTTGATGCATCACATCTTCTACTTTTAGCAACAGTTTACGCCCTAAAGCACCGCCGGGGTGTGATAAGGCAAAATCGTCTCGGGTAAAGCCTTTTGCTTGCAGTAATGCGATAGCTAAAGCATCACCCATCGCAAGGGTTGCGGTAGTGCTTGATGTCGGAGCTAACCCTAGCGGGCAGGCCTCTTCTTGTACTTGAATGCACAGATGAATTTTAGCGAGTCGAGCCATGTTTGACTCAGGTTTGCCGGTAACTGAAATCACCGGTACACCCAAGCGTTGAATCACAGGTAGTAAGGTTAAAATTTCACTTGATTCGCCAGAGTTAGAAATCGCCAGTACGATATCATTTTTGTCTAAAGCGCCTAAGTCGCCGTGACTGGCTTCACCGGGATGTACAAAAAAGGCTGGAGTGCCGGTACTCGCAAAGGTGGCTGATATTTTATTACCGATATGGCCTGACTTACCCATACCCATCACAATGACTTTGCCTTTACACTGCATTATAAGCTCGCAGGCCTGGCCAAATTCAACGGAGTCGACGTATTGATATAAATGATCTAATGCCGCTTTTTCGATATCGATAACTTTACGGCCCCATTGGCGAAATTGAGTTTGATCTACCATGAGTGTCTCTCTTTTAGCTTAAGAGTTTACCTTTTTGCTCCAATCTAATGAGATTGAAATACAATAATTTGGTACGCAATAAAGGTGATTAATAACAGGGCGCCATGCCAACGGGTAAGTTGTTTTTTAGCACCACTAGATAACACTAAAACGGCCAGTGCAGCACTGGTTCCCAATACCATGTAGAAATCTCTACCGCTGGCTTGTGCATCGATTTCGCCTGGGGCAATCAACGCAGGTATAGCAAGTACTGCTAAAATATTAAATAAGTTTGAACCAACGATATTACCAATCGCTAAATCATCTTCCTTTTTTAATACGCCAGCAATGCAAGCTGCCAACTCGGGTAAGCTTGTACCAACCGCAATAATAGTCAGTCCAATGACTAAATCAGATAATCCATAAAATTTTGCAATCCCTACCGCGCCGTCAACCATCCAACCCGCTGATAGAGGGAGTAATATAATACCAACTAGCAGCCAAATGATAGCACGAAAGGTAGGGACGTTTTTAGGGATCTCAGACTCGAGGTCTTCATCTAAGGTATCTGCCGCTTTATTGCTAGTGGCTTGCCAAATGAAAAAGCTCATTAAGCCAAAAAATAAGATAGTTAACATAATGCCTTCAGCACGGGTTAACAGGCCGTCATGTAATGTGTAGCCCGCAAATACCGTAGCCGCTAACATTAAGGGAATTTCACGCTTTAAGGTTTTTGACCCTACGCTAATCGCACCGAGTAATGCGGTTAATCCTAAAATTAAGGTAATGTTGGCAATGTTTGAGCCTAAAACGTTGCCGACAGCAGTGTCGCGCATATCATTCATTGACGCGCTCGCGGCAACAAACATCTCAGGGGCTGAGCTGCCCATCGCTACGATGGTGAGTCCAATTAGCATTGGCGGTAAGCCTAAATTACGCGCAAATGCAGCTGCACCGTATACAAATCTATCCGCACTCCACACTAAAACAGCAAGCCCTACAATTAGCATTAGGATATTAACTAGCATGTGATTCCCATGATGGTAAATAATTAGCGGGCATTTTCGCTGGATTTTCACTAAATTGAAAGCATTGTGCACTAATTGTATTAACAATGAGCTTTGGTTATATGGATATAGTTGTCGCTCAATGGACAATTACAGTACAATTTGCGCTTCATCTTTTTTTAAGGAAGGTTGTGATCTCCTCAACTCCGATGCCTGATATGAGTAAATCAAATAATTCCCCTTTGGTCGAGATTAACCATTTGGCTTTTAGTCATGGTTCTCGAGTGATTTATAAAGATATTTCGTTAACGATACCTAAAGGTAAAGTGACCGCTATTATGGGCCCTAGCGGTATAGGTAAAACGACGTTATTAAAATTGATTGGTGGGCAACTTACACCCAATAGTGGCCACATTTTATTTGATGGCCAAGATGTACATAAATTAAAGCGTGAAGAGTTATTTGAGTTACGTAAACGCATGAGCATGCTTTTTCAAAGCGGTGCGATGTTTACCGATTTAAATGTATTCGATAATGTCGCGTTTGCATTACGAGAGCATTCAGGGTTACCTGAAGAGATTATTCGCTCAATTGTGCTGATGAAATTACAAGCTGTGGGACTTCGCGGTGCCGCTTATTTAATGCCTAACGAGCTTTCTGGTGGTATGCAACGTCGTGCCGCACTTGCCCGGGCGATTGCGCTTGAGCCTGAAATGATTTTGTACGATGAGCCTTTTGCGGGCCAGGATCCTATTTCAATGGGGATGCTCGTAAAATTAATTCGTGAGCTCTCAGATACGCTTAAACTCACTTCCGTTGTGGTGTCTCACGACGTCGATGAAGTGCTGGGTATTGCAGATTATGTGTATGTGATTGCAGAAAAAAAAGTGATTGCACATGGAACGCCAGAGCAATTGCGCTTGTCTGATAACCCGCAATTAATTCAGTTTATCCAAGGCGCGCCAGATGGTCCGGTACCATTTCATTATCCTGCCGAGGATTATCAAGAGGAGTTATTGCGTGGGCGTAATTGATAATATTGCCGACATGGGCAAATATGCGTTAAAGATGATCTCCGGATTAGGCCGAGCTGGTTTAATGCTGTGGGGCGCTGTGGTTCGTGTGCCTAATGTTAAAAAAGGTTTGCCACTACTTACCAAGCAAATATATGTGCTGGGTGTGCGCTCCATGGTGATTATCCTGGTATCGGGCTTGTTTATCGGTATGGTGTTAGCGTTGCAGGGCTACAATATTCTTGTTGGCTTTGGTACGGAAGAAAGTTTGGGCCCAATGGTGGCGCTTAGCTTGTTACGTGAACTCGGTCCTGTGGTTGCCGCCCTATTATTTGCCGGGCGGGCTGGGTCTGCACTAACGGCAGAGATTGGTTTAATGAAATCGACTGAACAGTTATCCAGTTTAGAGATGATGGCAATCGACCCTTTACGGCAAATCATTGCCCCTCGTTTTTGGGCTGGGGTGATCAGTATGCCTCTGCTTGCTTTGATGTTCAGTTTAGTGGGCATTATGGGCGGCCATCTGGTAGGTGTTGAATGGAAAGGCATTGATAGCGGTGCATTTTGGTCTATTCTTCAAGCATCTGTAGAGTGGGAACAGGATATTGTTAACAGCTTGATTAAGAGTGTTATTTTTGGTGTGGTGGTGACTTGGATAGCCTTGTACAGAGGATACGAAGTACAACCTAACCCAGAAGGTATTAGCCGAGCGACAACTTCAACGGTTGTGCAGGCCAGTTTAGCTGTTTTAGCGCTGGACTTTTTGCTGACTGCAATCATGTTCGGAAATTAAGATTTTTTCATTGTTTAGTTTAATTGAAGTGGTTTAAGAGTATGTTGACACGGAAAATTGAGTTACTAGTAGGCGTGTTTTTATTGTCAGGTTTGTTGGCCTTTTGTGCATTGGTATTTAATGTTGCTAATGTTGAAGTCAAGTCAAGTGACCAAACTTATACATTAGTTGCCGAGTTTAATAATATCGGTGGATTAAAAGTACGCTCGCCAGTCAAAGTTGGTGGGGTGGTTGTTGGTCGTGTGACCGACATTACCTTAGATACTCGTAAGCTGATCCCTGTGGTGACGTTAACGATGGACAAACGCTATGATGAGTTCCCTGAAACCAGCAGTTTAGCTATTTTGACTTCAGGTTTATTAGGTGAGCAATTTATTGGCTTAACCCCGGGCTTTATGGATGATGATATTGCCATGCTGGTTGATGGCGATAAGGTTCATGATACGCGTGGCGCATTGATTCTCGAAGATTTAATTGGTCAACTTTTATACAGTATGTCGTCTAAAGACAATTAGGAGCTTTATAATGAAGGCACTTTTTCATCGTGTAATGGCTGTATGTTTAATTGCGAGTGCAGCACTTAGCTCAGGCGTAATGGCGGCTAATGACGAGATTAACACCAGTGACCCATATGAAATGATCAAGCAAGTCGCCAATAAGACATTTGATCGTTTTAAGCAAGATAGAGCATTAATCGATAGCGATTTAAGTCACTTAAAAGTGATAGTAAATGAAGAATTAATGCCATACGTTGATTATAAATATGCAGCATACAAAGTAATGGGGCAGTATTTACGTGACACCACACCCGATCAACGTGACCGTTTTGTTGAAGCATTTGAAGGCTACCTAGTCGCAACGTATGCACAAGCATTAACAGAATATACCGACCAGGCTGTTGAGTTTGATCCTGCTAGTGATTTTAGTGACGAAAAAATTGTTGAAATCAACGTGCAAATTATTGAAAAAGGTCGCCCACCGATCAAAATTCAATTTAAAGCCCGTCGTTTAAAAGACAATACTTGGAAAGCATTTGATCTTGTCGCAGAAGGCGTAAGCTTATTGGCTTCTAAGCAGTCTGAGATTTCTAACTTGATCCGTCAGCAAGGTATTGAAGCCGTGATTTCAATGTTGAATGACAAAACTAAGCAAAAAATCGATCGTCAACCCACTAAAGAAGCTGCAGCAGCGTGATTAACTTTAATCAACAAGAGCAGCAGTGCTTCGTTAGCGGACGCTTAACGCAGGTTGAAGTAAAACAATTATGGCCAAAACGCCAACAGTTGTTTACTGATACAACCCAAGTGATAGACTTGTCCGCCCTAGAATATGTAGACAGTGCTGGTGTAGCGTTATTACTTGCATTGGTTCGATTAACTCATTCTGGCAGTAAAAAAGACAGCGCATCGCGGCAGTTGGTTAATCCCAGCGAGCAGCTCAAAAAAATGATTGAGCTATACGATTTAGACGCTTTTTTTAGCCAGACATAGTTGTAGGCGTTTTCGTTGTATAAATACGAGTTTATAAGTGCCAGTTTTATAAGCATCAGATTGACAAGTAAAGGTAATAGATTTCATGGATTGCAAGGTTATTGAACAAATGTTGACAGATGCACTGTCATTAACAGAAGCCCATGTGACTTCAGATGGCAGCCATTACAAAGTGGTTGCAGTTGGAGAGTGCTTCGATGGCATGAGCCGCGTAAAACAGCAACAAGCTATTTATGCTCCACTTTCAGAACAAATTGCCAGTGGTGAACTACACGCGCTAACCATCAAAACATTTACGCCTACCCAGTGGAAGCGTGAAAAACTTTTCAATATGTAAGTACTGAGATTCACAGTGGATAAATTAACTATTAAAGCCAGCAAACCGCTTGCTGGTGAAGTCGTGATCTCGGGTGCTAAAAATGCGGCATTGCCTATTTTAATGGCAGGCGTATTAGCCGAAACAGATTTTATTGTCTCAAACGTGCCTAATTTACGAGACGTCAACACCAGTTGTCAGTTACTACGTTGCTTAGGTGCCGAAGTTGATCAGCTTGAAAATAGCTGCGTACGTATTTCGACCACCAATTTAAATGAGTATTGTGCTCCGTATGATTTAGTTAAAACCATGCGTGCGTCAATCTTGATCCTTGGTCCATTACTTGCGCGCTATGGTACTGCAGATGTGTCTTTACCAGGTGGTTGTGCGATTGGTGCACGCCCTGTTAACTTACACTTGCACGGTTTAGAGCTTATGGGCGCTAAAATCGAAGTGAAAGAAGGCTACATTAAAGCACGTGTAGATGGTCGTCTTAAAGGTGCACATATCTTTATGGATATGGTTAGTGTTGGCGCAACAGAAAACCTATTAATGGCTGCATCACTTGCAGACGGTACAACGGTTATCGAAAACGCTGCACGTGAGCCAGAAGTCACCGATTTAGCGAATTGCTTAGTGGCAATGGGCGCTAAAATTTCAGGCATTGGTACTGCAACATTAACGATTGAAGGCGTTGAGCGTTTATCGGGTTGCGAATACCGTGTTATGCCAGACCGCATTGAAACCGGTTCGTTCTTAGTTGCCGCCGCTGTCACGCGTGGCAAAATTCGTTGTTTGTCTGCTGATCCTAGCGCACTCGAAGCTGTATTACTAAAGCTTGAAGATGCTGGCGCGACCATCACAACGGGTGAAGATTGGATTGAGCTTGATATGCAAGGGCAACGACCTAAGGCCGTTAACATTAAAACCGCGCCATACCCAGCATTTCCTACCGACATGCAAGCGCAGTTTTGTGTGTTAAACGCCCTTGCTGAAGGCACCGGTCGTGTGACTGAAACCATTTTTGAAAACCGCTTTATGCATGTACCAGAAATGAGCCGCATGGGCGCTGACATCGAACTTGAAGGTAATACGTGTATTATCCACGGTATTGAACGTTTAAATGGTGCTCAAGTCATGGCAACCGATTTACGTGCATCAGCAAGTTTAGTGATTGCAGGCCTAATGGCAGACGGTATCACGACCGTTGATCGTATTTACCATTTAGACCGTGGTTACGAGCATATTGAAGCTAAGTTTCAAGGTTTAGGTGCAGAAGTGGTACGGGTTAAATAACCTGATCTCGGGATAATAAACGCCTTTCAAACAGTCCTTTGCCCTGCTGACGGCGTTGAATCGACTTACAATAGGCTAGCTATTGATGCGTCAATTCGCCTTGTTAGCAGAACAAATGACAAGCTTGAAAGTGAGAATGGGTAACATATTGATTTTTAATAGAATAAGTTCATCCCTTATCCCGAGTTCAGGTTAAATAACCTTCATGACGGTACAAAAAAGCCATTCAATGATGAGTTGAATGGCTTTTTTTATGTGCTAATTTTATCTGTTTAATATGAGTATTGAATGAAAGTGGTTATTCAGGTTCATTAATTTTTTCTACAATAATAACCGGGAAAGTTTGAGTTTTACCTTCACGAATGATGACCATGTCCATTCTTGTGCCTGGTGGCGTTTCTGCAATTCGGTCTAACAGCATTTCAACACCGGGAACATCTTCACCATTATATTGAGTAATCACATCACGCGGGGCTAAGCCTGCACGAGCTGCGGGGCCTTCAGGGTCAACACCTGTGACCAATACCCCTTTCATATCGGGTAGGTTGAGGATTTGTGCAACCACCTGGTTAATTGGCTCGCCCGAAATACCTAGGGCGCCACGGATAACACGGCCATGTTTGATTAATTTGTCCATAATGCTATGGGCCAATTTTATGGGAATAGCAAAGCTAATACCGTTACCGCCATTGTCTCCACCCACCTGGAATGCGGCGGTGTTAATACCAATTAATTCCCCATTAGTGTCGATTAATGCGCCACCTGAATTGCCTGCATTAATGGCTGCGTCGGTTTGTAAAAAGTCTAAATAACCAGAGCTTAAACCGTTACGGCCAGTGGCACTGATAATACCTTGGGTAATGGTTTGGCCGATGTTGTACGGATTACCAATCGCTAATACTACATCGCCTACTTGGGCTGGATTATTGAGATTAAACGGTACAATGGGTAAATTATCCCCTTCAATTTTGAGCACGGCTAAATCTGTCACGGGATCGGAGCCAACTACTTCAGCGGTAAATTTGCGCCCATCTTGCAGTGCAATGACAATTTCATCAGCTTTTTTAATCACATGGTAATTGGTAAGCACGTATCCATCTTTGCTCATAATCACCCCAGAGCCTAAGCCCTGTAGTGAACTTGCGTTTAATGGGTTACGTTGGTCAATGCTTAGGCTGTAAATGTTGGCCACGGCAGGTGCTGCACGACGAACGGCTTTGGCAAAAGACAGCTCAGCGCCACCACTGTGTACGGAAGATAAACCTGTATTAAGGGAGTGATTGGGAAGAATCGAGGTGATCACTAAAAAAACAGCTGCCATGATCAGGCCAAATGTCATAGCTTTTACAATATAGATGCACGTGTCTTTTAAATTCATGGCCTGACATTTGTTGAAAAATATGAACTTTATCTTAACATAGCTCAAAAAATTAAGCATCGGCCAAGCTTGCACCGATGCTTAAATCTTCAAGTCAGTTCACACTCATTAACAGCGTGTTAATGAGTGGCTGTAAATCGAAACGAATAATCTACTTTTACTGATTTAGCGTAAAACTAAATACAGTAAATTGTTGTCTCTTAAAATCTTTAACGCCACTGAACTTTGCTTGTCTTCCAGGGCTTCTTTTAATGCTTTTAGGCTGGAAATTTTAGTGCGGTTTAACCCGACAATTAAATCTCCTTCTTGCAATCCACTCATCGCAGCGGGTGAACCTTGAGCAATTTCGGTAATTTCAATACCTTTTTTGCTATCTTCTAATGTGGCACCTTGCAACATTGGATGTACATTGCCTGCTTCAGCTTCCACTTTATCTGCTTCACCTAAAGTGGCTTTAATGGTTTTCTTGTCACCGTCGCGAATAATGCCAAACTCGACTTTAGCGCCTGCGCCCATGGTGGCGACTTTAGCGCGTAATTCTTGGAAGCTCTTAATACTACGGCCATTAATACTGACAATAATATCACCGGCTTTTAGCCCTGCTTTATCGGCAGCACTTTTCGGCATGACTTCGTTAACAAAACCACCGTGTTGTGTGTCTAGGCCAAAAGCCTTTGCTAGCTCATTATCTAAATCACGGCCAGAAACCCCTAATACACCGCGGCGTACTTCACCGTGTTCAATAATTTGATCGACTAAGTTGTGAACCATGTTCGCTGGGATGGCGAAGCCGATGCCTACGTTACCGCCATTTGGGGCAACAATTGCGGTGTTAATCCCAATAAGCTCACCGTTTAAGTTAACTAATGCTCCACCGGAGTTGCCGCTATTAATGGCTGCGTCAGTTTGAATAAAGTTTTCGAGCATTTCGATACCTAAACCGCTGCGGCCAAGGGCGCTCACAATACCAGAGGTAACGGTTTGCCCTAAACCAAATGGATTACCAATCGCTACAGCAAAGTCACCTACGCGAATATTGTCTGAATCAGTTTGGTTAATTTCGGTTAAGTTTTTAGCGTCAATTTGCAACAAGGCAATATCTGACTCTTTATCTGCACCAATGAGTTTGGCTTTGATTTCACGGCCATCATGCAAGCCAATTTGAATATCATCAGCGCCATTGATGACATGGTTGTTGGTGACAATGTAGCCTTTAGCGGCATCAATAATAACCCCCGAGCCTAAACCTCTAAAAGGACGCTCTTGCACTTGCTCTTGCGGCGCATTAGGGCCAAAGAAATAACGAAACACATCTGGCACTCGCTGTTTTGACACTTGAGTGCCCGATACGGCTACCGACACCACAGCTGGGGTCGTACGCTCTAACATTGGGGCTAAGCTCGGTACAGCTTGACCTTCAACCGCTTGTGGAATGGCGGCTTGCGATACAGCAGGGTATAACGACAATGAAGCTGTTAATAGTGCTGCAGAAAGTAGGCTTAATTTGGTTTTCATAGATTAGGTAGCTCCTGATTGCATTCAAGCTTGTAAATAAAATATGTGGCTTGATTGCAAGAATTCAAAGTTAAATATCGTTAATAAATGAGAGTAGACAACACTGCATGTTGTCGCGATAAAAGCTGTTAATAATATGGGTTAATCTGAGTTAATTATTGAGAGTGACGAGTTATTTGTTAGTTCAAATTTGATTAACAAACCTTAATTTGATCCGGTTAAGCGGTTACTCGTATTGAATTTTTAATGTTATTATCCGCAGTAATTTATTGATGTAAGAGAGTCGTAATCGTGACGCAGTTAACCCCTTGGCAGCATTATCAGCAAGACCTTACCCGAGAAGATTTTTCACATGATGCCGCACAAGAGCAGGCTGTTAAGTCATTGCAACGTGTTTATGATGAAATCATCGTAGCCAATAAACCCAGTTCAGGTTTATCTAAATTGTTTTCTGCCGTTGGGGTAAAAGCCAAGCCAGCACCTGTAAAAGGATTATATTTATGGGGCGGAGTCGGGCGCGGCAAAACTTATTTAATGGATACATTTTATGATGCATTACCAGGGGAGCGAAAATTACGGGCGCATTTTCACCGTTTTATGCATCAAGTACATCATGAACTTGACGGTTTAAAAGGGGGGCAAGATCCACTGATTACGATTGCGAAGAAAATGGCTAACCAATATCAGGTTATCTGTTTTGATGAGTTTTTTGTATCAGACATCACCGACGCCATGTTATTGGGAACATTATTCCAAGAACTGTTTAAGCAAGGGGTCGCACTGGTTGCTACATCTAATATTATCCCTGACGAGCTGTATAAAAACGGCTTGCAGCGTGTACGCTTTTTACCTGCTATTGCCCTGATTAATCAACATTGTGAAATTTTAAATGTGGATTCAGGGATTGATTATCGTTTACGGACCTTAGAACAAGCGGAGATTTATCATTATCCACTTGATAAACAGGCAGACATTAATCTTCTACATTACTTCGACCAACTAGCGACAGATGCAGAAAGACAGATTGCGCCTATAGAAATTGATGGTCGGGCGATTAATATCCGTCAGCAATCTAAAGGGGTACTGTTGATTAATTTTAGAGACATGTGCGACGGTCCGCGTTCGCAGCGAGATTACATGGAAATCGCCTGCCTTTATCACACTGTATTGTTAAGTGGTGTAGAGCAAATGGGCGCGCAGCAAACGGGTGATGATATCGCCAGACGATTTTTGGCAATGGTTGATGAGTTTTACGAACGTAATGTTAAATTAATTGTGTCAGCGCAAATAGAACTAGAACACATTTATACTGATGGCCAATTAAGTTTTGAGTTTAGACGTTGTCGTTCGCGGTTAATTGAAATGCAATCACGTGACTACCTCGCCCTAGAGCACTTACCTTAAGCCATTCATTACATCGTGGCAGGCTGAAGGTTGCCTGTAAAATGGCTGTCTCCTTGATGATTAAGCGATTGAATGGCACGCGAAGCTAACTGATCGAATTTTTTATCTTTTTCGCAAAAAAGCAGGTGATTTTTGCATCTGCTTTGCGTATAATCCGCACCCTGCCCACGTTACTCCGCCAATTGGGCGGAAGTTGTAAGCCAATATTCGTGCTCGAAGGGGCAAGAATCGGTAATTTTGTGTTGATTGCATTTGCATTCAGCATGTGAGACAGAATTTTAAACATTGGGTTTTTGTATAATGAAGACTACATATACTGCTACACCAGAGACGGTTACTCGTGACTGGTTCGTTGTTGACGCTGAAGGCAAAACTTTAGGTCGTATTGCAACTGAAATCGCAACTCGCTTACGCGGCAAGCATAAGCCAGAATACACTCCTCACGTTGACACTGGTGATTACATCATCGTTATCAATGCTGAAAAAGTGACTGTAACTGGTAACAAAGCAGCTGGTAAAATTTACTACTCGCATTCAGGTTTCCCTGGTGGCATCAAGCAAATCAGCTTCGAAAAGCTACAGGCTCAAAAACCAGAAATGATTATCGAGAAAGCAGTTAAGGGTATGTTACCAAAAGGTCCTTTGGGCCGTGCTATGTTCCGTAAGCTTAAAGTTTACGCTGGCACTGAACATAACCATGCTGCACAACAACCACAAGTTCTTGATATCTAAACGGGAGTAAGCAAATGTCTGCAACTCAGTACTACGGCACTGGCCGTCGCAAAACATCTACAGCTCGCGTTTTCGCTAAAGCAGGTAGTGGCAATATCATCGTAAACCAACGTCCTTTAGATGTATATTTTGGTCGTGAAACTGCTCGTATGGTTGTTCGTCAACCATTAGAGTTAGTTGAAATGACTGAAAAGTTAGACATCTATGTAACTGTTAAGGGCGGTGGTACTACTGGCCAAGCTGGTGCAATTCGTCACGGTATTACCCGTGCACTTATGCAACTAGATGAAGCTTTACGTCCTACTCTACGTACCGCTGGTTTTGTTACCCGTGATGCTCGTAAAGTTGAACGTAAGAAAGTTGGTCTACGTAAAGCACGTCGTAAGCCACAGTTCTCTAAGCGTTAATTCGTTTTTTGGATTCAAAAAACCCAGCTTATGCTGGGTTTTTTATTGCCTGAAATAAATGTAATACCAATCCTTATTAGAATGTGATCTATTTTAGGCTGCGTCACAAAGGACGAATTTATCAGCGTGATCTTCTTTGTTAGCCTTCTTAAGGTACGACTGCATGGATGCAGGAGGTAGAACAACGCAGGAGCAGTTGTCGACGACTGCATGGATGCAGGAGGTAGAATAACGCAGGAGCAGTTATCGAGCGCACTATGCCCTCAAAGACTGCTCGATTACCGCATTGATAATTTTCGCTAAAAGAGCACATGCTAATGCGGGTTGGTATAGATCATTGTGCGATTTAGCGCATAATCAATAACAGCAGATTGTATTTTTACAAGCGATCGTTGAGGTTTTATACATGAGTTTACAGTTATTAATGACGGCGTTAGGCTTGGTTTTGATTATTGAAGGCCTTGGTCCGCTTATTTTTCCGGCTCAATGGCAAAAATATTTATTAGAGCTTTCAACACAAAAGCAAAATGTTCTCAGGCGCTTAGGTGGCAGTCTAGTCACGGCAGGCGTCGTTTTATTGATCATTTTTCAATAAAATACTTGGCTATAACATACTAAAATCTGTTAAAATTCTATTTTATACCACAAGACGTTGCAGCTAATAATGGGCAAAAATGTAGTCGTACTCGGCACTCAATGGGGTGACGAAGGCAAAGGTAAGATTGTCGACCTTTTAACAGAACAGGCAAAATACGTAGTTCGTTACCAAGGCGGCCATAATGCTGGTCATACTTTGGTAATTGATGGTGAAAAAACCGTTCTTCATTTAATTCCGTCTGGCATTTTACGTGACAATGTAAAATGTATCATCGGTAATGGTGTTGTCGTAGCGCCTGACGCGTTGATGAAAGAAATCAACATGCTTAAAGGCCGCGGTATTCCTGTCGAAGAACGTTTACTTATCTCTGAAGCATGTCCGCTTATTCTTCCATTCCATTGTGCACTTGATATTGCTCGCGAAAAAGCGCGTGGTAATAATGCCATTGGTACAACTGGACGCGGTATTGGTCCTGCATACGAAGACAAAGTGTCGCGTCGCGGTTTACGCATCGGCGATTTGTTTAATGCAGAGCTATTTGCAACTAAGTTACAAGAAGTCATGAAATACCATAACTTCATGCTAACTGAGTACTATCAAGCTGAAGCCGTTGACTATCAACAAACTCTTGACGATGCGTTAGCAATTGCTGACTACTTAAAGAGCATGTGTGTTGACGTAACTGAAATGCTAGATACTGCACGCAAAGCGGGTGAGCCAATTCTATTTGAAGGTGCTCAAGGTACATTATTGGATATTGACCACGGTACTTATCCATTTGTGACCTCATCAAACACGACCGCTGGCGGTGTTGCGACAGGTTCAGGCTTTGGTCCTCGCCATTTAGATTATGTGCTTGGTATCATGAAAGCGTACACCACTCGTGTTGGCGCAGGTCCGTTCCCAACAGAACTGGCTAATGAAATCGGTGATTACATCGGTGAAAAAGGCCAAGAGTTTGGTGCGACAACTGGCCGTAAGCGTCGTCCAGGTTGGTTAGATGCAGTGGCAATGCGCCGTGCAGTACAAATCAACAGTGTTAGCGGTTTCTGTTTAACTAAACTAGACGTATTAGATGGTCTAGAAGAAGTTAAAATCTGTGTAGGCTATGAGTATCCAGATGGTACAGTTGAAAAGGTTACCCCTTTAGCAGCTGAAGGTTACGAGCTAGTGACGCCGGTTTATGAAACCATGCCAGGTTGGAGCGAAAACACCTTTGGTGCAACTTCAATCGAGCAGTTACCTGCGGCAGCTATCAACTATATTAAGCGTCTCGAAGAATTATTAGAAACGCCGGTTGATATTATCTCTACGGGTCCGGACAGAAATCAAACGATGATTTTGCTTAGTCCGTTCAAGTAAAAGCAATAGGCCGCGAAAGCGGCCTTTTTTATAAGTAATGTAAATTTATTAACGACAGCAAAGCGTTTTGTCGGATTGTAGAACTCAAGAAATACACTATACTGCCGATGAATAAGTCATCATAGTGTCATCGAGAATCCTTATGTTGCGTGTATCTCTAGCTTTATTAAGCCTTATTTCTGTTAACGTATTTGCCTTAACAGAAGCGGTCGATATTTATAGTGACAAACAGTTGATCTCGTTAATCCACTCCGATCAGTATTTACAACGTGTTAAGGCCGACGACTGCCAATTAGTGCAGGATATCGAGGCCAGAGCAGAAGTATTACAACAACCCTTGTACCAGTTTTTATGGGGTGAAATGTTGAATAATGGCGTGTGTGTTAGTGCACATCCATCGCGCGGTATGATGTTATTGCAAACATCAGCAGAGCAAGGTAGTTCTGAGGCCATGGTAAAATTGGCGGATTATTATTATCGCGGTAAACTAGTGGTTAAAAATCCTAATCGCGCAGTACAGTACGTATTACCCGCAGCCGCCAATGGTGATGTTTCTGCCAGAATGCTACTAGTACGATTATTTGGCGAAGGTTATGGTAGCCCAACCGATTACGAAATGGGTTATCATTGGTTATATAACAGTATATTTGATAACGATGCCCAGCAGAAAAAGGCCTCGTCTTTATTGCAGATGTTAGCTGCAAAAATGCCCGCCAGTATAGTGGTCAGGGCCCAGCAGCCACAGCTGTACACACGTTAGAAGCTCCACGTTATGGAGCGAATTATTTGGAAATTGAATGATCAACGATCCTCATTTTGAGAGAGAGCAAGACAAGTACGACAATCCTATTCCTAGCCGCGAGTACATTTTAGAATACTTGCGCGCACAAAAGTCTCCCGTTAGCCGCGACAAAATAGCACAAGCATTAAACATTACTGAAGAAGAGCCATTAGAAGCGCTGCGTCGACGCTTGCGCGCTATGGAGCGTGACGGTCAGTTAGTGTTTACTCGTGGTCAAAGCTATGGTCTACCTGAGCGTATGGATTTATTGTCTGGTAGCGTTATTGGCCATCGTGATGGTTTTGGCTTTTTTAAGCCGGACGAGGGCGGTGACGACCTATTTATTAATAACCGCGATATGCTGATGTATTTTCATGGCGACAAAGTCTTGGCCCAAAAAGCCGGTACTGATCGCCGTGGTCGTCGCGAAGCGCGTATTGTCCGTTTGGTGCAAGAGCGCACAGCCGCTTTAGTCGGCCGTTACCATGTTGATGGTGGTATGGGCTTTGTGATTGCTGATGATCGCCGCATCACCCAAGAAATTTTAATCGATAACAACGATCGTAATGGCGCAAGAGCTGGCGATGTTGTTGTGGTTGAACTCACCCGTCGTCCTGGCCGTTTTGTTAAAGCCGCAGCTAAAGTGACCGAAGTATTGGGTAAAACCATGGCACCGGGGATGGAAATCGAAATTGCTTTACGCAATTACGATTTACCGCACACCTGGTCGGCTATTATCGAGAAAAAGCTTAAACGTATTCCTGACGAAGTTACCGAAGAAGATAAACTTGGCCGTGTTGATTTACGTCATTTACCGCTTGTAACTATCGACGGTGAAGATGCGCGCGACTTTGATGATGCGGTATATGCAGAAGCCAAACCAAGCGGTGGCTGGCGTTTATGGGTGGCGATTGCTGATGTCAGTCATTATGTTAGAACCGACTCAGCACTTGATGTAGAAGCTCGTTCACGTGGTAACTCGGTGTATTTCCCGTCGCAAGTGATCCCAATGCTTCCGGAAAAAATCTCTAACGGTTTATGTTCACTAAAACCACAAGTAGACCGTCTGTGTATGGTTGCTGAAATGACCATTTCTGCAGCGGGTAAGCTCTCTGGCACCAAATTTTATCCAGCGGTAATGCACTCGCATGCACGTTTTACTTATACGCAAGTTGCCGACATGCTTGAAGGCGGCCCGATTTTACCTGAACACGAAGCCTTGTTCCCGCACTTATTGTGCTTACAATCTTTGTATCTCACCTTAGATCAGCGCCGAGCTGAACGTGGTGCTATTGCCTTTGAAACATTGGAAACGCAGTTCATTTTCAATGAAGATCGTAAAATTGACAAAATTGTGCCAAGAGGCCGTAACCAAGCGCATAAGATCATCGAAGAATGCATGATTTTAGCTAACGTTGCCTCAGCTAAGTTTGTTAAAAAGCATAAAGGCGAAGTGCTATATCGTGTCCATGAAGCGCCATCTGAGCAAAAATTAGCAAACTTTAAAGAATTTTTAGCTGAGCGTGGTCTAAGCATGGATGGCGGTTTAGAACCGACACCAACCGATTATCAAAACTTGATGTTAAAAATTGCCGACAGACCTGATTTTGAGTTAATTCAAGTCATGCTGTTACGTTCAATGCGCCAAGCTATTTACAGCCCCGATAATGAAGGTCACTTTGGTTTAGCATTAGAGGCGTACTCGCATTTTACTTCGCCAATTCGTCGCTATCCTGATTTGATTTTGCACCGAGTGATTAAGTACTTACTTGCAAAAGAGCAAGGCGAGGTGACTGACAAGTGGACTCAAGGTGGTGGTTATCTTTACCAGATTGAAGAGCTCGATTTACTCGGCGAAGAATGTTCAACCACCGAACGTCGCGCAGATGAAGCCACTCGTGATGTGAGCGATTGGCTTAAATGTGAATACATGCAAGACCACGTAGGTGATACCTTTGATGCAGTTATTGCCTCAGTCACCAGCTTTGGTTTGTTTGTACGCTTAAATGAGCTGTTTATTGATGGATTGGTGCATATTTCTAGCTTAGCCAGTGATTACTATCAATTTGATCAAATGCGTCAGCGTTTAATTGGTGAAAACACTCGCCAAGTTTATCAAGTTGGTGATGAAGTGACGGTGAAGGTTGCTGCGGTAAATTTAGATGATCGTCAAATTGATCTGTTGATGGTTGGTGACAACAGCAAAGGTAGTGGTAAAAAGCCACGTACCGCTAAAGTCATGACCGCACGCGAGCGCGCTAACCTTGAAGGGGCAAAACCGGCTCGTGGTAAGTCTGATGCTAAATCAGATAAGCCAAAATCACGCAAAAGTCGTTCAGGTGCAAAACCTACAGGTACAAAAAAGCCTGCTGGCGCGAAAAAATCATCAGTAAAAGACAATGCGTCTGATGCTGGCAAAACCAAATCTACAGTAAAGAAAACCCCTGCCAAGCGCAGCAAGAGAAAGTAATTAAATGAAAAAACAAGATACTATTTTTGGCATTCATGCCGTTCAAGCCTTATTAGCAAATAGCCCAGAGCGTGTTATTGAGTTGTGGTTATTGCAAGGCCGTGATGATGAACGTTTAATGCCATTAATTAAAACCGCTTCAGAGTTTGGTACTACCTTGCAGCGTGCAGCGCGTAAAGTGTTGGATGAAAAAGCCGGTAGTTCTCAGCATCAAGGTATTGTTGCCCGCGTAAAAGCGGCTAAACCATTAACTGAAAATGATTTAGATGCACTATTAGACAAAACTGCCGTACCATTTTTGCTTATTTTAGATGGCGTGACCGACCCACATAATTTAGGTGCTTGCCTACGTAATGCCGATGCAGCGGGCGTGCACGCTATCATTGTGCCAAAAGATAACTCAGTGGGATTAACCTCAACTGTGAGCAAAGTGGCTTGTGGCGCAGCAGAAACCATTCCGCTGTTTCAAGTGACTAACCTGGCGCGTACTATGCGCCATTTACAAGATAAAGGTGTGTGGATTGTTGGTACTGCAGGCGAAGCCGATGGCAATGTATATCAAGCTGATTTAACAGGTCCATTAGCGATTGCTATGGGCGCAGAAGACAAAGGCTTGCGTCGTTTATCTCGTGAAAGTTGTGACTCGCTTATTTCTATTCCGATGGCGGGTAGTGTGTCGAGCTTAAATGTGTCAGTGGCGACCGGTATTTGTTTATTTGAAGCGGTTAGGCAGCGTTTAGGCGCTTAGTTCCTGAGTTACAGCACCTAATTCGCTTAACCGTTAACGAGTTGAGTTGTTAGTGATAGTAAGATGATAAAAAACGGCGATAATGTGATTATCGCCGTTTTTGTTTTAGCGGTTAGCGCCGACTCATTTCATTATCGACGTCTTCATCGTCAATATCATCATCTTCAGAGTCATCTTCAGTAATATTGGCATAAGCTGCGTTGTAATCAGCTTGTCCTTCAACGCCCTCTGTATCGTCAGTTTCTTCTTCAATTTCATCATCGAGACGATCAAAGGCATCATCAGCTGGATAAATCATTTGCTCATTTACCATCTCAATATCGACACGAGGGTCAAGTGATGCGGCTAATGGTGAGCTGACTAAGTCACCACCCGCCATCACATAATCGCCAGTAGAGAATTGTTCTGCTTTTTGGCGTCGATTAACCCAGATGAGCCTAGCGAGTAACGTAAATGAGCAAATGGCCATAAAGCCGTAAAGCATTTGATCGCCCATTGCTTGCATTAAAGCCGAGGCAATAAGAGGACCAATACTCGCACCAACCCCAAAAGTCACTAGAATGGTTGCAGATAACCCAACACGCTCATGTTGTTCAACACGAGAGTTAGCCAGTGCAGTGGCCAGCGGATATAAGGTAAACGCTAAAATACCAAATAAGCTGGTGAGTATTAACGAATAAACAGAGTGAAAAGGGATGATGGTGATGAATAATACCAACACACCTAATAAAGCAGAGTTTATTCTGATCAGTACGCTGCGCGAAATAATGTCAGACAATTTACCCATTGGCCATTGCGCCAGTAATCCCGCACAAATGGTACAGGTCATGTATAACGCGACATGTTCAGGATCAATGCCTTTAGCGGTGGCATATGAAGGGGCTAAACCATAAAAACACCCGACGATCATACTGCCAAAAGCAATGGTTGACAGGGCCTGAGGTGCACGCTGCCAAAAGTGGCCCATTTTAAGTGGTGCTGGAGTCAGTGGTTCCGGGTGAATTCGGCGTGTGATGGCAATGGGCACGATACACAATGCAAAACAAATGGCGATTAACAGTAGCGGCTCAATACCCAGGTCAGGATATAAACTAATTGCTCCCTGACCCGCCATTAACCCAAGATAAGAGACAATCATATAACTGGCAAATACGGTGCCACGTTGATTGGTTTCTGCTTGCTCGTTTAGCCAGCTTTCGAGCACCATATATTGGCACATCATGCCCATACCAACAGCAAGTCGCAGTATTAACCAGACGGTTAAATTATCAATCAGTGCGTGGCCTAATGCCGAGGCGGTAACAATGCCCGCACAAGCAACAAAAGCACGAATGTGACCGACTTGTGCAATCAGTTTATGACCTACTTTAGAACCGCAAACCAGGCCAATATAGTAGGCCGACATCATGCCGCCGATCCATATTTGTGGCACGTCCATATTCGTTAGGCTTAAGCCTAGATAGGTCGTGAGAAGACCTGCGGCTAGCACCATCAAAAAGGTGGTGCCATATAAGGATGCAAAACTGCGTAGCGGGCTGTCCATAACTGAGCCTCTAAAAGTTCAGTAAAGCTTATTATTTATTGAAAGAATGACATGTTTCGCATCATTCTCGTTAAATTATTGAAAGGTATACAACAAGTTAAACGTAGTGACTGTGTCAGTTTTTTTACTGTCTTCTGGCACCACTTCGGTGTACTTGACGTTCATGCCTATTTTAAATGCCCAGTCTTGAATAAAGGTATTCTTATAGCTCATATCAAGGGTTAAAGTGTTATTTTCTAAGCCAGTCTCGGCGGTTACGTCAGCATTAAAGCTGGTGTATTCCTGCAATTTAACGCTGTATTTAGCCGCGGTACGCAGAATAACATCACGGTTATCGTCAGGATTAGGTTCGGTAGTACTTGCCTGAGGTTGGTCATAACGATAACCCGGGCCGGCTTCAAGGCTCAGCTTGGTGGTATAGTTTTTAATTAAGTCAAAACCATAACCGGTAGAGATGGTACTAATACGGGTGTATGAACCGTATTCGTCCCAAGTAAATTCGCCACGGCCAAATACATAACCACTGTCTAATTTATAGTTTGACTGTATATATAGCTCATATTTCTCTGAGGTTGACTCGCTGCCATCTGCCGCGTAATAGGCTTTTAAAGTGGCTTCTTGTTTTGTTTTTAATGAGTCATAGGTCAGGTAAGTACGGCCGTTAAAGTTTTTTGTTTCGTTATTACCGCTATTTAATTGCAGGCCAGCCTCGACTTCAGCATTAAAACTGGTTTCTGGTTCTTGGTACTCAGGCGGAACCAATGCCCATGCTGGAGTGGATAATAAGAAGAGGCAGCAGGTGAGAGCGGTTTTATTTATTGTCATCATTAAATGGCTTTATTCTGTGATGGCGTAAACGCAGGGTTTTTAACTGCCGACATCATACCTGCAATCAAGTTTGCTGAAAAGAGAGTTATTGCTTGAGTTTCGGTCTAGGTTTATGTATTATCGCGCGCTCAAATCAGTCACTTTAATTCGTTCCTTGCCTCCACATTGGTCTGACTGAGCCAGAAAAGAGGCTACTTAACCGTAAGGAGCAATAAATGCGTCATTACGAAATCGTATTTATGGTTCACCCAGATCAAAGTGAACAAGTCCCAGGTATGATTGAACGTTACACCGGTATTATTACCGCTGCTAACGGTACAGTACACCGTTTAGAAGATTGGGGCCGTCGTCAATTGGCTTACCCAATCCAAGACCTACATAAAGCTCACTATGTTCTTATGAACGTAGAAGGTTCTGCAGAGTCTATCGAAGAGTTAGAAACAGCTTTCCGTTTCAACGACGCTGTTCTGCGTAACATGGTAATGCGCACTAAAGTTGCCGTTACTGAAGCTTCACCTATGGCTAAAGCAAGAGACGAACGTGATTCACGTCGTACTTCTACTGATGACCGTAGCACTGAAGAAAGCGCTGAAGAAAACGCTGAATAATTTACTCTGTGAATAACCACTTAACTTTGTTTGGCACGGTCACCCGCACTAAACGATTAAATAGCCCTAGCGGGATAAACCATACGGTTATTACGGTAGAGCATAAATCACAGCGTTATGAAGCAGAGTTATTACGAAACGTATACTGCATTATTCAAGTGATATTAAGTGGGCCACGCTTTAATAGCGTTACAGATAAATTACAAGCAGGTGTGCAAGTTGAAGTAGAAGGGTTTCTTTCACTACAACAAGGACGAAATGGTCAAAACCGTTTAGTTTTGCATGCTGAAAATGTCGAATTGAAAACTTAGGAGACTGTCAAAATGGCACGTTATTTCCGTCGTCGCAAGTTCTGCCGTTTCACCGCTGAAGGTGTTGCAGAGATTGATTACAAAGATATCGTTACTTTAAAGAACTACATCACTGAAAGCGGCAAGATTGTTCCTAGCCGTATCACTGGTACTAGTGCTAAATACCAACGCCAACTAGCTCGCGCTATCAAGCGTGCTCGTTATCTTTCTCTACTGCCATATACTGATTTACATCAGTAATATTGCAGTATTAATTCCTAATCGAATAAAGAGGATTTGATAATGAACGTTATTCTGCTAGATAAAGTTGCAAACTTAGGTGGCTTAGGCGATCAAGTTTCTGTTAAAGCTGGTTATGCTCGTAACTTCCTTTTACCATACGGTAAAGCAGTTGTAGCAAACGCAGCAAACACTGAAGTATTTGAAGCTCGTCGTGCTGAATTAGAAGCTAAATTAGCTGCTGAATTAGCTACTGCGACAGCTCGTGCTGAAAAATTAGCTGCATTAGAATCAGTTGTTATTGCTTCTAAAGCAGGTGATGAAGGTAAATTATTCGGTTCAGTTGGCAACCGTGACATCGCTGATGCAGTTACTGCAGCAGGCGTTGAACTTGCTAAAGCTGAAGTACGTTTACCTTTAGGTGCTTTACGCACTACTGGTGACTTCGAAGTTGAAGTACAAGTACACACTGAAGTTAAAGCTGTAGTTAAAGTGTCTGTTGTTGCAGAAGCTTAATTACCTTTAGCGTCAAAAAAACACCGCCTCAGGGCGGTGTTTTTTTATGGGTGACTTTTACAGCGCCACTTTCCTGCTTGGTATTTAGAACAAGAGGTATAGTGGCAGGACGCCACTATACCTCTTAGCTTGTAGCTGATTATCCCGAGCTCAGGTTGATTAGTTAGTACTGACCTGCGACGCTTTTTGTTGCGAGGCTTGGTCTAATTTCAATTCTTTTATCAAATTGTCAGCGTGATCCACTTTGTCCATCATCCACAGTATGTAACGTATATCAACGTGGATAGCACGGGTAATGGTCGGATTAAAGAACCAGTCTTTAGTGATCGCTTCGTAAGTTGAGTCAAAGTTTAAGCCGACTAACTCGCCTTGACCATTAAATACTGGCGAGCCAGAGTTACCACCGGTAGTATCTGCGCTTGATAAAAAGTTCACTGGGACTGAGTTAAAGTTAGCAGGCTTATCTAAACAAGACATAAATTGACAGTTGCTTTGCTGCTGATAAACCGATGTGACACGGTGTTTTCCAAGATCGCCAGATTTAATCGCGGCCAATAATTTTGCCGGTACATTAAAAGGCTCTTTGCCTGTGTGTTTAGCCAACAGACCTTCTAGGCGAGTAAAAGGTTGTTTATACATGGCATCTTTAGATTTATATCCATCAACCATGCCGTAAGTGATACGCAATGTGCGATTGGCGTCTGGGTATACTGGCCAATTATTGGATTTGTAATAATCAATAATTGCCTTCATATACTCAGGGCGCACAGACGACAGTTTACCTTCGAGCAATTTCTCACTCTTTTCTAATGCCATATTAGTGTCATGGATAGCCACTGCTAAGCGAATAAATGGGTCTTCGCTGGTTTCAAACTCAACGGCTTCTTTGTCCATCCATGCGAGACGTTTTGTCTGGTCTGTTAGTTCTGTAAGAGCATATAAACCTTCAACTTTTGACTCTAACTCTTCAAAGTTTTCAGATATACTCAACGCGTTGTCAAACACTTCATTTCTAACGGGTTGTCTGACATATGCTTGAAGATCTTGCAGCCATAAAGTTTTGTCTACTGCAGGGGCAAAACGGCTATCAATGCGTTTTAAATCTGCTTTAAACAGTTTCATATCACGTTGTTGATATCCCGACTCACGTTCATCATTTGGCTTTTGTTTTTCTTTTGCTAATCGGTACAGCTTGCTTGCGGCGGTGAGCATTTCACTTGAGAGAGCATTTTTATACAAGTAGTGGGTTTGCATTTGCTGATGTTGTTCGGTGAGCAAAGCTTCAAGCTCGCTGATCAGCTTTTGATTAGCATTAGGGTCTTGCTTTAACCACGCTAAAAAGTCGTTTTCACGTTGTTGTTTAATGCCGACAATGTCAGTTGCATTAAAGCCATCTAGCAGACCATTAAGCTTTTTCATGCGGTTGGCCAATGAGGCCATAGTACCGGCATATTTTATGGCTATATCCTTATCGACATCGCCCATTAAGGTGATGGTGTCAATTTGTAACTGGTAGCGCTCGGCAAACGTGGGGTATAGCCAATCACTGGCAAATTGTAATTCGCTGGTTAAGTTATAGCGGCTTGTGGCGCCAGGGTAACCGGCAACAAAAATACCGTCACCCGCTTTGACGCCATTAGGGTTAATGGTTAAATAGCTTTTAGGTTGATATGGCACATTATCTTCGTTAAAGGTGGCAGGCTTACCATCCTTACCCACATAAGCCCGCAAAAAGGTAAAGTCACCTGAATGACGAGGATATTCATAATTATCGATGTCACCGCCAAATCCACCGACGGTTTCTGGTGGCGCGTAAACTAGACGTACGTCGCGGATAATTAATTGTTTAGTGAGGTAATATTCAAGGCCATGGTGAAAGCTGTCTACATGGCAGCGGTAGTTACTGTCGATTTCACACTCTTTAATTAGCGCTTTGCTATTAGCTTGAATTGCCTCAAAGCGTGCAAGAGGTTCGTCTGTTAGGTTTGTCAGTACCTTGTCGGTAACGTCAGTCACCTTTTCGGTAATGTATAAGCGTTCATTGGGGCCCGCTGAGGGCTCTTCAGCTTGAGTGTTTGCGAGGAAGCCATCGGCTAAATAATTGTGCTCTTTTTTGCTGTTATATTGGATACCACGGTAGGCACAATGATGGTTTGTGACAACTAAGCCTTGGGGCGATACAAAACTGGCGGTACAATAGCCCAGACTGACAACGGCATTCATTGGGTACTGACCTAAGTCGGCAAGTTGCGATGCGGGAATATCAATGCCGCGTTGTTGTAATTTGTCGGCAATAGATAGCATTTGGTATGGCTGCCATTGGCCTTCATCAGCATGGGCGAAATGAGATGTCAGCACTAATGCTGCAACAAGTGCAATACGCATGTATTTTCCTTAAAATTATTAATTTATAACCGTTGACTGAGGCGTCATTTTGATTCTAAATGACTGCGAATTATGCTTAGTCTCGGTGTTATACCATATTTTGTAAAGTCGTTGTAAATTGGGAGTGTTAATGTCACAACAAGGTGCTTTTAAAGCCAGAAATAGGCAAAAGGATGCAGAAGTTAATGCATTAAAATTGCCACCCCATTCTATTGAAGCTGAGCAATCCGTTTTGGGTGGCTTAATGCTCGATGCAGAAGCGTGGGACCGTGTTTCTGAAGCGGTTGTGCCAGAAGATTTTTATTCTCGTTCACATCGAATGATTTATGCTGCAATGCAAAAGTTGATGGAATCAGGCCAGCCGCTTGATTTAATTACCGTCTCTGAGCAACTTGAAATTGAAGATCAACTAGAAGATGCTGGCGGCTTTGCGTACCTAGGTGAAATAGCTAAAAACACACCCAGTGCCGGTAATATTTTATCTTATGCCGATATTGTGCGTGAGCGTGCTGTTGTACGTGACATGATTGGCGTTGCCCATGAAATCGCCGATGCAGGTTATAACCCTGAGGGTCGCGATTCGAGCGCCTTACTCGATTTAGCTGAAACCAAAGTATTTAAAATTGCCGAGATGCGTGCCAATGCCAATGAAGGCCCGGAAAACATCAAAAGCATTCTTGAAAAAACCGTCGATAAAATCGAGCAACTTTACAATAATCCCCACAATGGTGTGACGGGTGTATCAAGCGGATTTGGCGATCTTGATAAAATGACTGCCGGTTTTCAGTCGGGTGATTTAATTATTGTGGCAGCTCGTCCATCTATGGGTAAAACCACCTTTGCGATGAACTTGTGCGAACAAGCGGCGATGAATGAAGACAAGCCAGTGCTTATTTTCAGTCTCGAGATGCCGTCAGAACAAATTATGATGCGTATGTTGGCCTCGCTTGGCCGCGTCGATCAAACCAAAATCCGTACCGGTCAGCTAGATGATGAGGATTGGGCACGTGTTTCATCAACCATGGGTATTATGCTTGAGCAAGGCAAGATGTACATTGATGATGGTTCAGGCTTAACCCCAACCGAAGTGCGCAGCCGTGCCAGGCGTATTGCCCGTGAGCATGGGGGCTTGTCGATGATTATGATCGATTACTTGCAGTTAATGCAGGTACCCTCGTTAAAAGATAACCGTACCTTGGAGATTTCAGAGATCTCGCGCTCATTAAAAGCCTTAGCAAAAGAGCTCGAAATTCCGGTTATTGCGCTATCACAGCTTAACCGCTCGCTAGAGCAACGTGCTGATAAACGCCCAGTTAACTCAGACTTGCGTGAATCAGGTGCGATTGAGCAGGATGCTGATTTAATTATGTTTATTTATCGTGACGAAGTGTATAACGACAATTCTGAAGATAAAGGTACTGCTGAAATCATCATCGGTAAACAACGTAACGGCCCAATTGGTCGTGTGCGTTTGGTATTCCAGGGGCAATTTTCACGTTTCGATAACTATGCTGGGCCACAGTTTGAAGAAGATTAATCATTGATTACATAATATTTATTTATAATTTTAGGTTGTTTATGATCTTTAGCCGGTGAGAGATAAGTTAGTTTTTTACCGGCAAAATGCGTTATGTTTTTATTGTTTAATTAAGGCAGTCTATTGAAACCGTTTCCTCGCGCTGAAATCAGTCGTCATGCATTGCAAAGTAACTTAGCACAGCTGCGTCTTATTGCGCCTAATAGCAAAATTATGGCAGTAGTAAAAGCCAATGGTTATGGCCATGGCTTATTAAATGTCGCAGAAAGTGTCGGCATATTAAACTTTATTAAAAGCGAAGGTAAATACGACGGTGGTGCCGATGGTTTTGGTTTAGCCAGACTCGAAGAAGCATTGCAACTGCGCGCCGGTGGTGTTGAAGGAAAGCTGCTATTACTTGAAGGCTTTTTCCGTCAATCTGACTTACCTTTATTGGTTACTCATCATATCGATACTGTGGTTCATCATGAATCACAATTACAGATGCTAGAGACCATAAAGCTTGAAAAGCCCGTTACAGTATGGATAAAAATCGATACAGGTATGCACCGAATCGGCTTTAGCTTAGAGCAGTTTGAACAGGTTTATCAGCGCTTAATGCATTGCCCTCAAGTGGCTAAGCCCATCCATTTAATGACTCATTTTGCCTGTGCTGACGAACCTGACAACTCAATGACTCAAGCCCAAATCAATGCTTTTGAACAAGTCATTGATGGCTTAGGTGGCGATCGCACTCTGGCTAATTCAGCAGGTACCTTATTTTGGCCGACAAGCCAGGCTGATTGGATAAGACCAGGTATTGCGCTTTATGGTATTTCGCCAGTTGTCGGCGATAGAGGCGTGAATCACAGATTAATTCCGGCGATGGAGTTGGTGTCGAACCTCATTGCCGTGCGTGAGCATAAAGCCGGCGATAGCGTTGGTTACGGTGCATTTTGGACCGCCAAGCAAGATACCCGTTTAGGCGTGGTGGCCATTGGTTATGGAGACGGTTACCCGCGTAATGCACCAGAAGGCACGCCCGTTTGGATAAATGGTCGCCGCGTACCAATTGTTGGCCGAGTGTCGATGGACATGTTAACGGTCGATCTTGGTGCCAACGCACAAGATAAAGTGGGCGACAGTGTTCAGCTATGGGGTAAAGCATTAGCGGTTGAAGAGGTAGCTGAACATATTGGCACTATCGCGTATGAATTAGTGACTAAATTAACTCCTAGAGTGGTGGTTGAGTTACTCGACTAAATAGCAGGTAATAAATAAAAATGCCCAGGATGCTGTAGCGTCTTGGGCATTTTTGTTTAGCGCTGAAGATAACTTGATTAAGTTTACGATTAACACATCGGGTTATTGAGCATCTTCAAAACAGATTTCAATATAGGCATTTCCGTGTTCATGGGTAAAAGGCATCATAATTTTTTTACCTCGTGCTTTATGAGAAATCGTATGGTTTTTACCTGACACCACGGCTGGTGTTGCCATATCAAAATCATAGCCTTTATCGCTGAGTAAATTCTTGGCACCACCAGTCACCATATTGGTGATTTCACCTACTAAATCAGTCACTTCATCATTAATGGATTCATACTTTTCGCCAAGCATTTTATTCATAATTTCAAGAATTAAAGTTTGTTCAAAGGTTATCGAAAGCGAACCACGTGTTTTAGGCCCCACCATACCAATCAAGCCAGATACATCTCCTTTGGCAAGATCGTGGTTTTTTAATTGAGGTTTACCTGGCTTAAGATCCATTGTCGCCATCGTTGAGATTACATTGATTAAAGACACAAGAAATGGGTTGATGAATTCAACGTTCATAAGAAAAACGACCCTTCTACATTCAAATTGACGGAAGTACATTTACACGCACATAAACCGTTATTGTCGAAGTTTACTAATAAGAACGCACACTATATCAGCAAATTGCAATACAGTTTTAAGCTTAGAACACAAAAATGAAATTGAAAGTGATTTTGTTTGTAAAAAGGGCTTTCTATAGCGATATATTATTCGCTGTGAGTGGTGGTGTTGATCGTTGATTTTTCATATCAACCCTTGGATTGACAGTATCGTGCTGGATCCTTTGGTAAAGAATCGCTGTCATGTGTATAATTGTCACTTGGATAATTCATGGGATCCTATACTGGTTTCGTATAGCTAGAGTCCAATGTTTATGGTTCCTTAGTGTTCCCCGCGCAGTTCAATATGTGTAAAAATAATCCCCAGCTTATGAGTATAAATAATTCAGTGAATACAACGCCTAAGACAGACACTTCAATAGATACCCTTGATCGTACCTTTTCAATTGCGCCTATGCTTGATTGGACAGATCGTCATTATCGCTACTTTGCGCGTTTAATGTCGGCTAAGGCATTGCTGTACACTGAAATGGTGACAACAGGGGCAATATTGCACGGCAAGGGCGATTATTTAGCTTACAACACTGAAGAGCATCCATTAGCGTTGCAACTTGGTGGCTCTAATCCTGTTGATTTGGCAGCGTGTGCTAAGTTAGCCGCAGATCGTGGTTATGATGAGGTTAACCTCAATGTGGGTTGTCCGTCAGATCGGGTCCAAAATGGTCGTTTTGGCGCCTGTTTGATGGCTGAGCCTGAGCTTGTTGCCCAGTGTGTCGATGCGATGACGCAAGTCACTGATATTCCTATTACGGTTAAAACCCGCATTGGCATTGATGAGCAAGACAGTTATCAATTTTTAACCGACTTTATTGAGACCGTCAATGCAAAAGGCTGTACAGCATTTACTATCCATGCGCGCAAAGCCTGGTTGCAAGGGTTAAGCCCAAAAGAGAACCGCGAAATTCCGCCATTAGATTATGAGCGCGTATATCAATTAAAGCGTGATTACCCACAGCTGAATATCAGTATTAATGGCGGCATTAAAACCCTAGAAGAAGCCAAGTTACATTTAGCGCAGTTAGATGGCGTGATGGTAGGGCGTGAGGCGTATCAAAACCCTTATATTCTGGCGCAAGTCGATCAGCAATTGTGCGGTATTGATAGCCCTATCATTACTCGTGAGCAAGTGATTGAGCAAATGCTGCCTTATATCGAAGCGCATTTAGCTCAAGGCGGTCGTTTGAACCACATTACTCGTCATATTATTGGTTTGTTCCAAGGCTTACCGGGGTCACGCGGCTGGCGTCGCCATTTAAGTGAAAATGCCCACAAGCCCAATGCCGATATTAATGTGGTACTAAAAGCGGCAGAGTTTGTGGATGCTCAAGCACTTGCTGAGTCCCAGGCTTAATACCCTTAATATTTATTGTCAGTTAGCCTTTCAAAGCGCCTTTATCTGGGCGCTTTTTGATTTCCCACTCGATAAACTTTGCTTTTGCTCTCCTGTTGTATAAACGTACTAGTCATTTTAACCAATCTGATGGTTATTTTTACTACCTGTTGGTTTTTTGTACGTAGAGAATACTTGTTCATAACGGTGCGAATATTTATTAAATCCTTACTAATCAATATCTTTTATTGTTATTTAAAAGTTGGCACGCAGCTTGTAATACCCATAGTGTAATCAACTAGACGGGTGTTTAGTTGCCATTAACCAACACAAGAAAGGATGCCACCATGTTTACATTAACTTCAAATATCGTTCGTCGTACTGTTCAATTATCTGTTGCTGCTGCGGTACTGATTACTGCGAGTGTTTCAGCACAAGCTGATGAGATTTCGTTAAGCAACACGCTAAGTTCAATTGAGCAAAATATGACTCAAGCGAGCCAAGAAATGATTTCAACAGCTAAGCAAGAGTTTATGTTGTCGTTACAGACTCAAATTGCTGAGCAGGTTTATGAGGTCAATTCAAGTTTAGCGCAAGTGGTGTTAACTGAACCAGAAGCGCCAAAAACAGCGATTGCAGCCCAAGCTACTGAGAACAAGTAATGGATTGGGCGTTGAATATAGGCTTGGTGTTGCCGTTAATGTCGTTGTTGTTATTGCCAGTGATTAGCTTTGCACTGTGTGCAGCGTTAGCGAGTTGGCTGTTATGGCCCAGCATTAATGACCAAGCTTAATAGATTAGCTAACGCCGGTGAGATATCACTTATTTAGTGTCAGCCAATGATGAATTATTTAGACAGGGTGAGATCGTGAACGTTTTTTGAGCTGATGATATTGACACACAATCTGTTTGACGCCTTGGCTTAGCTGTGATCTTATACTCTCTTTTAGGAGAGTAAAATATGTACCTTGAAGCCTTCACA
>NZ_BMQV01000045.1 GCF_014648295.1 Shewanella saliphila
CGCATGATAGGACAGGGTATGTGTTCAGCAACTATGCTGAATGGAAGTATGCATGAGCCGTATACGAGGTCCGTACGTACGGTTCTGTGAGAGGGATGGGGCGGTGACGCCTCACCCTACTCGATGCTTAAAATTCCTAGCGCCTAGCACCTAGCACCTAGCACCGAATATCGAATAGCTCGCCTGCCGGTATACTCCCATTTCATTATTCACATTGTTTACAACCACAATCCTTCATCGCTGCACAGTTCCACGCTTATTGCCCTACCTTTCATCAACATACCGACATTATTTTTCATGTGGATCTAAAGTGCCATTGCTGTTTGGCGCAAAATTCTGCAAGTTACTAATATGTTAAATTTGGAAACCGTTGAAATGATCAATATAAAATACAGCTTAACTATGCCGCTGCTTTTACTGGGTTGTTTTCTTTCAATGCAGTCGGCTCAAGCAACCGACACGCCTTATATTCCTCTTACCGATTTTGGTGATAATCCAGGTGCGCTGACAAGCTCTTATCTTCCTGTGACGCAAGGCTCAAACGCTTCTCATGCTGGGGATTTATCTTTAGTGGTGTTACTGCATGGTTGTATTCAAGACGGAGTTGAGTTGGCCAACAAAAGCGGCCTAACGTCATTAGCGATAGCGAATCAGTTTGCGGTTTTAGTGCCACAACAAAGCTATGACAATAACGTAAAGGGTTGTTTCAACTGGTTTGCAAGTCAAGATACGCAAATAGACAGTGGTGAAATGTTATCGATAAAAAACATGATAGTCACCACTCAAGAAAAGCTTGGCGCAAAGCATGTTTATGTCATCGGGTTATCAGCAGGTGGCGCTATGGCCAGCGCTGCAATGGTCAATTACCCCAATCTGTTTCAAAGCGGTGCGGTCATCGCTGGCTTGCCGTATCCCTGTGCCGACAATTTGATCAAAGCCATCTCTTGTATGAAACAAGGGCCTGCGCAGTCGGTTGAAGAATTAGCCCAATTTGCCAAAGCTATACATCCTAAGCAAACCCGTTGGCCTTCACTAAGTATCTGGACGGGTGACAATGACAATGTTGTCAGTGCGAACAATGCAAAAATGCTCGCATCTCAATGGCAAGTGTTAACTCAATCTAACGCTAAGCCGACAGTCACAAATGAATCTGGCTACAGTATTTCACGTTGGAAAGATCACCAAAACAATACGTCTATTGAACTCGTTACCATTAACAATTTTGGTCACGGCATTGCCATAAATCCAGACATAAAACATGGCGGTGAACAAAGTGACTTTTTGCTTAAAGCGCCGATTAGCAGCGTTAATGAAGTGATTAAGTTTTGGGGGCTTTAATTAATAGTTAAATTTTAAGCGTTTGTTTTTAAGTGTTTTTCTGTTTTGTTTGTTTGGCAAAAAAGAACAAAACGCATACTACTATAGTACCGATTCAATAAGCTTGAAAATACGATACAGTCAATATGTGAACAAAGAATCGTCAATAAACCAATAAGCAAAATGAGTTGTTAATCAGAATTTGCAGTAAGTAAAACCATTAATAATAACTATTACAACGGGGACCTGTATGAAACAGAATACGATTAAAATGAGCTGCATTGCCTTAGCCATTTCGTCAGTGTTAACCGCACAGCATGCGATAGCCGCAGAAGAACAAAATAACAGTGACGTTAAGCAACCAGTACTAGAGCGCATTGAAGTGACCGCACGTAAAACCGTGGAGAGTTTGCAAAATGTGCCTGTGGCGGTGACATCGGTGAGTGCCACAGAGTTAGCCGAAAATGGCATCAGCGTGATGACCGAAATTCAGCAGTTTTCCCCCAACACCACATTACAATCAAGCCGAGGCACTAACTCTACGCTTACCGCTTTTATCCGCGGTGTAGGCCAGGAAGACCCATTGTGGGGCTATGAGCCTGGTGTGGGTATTTACATCGATGATGTTTATGTTGCCCGTCCGCAAGGTGCGGTGTTGGATATTCTTGATGTTCAACGTATTGAGGTGCTACGCGGGCCTCAAGGCACCTTATACGGCAAAAATACCATTGGCGGTGCGGTTAAATATGTCACCAAAAAAATGTCTGGTGACGGTGAGTTAAGCCTTAAAGGCACCGTGGGCAGTTATGGCCAAAAAGACGCCAAAATTGCCGGTCAATTACCCATAATTGATGACAAAGTTTACGTCGGCTTTGCCTTTGCAAGTTTAAATCGTGATGGCTTTGGTGATTTTAAAACTTCAGCATTAGATGGCCAAGATACCGAGAACTATAACAAGGATGTAATGGCAGGGCGGTTAAGTGTTGAGTACACCCCTACAGACGACCTGTTTATGCGCTTTACTTACGATAAAACCGAAGATGATTCTAATTCAAAAGGCGGCTATCGACTGCTTCCTAGTTTGTTAACCGATGCCCCAGTGCCAGACAGTAAATACGACTCTTACACCAGTATGCCAACATGGAATAAGGTTGAAACTGAAGGTTGGAGCGCGACGGTCGAATATAATTTCAATGAGAATTGGAGCGCTAAATCGGTTACCGCTAAGCGTGAAGGCGAGTCTCTCACCAACATCGATTTTGATAATACCAGCTTACGTATTTTCGATGTGCCGGCTATTTATGAAGATGAGCAATTTAGCCAAGAGTTTCAAGTGAATTATGTCGGTGATAACCTCAATTTAGTTTCCGGTATTTACTATTTTGACGGTGATTCTTGTGGCGTGTTCGATGCTATTTTAGAAGAAGCCTTTAAAGCTTACGGCGGACTCACTCGTGAGGTCAGTGGCTGTAATAATAGCGAAAGCTACGCCGCTTATGTGCAAGGTTCATACAGCTTTACCGAAAAATTGTCGATGACATTAGGAGGTCGCTATACTCGCGAATCTAAAGAAGCCACGGTATATAACGGAGTGATTTTCGATAGTATTTATCCTGAAACCGGCTGGTATCCTGGTTTTGTACGCGATGACGCGCTAATTGAGTCGCAAATACCTAAAGTGCTTGATGACGAAGAAACCTGGTCTAAATTCAATCCACGAGTGGGTCTAGAGTATCAAGTGAATGATGACCTGATGGTATTTACCAGTTACTCACAAGGATTTAAATCAGGTACGTTTAACCCAAGAGCAACGGGCGCAGAGCCTGCGGTTGATCCTGAAACGGTGAATTCATATGAGATTGGGTTTAAAAGTGAGTGGAACGATAATCTTCGTGTAAATGCCACCGCATTTTATCTCGATCATAAAGACAGGCAGTTTGTCACTGTGTTACCTGGCGATGATAATTCAGACCTTAATCAGCGTTTAGGCAACATCGGTAAATCTACCGCAACAGGTCTTGAGCTTGAAGTTGAATATGCTGCAACTGAGTCACTGAATTTATTTGCTAATGTCGGCTTAATTGATGCGTCATTTGATGAGGTGATCTCGTACGACGACGAGGGGACTAAAATTGATATTAGCGATACCTACACTATTACTAATACCCCAGACACCACAGCCAATCTTGGTTTTAGCTACAATATTGAAGCTGATATTGGCAGCTTTATCTTTAATGGTAATTACTACTACCGCAGCGATTACGATTTAGCGGTAGTGGATAACCTATTGAGCCAGGATGGCTACGGCTTGCTTAACTTTGGTCTCAATTGGTATAGCAATGATGGTCATTGGAATGCTGGGTTACATTGGAAAAACGTCACCGATGAAGAGTATTTGGTGGGTAACTACGCCTTTGTCACGCCAACAGGCGATGGTGATTTTACCCCTGGCCTAGGCGGCGATAACACCTTAATTGGATACTATGGCGACCCAGAGACTATTTCATTAACGGTTGGCTATACGTTCTAATCCTTGTGATCACTTAAGGTCAGATAAGAATAGCCGGTCTCATCAGAACCGGTTATTCTTTTTATTGCCTATGAAGAGTGAACCATAACAATAACAACGAATGTAAGGGAGTCATGATGTCTCAAATTAAAGTTGCCATTGCAGATGACCATCCACTATTTCGTGCTGCACTCACCCAAGCTGTGCAAAAAAGTGTCAACGATGCACACGTGTTAGAGGCGGAAAACTTTCAAGAGTTAATTGCCTTAGTGGAGCAGCACCCCGATATTGAACTTATCTTTATTGATTTACATATGCCGGGAAATGACGGTTTTACTGGCCTCACGTTATTACAAAATCACTTTCCTGACATTGCAGTCATCATGGTGTCATCTGACGATCAGCCAGAGATTATCCGTAAAGCCATCAATTTTGGTGCCAGTGCGTTTATTCCTAAATCGGCCAACTTAACCCAAATATCAACCGCGATTGATACTGTGCTAGACGGAGACGTTTGGTTACCCGAGCACACCAATATCAGTACCGATCAACACACCGCCGCCGAGCATCAACGTTTAGCAAAGCAATTAGCCCAACTCACTCCGCAGCAATACACAGTACTGGCCAACATTGCTAACGGTCGGTTAAACAAGCAAATCGCGTATGATTTAAACATTAAAGAAACCACAGTAAAAAAACATGTCTCAGCGATTTTACTTAAACTCGAAATTAACAATCGCACCCAAGCAGGGCTGGTGTTCCAGCAATTAATGATTACTTCAACGGAAAACCAGCAGGTGGAGGCGCAAGCATAATTGATAAGACGCAATGAATGCGAGTAAGTACGAGTAAATGCCTCCCTGTGAGGCATTTTGTGTGGTCGTTAATCTATAAAAATCAATTATTCAGAGGGTAATTTTTTAAGGGCTGTTGATTTTTGCTTGTTAAATTTTGTTCGAGTTAAAAACATTTTAATCGAGGCGAATGGATTGATGCCTAGTCATCTAAGCAACTATTACTTCGCAAAGATGAATTCAACAAAGAGTAAAATGTTTTTAGCCGAACCCTTCGGGCAGCGTTTGTTGGCCATTTTTACTGCGTTATCGACTTTTTATGTAGAATAACTACACCTCGAAGTCTCTACCGCGCAGTTGTATATGTGAGTAATGGCCAACAATTCGCTGCAAAAATAACCTTGAAAGATCAACAGCCCCTTATAATCCGCTTTAACGCGATTGCCTTAAGTGGTTTACGCACAAAGCTAAACTGGGCACTGCTGGTGTGTTGTCTTACGGATTCCGACGGGTCAGCAGAGCAAATAACACAGGTGGGTTTGTTGCTGTCATTAACGTGATTAGCCAGTAAGTATTGCACCAGGTCGACCCCATTTTTATCGTCCTCTAAATGATAGTCAGCAATAATGAGTTTGGGTGTAGGTTGAGTCATTAATTGTTGTATCGCACTGGGTTGATCTTTAGCGGTAATCACCAAGCATCCCCAGCCACTGAGCAAAGATGAGATGGCTTTAAGCATAAGGTCGTCATTATCGATCACCAGCACCGTCACGTTGATATTATCGCTGTTAATGTCATCTTCAGATGGTAACGCTGCAACTTTAAGCGGTTTTCGTTGTTGCAAAACTCGAGGGATTTCGACACTAAAACAGGTGCCTTTTCCAACCTCAGAATGCAGCGATATTGTGACATTGAGTAATTTTGCAATCCGATCGCAAATGGCCAACCCTAGGCCTAATCCAGGGATTTCGCGGGTTAATTCTAAGCGTTCAAACTCATTAAAAATGGCGTGTTGTTTATCGAGCGGGATCCCTGGGCCATTATCCCAAACTTGTATTAATATTGACTGCTCAAGCCGTCTTACGCCCAATAGCACCTTTGGTATAAACGCTGTTGTTTTACCCTGATGGGCAGCTTGCTCATTTGTTTTGCCTGAGGGTGAATAATGAAACGCATTAGATAAAAAATTCTGAATAATGCGCCTTAACAACCTTTGGTCACTTTGGACAAAACATGACGATACCTGGTAGTTAAAATCAATGTTTTGCTGAATAGATAAGGCGTTAAACTCATTAACTAAGGTAGAGAGTAAATCATCTATCGCAAATTGGCTTTGCTCGGTTTTGAGGGATTTACTGTCTAAGCGTGATATTTCCACCAGGTCAGATAATAAGCTTTCAACAACGGTTAATGACTCTTCAATATTACAGGCCAAATCTTGCAACTCGGTCGATTTTACCCGTTGCTTTAGCATGTCGGTAAATAAGGTTAATGCATTAAAGGGTTGCATTAAGTCATGGCTGGCCGCAGCTAAAAAGCGGGTTTTACTGCTGTTGGCTGCTTCGGCCTCAGCTTTGGCTTTTTCCAATTCTTGGGTGCGGCTTTCTACCCGTTTTTCGAGTGTTTCATTGGCCAATTGCAATGCTTTTTCTGCTTCAATGTGGGCGGTAATATCAGCAAATGTACTGACAAAGCCGCCTCCAGGCATGGCTTGACCTCTAATTTCGAGCACTTTCCCATCTAGCATGGTGCGCTGAAAATGATGTGGGCTACCACCGCGCATATGCGCTAAACGTTTTTCCACTAACTCATGGGCTTCATCGCCGACAATAATCCCTCTGTCGATATTGAAGCGAATTAATTGTTCAATATGCAATCCGGCTTTAACAAAATCTTGCGGGTAATCGAGCAGTTCAATATAACGTTGATTCCAGGCCACTAAACGCATGTCGGCGTCGACAACACTAATGCCTTGTTCAATGTTCTCCACCCCAGATTGCAGCAGCTCACGGTTAAACTCAAAAATTTGGTTTGCTTCGTCAACAATACTGACTACATCTTCGAGTGGTACGTGTTGCACTCGCGACGCGGCATTCATTACCATTCTGGTCGATGCCGAGCCAAGCACCCCAGATAATTTTAAGCGAGTATAGTCAACCAATTGTTGTTGCTGGTGTTTTCCATTGAGTTGTTTCGCTTTAGCTAATAATGCATCGGCTTCGTCTTTATTAATAAAGCGGTTTAATAAACTGGCTAAGTCATCGACCGACAAGTGCCTTTCTGGCTGTACCGGTTTTCTGTTTACAAATAAATCGGCTTGTAATACCTCGCCAACACTTTGCTCTTTGAGCAGTGAAATGATCACAAAGCAGCCGATGTTTGCCGCTAAGCTGTAAAATACCCCATGGCTGATATTGTCCAGGCTAGTTAAGCCAAATAAAGCTGTCGGGGTTAACCAGGCAATATCAAATAAACCAAATTTAACCCAATGCGCCTCAGGAAAAGTCACCGGCAACAGTAAGGTATACAGCCACACAATACTGCCCATAATTAAGCCCACAAAAGCGCCTTGAGTAGTAGCATTTCGCCAATACAAGGCGCCAATTGCAGCGGGCGCAAATTGAGATAGTAGAACAAATGACAGTAAACCGATGCTGGCTAAATGATTTTGTTGATCGATAAAGCGTTCAAATGCAAAGGCTGACAGTAAAATCACCGCGATAGCAATACGACGTAAATTTAATAAAATGCCTGATAATTGCGGGGTTTGTTGCGAGCTAAATTTGGGTAGTCGTAATAGTAATGGCGTTAAAATTTCGGTCGAAATCATGGTGCTCAATACAATTGCCGCCACAATCACCATGGCGGTTGCTGCCGCAAGTCCACCAACATAAACCAATATGCCGAGCCATGCTTGTTGATAAAACAGCGGTAATGTCAGTACATAGGTATCTGCGCCGACACTGCCGCCAGGGAAGCTAAGTTGTCCGGCTAATGCAATCGGCAATACAAAAATATTAATCAATAACAGGTATAACGGTACCATCCAACGTGCAGATTTAAGCTCTTCATCATGATTGTTTTCAATCATCATCATGTGAAATTGTTGCGGTAATGCATAGATGGTAATCGCGCCCAAAATAACCTGCGACACAATAAGATAAATCGAGTCTGAATTAGTGGTTTGTTCAAGGTTTTGGCTTTGGCTGAGTAGGTCGCCAAAGCCATCAAATAGGTAAAACGTGGCAAATATCCCCACCGCCGTCAGGGCAAATAATTTAACGATAGAGCTAAACGCAATGGCTAACACTAAGCCGTGATTATGCTTACTGGCGGAGAGTTGGCGCGCCCCAAACAACACGCTAAAAATAATCAGCACAATGGTAACAACAAATGCGGTGCTAATACCCGATTGAAAGGTGCCCGTGAGTAAATCAAAACTGGTGCTAATGGCTCGTAATTGCAAGGCAATATAAGGAATCGTGCCCAGTAATGACACTATGGCTACGCTAGCTGCCAGTTTAGGTGAGCGGTCAAAGCGGCACGCAATAAAGTCGGCAATGGAGGTGAGGTTTTGGCTTTTAATGATTTGCAATGTGCGGATGAGCATTGGCCAGGCTAAGACCAAACAAATAATCGAGCCGATATAAATGGGCGCCAGCCATGCACCGGTCGTCGCGGCCTGGCCAACCGTGCCGTAAAATGCCCAAGATGTGCAGCAAACGCCAAGCGATAAGCTATAAATCCACGGTTTTTGGCTGACTTTTTTTACCGCTCGATTCTGTCCCCATTGCGCAACCACAAATAGCATTGCCAGATAAGCAATCGAAATAGAACTGATCAACCAAGTATCAATAGATAACCAAGCCTGCAAGTTATTCCCCAATTATTTTTATTGTTTATCCTTGCGAAACTACACTAGACGCCCTGTTTGATAAAGATTTTTAACAATGCGGTGAACTAAGGTAGTACTTATTTATCCATACCCATCAGATAACATGATTAGCATACGATACAGTCATTAAGGTACCGATTACGCCTATGAACATAACCCATAAATACTTGGTTGAAGGTCTGGTTTTTACCAGTTATGTGCTCTTTGCGATGGCATGGGTTGGCGGGACTGCCAGCATGAGCAACATAATGGCTTCAATGCACATTGATAGCCTAGCCTCTGCCAGCTTTATTAGTGGTGCGGTTACGTTAGCCAAAATTGTCGGTACGTTTGGCGCGGCTTATTTAGCGGTGAAAGTGGGGGTTAAGTATGCTTTTTTATTCGCCTCATTATTAATTGTGGTCGGAATTGTCACCCCTTACGCAACCCATTACGAGTTGCTATTGGCGAGTCGATTTTTAATGGGTTTAGGTGGCGCCTTTATGATTGTTTACTTTAACCCGATAGTGATGCAGTGGTTTACTCCCGCCGAACGCCCGTTGATAAACGGCTTAAATGCGGTGGCTTTTAACGTTGGCACTGCAATTGTTCTGTGGGGCATGAGCAGCATTAATGACATCACCGGCGGCTGGAAAAGTAGCCTGGTGTTGTTTTCGCTTGCCAGTTTGGTGCTTGCCATCCTGTGGATGCTAGTAAAGTTTGACGCTCCGGCTGAGGTTAAGCACGCAGCGGGATCAGAACCCACAGAATATGGCTATATGGACGGGTTAAAAGATAAGTTTAATTGGCTCTACGCGTTTACTTATTCTGGGCTGCTGTCGTTTTATATCTGCCTATTCACTTTTTATCCGCAAGCGGGTATTAGTCAAAGTAAGTGGGTGATTGGTTTTGGCATTATCGGCACCATTGCGGGGATGTTATACAGCCGAAAAAATCCAATGCGCCTACCTATTATTCGTTTAAGTGGGCTGATTATTTTTATCACAGTACTCGGGTTATCGTTTAGCTCGCAGCCTTGGTTACAAATCTTATGTGCGATGGTATTAGGCTTTTTTATCTTTTTTCCGATAACCGCATTAGTGTCTATTCCCCATGAATTACCACAGATGACAGGGCAAAAAATTACCGTGGTGTTTAGTCTGTTCTGGTCGATTAGTTACCTGGTATCAACCATTGTGCTATGGGTATTTGGCAAGTTAGTGGATATGAATGATGGCAGTTACACCAGTTCATTTTTGATGATTACCTTGCTTACCGGCACGGTATTTGTGGGCAGTTATTTTTTACCTGAAACGGGTAAATCAAAGGAGTCATGATAATGAGAGGCACAGTGTCTACTAAGTTGACTGATTTTTTGGCCCAGGCAAATAGTAACATTGCCCTGGCTAAGCAAAATAATATCCAATTTACACCGACAATATTGCGGGAAAACTTAAACAAACTAAGCGGGTTAATGAGTGACTCACCAGCGGTGTCTTATATTGCAGATAAAACGTTGACGTTACCCGACCGTATTATTCCCGTCAGAATTTATAGTCCTGCGCCAGATAAACCTTTGCCAGTGTTATTACATTTTCATGGTGGTGGGCACATGTGTGGTAGCGTAGAGTTGTACGACCCTATTTGCCGCCACCTTGCCAGTATTGCTCAGTGTGTAGTGATTTCGGTTGAGTATCGCTTGGCGCCAGAGCATCCTTATCCCGCAGGGATTGATGATTGCGAACAGGTACTCATACGTTACGCTGAGTTACTCGGTGATGTTAAGCATCAAGATTCGGTCACGATTATTGGTGACAGTGCCGGTGGTGCCATTTGCACCAGTTTAAGCATGAAAAGCTTAACGGATAAACGGCTTAAAATAGACCAACAAATTTTGATTTACCCCAGCGTCGACTACACATTAACAAGCCCATCATTAGACAGTAATGGCACAGGGTTCTTACTCGAAACAACTCGCATAAAGTGGTATTTCGAGCAGTATTTTCAATCGACTGATGCCGATATTATTAAACAGGCTTCACCTTTATTGGGGGCTATGTCGGCAGCATTACCTAAAACGTTGATCTTTACTGCAGGCTGCGATCCACTTCGGGATGAAGGCATAGCTTATGCTAAGGCATTAACTGCTGCAGGGGTTGATGTTGAGCATCATTCGCTTGACGGTATGATCCACGCCTACATGTTGCTGCACGATCTTGTTAAAGATGAATGTATGGCAACCTATCAACATATCGCTAAGTTTATGGTCAAGGTTTAACTGCATTACCCACGGCCTATTGTTTTAGGCATTAAAAAAGCCCTTATCGATATGAATAGGGGCTAACATTTAATATGAGATTACCTACTATAAATCAATCACACCAAAGCTTATTGCGCAGTCCAGGCACCATCCATTGGTAATGCCGCACCAGTAATGCCTTTTGCCGCGCCGCCGCAAAGAAACAATACAAACTCACCAATTTGTCTCGGCGCGAGCATTTCTGGTAACGGCTGTTTGGCTGTCACGAGTTGATATTTTGCCTCGTTATAACTTAAGTTTTTGTCGCTTGCGATGTTGTCAATTTGTTTGCCGATAAGCGGTGTATCAACCCAACCAGGGCATATCGCATTGACCGTAATACCTTGCTCTGCACATTCAATGGACACCACTTTGGTTAAGCCCACTATGCCGTGTTTTGCTGCGCAATATGCCACCTTATTTGCTGAGCCGACTAAACCATGTACTGAGGCAATATTAATAATTCGCCCCCATTGTTTATTGGCCATTGCGGGCACAACTTTTTGGATGGTATGAAAGGCAGAAGATAAGTTAATCGCGATAATGTCGTTCCACTTTTCAATCGGAAAGTTGGCCACATCTTGAGTGTGCTGAATGCCAGCGTTATTGACTAAAATATCAATACTGCCTAATTGCTCCACGGCCGCGTCCATAAACTCATGTATACAGGCTGGGTCTCTTAAATCGGCATTGCTAAAATAGGTGTTTATTTGATATTGGGTGGTAAATTCAGCGGCTAATGCAGTGCCTTCATCCTGCGTCATCAATCCATGCAATACGATATGACAGCCTTGTTCAGCCAGTACATGAGCGGTGGCCAAGCCTATACCGCTTGTTGAGCCGGTTATCAGTGCTACTTTCCCTTTTAGTCCCGTGTGTAACGTCGACATAGTATCGGTTCCTCAATCCAATTTAGTACTTTCAGGGTAAAGTAATTTAGGTAATATTTAATTGGCACCTTAGTACCATATGGCATCAGCAACTTGGCATGTACTTAGCCACAGCCATAACATCAATGAGCAGTTACCAGTTAATCGGCTCGCCTTGCCAGTCGAGGTAACTGGCTTCGCCGTTGGGCTCACTGTTATCCATAATTTGCTGTAACTGGCTGGCGACAAAGGCAGGGGTAAATAGTTTGCCTTGAGGCACATTGGCTTGAAAAGGTTTTGATAATGGCGTGTCGGTGGTGCCGGGGTGAAACGCAATAAGTTTCACGCGTTTAAGGCGTCTGGCATATTCCACTGCCGTGGTTTTAATGAGCATGTTTAATGCCGCTTTTGAGGCGCGATAGCCATACCAACCGCCGAGGCGATTATCTGAAATACTGCCGACTCGAGCACTTAATATACTGATAACACATTTTTGCTTAGCGCTTACTTTATGACGTGGTTGCGACAACAATGGGGTGAGGGCGCTTAGCCATAACATGGGTACAATACTGTTGGCATAAAACAGCTGCTCTAACGAATGTGCATCAATATCTTCAATGCGTTTTTCTGGCATTAAGCCTGGCTCTTTTGTGCTGATGTGCTGGTTTTTACTGTGCAATATACCATTACACATCACTATGCGAGTCACTGTGCCTGCAATCTTCGCAATATCGCAAACACATTGCTCTATTGAGGCTTGTTGATAATCACAGCTAAAGTGCTGGTGGTTAGCACTTCCTGTTAGTTCGCTGCCCATTAGTTCAGGCAACTTAATGTTGGCCTGACGGCTAATCGTGATGATTTGTAACGGTTCTGCGACAGGTGAGTTTTGCTGCTGTTGCTTTGCGTGTTGATGGCAGGTTTGCTCGATAAAGGCTTGGGCAATAAAGGATGACGCCCCAATTACAATAATGGTTTCAGTAGTCGTTGAATCGCTCATGCGCTTTGCCTTTATTTAATGTTACAACGGCCTGTGTCGCAGCGCTTTTGCCCGGTGAGTAAATAGGATATCCGGTAGCGATTACGCGCAAATGCTAGGTAAGCTTTATCGGCCACGGGTTTAATCACGGGCAGACGCAACATTTTTATCCAGCAATGTTTGCCTGTTAGCCCCCACGCTTTAGCAGTAACATCTAAACCATAAAGCCAGGTGCCATCGGCTTGCAGGCCATGCAATATGGTATTGGCTTGCTCTACATTTAAATCAGGGAATCGTTGCTTGATGTCTGCGGCATTAATGTCTTCAAGCCCGATACGATTTAACCGGTCGTAGCGCTTTAATTGCTGCATTTCATTGAGGCACAGCGGGCAAGTGCCATCGTAAAATATTGTTAATTCCATTATTTACCTCGTGCTATTAGCGTTGCTGTGACTATTCTACGCATTAACGCGCAAACTAGTTTACCTTTTGTGAACAGGATTTAGCGATCAGCATGATCGTTTTAGATTTATGATCTTTTTATTTCATCCTGGCGTATAGCTTTAAAACAATCCACTAGGGCTAAATAATGCCATTAAGCCAAGCTATTATTAACGTCACCAACTTACGTTTACGCACCTTTATTGGGTTTAACCAAGACGAACGTGAAAAACAGCAAGATGTGGTGATCAACATTGAGATCCATTATCCAGCGGATCGTTCGTTTCAAACCGACGATGTCGCAGATGCACTAAACTACAAGGTAATCACCAAAAAAGTGATTCAGCATGTAGAAGAAGGTCGTTTTTTATTACTCGAAAAACTGGTGGCTGACGTACTCGACATTTGTCGTGAGCATCCAAGCGTAACCCTAGCCCGAGTCACCATCGATAAACCACATGCACTGCGTTTTGCCGACTCTGTATCTTTGTCTTTAGAGTATCGCAGTTAACCCATTGATTAAGGATGTTATTATGACCACCATTAATGACATAACTCGCGCCGAGTTGTCTGCCGAAGCACTTAAAGTACAACAGGCGTTAGTCGACCATGGTCTTGAAACGCCACTGATTCCAAGTGATATGAACAGCGAGCAAAAGTATCAACGTATTAAAGGCTTAATGACTGAAGTTGTGTCGACGCTTGGCCTTGATTTAAGCGACGACAGCCTAGCTGAAACGCCGCATCGTATAGCTAAAATGTACGTCAATGAGATTTTCTCAGGCCTTGATTACGCTAACTTCCCTAAAATTACCCAAATTGACAATAAAATGGGTGTTGAAGAGATGGTGAAAATCAGCAACATCAGTGTCGTGAGCACCTGCGAGCATCATTTTATTACTATTGATGGCTTGGCTAAGGTGGCTTACATTCCTAAAGGCAACATTATTGGCTTATCTAAAATTAACCGTATTGTGCGCTTTTTTGCCCAACGCCCGCAGGTGCAAGAACGTCTCACACAACAAATTTTAGTGGCGCTGCAAACCTTGCTCGAAACCGACGATGTTGCAGTTAGCATAAACGCGACTCATTACTGTGTTAAATCTCGCGGCATTATGGACACCTCATCGAGCACCCAAACCACGGCGCTTGGCGGTTGTTTTAAAGCTAATCCAGCCAGTCGTGCTGAATTTTTAGCGTAACGTTATACGGTTTATTTCCATTTATTTAATGGCTTCAAGCTCCCCAGAGTTGAGGCCATTTTTTTAGGCCGCAAGCGCTGTATTAAAAGTTTAACCCTTAACACTTATGATAAATGCTTATCATAAGCACTTAATTTGCTTATGATAAGTTTTAGGCTAAGTTATTAACCAAACATAAAGAGAGCATTATGGAACGCACAATACTGATCACCGGCGTAGGTAAGCGCATTGGTTATGCGCTGGCTAAGTATTATTTGGCCCAGGGTCATCATGTTATTGGCACTTATCGTACTCATTACGACAGTATCGAGCAGTTAGGCAAGCTTGGAGCCAGTTTACATTCGTGCGACTTAACTGATCCTGCTGCAATTGAGGCGTTAATTGCCCACATAAATCAACATCATGACCGCCTCGACACTATTATCCATAACGCCTCTGACTGGTTACCAGACAATAGTGGTTTAAGTCCAAGCGAAACCATGGCGAGGATGATGCAAATTCATGTCGCTGCGCCTTATCAAATTAACTTCGCTTTAGGTCCATTGTTGGTTGCTGCCGCTAAAACCAATGAAGACAGCATCGGCGCCAGCAATATTATTCATATCACCGACTATGTCGCCGAAAAAGGCAGTAAAAAGCATATTGCTTACGCGGCCAGTAAAGCGGCATTGCATAATATGACCTTGTCATTTGCCAGCTTGCTTGCGCCACACGTTAAAGTGAACTCGATTGCCCCCGCGATGATTCTATTTAATGAGCACGACGATGATGCTTATAAAGTCAAAGCATTAGCGAAAGCGATTTTGCCAAGGGAAGCCGGCAATAATGAAATTATTAGCCTTATCGACTACCTGCAAGGCAGCCATTACGTTACGGGTCGAAGTTATGCTGTAGATGGTGGTAGGCAGTTAAAATAGGCTTTACTCATCCATAAATAGAGTAAGAAACAAGTAGCCGCGATATGTAAATCATCATTTCGCAGCAACTTGCTATAGACTTCTAGATGGCTAATTGCTAGTGTGGTTATTGATCAATATCACCACAGTCAATTATCTCAAGGAAGTCGCTATGTCTGCAGAAAACATGAAACTGGAATCACTGGCATTACATTATGGCTATGAGTCAGAAGCTACGACTAAAGCTGCTGCAGTGCCGATTTACCAAACCACCTCGTACACCTTTGACGATACCCAGCATGGCGCAGACCTATTCGACCTCAAAGTCGCAGGTAATATTTATACCCGTATCATGAACCCAACCACCAGTGTGTTAGAGCAACGCTTAGCTGCTATCGAAGGCGGTATTGGTGCACTTGCTGTAGCATCGGGTATGGCGGCTATTACCTATGCGATTCAAGCGCTCACTCAAGTAGGCGATAACATTGTTAGCACAAGCCAACTGTATGGCGGCACCTATAACTTATTTGCTCATACTCTGCCGCGCCAGGGCGTTGAAGTGCGCATGGCTGCGTTTGATGACTTTGACGGTTTAGATGCATTAATTGACGATAAAACCAAAGCACTATTTTGTGAATCAATTGGTAACCCAGCCGGTAACATCGTCGATTTACAGCGTTTGGCCGATATTGCCCATAAACATGGGGTACCACTGATTGTTGATAATACTGTGGCGACACCGGTTTTGTGCCGCGCGTTTGATCACGGCGCCGACATTGTTATCCATTCATTGACCAAATACATTGGCGGTCACGGCACCACTATTGGTGGGGTGATTATTGACTCAGGTAAGTTTGATTGGGTTGCTAATAAAGAACGTTTTGCAATTCTTAATGAACCCGATCCGTCTTATCATGGCGTGGTGTACACCGATGCCTTTGGCCCAGCAGCCTACATTGGCCGTTGCCGTGTAGTACCACTGCGTAATACCGGTGCTGCCTTGTCGCCACAAAGTGCATTTTTGCTACTACAAGGGCTCGAAACGCTTAGCTTGCGAATGGAGCGTCATTGCAGTAATGCCCTTGCGCTGGCTGATTTTTTACAAAAACACCCAAGTGTTAGCTGGGTCAATTACGCAGCACTGCCAGACAGCCCATACAATGCCACATGCCAAAAAATCACTGGCGGTAAAGCTTCTGGTATTATCAGCTTTGGGATTAAATCTGCTGATGCCGAAGCGGGCAAAATTGCAGGTGGTAAGTTTATTGATGCGCTGCAAATGGTGCTGCGTTTAGTCAACATTGGTGATGCTAAATCGCTCGCTTGTCACCCTGCTAGTACCACTCATCGCCAACTCAGCGGTGCAGAGCTTGCCAAAGCCGGTGTATCAGAAGACTTAGTGCGTATTTCGGTAGGTATTGAGCATATCGACGACATCATTGCTGATGTAAGCCAGGCATTAGATAAGGCAATTGTATAAGCTCACTTTTAGTCTAATTATTTAACTAAAAAGCCCCATCAATAACATGTATTGATGGGGCTTTTTATTAAGAAACGATTTTAAATAGCTAATCTTCTCGTTGGGGTAATTATCACTGGCAACGGCACATCCCAAAAATCGGTAGGTACCTGGCTTACTTCCTGACAGTCGTGGGCAAAACCAACGGCTAAAGGTTTGTTATTAACGACTTGGGTTAACGTGCGGTCGTAGTAACCGCCACCCATCCCCATACGATTACCGTGTTCATCAAATGCCACCATAGGCGTGATGATCATATCGAGTTGCTCAACGGTGATCACATGCTGCACATTGAGTTTAGGTTCGCTAATACCGTATTGGTTTTTAACCATCACCGAGTCACGATCGTAACGTACAAATAACAAGTGACCTTTGCAAAATGGATGGATAAGCGGCAAATAAACGTTGATGTTTAACTCCCACAGTGCATCAATCAATTTTTGCGTGGCTAATTCGCCGTCATGGGTTAAATACACGGCCACATGTTGTGCCGATTGTGCCTGAATTTCTGCAAGCATATGTCTGCTGGCTATTAATGCCAATTGGCTTTGTTCTTCCGTTGATAAGCTGTTGCGCTCTTGCCTAACGTGACGACGAATATTATCACGGCTCATGCCTGAGCTATCAAACAAAGGCTCTTGTAATTCAGAAGGGGTGGCAAAATAACTAATGCGCGCAGAAGAGGTTGACGTAACAGGACGATTGTCGGTGTTCGTCATAAAACGCATGATACTCATAGGTAGGGAGCACTCCATCACTTACAAATGCAATTAATAACAAAATATTCTGGCTAGACTATCGCGTTCTGAATAGATATGAAAGCATAGGTTTACTCGGTGCTAATGTATGCTTCATATCCATTCAAAACGCATTAGTTTATTTATCCATATTCATTGATTTTAACAATACTGGACTATCGTAATCAGCCACCATGGTTTTGGCTTTTAACCAAAAGCGTCTTCGAGTTAAAAAGTACGTAAAGCTAATGGATAATAAGCTCCACTCAACAATATTTATCTGCATAAAATGTACGCCAGAGGTCAATAACTTGTTCACTTCTCGGTTGTAATGGGCATGATCGGCAATAAACGCATAAGTTGGGTTGATTGCATAAAACCCATATTGAATAGCGCAATAAATACCTACAGCGGCCACTAATCCCAGCAATTTGCTATACCACTTTTGTGGCCACTTAACCCCAATGACCATCAAGTAGATACCCACTAATAGTGAACCGCAGACAAGAGTGCTGGCAATGGCAGGGGAGTCATTAAGCAGTGCTAACGTATTGTAATAAATTGACAATGCAATGTGGGGGAACAATAAGGTAATAGCGATAGCTAATAGCCAAATCTTGGTGTTACTGATGTTTTTCCAATACCACTTTTTAACGCCTTGGTAGCTTAACCACAGCAAACCGAATACAAAAGCATAGTTAGCCAAGGCGGGCAGTCCAAATAATCCAAATTTCATGCTTAATAGGGCAAACATCCATTCTGGCACTTGTGTCACGCTCATACGGTAGCCAGATTCGGCTGCAAAAGAGGGGAATAACAACGCGATTAACATGCCCAAAACAAAGAACAGATAGGTGTATTTAATCAAACTTAACAACATGTTGGGTGCAATACCCTTAACACTTTGTTTTTTTAATGTGCTGACCAAGTTTTGGTAATTCGATATAACCGCATCTTTAATGTCTGTTGATACCCAATTTTCGGTTAATAAGGCAATTTGGGTGTTGGTGGCATCGGCTTCGATAATGTCTTTTATTGCAGGTGTTGCTAACACGGCTTTGTCATCTGCCTGGCTTTTGCCTGTCATTTTTTGCGCCACACGCCATACCGCAGGATCATAAACACCACCTGCATTATGGGTGGTGTCTTTTTTGCCGGCGAAACACATTTTTGTGTCGGTGTTATCAATGGTCGCGGTAAATTGTAAGGTTGGCAGTTTAGCGGTAAAAGCATAGATAAACGTACAACCATCTAAAGCGCCGTCAACATCGACCTCAGTAATATCGGTTAAATGGTAAACCAAGTTTAAGCCGTTATTTTTAACAAACTCAGAGGTCCATTCGTGGTAATCATTGCTGTTATAAGCCCACTTCGTACTGCGCTTGGCATCACCATCAATGGTGTAACTGTAATAAAGGTAACCACCACCGCTACAAGTGCTACACGTTACAGAACCAGACCCACCACAGCTATTGCAGGTTTTTTTACCGCTGCCCCAACAAGATGTGCATGACTCTGTTGTATAAACAGTACGATTATTGTGACTATCGTAACGCGATGTACTGACGCGCCCTGTACCACTACAACCATGGCAGCTGTTTTTGCCAGAACCATAACAGCCGGAGCAGCTTTGACTGCCTGAGCCGCTACAGTTGTAGCAAATCTTACTGCCTACATAGGTCTCTGGCGCAGATTTAAGCCCTCTGTTGCGGATTAAAAAATTGCTGGTAATATCTGGGCCTAAAATGTTTAAAAACCGTTCATTAAACAGCGCATTTTGTCCGCTAGCGTATTCTTTGGCTTTGTCATGAGCATAGTCTCGTGCATTTGCTGCACTGCCAGATTTAATCCCTGAAGGACAATGACCACCATGTCGATGTTCACTCACTCCCACTTCAATCGTCCAGCCAAAAGTAAACTTAAGTTGCGGCAGTTTGACTTGTTCATGACTTAATTTAACTGGCACATCGACACCAGTGAGTACTTTACCGTTGCTACGAATAAAACTCTGAAATTGTTCTAATTTACTCACGTAATACATCCTATAATCTTTGCGTGAATGCTTGCTGCTTTGTGTTTTTATTTACAACACCGCGACTTAAAAATTGAATTCAAACTCAGTCTCATCGGCCTTGAGGTAAACCCACTTTCTAATGGTCGTTTGTCCTGGTGCTGAAACTTTAATGTCATAACTGCCCGCGGGTAGCATCATGCCGGGTTGGTATTTGGGTTTGATGCTCATCACTGAAATGCTGGCATTAGCAATATTGGTCTTAATGGTCAGCGGCAGTAATGCCGAGCTTTTAGCTGATGATTTGCGTGGTTTACTCACGTCATGTGCTGGCATTACCGCTAAATCAAAACGGTTAATTGGGTCGCTAATGGCATCAAACCCAGTGGTAATCAATAAGTGTTGATCAATCGATGAGCCAACGGGTTGCACCATAGGCAGAGTCACTAATAGCCATTTAAGGGTGTATGAAATCGTCGCAGAGTCATTCTTTTCCATTTGATCAAAAAAGTAATGCAACGACGAGCCCGGCATAGTGTATTGGTTGCCGCCCATGGATAAAGGCACTACAAAAATTGATGCCAGTAAAAGGGCCGATATTGCTGGTTTGATTAAACGATTCGGTTTAGCGATTGGTGTTGTCGACGACCTTTTTGCTTGCACAAGCTCTACAGCTTTCATCGGTAATTTCAATACCGTTAACAGTACGAGCGCTAAGCTAATCGACATCGATATCGGTGGGATAATCGTTGACCTTAATGCCGATTTACCCGTTGATTCAAACACTCCTCCATCGGCAAATTCAGCTTGTTGAGCCTCAAGTACATTAAGGTACTCAAGGGTTTTACGTTTAATGTTTGGTTCAATAATATGTTGTTTAAATTCGCGATTGTTCCAGTCGGCCAGTGTTGGGTTTACATAAAGCTCTTTCATTTCAGTTTCAATACGTTGTTGAATATCGCTCTGCTTTTGAAAGGCTTGCCAGCTCAAATTTGGTGGCATATCGCTGCCTTTGGCTTTCATGCTTGAACGCCACTTTGCATCAGCTTGCTGCCGGACTTTTTTGGCGACGGCAATATCAAAGCTGTTGCGGTCGGTGATTGACCAAGATGGCGATAAAGTTAAGCCTTTTTGCTTTAGCTGTTTATTCACTTTTACGCTGGTGAGTTCATGGACTCTAAAGTCATGGATGGAGTTAATCCCTAATGGGTAACCGCCTGACTCTTTTATAAAGTCTGGCGCCATTTTTACCATCAATACCTTTTTATAATGGTTAACGTCGTTGGTATACACCATGCGATGATCTTTAAAGCCGGCATCGCCACCGGTAATCGCATCGGCCGCCTGCATTGCGGTATATAGGCCTAGGGTCATAATCCCTGAGAGAATAGAGTTGCCGACGTTTTCAGAGGTTGAGATCTCCTCGCGAATAAGCCAATCGTCAGGCGGAATATAAGGGATACTGTATTTGGCGATTTCTTTGTCGTAGCCTTTTTGCAGTCGCTCAAAGCAGCGATCTTTACTGCTGCCACTCTTCTTTTCGGCACATTTATTACGGCGTTCAAAATAGTCATACAGTTTTGGCGCAATTTTTTGTGCTCGAGATTCTACCCGAGCTTCATAAGCCTTGGTCCCTTGCTGATATTTCTCCCAGCCTTGTTTAACTTGGTTTTGCGTATCAAGCCAGTACTCATCAGAGCGAGTTTGTACACTGGCAAGCGCTTGGTTGTATTGATTAGAACCTGAGGCGTACTCTGTGTATTTATCACGCAGAGTTTGGCGAAAATTATCGTATTGACCATAATGCTCATCAAAGCGAGACATCGCGCGATCGCGAACAAGCTTCTCCATGATCAAGCGTTTCTTTTGTGTTAAGTCTGCTACCAATTGGTCGTCAGCGTAAACTAAACCACCAAAAACCGATAAAAAGGTTTTCTCAGTCGCGTTGTGAGTTTTATTGGGGTCGTATTCTATGCCTTCAAACTTAATGGAGTTTTCAATCAATGCACTGCGCAGTATTTGAGACAAGTACGCTTGTTGGCGCTCTTCAGAGGTAGATGCATCAATAATAAAATGATCCACTAACCACTTTTGACCAAAAAACACCGTTGGCCATACCATCACCGCAATCAACGCAAAATACCCGAACGCGCGGCTGACATTAGCCAGCTTTTTACCTTTTAATAATAAATCTGCCAGCAGTAAGGTTACCCCAATACCACTGATGGTTCGGCCAAATAATTCCACCACACGTAGGTCTTCAAAGGTGGCATTACGCCCACCCGCAACGTCGGTTAACGCTGCATTAAACACCGCCTCAGGAAACAAATACACTAGCGAGCAGATAAACATTAACAACATCCACCAAAAGGGTTTGCCTGTCTGGGATATTTGGGCCTCTACCGTTTGTTTTTTGGCGGCTTTTGCTGCACTTGATTGTTGATGTTTTTGTACTTTCTTTAGCTCTTTTGCCGCAGATTCCATTTTTTGCTGTGTAGGTGCGCTGTTAAGCAGGTTTGTCGCAAATGGACTTTTGTTATGCTCAGTCATAGTCGTATTTATCAGCCATTATTTTTTAATTTTTATGTAACCTGAGCTCAGGTTATGTATTACTGCGAACGTGTCGGCAACTTCAAAATAATTGTTTCGCCGGTGTCGTTATCAATCTTTTCATCGGTAATCGTCGGAAATCCATGCTCTAACAATGGCGTCGGTATATTGTTAGCCACAGGGGCAACTGGCGCGCTATTGATGGCCTTAAGGCCTGCGTTTAGCGACAAGTAGTAACCTTCGTGTTGATAGCCGCGCATTTCGTCAAAACGGTCAAAGTCGGCATCTTGCGGTAAAGATGTAATGTAACGACCCACAGGGCTTATTGCCTGGTATTGCTTAGCCGGTATTGCGGCATTAAATAATCGCTGGCAAATGTTGTAAGGCGTTGCATCGACAATCGCCCCATCTGGCAACGTTGATGGGGATAATTTAACTAACTGAGATTGATGATATTCGCTGCCATTTAGGGAGTAGGTATAAACTTTCATTCCCAGTTGATGAGCGTCATGTTTAACGTTTGAGTGCTGCATAAAACTGCGTATATCCAAGTGGATCCCTGAATTACTTCCGAGCTTTCTGTGCAATGCCGACAGTGATGATTTTGAGGTGTAGTCTTTGTAGCGAGAGCGATAACGTTTAGTGCCATAGCGACCGGCTAGCTCGAGGTTATTTTGGTTATCTAAATAGTAAGCGTCGTTTTTGACGCCTTTACGTAAATCGGCGGCTAATTTTTCAACACTGGTAGGGTGGCCACCCTGAATAAACCCTAAATACACCGACGGGTTAATGCCTCGCAGTTTATAAAGCGTTTCTTGATTGGTTGAAGAATAATAAAACCCACCTAAGCCAATGTATCTTCGCAACATATTATCAAGCTCAACTAACTTTTGACCGTTGGTGTCGGATTTAATCTCTACATTGAGTTGTTGATTGTTATGGCGATATGCGGCAAAGGTTTTAAAGGCTTCAACAGCGGTAATAGGGCGTTGATTGAGTAAATTGTTACTGTGCTTGTCTCGCAGCTTAAGGTTAGAGAACTCTTTAAAGCTCATGCGGTTTAGCTTGAAACGTTCGCCGGTGTAATACACGGTGGCACGGCCTGTTTGGCTATCGTGATGATTAACCCAGGTGCCGTCTTTAAGCAGCATCACGTCAATTTCAACACTGTTAAAGTTGTCGTTTAATGCAGACGCGATGGCATTGGCGCTGCTCTCAGGTTGGCGAAAATCGCCGCGGTGGGCTGATATTTCTAACGGGCATTGAGCAGTAGACAACATTTTTATATTGCCGCTGTTAGCCAGATATAAATTTCGGTCAGCTAAACTCAATTGAGTATCAATAATATTTGCGCCCTGAGTGAGTGCATCCGTAGGGAAATGGGATAGCTCAGCAGGCGTAGTATTAATGGGTTTAACTGGGGTAGGAGTGGATTTACAACCGGTTAAAGTGAACAGTAGAACAACAATAATGGTGCAGTAAACCTTAATGATAACGCCACGACTTATCATAGTTCATGTTTACAAGTTATTAATATTTAATGTTTTATACATTAACAACTGCGTTAAAACAACCTTGTAAGACTAAGTAATTAGTTTGACACGTTAAATTGTGAAGGTAATCTGTGTTGTCTATTTGAAAGTCATACCAATAGGAGTATTTGAATAACCCATTCATTAACGGGTTACAGAGTGATTAGCGCCAGGAGGTGTTGCTTAATCAGCGCAAAAGAGTGGTACAAAAAATTAGGATGCTCCCCAAAATACCGCTGCCGGCGTAGCCCTTGAACCGTAGGTTCAAGGCGGGTAAATGTTCATTTCCTAAGGCTTCTCGGTACGAGCCGAGCATGCACAATGTCAACAAAAGCATTCACCCTGGGTTTGTAAGTATCGGCACAGGGACATAGCCAACTCGCGCATATCCCAGGGAGCAAAACAGGGTAGAATTAAGTCATGTTTAACTTAGCTCTGAATTCTTAGTTTAGTCATCCTTGCGGCTTCGTTCAACCAACGATGTTTCTAATGTTGCTTGTAATAACGAAATACGCTCATCCATTTGCGCCATATATTGCTTATTTTTTTGTTTTTCTTCAAACAATTCATTGCCAATGTTCAGTGCAGCCATAATGGCTAATTCTTCACGGCTTAAATTGTTAGTACGCGACTTTAAGGTGGTCAGTTGACTTTCAACTTCTCTGGCCACAGTCCGTAGGGCATCTTCTCGTCCTTTTGGACATGCGATAGAGTAGGTGCGTCCCAAAAGGGTAATTTCAACAGCACTGTTACTCATAATGTCGCCTCAGATCCCTTAGTCAGTTCGCGAACTATATAGGGCTGAATTTAAAAGCGCAAGGCAAGGGCAACGGTTTTTAACTATTTGCTGATTGAGTGAACAAATCGCCTGCAATCACTCATGCAGATTGGTATTACTATTCACAAATTTGAGCACAACCTGCGCTAGTATTTGGAGCATTATAGTAACTCTGCTAGCATTGAGACTGATATCGCGCTATTAGGAAAAAACCATGGCAACCCCACCTTCGTTATGTATCGAAAAACTTAAACAAGCCTTAGATGCGGCCGAAATTGGCCAGCACCCCGTAGAAGTGCACGGTGCACTTGTTGGGCTAATTTGTGGTGGCGTAAAACAAGACCATATGGCGTGGCTAAAACCATTGGTTGAGCTAATGAATGACGGCCAAGCCTTAGAACATAATTTACAGCATTTAATTACTGAGCTTTATCAAGACACCGTAGCCCGTTTGGCTGATTTTGAATTTGGCTTTACTTTATTACTGCCAGAGGAAGAGGTCTCGCTTAGCCAACGCGTTGAAGCGTTAGCACTGTGGACTCAAAGCTTTTTAACTGGCATTGCCATTATTCAGCCAGAACTGGCTAAAGCATCACCGGACGTGCGTGAAGTGATTAAAGACTTAGCTGAAATCGCCCAGGTTGAGTTTGATGTTGGTGATGATGATGAGTCAGAAGCGGCTTATATTGAACTGCAAGAGTTTGTCAGAATGTCGGCCATTTTATGTTACTCAGAGTTTGGCCTAGACATGCCATTAAATGACACCGACAAATCATCAACTATTCATTAATTTTTATCGGTATTAGCCGCGGCGCAGCAAATGACCACAGCACACAATTCAACTCAAGCTCAAGCCGTCGACATTGCTATTGTCGGTGGTGCGATGGCGGGAGCAACGCTCGCCCTAGGGCTGGCTCAGTTATCTGCCACTTTGGCTCGTCCGCTTCGTATTGCCTTAATTGAAGCTCATGTTGCTGACAATAAACACCCAGGGTTCGACGCTCGCTCCATTGCCATTGCTCATGGCTCTATTTTTGAGTTAAGCCGTTTAGGTATTTGGCCAAAGCTCAAACATTTAGGCACGCCAATTGAAAATATCCATGTGTCTGATCGCGGCCACTTTGGTATGACCGAGCTTAACGCCCAGCCATTAGGCTTAGATGCGCTAGGGCAGGTGGTTGAGCTGGCTAAAGTCGGTAGCGTGCTGCTTGATGAACTGGCTAAATCGTCTGTACAAGTATATTGCCCCGCTAAAGTCACCGATATACAGGCTCAACAAGATGGGCATGTATTGTCGTTAGATGACGGCAGCCAATTACATTGCAAATTGCTGGTGGCCGCAGACGGTGCGCACTCAGTGGTGCGCCAGTATTTAGGCCAAACAACTGAACAAGTTGATTTTCAGCAAACGGCCATCGTTGCCAATGTCACCACCAATCAACCGCATCAACATTGGGCCTATGAGCGCTTTACCCAAACCGGCCCGCTTGCCTTATTGCCTATGCAAAACATGGCAACATCAGCGATGCAAGCCAAAGAGCCCTCAGCGCAATTAAAAGACCCCTCAACTCAATTAAAACAGTCCTCAGCGCAATTAACTGCCAAAGGACAATCGCGCTATTCGTTAGTGTGGGCATTGCCGCCTGCGCAAGCGGATGACTTAAAAAATGCCGATAAAAGCGAATTTTTAGCCGCATTACAACTTGCCTTTGGCCACAGAGCTGGGCGCTTTGTTGATGTTGGCCAGCGTGTCAGTTATCCGCTTACCTTGTCGTACATGCCAAGGCCGATATATCACCGTTGTGTGTTTGCCGGTAATGCCGCACAAACCTTGCACCCTATTGCAGGGCAAGGCTTTAACTTAGGCCTGCGTGATGTGGTGGGCTTGTTAGATGTCATAGAACAGGCTATTGCTCAAACTCATGGTGAAGTCGATCTTGGCAGCAGCGATATCGTGCATCAGTATTTGGCCGCACGCCAACAAGATCGCGACAGCACTTTACGTAACATCGAATTTTTAGTCCGTGGCTTTTCCAATCAATATTGGCCATTAGTGGCTGGGCGCAATATTGGCCTGCGTTTATTGTCTTGGCTACCGCCGTTAAAACGCCCTGTAGCACAAACCGCCATGGGCTGGCGTTAACTCATTTTAAGGTAAGGATTGACCATGTTTTCAACCAAAACATATGATGTAGCCATCGTCGGCGGTGGTATGGTCGGGCTCGCAACGGCTATCGGTTTAGCCAATGCCGATTTGAATGTCGTGGTAATAGATGCGGGTACAACCCAGGCCGTCAGTGGCGAACCTAAATTACGCGTTAGCGCCATTAACAAAGCCAGTCAGCAACTGCTGGAAAACCTTGGTGCATGGCAATACCTCGACGACAGCCGCATTAGCCCATATCAAAAAATGTCAGTGTGGGACAAAGACGGCCTAGGCAAAATTGAATTTGATGCCCACAGCATTAGCGAAACCTACCTAGGCTCGATTATTGAAAACGATGCTATTAGTCATGCCCTTGCCAAACGCGCCAGCGAAATCACTAACCTTACCCACATAGAAGAACAGCGCCTTGAGCGTGTGGCCTTTGGTGATCGCGAAGCATGGCTCACACTCGCTAATGGTGACAACGTCAGCGCTGCGGTTGTGGTTGCTGCAGACGGTGCCAATTCGTGGGTGCGCCAACAATGCAGTATTCCATTAACATTTTGGGACTACGGCCACCATGCCATAGTGGCAACCGTGCGCACCGAACTCGCTCACGATGCTACCGCCAGACAAGCTTTTTTACCCGGCGGCCCATTAGCCATGCTGCCACTGTACGAAGATAACTTATGTTCCATCGTATGGTCGGTGTCGCCCGAGCAAGCCGAACACCTACAAGCCTTAGATGATGTTGAATTTGGCAAAGCCTTAACCGCTGCCTTAGATGGCCGATTAGGAGTGTGTAGCGTTGAGAGCGAGCGGCAATCATTCCCACTGCGTATGCGCTATGCGCGTCATTTTGCTCGCCATCGTTTGGTGCTAGCAGGTGATGCTGCCCATACTATTCATCCATTAGCCGGTCAGGGCGTAAACCTTGGCTTTTTAGACGCCGCCAGCATTGTCGACACCTTTACTGAACTGCATGAACAAGGTAAAGATTTAGGCGAATATAGCCATTTACGTGCACTTGAACGTTGGCGTAAAGCCGACGCCATGGAGATGATTGCCACCATGGAAGGTTTTAAAAGACTGTTTGCCGGCAGCAATCCGCTTAAAAAAGCCATTCGCGATATCGGTCTAACCCTAGTTGATAATGTTGCTGGGCTGAAAACAGTGTTCATCAGACAGGCTATGGGCAATAAAATGACATTACCTAAACTTTGTCGTGAGCCAATTTCATCTTAGCTAATATAGAAACTTGTTTAATATCAGACAATACAGTTAAATCAGTCATTTTATTGTAAAAAGCATGTGTAACAAAAATCACAGCAATGGATTAGCTAAACTAATGCGATTACGCTCGGATTAGAAAATTTTTTTGTATACAAAACAAGTCTGCGGAGTATAATTTTCAGCGCATTTTATCAAAGACCTACATAAGAAAGGCCTCAAAAAAAGGGATAATAATGGCTAGCAAAACTGTACTTTTTAACAAGCATTTAGAATCAAAAGCCAAAATGGTTGATTTTCACGGTTGGGAAATGCCGATTAATTACGGCTCTCAAATCGAAGAACACCATGCAGTGCGTCAAGATGCGGGCATGTTCGATGTATCGCACATGACAGTCGTTGACGTAACCGGCAGCGAGGCTTGTGCCTTTTTACGTAAGTTACTTGCTAACGATGTTGCCAAACTCACCGTGCCAGGCAAAGCCCTTTACGGTGGCATGCTAGACGAAACCGCTGGCATCATCGACGACCTTATCACCTATTACCTCACCGACACCCATTACCGTGTTGTGGTTAACTCAGCCACACGCGACAAAGACTTAGCGTGGATCAACAAACAAGCCGCTGCGTTTGATGTTGTGGTTACCGAGCGACCTGAGCTGGCAATGATTGCCGTTCAAGGCCCTAACGCTAAAGCCAAAGCCGCACAGGTGTTCAGCGCCGACCAAAATGCAGCCGTAGACGGCATGAAGCCATTTTTTGGTGTGCAATCAGGCAATCTATTTATTGCTACAACTGGTTACACCGGCGAAGCAGGCTACGAAATCATTGTTCCAGAAGCCGAAGCAGAAGCTTTATGGCAAGCATTATTAGACACAGGCGTTAAGCCATGCGGCCTTGGTGCACGTGACACTTTACGTTTAGAAGCGGGCATGAACCTTTACGGTCAAGACATGGATGAGTCAATTAATCCATTAGCCGCCAACATGGGCTGGACTGTCGCATGGGAGTCAAGCGAGCGTGACTTTATTGGCCGCGAAGCACTGACCGCCATTAAAGCTGCTGGCACTGAAAAATTAGTCGGTTTAGTCATGGAAGAGAAAGGCGTTTTACGCCATGATATGGCAGTGTTCTTTACCGACGCAGACGGTGTAGAACATCAAGGTGTGATCACCAGCGGTTCGTTTTCGCCAACGTTAGGTTACTCTATCGCTATGGCCCGCGTGCCTAATGGTATTGGCGCTACCGCTGAAGTTGAAATGCGTAAAAAGCGCGTCACGGTCAACGTGATTGCACCCAGCTTTGTACGCAACGGTAAACAAGCCTTTTAAGTGTGAGTAAACCACAGCTGCGCTAGGATGTTAGGGTGTATTGGGCATCAGCAACAACATAGCATTCACTCAAGTCGGGTTGTGGTTTACCCCAAAAAATTAATTGATTAAGAATTAGAACATCAGATAAAGGAACAACAACAATGAGCACTATTCCAGCAGACTTGAAATATGCATCTTCACACGAATGGATCCGTAAAGAAGCAGACGGTAGCTACACCGTAGGTATCACTGAGCATGCTCAAGAGCTTCTAGGCGACATGGTATTCGTAGAACTACCAGAAGTAGGCGACACAGTAACTGCTGGTGAAGACTGCGCAGTAGCTGAGTCAGTTAAAGCTGCATCAGACATTTACGCGCCAATTTCTGGTGACGTGATTGCCGTTAACGAAGCATTAGAAGACTCGCCAGAGTTAGTGAACAGCGACGCTTACGGCGACGGTTGGTTCTTCCGCGTAATGCCATCTGATGAGTCAGACGTTGATGCATTACTTGATGCAGACGGTTATCAAGAAGTGATTGACGAAGAATAATCGCCAACCACAGGAAGCTCCCTAGGGAGCTTCTTTGCTATGTCACTTTAGCGTTTAGCTAAAGAGACTGGCAATTGCCGCGTTATTGCACCTTTGGCAGCGATAAGCCAAGGGCAATTGTGCTGCATATAAAACCCTTCACGGGTTAGACACGTATTACACGTTTTCACCCTTTTCCAGTTCTGTGCCCTACCGCCTTAACTGGTCAATTTGGAACAAGGTTTATCATGACCAAGCAAACCCTGACACAACTAGAACAGCACGAACTTTTCCTGACTCGTCACATCGGCCCAAATGCAGAACAACAACAAGACATGTTGAACTTCATTGGCGCAGAGTCATTAGACGATTTAACCGCACAAACGGTTCCGGGTAAAATTCGCCTACCACAAGATCTCACCATTGGTGATTCATGTGGCGAAGCCGAAGGTATCGCTTATATCCGCGACATAGCAGACAAAAACACTGTGTTTAAAAGCTATATCGGTATGGGTTACTACGGCGTACAAGTGCCAAATGTCATTTTGCGTAACGTGTTTGAAAACCCAGGTTGGTACACAGCGTACACGCCATACCAGCCTGAAATCGCTCAAGGCCGTCTTGAAGCGATTTTAAACTTCCAACAAGTGTCGATGGACCTAACCGGTCTTGACCTTGCATCAGCGTCGTTACTCGACGAAGCCACCGCAGCAGCAGAAGCCATGGCGCTCGCTAAGCGTGTGTCTAAAGCTAAAAAAGCCAACATCTTCTTTGTGGCTGACGATGTGTTCCCGCAAACGCTAGACGTAGTGAAAACCCGTGCAGAATGCTTTGGCTTTGAAGTTGTCGTTGGCCCAGCCAATGAAGCGGTAAATTACGAATTATTTGGTGCCTTATTTCAATACACCAACCGTTACGGCCAAATTACCGATTACACCGACCTGTTTGCCACACTACGCGATAACAAAGTGGTTGTGACCGTAGCTGCCGACATCATGTCGTTAATGCTACTTAAATCACCAGGCGCCATGGGCGCAGACGTGGTATTTGGTAGTGCGCAACGTTTTGGTGTACCAATGGGATACGGCGGGCCACATGCAGCCTTCTTTGTTGCCCGTGACGAACACAAACGCTCAATGCCGGGTCGTATTATTGGTGTGTCTAAAGACACCCGTGGTAACAAAGCCTTACGTATGGCCATGCAAACGCGCGAGCAGCATATTCGCCGCGAAAAAGCCAACTCAAACATTTGTACCGCGCAGATTTTATTAGCCAACATGGCGTCTTTTTATGCGGTGTTCCATGGCCCACATGGCTTAAAAACCATTGCATCACGCATTAACCGTTTAACTGACATTTTAGCCGTAGGCCTACAAGCTAAAGGCGTTAACCTAGTTAACAACACCTGGTTTGACACCATCAGCCTTAAAGATGTTGATGTTGCAGCTATTAATGCGCGCGCTATTGCCGCACAAGTTAACTTACGTATCGATGCCGATGGCATTGTGGGCATCAGCCTAGATGAAACCACTATCCGTAAAGACATCGCAGTATTGTTTGACGTAATCTTAGGCGCAGACCACGGCCTGGATGTTGCCGCACTCGATAGCGACATCGTAGCGAATGGTAGTCAGTCAATTCCTGAAGCACTTGTGCGTCAAGATGCGGTGTTAACTCACCCAACGTTTAATCGCTACCAGAGCGAAACCGAGATGATGCGTTACATCAAGCGTCTCGAGAACAAAGATTTAGCCTTAAACCACTCTATGATTTCGTTAGGTTCGTGCACCATGAAGCTTAACGCCGCCGTAGAAATGCTGCCGGTCAGCTGGCCAGAATTTGCCAACATGCACCCATTCTGCCCGTTAGATCAGGCCCAGGGTTACACGCAGTTAATCAATGAGCTGTCTGAGTTTTTAGTTAAAATCACCGGTTACGATGCCGTGTGTATTCAACCAAACTCAGGCGCACAAGGTGAATACGCAGGCTTGTTAGCCATTAAGAAATACCACGAATCTCGCGGCGACGCGCACCGTGACATTTGCTTAATTCCGCAGTCTGCGCACGGTACCAACCCAGCATCGGCACAACTTGCCGGTATGAAAGTGGTTGTCACCGCCTGTGACAAGCAAGGTAACGTTGATTTAGAAGACTTACGTGCAAAAGCATCAGAGTTAGCCGACAGCTTATCGTGCATCATGATCACGTACCCATCTACTCACGGTGTGTATGAAGAATCAATCCGCGAAGTCTGTGAAATCGTCCATCAATATGGCGGTCAAGTGTACCTAGACGGTGCCAACATGAACGCACAGGTTGGCTTAACATCACCCGGCTTTATCGGCGCAGACGTATCGCACTTAAACCTCCACAAAACCTTTGCTATTCCACATGGCGGCGGCGGACCTGGTATGGGCCCTATTGGTGTTAAAGCTCACCTAGCACCATTTGTAGCCGGCCACACAGTGATTAAACCAGGACGCGAAAGCGACCATAACGGCGCAGTATCTGCTGCACCGTATGGCAGTGCTAGCATCCTGCCAATCAGCTGGATGTACATCAAGCTGTTAGGCACTAAAGGCATTAAGCAATCAACCCAAACGGCCTTGCTAAACGCTAACTACATCATGAAAAAGCTATCAGCCCATTACCCAGTATTATTTACTGGCCGTAATGACCGTGTTGCCCATGAATGTATTATCGATTTACGCCCATTAAAAGAAGCCTCAGGCGTGACTGAAATGGACATCGCAAAGCGTCTAAATGACTATGGTTTCCATGCGCCAACCATGAGCTTCCCTGTTGCGGGCACCTTGATGATTGAGCCAACCGAATCAGAGTCTAAGGTTGAGTTAGACCGCTTCATCGAAGCCATGATTTCGATTCGCGGCGAAATCGCCAAAGTAGAAGCAGGTGAGTGGCCAGTAGACAACAACCCACTGCACAATGCACCGCACACCCTAGCAGACATTATGGACACCGAGTTTGACTCACGTCCGTACAGCCGCGAAGTAGCCGTGTTCCCAACAACAGCAGTTAAGGCCAATAAGTTTTGGCCAACGGTTAATCGTATTGATGATGTTTATGGCGATCGCAACCTCATGTGTAGTTGCGTACCACTTTCAGACTACGAGTAATTGCTGCTTAGTTATAAACCTACAATTAAGATTGTGAGCGTTACAATTAAGTTTGTGAATTCAATTAAGATTGTGAATAACTAGATATCAAAAAAGCGAACCGAGTGGTTCGCTTTTTTATTGACTCCGTCTTAGCTACAATTTACTTAGTCGGTAAATCATTTCTGCCCCAAAACAAGCTAGAGTAAATACTTCACTCACATTTTATTGGAATGCATTTGCCCTACCAAAAGTATCCGAATACAGCACATTTAGAAATTATGATTTACCGTGTGGTTTAACCTCTCAATGTGTTCACTAACCTATTAATTATAAATTGAGTCCCTGAAGAAAGTAAGCGTCCAGTTATCTACACCTTTGCTAGTCATATCGATTCAAATAAATGGATTGAGTACCTAGAAAAGAACGGTCGTAAAAGAAATCAGAACGAGTTATGTTATTTTATTAAAATGGGTGGTTATGTTTTTCTTTTTAAAGTTTTTTCTTTCAAAAAGTTAACTCTTATTGTACATTAAATTTGGCTCACATGCAGATTTGTTGGTTGCGTTTCGCAACCTGTGACAACATTGTCCAAGTGACTCGCCTTCTCGGATTGCTCCATATTGCTTTCCTGAATTACTCGCTAGCGGCGCGTAAGAGTGCATGTGAGCTACTTTTTTGCTTTAACGATTGAAGAGTGTAATTTGATTCATAGAAGAAACTATTTATTACTTAAACAAGCTAAAACAAAACCTCAATTAGCATCGATATTGGGCGTTTCAGCTGCTTTTCTTACCAGAACCTTGTATAAACCTGGTGTAGAGTCACACGTAAATTCGCACTATCATCAATTCGATATTACTAAAAAATCAGGTGGTGTCAGAACAATCAGTGCACCATCAGATGAGTTGAAAGACCTACAACGTAAATTGTCAGATTTACTATTGGATTGTAAAGCAGTTATTCATCTTGATAATAAAATTGAATGCACTCTTTCACATGGCTTTGAACGAAAAAGATCCATAATTACAAATGCTCGTATCCATCGTAACAAAAAAAATGTATTGAATTTGGATTTAGCTGATTTTTTTGGAAGCTTCAATTTTGGTAGAGTTCGTGGATATTTTATTGCCAATAGAGACTGGAAATTAGATCCGCATATAGCAACTATTATTGCTCAAATAGCTTGCTACAAAGACACTCTACCTCAAGGCAGTCCTTGCTCTCCAGTGATTGCTAACCTCATAACTAACAGCCTTGATATTAAACTGTCAAAGTTAGCTAAAAGAAATGGGTGTTCTTATACAAGATATGCTGATGACATAACTTTTTCTACTAGGAAAAAAGCTTTTCCAACAGCCATTGTTAAAGACGTTAAAAATATAACACTAGGTTCAAAAGTATTAGGTGAGATAAGGCGTGCAGGGTTTGCAGTAAACCCCAAAAAAACTAGGTTACAATTTAAAGATTCTAGGCAGGAAGCAACCGGCTTAGTTGTAAATAAAAAGGTCAGTGTTAAATCAGAATATTGGCGTACAACTAGAGCTATGGCTCACTCTCTATTCAAAACAGGAAAATTTCAAGTTGCCGAACAAAATGGCTCTTTTAGAGATGGTCATTTATCAGAGCTAGAAGGTCGATTGACGTTTATCGATTCGGTCGACTTTTATAATAACCTAGAAAATAAGAATCACCCTGAGCCAAAATTCGAACCTAAGGTACACAACGGTCTAAATAAATTTCGTGGCAAACTAAATTCACGAGAAATTGTCTATGGAAGATTTCTGCAATATAAGCACTTTTTTGCAAATGAATATCCTACGATATTAACCGAAGGGAAAACAGATAACGTTTATTTAAAAAGTGCTTTAAGTCGCCTTCAAACTACTTACCCTAAGTTAGTTAACCCTAAATCAGCTAAAGCAAAGTATTCACCAAAGCTAAAGTTCCCTAATTTAAATCGTAAAACTATGTATTTACTCGATCTTGGTGATGGTGCAACACCATTTGTAAGATTTGTTCAAAGATATGCTGATGATTTAAAATACTATGAATGCAAGAAAGCGAAAAATCCAGTAATCTTAGTGCTTGATAATGATACAGGTCCTAAAGAATTATTAAACCATTTAGCTAAAAAAGTTAAATCATGTCCCGATGACATAGCAACGTTAAAAAGTAGCGGGTTTATTCACTTGTTCCATAATCTGTACCTTATTCTGACACCTCTAAATGCTGGAGGAAAAGATTCAGCAATGGAGGACCTTTTTGATGCTGCAACTCTCGGTAAAACTATCAATGGAAAAACTTTTTCAACAGCGAACCATTTTGATGATACTAAACACTTCGGAAAACATGTTTTTTCCACTAAAATTGTGCGTTCAGGTAAATCAAGCATTAATTTTGATAAATTTAAATATATCTTTGATGAAATTGTGAAAGTAAAAATACACTTCTCAAAAATTAAAAATTAAAAATTAAAAATTAAAATTGGTAAATAAGTTCAAAGGCTTCTTTGTATCATTAATGGGCTTCAAGTTGCTTAATTAGTTCTTTGGTCAGTATTTTTTGGTGTTGCTTACCTTTGGTGGAAAGGTTCGAAAACCTTAGAAATTATGAAGAAGCTATAACGCAGTTTGAGAGCAAGCGGGCAGAACCCTGTATGCGGCTCCGCACACGGCGGTTAATTTAGAACGTCTAACGTAAACTCCCTAACTAGGATAATGAACAGCGATCCATCCTTCTCTTAGTGAACATATACTCACTTTCTTAAGATAATCATTACAAATGATAATGCGAAGCATGAGCTTTAGAGTTAAAGATCTAGCGCGTTTCTGTCCATAGGCGTTACTGCTAGCCTTCGCTGACACGGTTCTGCCCCATTGCGCCTTAACGTAAATACTCAGTGGCAAATCGTACCACTGAAATCACCGTACATTTTCTCATGACAGGCCGCTCACAACCGATGCGCGGTTTCTCCCAGTTTTGTGCATTGCTCAATAAGCCATCGGTAATCTCACATATGCATACCTATGCCAGAGGCAAGGACAGGCACCTTATGTAAGGAAAAAGTAATCGTTCGAACGTAAACGTCGTAAACGTCTAGCGAACGGCACCTAGCAATTTATCTTTGCTTGATATTCCACGGCAATAATGACTCAACCTCGGATGAGGTCTCTGCCAAGCCTTGCAGGCACTTGGCGATATACTCATGCACG
>NZ_BMQV01000046.1 GCF_014648295.1 Shewanella saliphila
ATTAAGTATAAAGACAAAGAAAAAGAGCGCTATTTGATCACACTGGCGAGATCAATCAAGCTATTTTTTATCTCTTTGTTTTTAAAAAGGATGTATGAAAAGCGATCGAGTATGATCAGCCCCTGAGTTATAGCTGTGACAGTATCCTGAGATAAGCCGTTAGCAACGGTGTAATTAGTATGGTTGAGTAGAAAATCAAAGTTGGATTCTGTGTTTCCCGTTTCTATGGCTGTAGCAAAAGGGCTGATAAAAATACAAACACAGATAAACAGTAAAATTTTAGGCATAATTGTTATACTTATTCTCGTCCGATGCCGCAAAGAAGTTGATGAATTGTCTACTTTTTCAGAAACCTGCGAGTTTGTCAAAAGCATGTTAATAAAAAAGAAGTGATTGATAGATTAATGTGCAAAGATTCTCATAATTTCATTAAAGAGTTACTTTTTTATCAGCAACTTATATAGCACTAAAGTTTTATATGGTATCGGGTTCCGTTTATGCTTTTTTTGACAGTGTTTTAGTGGTTGCATGATAAATAGTGATGCAACCACTCAATGCTTATCTTAAAACTGAAATTTGTCAGCTTGTTGCTTAAATGCTTTTAAATCGACGATCATGTTATCAGATCTCAAGCTTGCTTGGCTGTGATGTTGTTCACCACAACTGAATAATACTAAGCGGTCACAGTCTCTACTGCGCATGTGGGCCACCATAAATTTAATTAAGTCTGCTCGAGTTAACTTCATGACTTCTGCAACAACGGTTTCACGTTGGTTAAATTGATAATCTCGGTTTCCTAAGCTTACCCAGTAACGTTGGCTGCGGGTTTTTAAATTGGTGTCATTTTCCATTATTTGGCTAATCATGCCTTGCTTGGTACTTTCCCACTGCTCATTGGTGATTTGCATAACGGCATAGTTAAAGTCAGCGATAAACTCATCAATGGCTTCTAGGAGCTGCCTAGGTCCAGTTGTAGGGGATTGCACATAAAAGATAATCCCAGGGTGTCGATTTAGTGGTAAATAACCCGTGCCAACCATATAGCCGAGTTGTTGCTTAGTGCGTAACTCGTGGAAGAAGGTTGAAGACATGGTGTGATTTAACAAGCTAAACAATGCCATGCGTTCTGGTGTGGCCGCTCGTGATTGGTAATAAACAATGATGGCACTGTCTTGATGGGCAATGCTTTTTTCGCGCAGTAGTGAGCCTCTTTTATCTAAATTGACTAACTCTCTTGAGGATTCTGCGCTTGGCTTGGTTACCAGCGACAGTAAATGTTTTAAGCGTTTACCCAGTTGCTGGGTTTCTTGTTCTAACCAATCACCGTAGACAAGCCCTTCAAGGTAAACCTTTTTGTAAAATGCACTCACGTGATTATGCAGATCACTTAGGGTGAGTTCTGCTAACTCTTCTGCCATTCTAGCGGGTTCAAAACTTCTCTTTTGCAGGGTAACCGTTAAGCTGGTAAATAATTGTGAAATAGGTTTTGCTTGAGCTACATTATTCCAGCTGCGCAAAATTTGCTTTTTAATCATGTTAAAGCGTTGTTCGGTAAAGTTACGTTCGCGCGCTTTGTTAATAATTAGCGTTAATAGTTTTTCTTGATTGCCTGTAAAGCCTGTGAGATGAAGGGTTATTCCACCTTGATGCGGATAAATGTTGTAATTTAGCCCAGCCACTTCAGCCTGGTAAGTAGGCTCTGTGAGGTAATCGATTAGCATTTCAACGTAAAGTCGGGTTAATGCGGCTTGTCTCGGAGTTGAGCTTGCTTGGTCTGAATCAAGTGACAAGTACAAGTGACCTTTTGGTACATTGAACTCATCATCCTTTTTGTGCCAAATACGGTAACCTTCGCCTTCAGCGACTATCTTGGGCACATCGCTGTTGCTTTTGTCTGATCGAGCCTGGGGGTGAGCGACAATAAACGGATTTTTTTCAGGCAGTTTAAGTGCATGTCGAGTGGTTATCGCAGACCATTTATCCAGTTGATGTGGCTGTAATGATGTGACCTGATAAGGCGTGTCATACCATGCTGCTTGTTTATCTACCTGTGATTCTTTAGCCACTGTCATTAAGCGCATATTACTTACTGACATCATTGACAATAATTGCATGGTTTCATCTTCATGCATTTCATCCATTCGGTAATCACCATAAATAATATCTTCGATATCATAGTGATGCATGTTGATGCTGAGATGGCTGGCTAAATCCAAGGTTTTTATTTGTTCCTGATACCTAAACGCGGTATCTAACAGGCTGGCGCGTTCTTGATAACGCCAAGCGCTAACACCTTGCTGTTTGATGAGCTCAATATATTCAAATACACAGGTGACTACTTCATCTAACTCAATATAACCTTTATCGGTTAACTGAATACTGATGGAATAATCTTTAAAGTTATAACCATTAACCCCACCGCCAGCAGACAAGTTATTCGCTAAACCTTGCAGTTTCAGATACGACAACAAACTCCCTGGACTCTCATTACCGAGTAAATGGCTGATAAACGTTAACGGTTTGCGTTTATAAAATTGATCTATCTCGGGCAGAGCAAAACAAATGCTGACTCGTTTTTGATCTTTGAGCGGCACGATTTTAATATGCTTTTGTTGTTGTTCTTTGTTGAGTAAGGCTACATTGGGATAGTGTTTACTGACATTTCTGTTTTCGATTGTCGAAAAATATTGCGTCACAATGGCTTCTAACTCTGCAATTGAACGCGGCGCGACAACACACAGTGTCATGATGTTTGCGCTGTAGTGTTGTCGATAAAATGCTAAAAGCTCATCACGAATATCTGCCTGCTTACCTGCTAAAGTGGTCAGATTACCCACAGAGAACTTTGAGAAAGGGTGTTTAGGGTTAACGGATTCTTTCTGCACCTGGTAAACCCGGCGAATGTCATCTTTGAGTTTTAAGCTAAATTCTGACTCAATAGCTTGTCGTTCTCGGTCGACTAATTCTAAATCAAATTTAGGTGCGATAAAAAATTGGCTAAAACGGTCTAAAGAACCTTCTAATGCGTCAGCATTGATGCTGTAAAAAAAGTTAGTTTGTTCAGTGCCTGTCCATGCATTATTGTTACCGCCATGCTGATTGATATAGGCATGGTACTCACCTGAATCTGGGTATTTATCGGTACCTAAAAACAACATATGCTCAAGAAAATGTGCCATTCCAGGCCGTTCAGCGGGATCGTCAAAATGACCAACGCTAACCGCCATAGACGCTGCGGCTTGGTTTGATTGCATATCTTCAACCAAAAGCACTCGTAATTGATTGCTTAATACTCGATATTGATATTGACGATGATCATTTTGGCTTTTATAAACTGCTGGATAATCAGGCAAAAGAAGGCTCCAGAAAACATAACTTGTTATATATTGATCTTCTTATGAGTTTTTAGCAAATAGCGAAGGCATGTTTTATGCTTTTATCGACTAAAGTTTAGCTCATTATCGACGATACTAGGGTTTGTTGTTGTGCTATTTAGCGCTACAATTGCCGAAGAACGATAATAAAAATATCCAGAGAGAAGTATGCAGTTATTTTTGATGCGACATGGTGAAGCTGGCTTTGATGCGCCGTCTGACCGAGAACGTAAACTAACCGAAACCGGTCGTATCCACAGCGGATACATGGCCAATTGGTTAACTAAGAGCGTGAGCCAACTCGATTTAGTGATTGTGAGTCCTTATTTACGTGCGCAGCAAACGTGGCAAGAAGTCAGTAGACACTTACCTGAACCTCGAAAGTTAGTTGTGCTTGATGATGTGACTCCATCAGGCGATCCTAAAAGAGCAGTGGACGTGGTACTTGCTTATGCCGAACAGTTTAAAGCAGACAATGTACTGGTGATTGCACACATGCCCATTTTAGGGTTTATGGTCAGTGAATTAGTGGCAGGTATTGAGCCGCCATTATTTGCGACATCAGCAGTGGCACAAATTGATAAACACATGCATCAAAGCAGTTTTGTTGCTATGACAGCTGCTCATCAAGTGATGGCCGCACGCTAGTTATAATAAGTGTAAGGTAAGTCTTTACTTACCTTGCAATCAGCAACAGCCTAATATTTAAATTACCTATACTACGCTTAACGCCTATGTGGCTGCTCACCAATATCAATTAATACCAACAACGCGGCATCGCCGCCCCATTCTTTAGGTGCTTGATGAAATGCTTTTACCTTTGGGTGCTGAGCTAACCACAATGGCAATTGCTGCTTCAAAATACCTGTGCCATAACCGTGCATCACACAACAACAAATACTGCTTTGTTTAACACAAGCTTGAATAAGTGCTGCCAGCTCAAGTTTGGCTTCAGATTGGCGCAGACCATGTAAGTCAAGTAATAAATCGGGGGAATAGTCGCCACGTCTTAAACGTTTTAGCTCAAGTTTATCTGCACTGTCATTTATCCAGCGCATAGGTCCCTCGACCGGCAACAGCGGCTGATAAGTGTCCGAAAAATAGCTGTCAACGTGGATTTGACGTTCTTTAAATTCGAATTGTTTTTTAGGTTTGACTGGCTGTTTAAAATGGTGGGTATCTTGCTTGAGAGGTTTGATACCGTCTATTAGTTGGCTAAACAGCAACGTGTCTGAGTTATTTTCGTCTTTCATGGCGGTATTGTATTGAATTCTAGGTCATCTTAATAGACATCAGTTACAATAGCGCAGAACAATTTTTTAGGAGTGTGTTTTGGATAAGATCTTTGTAGATGAAGCGGTCACTGAGTTACGTACTATAGGTGATATGTTGCGCTGGGCGGTTAGCCGTTTTAATGATGCCAATATTTATTATGGTCACGGTACTGATAATGCTTGGGACGAAGCCATTGCATTGGTTTTTCATGCTTTACACTTACCTGAAGAAATCGGTCAGCAAGTTATTTTAAGTAACCTGACGAGCAGTGAAAAACATAAAATTGTTGAGCTAATTATTCGTCGTGTACGCGAGCGCTTACCTGTACCGTATTTAACCCACAAAGCGCGTTTTGCCGGCCTTGATTTTTATGTTGATGAGCGTGTATTAGTGCCGCGTTCACCGATTGCAGAAATGATTAATAATCAGTTTAGTCCTTGGTTATACAACAAGCCTGTGCACCGTATTATGGATTTATGTACGGGCAGTGCTTGTATTGCTATTGCGTGTGCTCATGTATTTGAAGATGCAGAAGTGGATGCGCTTGATATTAGTGAAGATGCATTAGAAGTGGCGCAAATTAACATTGAGTCACTTGATGTGATGGAGCGTGTTTTCCCTATCCAGTCTGATTTATTCTCAGCAATCCCTAAAGGGCCACATTACGATTTAATCGTTTCAAACCCGCCATATGTTGATGCTGAAGATATTGGTGACATGCCAGATGAGTATCACCACGAACCAGCCATTGGTTTAGCCTCGGGCCGCGATGGTTTAGATTTAACCAAGCGCATTTTAGCCAATGCAGCTGATTACTTGACTGAAAATGGAGTGTTAGTGGTTGAAGTGGGTAACTCAATGGTGCATTTAATTGAGCAATTCCCTGATGTGCCGTTCACCTGGGTAGATTTTGAATTTGGCGGTGACGGTGTGTTTGTATTAACCCGTGATCAGCTAGTTGAAAATGAATCACTTTTCTCTGTATACAAAGATGCTGAATAATAGCGTAAGGTATTTTGCAGTAGATAGAATAAAACATAGAGGTAGTTAACGCGCATGTCTGGAAACAGTATTGGTCAAAACTTTGTAGTAACAACCTTTGGTGAAAGCCATGGTGTTGCATTGGGTTGTATTATTGATGGTTGCCCACCAGGGCTCGAATTAACCGTTGAAGATATGCAACATGATTTAGACAGACGACGTCCAGGTACATCGCGTTACACCACCGCTAGACGTGAAGCCGATGAAGTGAAAATTTTATCGGGTGTGTTTGAAGGTAAAACGACAGGCACCTCGATTGGTCTATTGATTGAAAATACCGATCAACGCAGCCAGGACTATTCAAACATTAAAGACACTTTCCGCCCAGGCCATGCCGATTATACATATCAGCAAAAATATGGCATGCGCGATTACCGTGGTGGTGGCCGTTCATCTGCGCGCGAAACTGCGATGCGTGTTGCTGCGGGCGCAGTGGCTAAAAAATACCTTAAGCAAGTGCATGGTATTGAAATTCATGGCTACCTTGCTCAGCTAGGACCAATTACTGCCGATACTGTTGATTTAACCCAAATCGAACAAAACGCATTCTTCTTTCCTGATGCAACTAAGTTAGAAGCATTAGATGAGTACATGCGTGGTTTACGTAAATCGGGTGACTCAATTGGTGCCAAAATTACCGTGGCAGCTACCGGCGTACCAGTGGGTTTAGGTGAGCCAGTATTTGATCGACTCGATGCTGATATTGCTCATGCGCTTATGGGCATTAATGCCGTTAAAGGTGTCGAGATAGGTGATGGTTTTGGTGTGGTTACCCAAAAAGGCTCTGAAGGTCGCGACTTAATGTCACCAGAGGGGTTTGCCTCTAATCATGCTGGTGGTGTATTAGGTGGTATTTCATCAGGCCAGCCTGTTGTGGCTCATATAGCGTTAAAGCCAACATCAAGTATCAGTGTACCGGGTCAAAGCATGACTGTGCAGGGTGATACGGTTGATATGATCACCAAAGGTCGACACGATCCTTGCGTGGGCATTCGTGCAGTACCTATTGCAGAAGCCATGTTAGCGATTGTATTAATGGACCATTTATTAAGACACCGCGCGCAAAATCAAGATGTTGTTCGTCATACGCCAGAGATTGGAATGCGTTAATGCCCTCAAGTCACCGCGCTGAACCAGATTTACGCTGGCTCGGCGCCTGCTATTTCTTTTTCTTTTCTATTCTCGGCATCATGGTCCCCTATTTAGGGGTCTTTTTTGATAGCCGAGGCTTCAAAGCGCAAGAAATTGGATTTTTGCTGGCCATTTTAATGGCCACGCGCATTGTAGCGCCTAACATTTGGGCGGCAGTAGCAGACCGAACAGGGATGCGCGCCGAGCTGATCAAGCTTGGTTCGTTCGCCGCAGCAATAACGTACATTAGCTTTTTCTTTGACGGCAGTTTTTTATACCTCGCTGTTAGTTTGGCCATTTACACCTTTTTTTGGAACTCAATTCTGGCGCAGTTAGAAGTGATTACCTTAGACACCTTAGGTGACAAAGCTGAGCGTTATGGGGCCATTCGCAGCTGGGGCAGTGTCGGCTATATTGTGTTAGTGATAAGTGGCGGTTTTGCCATTGATTATTGGGGCCCTGAAGTGCTGCCTTATATGGGCATGATATTATTTCTTGGCTTATTTGCCTGTTCATTACCGTTACCGGCTAACCGCAGTGTGGTGGTTAATCGTGCAGACCGACCTAAATTAACATTCGACGCCTCGCTTATTTGGTTTATGTTATCGGCGATGTTGCTGCAGATGAGTGTCGGGCCTTTTTATGGCTTCTTCGTATTGTACTTAAAGCAGTTTGGTTATTCTGAAACCGTTGCAGGCATACTGGTTGCCCTTGGCGTATTTGCCGAAATTATCATCTTCTTTTATTCATCTCGGTTGATCCGCCGGTATGGAATTCGTATTTTGCTGGTGGTGAGTATGTTGCTGACGGCCGTTCGTTGGCTGTTGTTGGCTTTTGGCGTTGAGTCTCTTTTGCTGTTGATCATCAGCCAAATCCTTCATGCATTTACCTTTGGCTTAGTGCACGCCGCGTCGATTCATTTTATTCATCGGCATTTTAATGTTAGTCATCGCAGTACAGGGCAGGCGTTGTATGCCAGCGTGAGTTTTGGTGTGGGCGGTGCGTTAGGTACCTGGGTAAGCGGTATGATTTGGGGCGATGGCAGCCAAACCATGTGGGTGTGGGTCTTTGCCGCTAGCTGTGCGTTTTTATCTATGATTGCGGTAATGATGATCCCCAATATTAATGGTGAAGCCACTGCTAATACAGTACAAGATTAACATCTAAAAAGAGTCGCAAGGAGTTATCGTGAAACGTTTTCGCTTAGGGGTAATCATTAATCCATTAGCTGGATTAGGCGGCAGTGTTGGATTAAAAGGCTCCGACGGCGTAGCTTTAGAAGCCATCGCTAAAGGTGCAACCCCTAAAGCTCAGCTTCGAATGCAGCAGGCTTTAGCGGTAATATTACCTTTTATTCATAACGTAGACATCATTACCGCTTCGGGCGACATGGGCGCAAATTTATGTCGCCAAATGGGCTTTACTACCAATGAAGTCTATTACAGCGAAACGACCACCTCCTCGCAAGATACCCAACAAGCTGTGACATGCTTACTCGAGCAACAGTTAGATTTACTGCTGTTTGCTGGCGGCGATGGTACCGCGCGCGATATTTATGCAGTTGTTGAAGATAAGGTGCCCGTATTAGGTGTACCTGCTGGCGTTAAAATTCACTCAGGCGTTTACGGTATTACGCCACATGCTTCTGGTCTGGTGGTGAGTATGTTACTGCAAGGTGAGCTTGTCAGTTTAATGTCGGCCGATGTGATGGACATAGATGAAGTTGCCTTTAGACAAGGCACGGTAAGAGCAAAACGATTTGGTGAAATGACAGTCCCAGCAGAGCCGCGATATATTCAAGCAGTGAAAATGGGCGGTAAAGAAGTGGATGAGTTAGTGTTGGCCGATATTGCTGCCGATATTATTGAATCAATGGACGATGAATTATTCATTATGGGGTCGGGCAGTACCGTTGCCGCAGTGATGGAAGATCTAGGGATAGACAATACTTTACTCGGCGTTGATGTTATTCAAGACAAAACGTTAATTGCTCAAGATGTTAGTGCCAATCAATTACTCGAATTGACCGGGAATTACCCCCTTGAGAAGGTTAAATTAGTGATCACTCTCATTGGTGGGCAAGGGCACATATTGGGGCGGGGCAATCAGCAATTGTCACCAGAGTTGATAAAACGCATCCCAAAAGACAATATTTTAATCCTAGCCACAAAAACTAAGCTTAAAGCACTTGAAGGTCGACCATTAATTGTGGATAGTGGCGACCCTGAATTAGACAAAGCACTCACAGGCTATTACAAAATAGTCACTGGCTACCACGATTACGTAATGTATCAAGTAGCCAACCCAGATTTAGTGGAGAACTAAACCATGTTAGAACAGTACGATGCAGCATTAGAATCTTGGATTGAAGAAAGCGTAAATAACAGTGACGATGATGCATTGTTTGCTTGTGGTTACTTACAAGGTCATATCGCTGTTGTGTTAGCTGAGTTAGAAGTCGAAGCTGAGCAAGATTTAGCGGCCCTGGATCAAAAACTACTAGGCTGCTTAGCATTAGCCGATGAAGAATTAAATGCAGACGACTACGCGCTAGTAGAAGCTGCCTGGCAACAATTGCGTCAACGTATCGTTGCGCAAGCAGCATAAATAGGAATAAAAATCGGCTTTATGGTCAATTCTTCATCACAAGTGACTATTGGTTTAGTCAACCCCAAAACCCCGGTTAACGTTGGCGGCATTATGCGCGCTGCGGGCTGTTATGGTGTCGACAGTGTCTGTTATACCGGCAAGCGTTACGAGTTAGCTGCTAAGTCTGGTGATGCGCAATATGATGTCGATACCAAAGATGCAGCTAAACGTATTCCGTTAGTGGGGGTTGAGTCATTACTTGAAAGCGTGCCTCAAGGCGCAACCATTGTATGTGTTGACTTGGTGGTTGGCGCAACCCCATTGCCATTATTTACTCATCCCGATAATGCATTTTATATCTTCGGCCCTGAAGATGGCACGATTCCGCAGCAATTAATTGATGCAGCGACTGATGTTGTTTATGTGCCGACGGTAGGTTGTATGAATTTAGCGGCATCAGTCAATGTACTACTTTATGATCGCCTTGCTAAAATGACCCAAGTTGAAGCAGATGATGAGTTAATTAAACAAAGTCGTGATAATAATAACCGGACTAAAGTGAAGCATTGGTTGAAGTAAGTTCGCTCAATATCATATTTATTTGAAAATGCCGAATGAGAAATCATCTGGCATTTTTTATGCTTGTTAATTTTAATTATCCAATACCATTCCATGTTAATAAGTCATGACTCAGCGATATTTTAAAAGGGCTTAAACAAGGCGCATGACTGAATGAATAATTGTTCTCTTTCGAAGTCATGCTGGTATCAAGCTTTAATCGATTGAATAAAAGCCTGAAAATAATGTAGTTTAAGCTAACCTCTTATTATTTTGTGGAGCTACCTATGTCATTTCTCAGCCGACTATCCCAATGGCTACCGTTCGGTCACGTGCCAGAAATGGATACTAAAAGTGTTTACCAGCATCTTGAAGATAATAAAATTCAAATTGTCGATGTGCGCACAACGCTGGAGTGGGAAAAATCACACATTAAAGGGGCGATTAACCTTCCCATTACTCATTTCTCTGCTGATTCTGTTGAAAAACTTCGGCTAAATGCTGACCAGAAAGTCATCGTTATTTGCCTCTCCGCCCACCGAAGCATTCCGGCCGTTAGAAAACTTAAGCACTATGGTGTTAAAGATGTGTACCAACTTAAAGGTGGAATGTTGAGCTGGTGGAAAGCGAAATTGCCGACATTATCAACTCAAGAAAAATAGAAAAAGGTTCATCAATATGACGTTACTCTTTTTACATGGCTCGGGCTGTACGCATCTTGTTTGGCAGCACCAGCAACAGTTTTTTGAACATAGCATTGCTATTGATTACCCCGGTCACCCAGATGGGCAAACACTGACAACTGTAGATGCGTTAACTCAATGGCTGGTAGACTACATTGCGCAGCATCAGTTGGATGACGTGGTATTAGTTGGGCATTCTCTTGGTAGCGCCGTAGCAATGCAACTCGCTATCTCAGCAAAGGCAAAGATACAATTAAAGGCATTAGTGCTCATTGGCGCGGGGGCTCGGCTCAAAGTGATGCCTCAACTATTACAATCACTTTCAACATTGGTCGAGTCAGCACAGCCTTTTCCAGAGTATTTACTGGCGGCAAATCAAAATGTTGCCGAGCCTCTACAATCACAAATCAACACTTCAATTATCAATAATGGCGTTAGTGTTATGCTGACTGATTTCACCATTTGCGATAAATTTGACGTTATTGAGCAACTGCCGCAAATTGATGTCCCCACGTTAATTATTGTGGGCGATGCAGATCAAATGACACCGATAAAATATGCCACATTTTTACAGCAGCATATCCCCAACGCGCAAATTGCCATTATAGAAGAGGGCTGTCACATGGTCTTTGCTGAACAACCCGATAGGGTAAATCAATGCATCGAAACTTTTCTTAACACACTTGATTAAGCATGGTCTGACATATGTTGAGTGTATTCATGTAGTTGGATTGTATGCGCGGCGCTGATTTTTTGAGCATAGGAAATAGTTGCGGGAGCAGGACTTGATAAAAAAGCTACGACCTTCGCTTTGGCTTATAAAAAAGAGCTTTTTATGAAAAGCTGAGCCCGACGAGCTACCAACTGCTTTGGTATTGATTTGATAGTATTGGAGTTTTGATAATTATTTTGAATTGAATATAAGGCATTTTCAAAATGGTTGCGGGAGCAGGACTTGAACCTACGACCTTCGACTCTTGTTTATGAAAAGCTGAGCCCGATAAGCTACCAACTGCTCCATCCCGCGACTGATTTTGATTACGTTTATTTGTATTTTTTTAAAGTTTAAGAAAATGGTTGCGGGAGCAGGATTTGATAAAAAGAAAGAGCAACGACCTTCGCTTTGGCTTATAAAGAAGAGCTGTTTATAAAAAGCTGAGCCCGACTAGCTATCAACTGCTTTGGTATTGATTTGATAGTATTGGAGTTTTGATAATTATTTTGAATTGAATATAGGGAGTTAAATATAAGGCATTTTCAAAATGGTTGCGGGAGCAGGACTTGAACCTACGACCTTCGACGATTGTTTATGAAAAGCTGAGCCCGACGAGCTACCAACTGCTTTGGTATTAGCCTGATAATAATGGAGTTTTGATATTTAATTGGAATTAATTATGAAGGTTTGAATTGAATATAGGGAATTAAGTATAAGGACTTTTCAAAATGGTTGCGGGAGCAGGACTTGATAAAAAGCTACGACCTTCGACGATTGTTTATGAAAAGCTGAGCCCGACAAGCTACCAACTGCTCCATCCCGCGACTGATTTTGATTACGTTTATTTGTATTTTCTTAAGTTTAAGAAAATGGTTGCGGAGCAGGACTTAATAAAAAAGCTACGACCTTCGGCTTTGTTTATAAAAAGCTGAGCCCGACGAGCTACCAAGTGCTTTATTCACAATAAGATTTTATTAAAATTTTGGTGTTTAATTTACATTGAATATGAAGATTTGAATTGGATATAGGAGAGTCAATATTTTTCAAAATGGTTGCGGGAGCAGGACTTGAACCTACGACCTTCGGGTTATGAGCCCGACGAGCTACCAACTGCTCCATCCCGCGACTGATTTTGATTACGTTTGTCTATATTCTTTTTGAACAAAAAAATGGTTGCGGGAGCAGGACTTGATAAAAAAGCTACGACCTTCGACTCTTGTTTATAAAAAGCTGAGCCCGACGTTCTATCAATTGTTCTATTCCGCGTCTGATAAACGCTGCCAATTATTTTAATTCTATTGACCAAAGAATTGGTTGCGGGAGCAGGACTTGATAAAAAAGCTACGACCTTCGACTCTTGTTTATAAAAAGCTGAGCCCGACTATCTATCAATTGTTCTATTCCACGTCCGATAAACGCTATCAATTATTTTAATTCTATTGACTAAAGAATTGGTTGCGGGAGCAGGACTTGATAAAAAAGCTACGACCTTCGACTCTTGTTTATAAAAAGCTGAGCCCGACGTTCTATCAATTGTTCTATTCCGCGTCTGATAAACGCTGCCAATTATTTTAATTCTATTGACCAAAGAATTGGTTGCGGGAGCAGGACTTGAACCTACGACCTTCGGGTTATGAGCCCGACGAGCTACCAACTGCTCCATCCCGCGTCCGATAAACGCTGTCAATTATTTTAATTCTATTGACTAAAGAATTGGTTGCGGGAGCAGGACTTGAACCTACGACCTTCGGGTTATGAGCCCGACGAGCTACCAACTGCTCCATCCCGCGTCCGATAAACGCTGCTTCGTTGAGTTTAAGCTACATGCCTGTTGGCGTGTTTACTTGTCTGCTTCAAAGCGGGGCGAACTATAGCGATCCCTCTTAAAGTTTGCAAGCAAAATCTAATTAAACTTATTTGTTTGCTGGTTAATTAATCGCTCTTTTGTCTAAATTGCAGATATTGATCATTTAACTGGCAAATTGCGGAATTTATAGTCTCATTTCGATAAGTCGTTGGGGATATGTGTTTGAACAGGTATAATGCTGCACTGAATTTTGTGTAACGATGACTGACTAATACATGTTTAATTTTTTTGCTGCAGCCCCTAAGGGTTTTGAATATAGCCTAGCCTCTGAATTGAAAGATTTTGGCGCTACCGATGTTAAAGAAAGCGTTGCCGGTGTGTACTTTTCTGCACCGCTTGAACTGGCATATCGGATCACTCTCTGGACCCGCTTAGCGAGCCGTATCGTATTAGTTATTTATAAAGGTGCTTGTGAATCTGCCGAGCAACTTTATAACGCTGCTTATTGTATTGATTGGCCTTCGCACTTTTCGAATAAAAAAACCTTCAGTATCGACTTCCACGGTACTGGCGGATTTATCAATAACACCCAGTTTGGCGCGTTAAAAATCAAAGACGCGGTCGTAGACCGTTTTCGTGATGACGGTTCAAGTCGCCCTGATGTTGAGCGTGTAAACCCTGACTTTAAAATTGATGCGCATTTTCGTAATGGCCAATTAACCATTTCGATGAACTTTTCTGGGGCATCGTTACATCAGCGTGGTTATCGTTCAACAACAGGTGAAGCACCGTTAAAAGAAAACCTTGCAGCCAATATGTTAGTGCGCAGTGGTTGGCAAGCTAATCAAACCACCATCCTCGACCCATTTTGTGGTAGCGGCACCGTATTAATTGAAGCAGCATTAATGGCTGCCGATATTGCCCCAGGTTTAAAGCGTGAAAAGTTTGGCTTTGAAAACTGGCAAAGTCACAACAAAGTGATGTGGCAAACCGTATTTGATGAAGCTCAAGCCCGAGCTACATTAGGTAAAACTCGTTGTAAGATTAAGTTTTATGGTTCTGATATCGAAGCGCACCTTGTTTCAATTGCAAAACGTAATGCCGAAAATGCAGGCGTGGCAGACCTGATTGAGTTTACCGTTTCTGATGCATTAGATGTTTCACCGCCTGTAAGCGAAGGTTTTTTAATTTCAAACCCGCCATACGGTGAGCGTCTAGGTAATGTGACTGAGCTTTTACAGCTTTATTACCAATTAGGTGACAAGTTTAAAAAAGAGTTTGGCGGTTGGAAAATTGCCATGCTGTGTAGCGACATTGAATTATTATCGTCGCTCAAGCTTAAAGCTGACAAACAAATGAAAATGTTTAACGGTGCATTAGAGTGTGCTTTTAACATTTACACATTACATGCTAAAAGCACTCGTCGTGAAGCCGTTGTGCTTCCTGACGGTGTTGATATTGCCGACATTGCTCCAGCGTTTGCAAACCGCATTAAAAAGAACGTAAAACAACTTGAAAAATGGGCTAAAAAAGAACGTATCGACAGCTACCGTTTGTATGATGCAGACTTGCCAGAATATAACGTGGCCATCGATAAATATGTTGATTACGTGGTCATTCAAGAATATTCAGCGCCAGCCACCATCCCTGAGGCTGTTACCAAGCGCCGCATCAGCGACGTGTTATTGGCATTGCCAAGTGCATTAGGTATTCATCCTGATCGCGTGACGCTAAAAACCCGCGAACGTCAAAAAGGCACAAGCCAATATCAAAAATTAGATGAGCGTAAAGTAGAAGTCATCACCGAAGAATACGGTGCCAAATTTAAGCTTAACTTAACCGGTTATTTAGACACCGGGCTGTTTTTAGATCACCGTGTAACGCGAAAGCTCGTGGGCGACAAATCTAAAGGTAAACGCGTACTTAATTTATTTGCTTATACGGGCTCCGCGTCTGTGCATGCGGCAATTGGTGGTGCAAAGTCAGTTACCACTATCGACATGTCAAATACCTACATTAACTGGGCCAAAGAAAACTTTGCGCTAAATGGTTTGTCAGGTGCTAAGTATGACTTTATCCAGGCCGATTGTTTACAGTGGATAAAAGATAATAGCCATCAGCAATTTGATTTGATTTTTATTGATCCACCGACATTCTCAAACTCAAAACGCATGGAAGACAGCTGGGATGTACAGCGCGACCACGCTGAAATGTTGTCTGGGTTAATTAAGCTGCTTGCTCCAAACGGTGAGTTAGTTTTTTCTAACAATAAACGTAAGTTTAAAATGGACATTGACGCGCTTAATCAAGCAGGGGTAGATGTCACTAACATTGACCATTTATGTTTACCACTCGATTACAAGCGCAACCCGCATATTCATAATGTGTGGTTACTGACCCATGCCAAGTAGTATTGTGCCTTATATTTTGTATCACACAGAGGGTTGCCATCTGTGTGAAATAGCCCAATCACTTATCGAACAAACTGATATTAAGTATCAACACGTCGACATCTGTGATGGCGCAAGCTTAGCTGAGCGTTATGGCATTAGCATTCCTGTGTTAGTGCAAGATGACCGTGAATTATTTTGGCCTTTTGATGCCACACAATTACAAGAGTTTATAGGAGTTTAGATTGAGTCTGGTTCGGATAAATAATGGCTCATTAGCCTACGGTTACACTCCTTTGCTGCACAATGCAGATTTTACTATTGAGCCCGGCGAGCGCGTTTGTATTGTTGGTCGCAATGGTGCGGGTAAATCTAGCCTAATGAAAGTGTTATCAGGTGATGTATTACTCGATGATGGCGAATTTAACATTGCCAACGATGTCAACGTTAGCCGTTTACAACAAGACCCTCCAAAAGCAGAAACAGGCTCGGTATATTCTTATATTGCTGCAGGTTTAAAAGAAATTGGTGAAGCATTAGAGAAGTACCATCAGTTATCGCACGATGTGGCCGACGCTAATCCCGACGACATGGAGCGCATGCTTAACCAAATGCAGCGTATTCAGGAAGTGTTAGACCACAACAATGGTTGGCAACTAGATTCGCGCATCATCCAAAACTGCCAATTATTGGGGCTAGATCCAGACAAACCATTAAATGAATTATCGGGTGGTTGGCAACGTAAAGTAGCCTTGGCGCGTGCTTTAGTGGTTGAGCCTGATCTATTACTACTCGACGAACCAACCAACCACTTAGACATTGATACCATCGAATGGTTAGAGCAATTTTTATTAAACTTTAAAGGCGCCATCGTATTTGTCAGTCACGACCGTGGCTTTATTCAACGTATGGCAACGCGCATTGTTGACTTAGACCGTGGCGTTGTTACCTCATGGCCTGGTAGTTATCAAGCTTATTTAGATGGTAAGCAAGAGTGGTTACGTGTCGAAGCTGAGAAAAATGCCCACTTTGATAAAAAGCTCGCAGAAGAAGAAACCTGGATCCGCCAGGGTGTTAAAGCACGACGTACCCGTAACGAAGGCCGCGTAAGAGCCTTAAAGGCATTACGAGCTGAACGTGGAGAGCGACTCAATCGACAGGGCAATGCCAAAATGGCCGTGTCTGATACCGAGCGTTCAGGTAAGTTGGTCTTTGATGTTAAAAACGTTAATTACAACCTGCCAGATAAAGACTTAGTTAAAAACTTCAATACCACCGTTATGCGCGGTGACCGTATTGCATTAATTGGTCCTAATGGTTGTGGTAAGTCGACCTTAATTAAATTATTGATTGAAAAGCTACAACCGCAATCAGGTGAAATCAAAGTCGGTACCAAATTAGAAGTGGCTTACTTTGACCAATATCGTGAAGCGCTCGACCCTGAAAAAACCGTTGAAGAAAACGTCGGTGAAGGCAAAAGCACCGTGACGATTAATGGTCAAGACCGCCATATTTTAAGTTACTTACAAGATTTCTTGTTTTCGCCTATGCGTGCCCGCACACCGGTTAAAGCGCTTTCTGGTGGAGAAAAGAACCGATTATTGCTCGCAAGGTTGTTATTACGTCCTGCAAACTTGATTATTCTCGACGAACCAACAAACGACCTTGATATTGAGACCTTAGAGTTGTTAGAGTCTCTGCTCACTGATTTCGAAGGTACTTTATTGATTGTCAGTCACGACAGAGCATTTATTGATAATACCGTCACCAGTAGCTGGTGGTTTGCAGGTAATGGTCATTGGTCTGAATATGTAGGTGGTTACCAGGATGCGATTTCTCAGGGTGCTAAATTTTATTCTGAGGAACCAGTTGCAACTAATGTTGTCCAACCGAAACCAGTAGTAGAAACAAAGCCTGTAAAAGCACCTGAAAAGGCTGCCAAAAAACTCTCTTATAAATTACAAAAAGAGTTAGAAGCACTTCCAAGCCAAATGGAAAAGCTTGAACAAGAGATAGAAACATTACAGCAAACGGTAAGCAGTGCTGATTTTTACAATCAACCAACTGATACGGTTAATAAAGCTCTGCAAACATTAGCAGAGAAAGAACAGAATTTAGAGCTGTGCTTCCAACGCTGGGAAGAACTAGAGTCAATGAAGTAAAGCATAATAAAACAGGAATGGTTACATGAAGTTAAAGTTTGATAAAGCCTTATCATTAGTCGCAATTGGCGTATTAAGTGTTATTGGTTCGGCTCAAGCCGCGTCTGTATATGAAATTGTTAACATTGAAGATTACGATTTAAATGGCACATTAGATGGCACTCGAAATGGCTACGCAATGGCTATCAACGACGAAAATGAGCTCGTTGGTATTTCGAAAGGTAAAAATAAGCTAACCACAGACGATGTTGATGACTCTGTTATTGATGTTGAAGACGGTATTTCAGAAGCCGAAACCATTACTTATTCTGTTTATTCAGAAATTGAAGCCAACAACTTTACTTTTATTGCCAGTGAGAACGCTTCAGTAGGCTCTTGGGTGCCTGAGTTCTATAGTATTGCCGATACATTTGATCCTGCGAATGAAGATTATGATGACGACGATGAATTGATTGTAAACGATGTTGATACTTACTTTTATGGTATTAATAATAATGGTGTAAAAGTAGGAGCCTACACAGGTGAAGAGCTTACACTAGACTACGAAGGCACAAGTACTACTCAAGAGTACTTCTATTACCGCGAATTTGAACTGCGCGGTATAGCGATTAAAAATGGCGTTGAATACCCGCTATTGCCATCATTTACTACTTATGAGCGTGATCAAACTTCCGACGTTGATGCCGCCACGGTTGAAGTGGGCGGTTGGTCGCTTGCCTCAAGAGTCAATAGTGACAACTTAGTGGTGGGTTATGGTAGTACCGAGCTTTCATCAGCCAGTGAAGATCGTATTGATAACTGTATTGAAGAAGCTGAAGATACCGATGATGATAACCCAATCCCTACCGATATTTGTGTGCAAATTCTGCAATACCCTGATGAAGACTCAGGCACTCGCTATATTCAATATCAAACCCGTGGCTTTGTGTGGGAGCTTGATAATCTAGATGAAGACGGCTTAGCAGAAAGGACTGAATTAGAGCTTGGTCTTACTCCTGATGACGATGATACACTCATTTATACTGCACAAGGTCTTGGTATTAATTCTAACGGTGATGTAGCCGGGCGTTCGCACGTATACCGTAACGGTGATGAAGATGATTTATATTTTGATGCCGCTTACTGGACCAGAGATGAAAATGGCGATTACGAATACAATTGGGTAGAAATGGAAGACGAAGTCTACTATTCAATTGCCTATGACATCAACGACTCTGGCATTCTAGTGGGGAGTTACACTAAATACATTGATGGTTATTTGCGTAGTAAGTTCTTTACCTTTGACACCAACAACCCTGAAGAAGGTATTACCACGCCTAACGATTTCCAAACATCGTTATCAGATTTAAGCAGTAAAGGTAAAGACATCAACAACCAAGGGCAGGTTGTAGGTTACATTGAGTCTACATACGACAAAGATACTCCGCGTCCTAAAGTTGGCTTTTTATACGACATGAACACTGAAGAATTTGTTGATTTAAATGAACAATTAACATGTGAGTCAAAAGGTTTTTTACGTAACACCGATGGTGATTGGGAGCGCAATACAGTCAGCGTACAAGATGGCACCGGTGAGATTTTGACCTACGAAAGTGATATTTCAGTAGTAGAAGCGAACAGCATCAACGAAGATGGCACTATTGTGGGTACCGCGTTTATCCTTAAACCTGAATATCAATACGACACCAGTGGTGAGCTGATTGTTGGCGAAAATGGCTTAGCACTATTTGAGTTAGACGGTAATGGCGACCCTGTGACGTCATATTTGCCTCGTATGGTCGTGCTTACACCTACGGGAGGTGAAGCTTGTTCATCTACAGATGCTGAAGATGATGACGCATACGAACGTCAAGGCGCTGCAAGTTTTGGTTGGTTATTCGCTCTGCCATTACTGTGGTTACGTCGTCGAGTTAAAAAGTAACCGTTAATCACGGTAATCCTTAAGCTAAAAAGTGTTGGTTTAGGGACTCAAAAAAAATCGAGGATATCCTCGATTTTTTTTTAATTTATTTCTCAATACCTTAATAAAAAATCCATAAAACGGTCATTTTTTTGATTGATCTTGGCTAAAAAAACGTCTATTTCTATATGCAAGGCTTCAGATCCATCTCGTTAAACAGAAGCCTGTAATGGAAGAGGACACATGCATGAAAAGACAGAAAAGAGATCGTTTAGACAGAGCTTTTTCAAAAGGATTTCAGGCAGGAATAGGGGGACGTTCGAAGGAGGTTTGCCCTCACTCAAATCTGGACTCTCGGTCTCAATGGCTTGGTGGATGGCGCGAAGGAGTAGATGGCCGCCTGAGTGGATTGTTTAACAAATAACAGCCAATAAAAATGCCCTCAAGATGTTTATCCGAGGGCATTATTGTATTTGGGGCTTATCCCTAATTTTTTAAACGTTTGATTAGAATGTAGATGTATCGCTAAAAATACCCACTTTCAAATCGGTAGCTGAATAAATCTGACGACCATCAACTTCCATAGTAGCATCGGCAATACCCATGACCAGTTTACGATGGATCTTACGTTTAATGTTCAGTTTGTAGGTCACCTTTTTAGCGTCAGGTAACACCTGGCCGGTAAACTTAACCTCACCTACACCAAGAGCACGACCTTTACCTTCAGCGCCTTCCCAGCCTAAATAAAAGCCGACTAACTGCCACATTGCATCTAAGCCTAAGCAACCTGGCATCACAGGATCTGTTTTAAAGTGGCAATCAAAAAACCATAAATCAGGAGTAATATCGAGTTCGGCAACAATTTCACCTTTACCAAATTCACCGCCATCTTCATTGATAGTAATAATGCGGTCAATCATCAACATATTATCGACAGGTAAACGCGGTCTATTAGGGCCTAAAAGATTTCCGTTTCCACAGGCGACAAGTTGTTCTTTAGTAAAACTGTTAGCTTTTTCCATTTAATCCTATACCACTCTAATTAACTATATAATGCCAACAAGATAGCGAACACGTGTAAGCTAAACAACTCCGATCACTAAATAATACGTAACTTAGCTAGCAATTTAGCAAAAAAGTTGAGCTCAACATCTTCATCATCTTGACCCGCGAGTTTATCTAATCGTTGTTGTACTAAACCATAAAGGGTTTCAGGTGCAAAATCGTTGTCTTCATTGGCAACTCCCGCTGGCATTTGCATTAAAATTTCAACGGCTTCGTCCATATGTTCAATGGCATGAACATGAAATAATCCCTTATTAACTGCTTCAATTACAGCGGGTTCTAAATTAAGTTGCAACACGTTTGCTTTAGGAATAATCACCCCTTGCTCACCCGTAAGACCTCGGCGTTGGCATAAGGTATAAAATCCTTCAATCTTTTCATTCACGCCGCCAATCGCTTGTACATTGCCAAACTGATCTAACGCACCTGTTACGGCTAAACTTTGTACAATAGGTTGTTCGGCAATGGCGGACATTAAACAGCAATACTCCGCTAATGACGCACTGTCACCATCAATTTCTTGGTATGACTGTTCAAACACAATGTTAGCATTGAGGTGTAGCGGAGCATCGCGGCCAAAAATACGATATAAACACGCCGATAAAATCATCATACCTTTAGTATGGATATTACCGCCCAATTCCGATTTTCGTTCAATGTCGGCCACTTCACCGTCGCCATAGTGGACAGATGTGGTAATACGGGCAGGCTCACCATAAGTGTAATCACCCGTATCAATGACCGTTAGGCCATTAATTTGACCCACCATAGCACCTTTAGTTGGCAGATTTATGAAATTGTCATCAAAACTCTGTGCAGAATATAATTCAGAGCTATTATGACGAAACTTAAGCTTCTCCAGCGCTTTAGCAATTACTGCTCCATTCAATAACGACTTACCAGCATACGCTTTGGCTTGAGCTAACAATTGCTTAATTTCAAGCATACTCAAACTTAATCGTTGCTGATGCTCCACAAGTCGAGAGCTATACCAAAATAAAGGTAACAAGCTCGATGCGTCTAATTCTGCAGATTCATCTTTGGCTAATACATTGAGCCATTGCACGTAAGCCGACTCAGGGTGCTGAGTTAAATCAACTTCGTTACTCATTTCAGCCAGTAATGGGAAGTGACGGCTAAACTTGCGATCTTCAAGCCGCAGCTGACTGTATGACAATCCCGAGCCCACTAAGATTATTTTACAATTAACCGGAATAGGGGCAAGTTCACTATTAATGCGATAGTAACCGTCATGCAGGATTTGCATTAACAAATCCCACAGGTTCTCACGTTGCCAAATAGACTCTAAACATATAAACACCATATGATTTGACGCCAACGCACCAGGCTTATACACACTGGCTTTGTCAGTTTTTATCATTCGGCCTAATAAATCAGCCCGGCGAATGGTGCCCTGTAAATAACAAGACAATGACTCTTGTTTAGCTATAATCCCCACGTTTTGCGGCGGCAATACCGACTGCCATTTAAACTGTATCTCAGCATCGTCAGACAATTTTTTTGTCGCGACTAAGTAATTATTAGACGGCGTATCAGCCTGAGACACTAATGCCTTGATAAATAAAGGTCTATCAACACCAGAGTAGTCACCAAGAAACAAATGCTGCGAATCGATTTTGGTCATTAATTTAAATGCATCTACAGCGCGTTCTTGACCAAGCAGTAAATGACTTAAAAAATCAGTCGATGTCGCAGTTTCTGGTAAATGATATTGAGGGGCAAGTTTGGCACTAGGCAGTAACGTTGGATTCATATAGTGATAATTTGGCCATGACAACAAATAATAATCATTCGATATTAGCATAAAGCGTAACAAAAGCCTCAGCACATTTACGAGAGAGTACAATTATGTACGCCTTGTAATTGCTGATGTCTGGACTCAAAAAAGCCACTTGTTGGTGTACTCAATGCACAAAATTAAAACAGGGCGATTAAATGCTATACATTTGGGCATATTTTTTAAATTTATGGTTTACAAGCAAACGAGTTACTTATATTATTCACGCCGTTCGGAGGGATGGCAGAGTGGTCGAATGCACCGGTCTTGAAAACCGGCAACGGTTTATCCCGTTCTAGGGTTCAAATCCCTATCCCTCCGCCACATTAAATACAAAAAAGCCGTTGATTATCAACGGCTTTTTTTGTTTTTGGCGTTTGAGGGGCTCTCCATAAGGATTGACTCAGACAATGTATCCGTTTTTTACATGAGCAGAGCACCCAACAACGTATACTTCACACGGTTCTGTTTAGCCAAATATTTACGCGACAAGGGCTTTCCCTTTGACGTAAAAGTCTCCTTACTGACTCGTGACAGAGCAGAAGCATTTTTACTCAAATAATGACCGGTAACATTGATGTTGTCGGAGCACTCAAAAAAATCATCAAATCTATTGACCATCAAACCTGTATACAATTATGTCGTTACTTGTACAAAAAATGGGTGGCTCGATTTTTTTGTTTTGATATGGCGGGAAATGCTGAACAATTAAAAGCAATAGAACAGTATATGGGCAAAAATTTAACTTATTGCTTGCAAGTTGGACTAACGCATTGGGATTCGGCTTCGTTCTCCTCGCCATTTACCCATACCGACAGCGAAATGTTTTTTGCGCCAGGGCATATTCAAAAGCGCATTACCCAATGGGGCGCAAAAGAGTTTGAGCGCCAATCCATGAGTTTTATGGCAAAAAGTATGCAGCGCAGTGCCAGTTGGTTAGCGTTTACTACGATAGATGGCATTGAACAAATGACAGGGGTTTACGCTGATGTATGTAACGGGGTTTTAGCACCAGAAAAAGGCATCATTGTGAAGCCTTAGTTGTTAACGCCTGATTTTTTAACTTTAGCAGTTGGTATCTGTTGGTTATCGATAGCTTATAGGTATGCCTTACTATTACACTTGTTAGCGTGTGGTTGGTATGGTTTATCTGTGCGTTACTGCTGTGTTGAGATCGCTATATAAGCTTTTAATGGCGTTTCTTAACCAGGATATTTTAGGGTTTTGATTATTACGTTTATGCCAAATGAGGGTGAAGGGGATCATCAGTTTTGCTTGAAACGTGCTGTCGACAGGGATGGGTAAACACACTAAGTCGGGGTGCACTTTGTGACAGTAATGTTGGCAATATTGCGGCGCTGTTGTGATCATCTCGTGGCCGGGTTGAGCGGTCATAAATAACGATTGCTCAAAGGTAGCCATGGTGAGTTCAATACTACGTTGTAGACCCATTTCAATTAACACTTCATCTAATGCCCAGGTGTCACATTTTTCCCAGGTGATATTGATTTGCGGGTACTTTACAAAGGTCGAAATATTCCACTCTTCTTGTAACGCAGGGTGATCTTTATGCAGATAAACCACCGGAAGATCGATAAATAACACTTCATAATTAATAAAGTAGGGCAGCAGTTCAATTGACTCTTTTGATCTGGGGTGACTTTCGCGTCCAGTAAAGCCAATATCAACTTCGCCTCGGATAATGGCTTCAATGGAGTCGTAATCCCAGTTATGCACTTTGACTTTAGCATCAGGGTATTTGTGGTAAATCTGTTGGCTTAACTGATTAAACATGGTCAGTAAGAGCGGTGATTCCATCGCAAGGTTAAAGCGAATACCATTGGGGATTTCATCACCACGTTTTGCTAATAGTTGACTGCTTAATTGCAGCCAATCGGCTAACTCTTGCTCCATGCTAATGGCCAGCGAGGTTGGGCTAAATCCATGGGGCGTTTTAACAAACAGCGGGTCGTCAAACCACTCTCTTAATTTGCTCAGTGATTTGCTCACCGTTGAAGGTGTCACATTGAGCTTTTTGGCTGCTTTAGACACACTCAATTCTTGCAACAGTAACTGCAAAATAATAAGCAGGTTGAGATCAAGACGTGCTAACGATTTGTTCATGGGTGTCACTCTGCAGTGGTGAAGGGATTAATAGTATTAAAACCATGCTAATAACACCACCAATAAGCAAGATTAATATCAGCATATTCAATGCACTTACCCCTAACAAACCCAGCAACCAAATAAATAATGCTGAACTGCAAACCTGAACAACACCCAGTATTGAACTGGCCACGCCGGCCCTAAAGCGGTATGGGCTTAATGCTTGGCTCATCACCACACCAAAGCCAATAGAAAAACTGACACAAATAAGACTAAAACCGAATAAGCTCAGTAATTGATAGTTCGGCGCTAATTGCGTTACCCCAAGTATGATTGCAGCAGTGACAAATAATCCTTGAGAGACAATCATTAAGCTGCGCTGGTGGAAAAAAGACAACGCAAATGGCATTGCAAACGAGGTTAACATACTCACCAGTGCAGTTAAGGCCATGGTGGTTGAGTATTCGCCGCGGCTAAAACCCATGGTATTCATGATTAACATCGGAGATGTATTTACAAAAGTCAAAATTGCGGTTACGGCAATGGCACTAATGAGTAATCTGCTTAAGAAAAATCGCTCATAAAAAGATTCTGTCGCGGCTATTTGCGCATCTGTTGTGGGTGCCGATTTGTGTGAGTGTCCAGCCGATGGCATTAGCGTTTTATTGTGGGTTTCTTGTAACACAAACACAGATAGCAAACACACCAATACTCCCATCCCCGCCATGGTGATAAACAAGCTTGACCAAGGATAACGAAGCATAATCAAGTGGCCTATCACAGGGGCAATGACCGGCATAATACAGGTAATACCATTGACCATGGATAACACCTTTGCCCGCCGCTCGTCGTCTAATGTATCGCGTAAAATAGCAAAGGCGACCACGTAACAACACCCAGCGCCAATGCCTTGAATAAAACGGACTATCAAAAAGGTTTGGCTGTTATCGACTATACTTCCCATGGTTGAGGCGAGGGTAAAAATAATCGCCCCAGCAATGGCGATAGGTTTTCTGCCAATTTTGTCAGCTAATTTACCGGCAAACAGCATGGTCGTCGCCATGCCAGCTAAATATACAGAAAAGGCAATATGCAGTTGTGATTCACTCGCGCCTAAGTCTTTGGCTATTTGAGGCAAGCCGACTAAATAGAGATCGATTGCCGTTGGATAGAGCAGAACGAGCGCAAAGCTACAGAGTATAAATCGAGTCATCATATCTTCACTTATTAGTTATCCCGAGCTCAGGTTAGTTAGCTAAGGATAAAGTGAACGTATGAGATACACGAGTTGCCATTTTGACAACAGGTATTTCCAATTACGACATAGGTATATTGAGCGCAGTTTAAGGCATGCTCACTTAACCGATAACAACGATTTTGCTTTACTATCGTGAGCTAACTGATTGTTGTACTCGTATAAAACATGCAGATTTTGGCTCTTTGTATTGGTAACTTGAAATCGTTGAAATTATTTAGCGATTTCTTCGGTCTTTGTCTGCGAGAGTTTTGGTCTTTTTTGAACATCTGTTACATTATAGCGTTAAGCATTGATATGGCGTTCTTATGGTTGTATTTCGAGCAAAACGTTAATTAACTTGCTGTGGTAATTTAACGGTCAAATAAATATTTTACTTACGCTTTAGTCATTTAGCGCAGAGTATCTAACATACTCAATCACATATAAGGTTTTAATAATGAGAATAATAAGCCGCCTGTATTTTGGCTTTGCAAGTTTACTGGTCATCATGGTTGGTATTACCTTGTTTGGTTTGTTTAAAATCAGTGTTGCAGACAACAATTTAACCCAATTGTCGGAGCAAACAGCATTGGAGCAGCGCCAAGCCATTAATTTTAGAGGCAGTGTGCATGACCGTGCTATTTCGATTCGAGATGCAGTATTAGTGAATGACCCGGCGCGTTCTCAACAGCATCAAAATGACATCATTCGTCTTAATGGATTTTATCAAACAGCAGCAAAAACCTTGGATAACATGTATGCCAATTTGCAACATAGCAACGAAGAAGTCAGGCTATTGCAAGCTATTCAAGATATTGAGGTAACCACATTAAATGCAACCGCTACCTTGCTTGAGATGATCAACAGTGCTCGTCAAACTGAAGCAGAGCAGCATTTATTAACCACCGTTTCACCTTTGTACAGTGAATGGCTTAAAAGAATTAATAACTTAATTGATTATCAAGAAACCCAAATTCAGTTAGAAGTGTCTACCGCACGTGAGCAAACCACCAGTTTTCAGTCGGTGATGCTAATCGTTACTGCTATTGCTTTATTGATTGGTACAGTGGTTGCGTTGAGTTCGGTAAAACGCTTAAAAAATATTATTGGTGGTGAGCCTGAGTATGCCGCAGATGTGATACAACAAATTGCCGCGGGCGACCTTACGGTAAAATTACAGGTGGACTCTTCACACAGTATTTTAAGTGCCGTGCAAGATTTAAGCGTTAATTTGACAGAAATTACGCAAAACTCGATACTTACCGCTAACAAGTTGCTTGCTGCATCTAAAGCACTGTATCAAACCGCACAACAAAACGAACACCTTATCAACAACCAAAAGCTCGCAACAGACAATGGTGCAGCTGCTATTAACCAAATGTCGAGCACGGTTAACGAAGTGGCCAACCACACCAATGATGCCGCTTTACTATCGCAAACGGCAACCAATGAGTTTAACGCTGGTCAGCTTGAGGTGACTCAAACGCAAAACGACATTGATGCACTTGCTGCTAAAGTCAGTGAGGCTGCCGATATTATTGATTTATTGTCACAAGACAGCAAAGAAATCGGCACCGTATTAGATGTTATTCAAGGCATTGCAGAGCAAACAAACTTACTGGCTTTAAATGCTGCTATTGAAGCCGCGCGAGCAGGTGAACAAGGCCGTGGCTTTGCCGTGGTTGCAGATGAAGTACGTAACCTTGCCCAGCGCACCCAAGAGTCAACTCGACAAATTCAAGCAGTGATAGAAAGCATGAGCACCAGTTCAGCCAAAGCTGTTACCGTGATGGATGAAGGGCAACAGCAAGCTACTAGCAGTGTTCAACAAGCTAAACGTGCCGGAGAGTCGTTAACGGCCATCAATGTGTCGGTGATTAAAATCAGTGACATGAATACCCAAATTGCGACTGCAGCAGAGCAGCAATCGGTTGTAGCGGCAGAGATTAATCAAAACTTTGTTGAAATCACCAGCTCAGCATTGTTAGCTCAACAAGAGGCGAGCAAAATTACCGCGGCGAGCCATCAATTAGAAGATCTTGCACAAACCTTAGAGCTAAACGTTAAGCAGTTTAAGACAGAGTAATTGGAAATAGATAATAGAATAAACAATAACGCTGACAAGTCGCCTAGGGCGTTTGTCAGCGTTAATCTATAACAAGCAGCCAATTGATTGCGATACGTTTACCAAAAGCCAAGTGCCTTCCACCAAAGTCCGCCAACCACGCCCCAAATGGTTAAGTTAACTACACTCATAATAAAGCCCATAAACCACCAGTTTTCCATTGAGACATAGCCTGACCCAAAAATAATGGGAGAGGTGCCGGTGGCATAATGGGTTAATGACATCATTAATGACGATGCCCCGGCAAGCAGTAAACCTAGGTATAAAGGTGGGGCTCCTAATGCGATACCTGCAGCAAAAAATGCGGCAAACATCGCAGTAATGTGTGCGGTTGTGCTGGCAAAGAAATAATGCGCGTAGAAGTAAACTACTACCAGAATGATGACCGACACCATCCAGCCAACTCCCAACTGGGCAATATTGCTTTCAACAACTCCTGAAAACCAAGCCACTAAACCGAGTTTATTTAAAAAGGTCGCCATCATCACCAGTGCTGAGAACCAGACTACTGTGTCCCAGGCGGCTTTTTCTTTAAGCACATCTTCCCAGCTGAGTACGCCGCTGATTAACAAAATCGATAACCCTAAGAACGCAACCGCAGTGGTATTGACCGCAAAGGCTGAGCCTAAAATCATGGCAGGCACGCCAGCCCATAAAACCAATAACAAGCCAAATACACTGATCATGACTTTTTCAGCGTAAGACATTGGCCCCATGTCAGTCAGTTTATCTTTAGCAAACACGCTGGCGTCTGGAGTGCGTTTAATTTCCGGCGGGTAAATCGCGTAAATAATTAACGGCATCAGCGCAATACACAATAAGCCGGGCAATAAAGCGGCCAGTGCCCAGGTGCCCCAGGTGATACTAATCTCTGCGCCCGTAGCATCGGCAATTAATTTAACGATTAATGGGTTAGGCGCTGTGGCGGTAATGAACATCGCCGAGGTTATCGGATTGGTGTGATAATTCACTAGGGCGAGGTAATGGCCAATTTTTCTTGATGTGCCTTGTTCTGGTGATGAGCCAAAGCTCGAAGCAATAGATTTCATTATCGGATGAATCACCCCACCACCACGGGCTGTATTACTTGGCGTAACGGGAGCGATAACTAACTCGGACAACGCAAGCGCATAGCCTATACCAATGGTTTTTCGGCCAAACAAGGAGATAAAGTAATAGCCGATACGATTACCAAGACCGGTTTTTGCTAACCCACGCGAGATAATAATCGCAATACCAATCAACCAAATTAATGAGTTAGAAAAACCGCTTAATGCATCTTTAATTGCCTCTGAAGGTTTGTCATTGGTAACGCCGGTCAACGCGACCAAAGTAATGGCTAACACCGCAATCGCCCCAATTGGCATGGCTTTACCAATAATGGCGACAACAGTACCAACAAATAGCGCCAGTAAATGCCATGCATTGGCTGATACGCCCTCCGGTGGCGCTACGATAAACCAAAGAATCAAAATTATCGCGATTGAAATGAAGCCAGGAATAACACGGATATCAGTACTCTTCATTGCAGTATCCTTAGATGTGAGAAGACATCTTTATATGAAGGAAATAACGGCTTATGTGAGCAAGCTCTTAAGTAGAATAAACGCAATAACTTGATACTAAGTCTTTGTTGTAGCTAATTTTGTGAAGCAAATCTCATTGTTGAAAACTATAATGATTAACGGTAAAACTGTTTGTGGGGGAAATGCTTTTAGGCAGGTATATTGGCGGAAAATGACCATTTGGCAGATGTTTTTATCCTTTTAGTTGGCCGAACAATAATTGAAAACGGTATGCGCAAGCATTTACTCTTTCCATGAATAAAATGTTAAGCCGTTTATGTTAAGCCGTTTATGTTAAGTGACGGTTGGTAAGCGATTGGGTTTTATGTTTGTGGTGTGTACGTTGGTATTGACTGGGTTACAGGCGGTAAATCCCTTGTAAATTTTGGCGTTAACTGTGTTCTCACTATGACGTTGTTTATTTGAATAATATGAAGGGTTTTAAATTAAAAGCATTTAAATACATTCGGTTATATTAAATTTGTGTTTTGAGAAGGGTTATTAAGTATATTCAAATTGACACTTATACCGACTTATTTAACACTTATTGTTATATCGAGTCTGTTCACTTGAGTGTATGCTCTAAGTTAAATTACTCGAACGTGCTTTAAAGGTATATTGAAGCATAAATGTTACAGCGCTCAAAGTTTGGTTTAATGTTAATGAAGGCGATTAACATTGATACAATGACCAAGGATTAAAGCTTAAGCTGCTTAAAGTTAAAGGTTTAACGCAATCGATGTGGATTCAAAAATCAATTACATTGGCGCCAAAAAGACGCGGATTTCATTTAATTACTGATGAAGTCACTAAGCACATTCCCCAGCTAAACAACATTGAAGTGGGCTTAATACAGGTGTTTATTCAACACACATCGGCCTCGCTAACGCTCAATGAAAATGCTGATCCCACGGTAAGGGGAGATATGGAGCGTCATTTTAATGTGCTTGCGCCAGAAGGCGCACCTTATTTTAAGCACACTTATGAAGGCCCGGATGACATGCCTGCGCACATTAAATCAACGCTGATTGGTGCTAGCCAAACGATTCCAATTACGGCCGGACGGTTAAATCTGGGTACTTGGCAGGGACTATACTTATGCGAGCATCGTGATAGTGCGTCCTCGCGAACAATTATTGTTACAATTCAGGGCGAGTAGTTAAATATTCGCTCAAGCTCAATGTATCTGGGATAACATAATCGTCTGTTTTGTATGCACTCCTCACGTTAGTGGGTGACTTTGCTTGTGTAAGTAAATGTAAAGATGCTAAATTCAGTCAGCTTATTGAAACGCTTTACATATGCAGTTTTATTGGACTTACTTTTGCCAACAGCTTGCATATAAATGTTTTGTATATAAAACGGCCCTAAAAGAATTTAAAAGAATAACGCATAATAATAGGTGGGTTAACGTGATATCTGTATATTTAGTTGACGATCATGAACTCGTGAGAACGGGGATCCGTCGTATTCTGGAAGACGAACGTGGTATCAAAGTCGTGGGCGAAGCACCCGACGGTGAAACGGCTGTTCAATGGTCTCGTCAGAATGAAGCTGATGTTATTTTGATGGACATGAACATGCCGGGTATGGGTGGCTTAGAAGCAACCCGTAAAATTTTACGTTATCAACCCGAAGCTAAAATCATTGTTTTAACAGTACAAACCGAAGATCCATTTCCAACTAAGGTTATGCAAGCGGGTGCGTCTGGTTATTTAACCAAAGGCTCAACCTCGCCAGAAGTGTTACGTGCAATAACCCAGGTGGCACGTGGTCAACGTTATTTGTCGCCTGAAATCGCCCAGCAAATGGCACTTAGCCAGTTTAATCATTCTGACGAAAACCCATTTAGCACCTTGTCTGAGCGCGAACTACAGATAATGTTAATGATTACCAACGGCGAAAAAGTTAACGATATTTCTGAAAAGCTTAACTTAAGCCCAAAAACGGTTAACAGCTACCGCTATCGCTTATTTGCTAAATTAGGCATTGGCGGCGATGTTGAGTTGACCCGTTTAGCTATTCGTTACAAAATGCTCGATACAGGTTCATTTTAGTTGGGAATATCCCGCGTAACGCATTAAGTAGCTTTAATCATGTCTAATGGTTTTAATGCCAAATCTTTTTTAAAAAATGTCACCAACGCCCCGGGTGTATATCGAATGTACGATATACGCCAACAAGTCATTTATGTTGGTAAAGCCAAAGACCTCAAAAAACGCCTCAGCTCTTACTTTCGCAGCAATATTCCCAGTGTAAAAACGCAGGCATTAGTGTCGCATATTGATCATATCGATGTGACAGTGACGCATAGCGAAACCGATGCATTGTTGCTCGAAAACGATTACATCAAGCAGTACATGCCCAAATATAATGTACTACTGCGCGATGATAAGTCTTATCCATATATTTTACTCAGTGGTCATAAACACCCAAGATTGGCTTATCATCGAGGGCCAAAGCGCGAAAAAGGCCACTACTTTGGGCCTTATCCTAACGGCGGCGCAGTTCGCGAAAGCTTGCACTTAATGCAAAAGCTGTTTCCAATCCGCCAGTGTGATGACCTATATTACAAATCGCGCTCTCGCCCTTGTTTGCAGTATCAACTAGACCGCTGTAGCGCACCTTGTGTTGGTATTGTCAGCGATGAAGAATACAGCGAACAAGTTAAACTGGCAGGGTTGTTTTTGCGTGGCAAAGACAAGCAGGTTATTAGCCAGCTGGTGGCCAAAATGGAAGTGGCTGCAATTGATATGCACTATGAGCAAGCTGCGCAATACCGCGATCAAATTACCGCCCTTAGGCGCGTGGCTGAGCAACAAGAAGTGTCTAACCACAAAGGCGATATGGACGTTATCGGGGTGGACTATGCATCGGGTATTGCATGCTTTCACTTATTATTTATTCGTGACGGTAAAATCTTTGGCAGCCGCAGTTATTATCCTTCGGTGCCTGCAGAGACCGACATTGAAGAAGTACTGTCATCGTTCTTAGGGCAATTTTACCTCAACGCCGACATTCAACGCACTATTCCTAAAGAGGTTATCTTAAGCCATTCGTTTGATGGAATAAAAGAGCTTGAGGCATCGATTGAGCATGCCCTTGATAAAAAGTTTGAGCTTAAAACCCAAGTGCGTGGCGATAGAGCGAATTTTTTACGCTTAGCCATGACCAATGCCAGCAACGCCGTCGCGACTCGGTTATCGCACAAAAATACCGTTGAACAACGCTTTCAATTATTGGAAGAGGCGCTGGAGCTTAACGAACCGATTAAGCGCATGGAATGTTTTGATATCAGCCATACCATGGGCGAGAGCACGGTAGCCTCTTGTGTGGTGTTTAATCGCGAAGGGCCACATAAGGCTGATTACCGGCGCTACAATATTACCGGCATTACTGGCGGTGATGATTATGCAGCAATGGAACAAGCCATTAGCCGCCGTTTTGATAAAATAGACAATAATGGCAAAGTGCCTGACTTACTGTTTATTGATGGTGGTATTGGCCAGCTTAGAGTGGCGCAAACCATTGTGGATGAAAAGTGCACTCATATCGATAACCCGCCTCTGTTAATCTGTGTAACCAAAGGCGAAGGGCGTAAAGCCGGTTTAGAAACCTTTACCGTAGGCGGCAGCGAACAAACGTTTGAAATCCCAAGCGACTCGCCTGCATTTCATCTGATTTTACATATTCGAGATGAATCACATCGCTTTGCGATTACTGGCCACCGTAACAAACGCCAAAAAACACGTAATACTTCAACGCTCGAATCTATCGCCGGTGTAGGCCCTAAAAGGCGTAAAGCCCTATTGCAACATCTTGGCGGAATACAAGAAGTCAAAGGCGCAAGTATTGCTGAATTGGCTAAAGTGCCAGGAATTAGCCTAGAAATGGCACAAACAATTCACGATGCATTGCGAGGGGGCTAAAATTAAGGCAAGATTGGCGCTGCTTCTGACAAATTGGTTTTTTTATGCCGTTTAATGTACCTATTGCACTGACACTATTTCGTATTGCTCTATTACCCGTATTTGTAGTAATTTTTTACTTACCTTACACATGGGCACCGTTTTTAGCCGCATTTATTTTTTGGCTTGCTGCGCTAACCGATTGGTTAGATGGTTATGCTGCCCGTAAATTAGGGCAATTAACCCGCTTTGGTGCATTTTTAGATCCCGTGGCAGATAAAGTCATGGTGTCGACAGCATTAGTGTTACTGGTTCAGCAAAATGACAATATGTATTTAACCTTAGCGTCGTTGTTTATGATTGGCCGTGAGATTGTGATTTCAGCTTTACGTGAATGGATGGCAGAAATAGGCAAACGCGGCGTAGTGGCTGTGTCTTGGATAGGTAAATACAAAACCGCAGCACAGATGGCTGCCATTGTTGGTTTGATTTGGAAACCAACCCCATTATTAACCGACCTGTCTTTTGCGTTGTTTTATATTGCCGCAGCGTTAACATTTTGGTCGATGATGAGTTATATTTCAGCAGCTTGGAAAGATTTAACCGCTGAATAGCATAATATTAGTTCAATAAGTTTATTTAGTGCGCAAACAGTCAAAATTGCTTAAATCAATAATTGACACACGAGGTTAATTCGGTAGAATGCCTCCCCGTAGACAAGTGATGAGTCAGCAGCAAGCCTTAGGGTGATATGTTAACAATCACGATTTACGCGACATTAGCTCAGTTGGTAGAGCGATACCTTGCCAAGGTATAGGTCATCGGTTCGAACCCGATATGTCGCTCCAATTTCTTATCTTATCCGATGGATTTGAATTTGGTTAAAGATGGCGCGATGGCAGAATGGCTATGCTGCGGATTGCAAATCCGTCGATCTCGGTTCGACTCCGGGTCGCGCCTCCACAAATTGCTTTTAATGGTTACAATGAGTAACGGTTAAAACACACTTTGCCCGAGTGGTGGAATCGGTAGACACAAGGGATTTAAAATCCCTCGCTGAATAAGCGTGCCGGTTCAAGTCCGGCCTCGGGTACCATTATTTATAGTAAGAAATTACATACGTAAGTATGGTGTGAAAAAGCCTCGACATCAGTCGGGGCTTTTTTACGTCTGAAATTTGAGTTTGTTGTTAAGGAAAGGCTAAAGTTATACCAATCCGCATTAGACTTTGCCCATATTAGCCCAGTCTCGTGTACACAAACTTTTTACCCTATCCTTGCACTGAATAAATATATTCCAGGCTTTACAACACTGCTCCACGATATCGTTATA
>NZ_BMQV01000047.1 GCF_014648295.1 Shewanella saliphila
ACCTTCAAAGGGAAGCATACCAGCTAAACAAAAACGAGCCTGGATGAAAACAGCATACTTAGAAGCAGTATTAAATGCCGGATTCAGTGATGTGGCTAATTAATAAACACTCATGCGGTTGCCCTGATTATTTAGATGGTTACACATTACAGGAGAACAAAATATGAATCGTTTAATCAATCGCTTACAAGATGAAGCTCGGATTATATGTGGTGTATCGGCTAACTTAGCCAAGCAATACGGTTGGTCGTTGTTGTGGACGCGTATTGTTACCATTGGCTTAGTGGTGACTAACCCGAGTATCAGTTTAGCGGCGTATTTTATTGTTGCCGTTGTGATGAGCCAAAAAACTTCACGCTTTTAATGCTCATCCTGTCGTCAACTCATGGGGTGAGCGGGGTAATAAGCCCCCGCGACTAATATATAAAGCTGATGACTATTTGTTTAAAAAAGCCTTAAAACGTTGTTTCGCTTCATCACTTTGTAAACGCTTGGCAAATTGAACCAGTTCTAATTTCATTTGGGCTTTAACTTGAGCCTGATTATGACGTAATAGTTGTTTTGATGCTTGCATAGACAAAGGTGGCTGAGCCGCCAATTTTTTTGCTTGCGCTAGACTGAAGCTAATAAGTTCATCTGGGGCAACCACACGATTAATCAAATTTAACTGCGCAGCAGTCTCAGCATCAAAAGCATTACCTAATAATATCAACTCGGCAGCTTTTTGTTGGCCAACAATAGACGGCAACAATATGCTTGAAGCCGCTTCAGGTACTAAGGCTAAATTGACAAAAGGCATTTGGAATTTGGCTTTATTGTCGGCATAAACCAAGTCGCAATGGAGCAGTAAGGTTGTGCCAATCCCTACCGCAGCCCCCGTTACGGCTGCTACCACAGGTTTTTTTAGATCTAATAAACAAAACAAGAATTTAACCGTTGGGTGATTATCATCTAGTGCGCCACTTTGTAAAAAGTCTACGATATCATTGCCAGAGGTAAAGCAGTCGTCAGTACCATGAAACATAAAGGCACGAATGTCATTGTCGGCTTCACCTTGGATCAGGTATTCTGTGAGTTGTTGATACATTTCTAGATTAAAAGCATTGCGCTTTTCTGGACGATTAAAACTGATGATACGTACGCCTTGATCATCTCTTACCTGAATATGACTCATTCGTAACTTCCTATAGTGAATGCGAGTGGTTTACATGGAGTTTAAGACATTGAAAGCAATATTCAAACACCTGTTTAACTTTTTAGTGTTATCATCGTTATCATTCGCGGCAACGGCAAACGTTATTTTAGTTGACGGTTATGTCAGAGCGATGCCAGCGAGTGTGCCTAATACTGCGGCTTATTTTACGTTAGAAAATCATACTGCTCATGCAGTTACACTCGTTGAGGTTAACACTGCCATAGCGAAAGAAGCGCAGTTACACACGATAATTGAAGAAAACGGCATGGTTAAAATGCGTCAAGTTGCAGGGTTTTCAATTCCGTCACACGGAAAATTGACTCTGCAACCGACAGGTGACCATGTCATGTTATTGTCTTTAACCGCGCCATTAGTGGTTGATGATAAAGTACCTTTAGAGTTAATTTTTGAAGATGGTCAGCAACTTATGATTGAGTTGCCTGTCTTAAAACAGCCAGTCTCTCAAGACGGCGAACAAGCAGACCATCATCACCATCATTAAGGAGTGATATTGATGCAAGTTACTAGGAATAAAATTTTAGGCGTGGTTGGGGTACTTTTTTTAGTGCTTTATATTATTAGTGTGTGGTGGAGTATTGAGCCAGACCCAATAAAGCCTGTTTCTGCGCAAACCGATAACTCCAAAAAAATTATTGGTTATAGCACCACCAGTTCATTAATTTTGACCATGGAAACCCTGCTCGATAAACCCGGTGGATGGTTATCAAATGATGTTATGCCACCTTCATTAATGATGGATAACATGCCTGCCTTTGAGTTTGGGGCGTTAGAGCAAGTGCGCGATTTAGCCTTAATTATGCGTAAAGAGTTCAGTCGCTCACAGTCGCAATCTACTGCTGATAATGACTTACTTGCTGCGCATTCTAAGTTAAATATTGAAAACACCAGTTGGTTAGTACCAAGTGCTGAAGGCGAATATCGCGAAGCGATCAAATTACTGAAACTTTATCGTGCTAAAATTAGCGACGCTAACAACAATAATGCACAATTCTATGCCCGTGCTGATAACTTAAATGAGTGGCTTAAAGAAGTTCAAAAGCGTTTAGGTAGTATGTCACAGCGTTTATCTGCTAGTGTTGGCCAAGAGCGTTTAAACACCGATTTAGCCGGTGACATTGCAGCGCGTCAGTCAACACCTGGTTTATCAAGTAGTGAAATTAAAACCAGCTGGTGGAAAATTGATGACGTGTTTTATGAAAGCCGCGGTTCTGCTTGGGCATTGTTGAACTTTATGCGCGCCATTGAAGTTGATTTTGCTGATGTATTAGAAAAGAAAAATGCAGAAGTGAGCTTGCGTCAAATTATTCGTGAGCTTGAGGCCACTCAACAAACAGTTTGGAGCCCTATCGTGCTTAACGGCAACGGTTTTGGTTTAGTGGCTAATCACTCATTAGTGATGGCTAACTATATATCGCGTGCTAATGCTGCGGTAATTGATTTAACTAACTTACTTTCCCAAGGATAATGATGAAAAAGACTCTTCTTGCCACCGCTGTAGTGGGTTTATTAAGCATGTCATCAGCTCATGCGGCAACTGTTGTGGGTTTTAAAGTAGGCGCTGATTATTGGCTCGCCGATACAACAAATTCATTTAATGATGACTCAGGCGTGAGCCACAATTTTGATGATGATGGTTCACAAGGCAGTGTTTGGATTGCGGTTGAGCATCCGCTGCCGTTTTTGCCTAATCTAAAAATTCGTGAAAACCGTTTAGAATCGAGTGCTGGGTTGTCTAATGTTGATTTTACCTTTAATGATAATGCATTCAGTGGTGATGTTTCTGTTACAAACAATCTCAATAATACTGACTTTGTGTTGTATTATGAAATTTTAGACAACGACCTGGTGTCAGTTGATTTAGGTGCGGCATACAAGCAAATGGACGGCTCAATTCGCGTGTCTGATGCGGGTCACCCAGAAGAAGTTGATATCGACAGTGGGATCATCATGGGTTATGCCAACGCGCAAGTTGGTATGGTTGGGTTAGGCTTATTTGGCTTTGCTGACGTACTGCTAGGCGTTGATGAATCAAACGTGTATGACTACAGTGTGGGTTTAGGTTGGCAGTTTGAAAGCTTAGCTGTTGATACCCTAGTGCGTGTCGGCTATCGTGATTTTAATTTTGATGTGAGTCACTTTTCAGGTGTGTCGCAAAACACTCAGTTTAAAGGTGCTTTTGCCGGTATTGAATTACGTTTTTAAGTTGAAATGACAACAATAAAAACCGCCAACTGGCGGTTTTTTTATGTGTTGCATTTATGACGTTACACGAAGATTACTCTGTGATCAGTCCGTTGTTAATCGAAATAATGTCGTCTTCGCTCAATGTTCCAGCGGCCTGTTTAAGCGCTAGGATTGAGTTAATGTAGCCATAACGCGCTTCAGACAACTGACGCTTTGAATCGTATAAGGTACTTGTGCTATCGAGTACATCAACGATGGTACGAGTACCCACTTCAAATCCCGCTTGAGTGGCTTTTAGCGCACTCTCTGATGAAACAACAGATTGCTCATATGCTCTGATAGAGCTAATCGATGCGGTCACGTTGTTGAAGTTCTTACGGACATTTTTAGTGACACTACGGTGCGTTTGTTCTAGTTTTTCACTGGCTTCAACATAAGCAAATTGTGCTTGCTTAACTTGTGAAGTCACTGCAAAACCTTCAAAAATTGGCACACTTAGTGTTACCCCAACAGAGGTGGTGTCGTAATCAGGGCCAGGATTAAGAACAGCAGTATTGTCGTAACCTGCACTTAAGCTTAATGATGGCATGTGACCTGCTTTGTATAAGCTAATTGTCTCGTTGGCAATATCTTTTGCAATACGCTGAGTCATTAAGTCAATGCTGCTATTTTCTGCCATTTTCAACCAATCAGCTGATGATGCTGGGGTTGGAGTGCCGGCAGAAAAGCGATTAGTGTCTAATACGTCAATTGACTGGTGATCAACACCGGTAATTTCACGCAATGCTTCGTAGCTGTTGTCTAGGGTGTTTAAGGCTAAAATTTCAAGCGCTGAAGCTAAATCATATTGTGCTTGCGCTTCATGTACGTCGGTAATCGCAGTTAAGCCTACGGCAAAGCGCTGCTTAGTTTGCTCAAGTTGACGTTCAATCGCTGCTTTTTCAGCACCCTGGAACTCGTAGTTATCTTTAGCGGCTAATACATCAAAATAGGCGGTAGTTACGCGGGTAATTAACGATTGTAATGTTGATGCATAAGTTGAATCAGCTTGCGATGCAGCCATTTCAGCCAATGATAAACCCACCCATGCACTATGATCGTATATTACTTGGCTTAGGCTAATGCCACTGGTCACTGTTTCGCTGTTACTTGAACTGCTTGGATCATACCAATATTTAGCATAACCAACGCTAGCACTGATTGTAGGCAATAATGGTGCGCGATTTTCTTCAATACTTTCAAATAACGCATCTCTTTGAGCTTTAGCTTGTAAAACGATAGGGTCGCTAGTCAACGCCTGCTGATAAATTTCTAATAAATTGTCAGCTTGTGCCGCCGGTGCCGCTATAGCAAATGCTAATGCTGCGTATAATGAACCAATTTTGAATTTCATTTGCTGCCCTTATAGACAATGCCTCATATGTATAGAGGTGTTATAAATTTGATTAATTTGGTCATGCAATATCGTTAAGATCTGGGTAGATAAGTGAAATCGTCTTAACGTTGCAATCTGTTGGCGCCCATAGCGCTGTATATTAAAAATACTTCACAATACTTTATAAGCATTGTGCACTATTTTTATATCTACCGTGCACATTAAATAGTATTGATTTTTTAATTTTCAAGTCAAATTTGAAGTGTAACAGATTTTATTTTTTTTAAAGCATTTTGTGGACGTTTGCCACCTGTCGTTTAGTTATTAATTATGCTCGGGGTTATTGCCTTTTTAAGGAGGATTTTTATCTCGAAGACAATTTAACCCACAAAGTTCAATAATCTCTAATGAACCTGATAAAATGCCCTTTAAGTACGTGATTTTATCGACAAGGAAAAATATGTCTGACTCTTCAAATTTATCGTTTTTTGATGCCGATGCTGATTTTAAGCTGTTATCTAAAAAAGTGTTGTACCAAGGTTTTTTTCGGTTAGACGAGTACAAGTTTAAACATAAATTGTTCAAAGGCGGCTGGAGCGGTGAGGTAACCCGTGAAGTGTTTGAACGAGGTAGTGCCGTTGTGGTATTACCCTATGATCCTATTCGTGACGAAGTCGTATTAATTGAGCAAATACGTGTACCAGCATTAGCGAGTACTAAATCAATCTGGCTTCTTGAGCTAGTGGCAGGTATGATTGAGCCCGGCGAATCGCCAGAGCAAGTTGCTACGCGTGAATTAGCCGAAGAAGCCGGATTAAGCTTACAAAGTTTAACCCCTATAAACAGTTATTTAGTTAGTCCTGGTGGGACTACCGAGCGCTTTTTTCTGTTTTGGGGGCAAGTCGACGCAACACAAGCGTCCGGTATTCATGGGTTGGACCATGAAAATGAAGATATACGTGTCCATGTGGTTAGCCGTCAACAAGCCTACGACTGGGTTAATAGTGGGCGCATAGACAATGCTTCAACTGTGTTAGGTATTCAGTGGTTAATGCTGAACTACCAAACCATCCGCGGCACACTTTAAAAGATTTAGCATATAGGTTTACAGATAGGAACGTTTGGGTGACAGAGTTTAACCACAATAAAAAGCAAAAATATCAACCGAATGTCAGTGCTTTTTTGGCTGTTTGCGGTCGAAATTACGCACATATTTTAAAATGGTTGCCCGAGCAATTCACTGTTAATGAACCTTGGCATGTTAAAGGCGAGTTTGGCACCTTGCTGGTTAATCTTATCGAAAACACCAAATACACTCAGTTGATTGAAATTTCTCGCCCTATAGCAAATGGACATTTTTTTAAATCTCCAAAAGCCGTGGTGCGCATTTATCACGACGCTCAATTGGCAGAAGTGTTAACTAGCCAACAGATTTACCGATTAAAGCCAGTGTATGATTATCCTAATATACATATGCATCATAGCGATGAAAAATTTCAAGTGAATGCATTTCTTGAAGAATTATTAAAAATTGGAGCAAGGAAAATACCTTGCCAATCGTAATTTATTTATTGTTTATACTGTTAGGAATCATTAGTGCTTAAAGACACAGTGCATTATTCTGTTGCTGAAAGTGAACCTGTGCGATTAGTCCAAGTGACTGATCCGCATCTTTTTGCCGATCCTGAAGGTCAGTTGCTCGGTGTGAATACCACACAAAGCTTCCAAGCCGTTCTTAACACGTTCAGCGCAACTCAATACCCAGCCGACATTTTATTGGCCACTGGCGACATCAGCCAAGATTATTCGCCTGAGTCTTATCAGCATTTTGTTGATAAGATTGAGGCGCTTGATTTACCGTGCCATTACTTACCTGGTAATCATGACGACCCTCGCCTAATGGCTGTGCGCATGCAAGGCGATCATGTTTTTGGTCAACAGATTATTGATATTGGACCTTGGTTAATCTTGATGCTTGACTCCACTGTGCGCGGTAAGCCGGGTGGATACTTAGGCGAAAAACAATTTGAGTTAATTGATGCTGCAGTAAAAGCGTATCCTGATAAACACGTATTATTAGTGATGCATCATAATCCAATTTTAATGCAATGCGCCTGGCTTGATCAGCATTGCATGGCCAATGGCGAAGACTTTTTAGCCCGTACTAGTCGCTATCCTCAAGTGAAAGGGGTTTTGTGGGGCCATGTGCATCAACAAGTTGATAAATTGCATCCTGGGCCACACGGTGATATTCCATTAATGGCAACTCCATCTACCTGTATTCAATTTAAGCCACTTTCGTCTTATTTTGCTTTAGATACAGTGCAACCCGGTTATCGTTTGCTGGAGTTGAGTGGCGATGGTAGCATTCGTACTAATGTTTACCGGGTACCAGGGAATCGCTTTTCACCAGATAATGAAGCGAGTGGGTACTGATATAACCGACTCGCGAGGAAGTATGCTGCTTTATATACATGGTTTTAATAGCTCGCCCCAGTCTGACAAGGCCGTGCAAACAGCTCAGTATATTAACCAGCATTATCCGCACGTTGATTTTCACCAACCTCAGTTACCTTCTTCGCCGCATACGGCTATGTCGTTATTATGCGAGATTACCGAACGGGCAAAGCAACAAGGGCAAACATTACGCTTTATTGGGTCATCTTTAGGGGGGTATTTTGCCAGTTATTTGACTGAAACCTATGGTGGAAAAGCAGTTTTGGTCAATCCAGCGGTAAAACCATTCGAATTATTTGAAGAGTTTATCGGGCCTCAATATAATCCCTATACCAACGAGCATTATCAGGTGTTGCCACAACACCGACAAGACGTTGCCCATTTTGACACGCAGGTTATCCGACACCCAGATCGTTTTTTGGTGCTGTTGCAAACTGGTGACGAAGTGTTAGATTATCGACAAGCATTACATAAATATCATAGCTGCGAATTACATTTAGAGCCCAATGGCGACCATAGTTTTGTCGGCTACGAACAACAATTAGATAAAATTTGTAATTTTATTCAGCTGTAACGATTTTGCGTTATAAAATAACGACTAATTTGAGCTAACTTTGGCTCCATTTAACTCCAGATGTGTGGACTATGACCAACCAATATACTTCAGATGCGATTGAGGTCCTTAACGGACTTGACCCGGTAAAGCGCCGTCCTGGTATGTATACCGATACCACCCGACCAAACCACCTAGGGCAAGAAGTAATTGATAATAGCGTCGATGAGGCGTTGGCTGGCCATGCAACAAAAATCGACGTTATCTTACATGCTGATAATTCACTTGAAGTCACTGATGATGGTCGTGGTATGCCGGTGGATATTCACCCTGAAGAAGGCATTCCTGGGGTTGAGTTAATTTTAACGAAACTGCATGCTGGTGGTAAATTCTCCAACAAAAACTATCAGTTTTCGGGCGGTTTGCACGGTGTGGGGATTTCTGTTGTCAATGCCTTATCTACGCGTGTTGAAATTACGGTGCGCCGTGATGCTCAAGTGTACGACATGGCCTTTGAGAACGGCTTTAAAGTTGAAGATCTAAATGTTACGGGCACATGTGGCCGCCGTAATACCGGTACTCGAGTGCATTTCTGGCCTGATGTCAGCTATTTTGACTCACCTAATTTTTCGGTAAGTAAGCTTATTTATTTACTGCGCGCTAAAGCGGTATTGTGCCCAGGCTTGCGGATTAAATTTACCAACAAACACACCAATGAAGTGCACGAATGGTTTTATGAAAGCGGCCTAACTGATTACTTGCAAGAAGCAGTAAAAGGTTCACTGATGCTGCCAGAAGAGCCTTTTGTGGGCAGTTTTAAAGGTGAATTAGAAGCCGCAGACTGGGCGATAACCTGGTTACCTGAAGGCGGTGAAAGTCTCAATGAAAGCTACGTAAACTTAATCCCAACGCCACTAGGCGGAACTCACGTAAATGGTTTTAGGCAGGGCTTACTTGAGTCCATGCGTGAATTTTGTGAATTTCGTAATTTAGTGCCTCGCGGCATCAAGTTGTCTCCTGAAGACATTTGGGATCGAGCGGCATTTATTTTGTCGATCAAAATGCAAGACCCACAATTTGCTGGGCAAACCAAAGAAAAACTCTCAAGTCGTCAAAGCTCTGCCTTTGTATCGGGCATTGTTCGTGATGCGTTTTCGTTGTGGTTAAACTCAAATACTGAGCTCGCTGAGCAATTGGCAGAGTTGTGTATTAGTAATGCTCAGCGCCGCTTAAAAGCGGCTAAAAAAATTGCCCGTAAAAAAGTGGTATCAGGCCCAGCCTTACCCGGTAAGTTAACCGATTGCAGTGGCCAAGACCCAATGCGAGGGGAGTTATTTTTAGTCGAAGGTGACTCTGCTGGTGGTAGTGCGAAACAGGCTCGCGACCGGGAGTTTCAGGCGATTATGCCGCTGAGAGGTAAGATTTTAAATACCTGGGAGGTCGACGCATCTCAGGTATTAGGCTCGCAAGAAGTGCACAATATTTCGATTGCGATTGGTTGCGACCCAGACAGCGAAGATATATCGGAGCTGCGTTATGGCAAAATTTGTATTCTAGCCGATGCTGACTCCGACGGACTGCATATTGCGACATTATTGTGTGCATTATTTATGAAGCATTACCGTGTGTTAGTGGAAAAAGGTCATGTGTATATTGCCATGCCGCCACTGTTTCGTATTGATATAGGTAAAGAGGTTTTTTACGCATTAGATGAAGCAGAAAAAACCGGGATTTTGGATCGTTTAGTTGCCGAAAAGAAAAAAGGCAAAGTGCAAGTCACTCGATTTAAAGGGCTAGGTGAAATGAACCCTTTGCAGCTACGTGAAACAACAATGGACCCTAATACTCGACGTTTAGTGCAACTGACCATTGATGATGCCGAAGAAACATTGTCGTTAATGGACATGTTGCTTGCTAAAAAGCGCGCACCTGACCGAAAAGACTGGCTAGAAACCAAAGGCGATCTTGCGTTACTTTAAGCTTTTGTATTACCGTCAATCATTATGAATATAAGGCAAAAATAAATTTACCATGCAGTATTCTAGATTTCGATCTTATTTCAATCTTGGCGGTAAGTTCGCATGTGCAGGACTGATGTTATTAGGATTGTTACCCACATCGTCTGTATTCGCGGCTCAGTCAGTGATGATCACTGTCACCAAAGGTTTTGGGCTCAGTTTGTTTGCCTCTGATTTGGGCGACATTAAACAAATGACATTGGGAGACGATGGCACGTTGTTTGTAGGCTCGCAAAAAAGTGGGACTGTCTATGCTTTGGTCGACAGCGACCAAAATGGTCAAGTCGACAAACGTTATTTAATTGCACGAGGCCTTGAATACCCAGAAGCGCTAGCATTTCATGATGGTGCGTTATATGTCACCGAAGAAGACCGTATTATTCGTTTTGAAGAGATTGAATCGCGCTTGCGCCGTCCAGGTCGTGCCCGAGAAGTGTATTCAAACTTACCCAGCTTAGATAAAAAATACTCTCGTGCCATGCGTTTTGGCCCAGATGACCGTTTATATGTGTCCATCGGCTCGCCCTGCAACGTGTGTGAAGCGGCTTCGCCATTTAGCAGTATTCTTGCCATTGATGTCGACAGTGGTGCCAGTGAGCAAATTGCCTTAGGGCTTCGCAGTGTCACCGGTTTTGACTGGTCGCCAGAAACCAATAAATTGTGGTTTGCCGATTTAGGCCGAAACTGGATGGGCGATAATATCCCCGCTGATGAGATTAACCGTGTTGAACTAAAAGGTAGCCACTATGGCTTTCCATATTTACACGGTAGCGATGTGGTTGAACCGGCGTACGATAAACCTAAAAATTTAAATGTGATCGTGCCTGAGTTTGAGTTGCCTGCACATGTTGCGCCTACCGGGCTCAGTTTTTATCGTGGCGAGCAATTTCCAGAGCGTTATCGCAACCAAATCTTTGTCGCAGAAAACGGTTCTTGGAACCGTTCAAGTAAAGTGGGCTATCAAATCGTGATGCTCGAAATTGAAGATGACAAAGTCAATAAACGTGAAACTGTGGTGAGTTTTTTAGATGGAGAATTTCCCGTCGCCCGTCCATTTGACGTGATCAATGCCCCAGATGGCTCAATGTACATATCAGATGACCTAAAAGGTAATATTTACCGTCTGTTTTATAACACAGCCGAACAATCACAGGAATCTAACTAAATGAGTGATTCGATTGAATTAAGCCTAGATGGCGTAGAGCAAATGCCACTGCGGCGCTTTACCGAAGAGGCTTATTTAAACTATTCAATGTACGTCATTATGGACCGTGCTTTACCGCATATTGGTGATGGCTTAAAACCGGTACAACGCCGTATTATTTACGCGATGAGCGAGCTGGGCCTTTCGGCACAATCTAAACATAAAAAATCAGCCCGTACAGTCGGTGATGTATTAGGTAAATACCATCCACATGGCGACAGTGCTTGTTATGAAGCCATGGTGTTAATGGCGCAGCCATTTTCGTATCGCTATCCACTTGTTGACGGACAAGGTAACTGGGGTGCACCAGATGACCCTAAATCTTTCGCGGCAATGCGTTATACCGAAGCAAGATTATCTAAATTCTCTGAAGTTTTATTGTCCGAGTTAGGCCAAGGTACAGTGGAATGGGGCGCCAACTTTGACGGCACCATGAAAGAACCTAAAACCCTACCTGCAAGATTACCGCATATTTTATTGAACGGTATTACCGGTATTGCGGTTGGTATGGCAACCGATATTCCACCGCATAACGTCCGCGAATTAGTGTCGGCTTGTGTTGAGTTAATTGATAATCCTAAAACAGAATTAAACCGCTTGATGGAGTTAGTGCCAGGCCCTGACTACCCAACAGAAGCTGAAATTATTACCCCTCGCGCAGACATTGAAAAGATTTATGCCAGCGGTAAAGGCTCGATTAAGATGCGCGCTGTGTATAGCGAAGAGCACGGTGAAATCGTGATTACGTCTCTGCCGCATCAAGCCAGTAGCGGTAAAATTTTAGAGCAAATAGCCAACCAGATGCAGGCTAAAAAGCTGCCGATGGTGTCAGACTTACGTGATGAGTCAGATCATGAAAACCCTGTTCGCTTGGTGATTGTACCTCGCTCAAACCGCATTGACTGTGAGCAGTTAATGACGCATTTGTTTGCCACCACAGACTTAGAAAAAAGTTTTAGAGTTAATTTAAACGTACTGGGTTTAGATGGGCGTCCACAAGTTAAAGGCCTAAAAACCCTATTAACAGAATGGTTAGAGTACCGCGTAAGCACGGTGACTCGTCGTTTACAGTATCGTTTAGACAAAGTGTTAGCGCGTTTACATATTTTAGAAGCGTTAATGGTCGCGTTTTTAAACATTGACGAAGTGATTGAGATTATTCGTTTTCATGACGAGCCTAAAGCGGAGTTAATGGCGCGCTTTAATTTGTCAGATAAACAAGCTGAAGCGATTTTAGAATTAAAATTACGCCACCTTGCCAAGCTTGAAGAATTTAAGATTAAAACTGAGCAAGATGAGTTGGCTGCAGAGCGTGACAAACTTGAGTTACTTTTAAGCTCAGACCGCCGCTTAAAAACCTTAGTTAAAAAAGAACTCATTCAAGACGGTCAAACCTATGGTGATGACCGCCGCTCACCGATTATTGAGCGTATTGATGCTAAAGCATTAACAGAACAAGAGCTTACCCCTGCCGAATCTGTCACCGTGGTGTTATCTGATAAAGGCTGGGTACGCTGTGCTAAAGGCCATGATATCGATGTAGAAGGTTTGTCGTATAAGGCTGGCGATAATTACTTATGCAGTGCCATGGGTAAGAGCAACCAGGCGGCGGTATTTATAGACTCAACAGGACGTGCATTTGCCACCGACAGTCATACATTGCCATCAGCCCGTAGCCAAGGAGAGCCGATTACCACGCGCTTTAATATGGCACCGGGTGCGACTATGCAGCATGTCTTAATGGGCAGCGATGAGCAGTTCTTCTTATTAGCAACCGATGCCGGCTATGGTTTTATTTGCGCATACCCAGACATGGTCAGCCGCAACAAAGCGGGTAAAGCATTACTGACGTTACCCACCAACGCCTTGGCATTAGTGCCTAAACGAATCAATAAGCAAGCTGAGCAATCACTATTAGCCATTACCTCAGAAGGGCGGATGTTGATGTTTAGCATCGATGCACTACCGCAATTATCTAAAGGTAAAGGTAATAAGATTATAGGCATTCCAACTGAACGGGCCAAAAGCCGCGAAGAAGTGCTGCTGCATCTTAATGTCGTGCCACAAAATGCGGCAGTGACCTTGTGGGCTGGTAAGCGTAAGCTAACCTTGAAACCAAGTGATTTAGAGCATTACCGAGGCGAACGTGGCCGTCGTGGTGCTAAATTGCCTAGAGGTTTACAACGTGTTGATAGCGTTGATGTTGAGATGGGCACTATTGTTGACGATAGCGTCGACGAAACACCAGATAACCTCGTTTAAGCTAAATTGTATAAACAAAAATGCTGCTCATTGAGCAGCATTTTTTTATGGCTTAAATATTTACGATGAAGATGGTAAATAAAGGAGGCGGAGAAGCGGGCAATAAAATTCGGCTGAGACAGGGTTAGTCAATAACCCTTTTAAATGAAAGCGGCTTATGTACGGCGTAAGAATTAAGCCACTTCGTAAAAATTTGGTTCAAAATCAAGCTGTGTTTGAATAATTTGATTGGCCATACGTGCACATTTGCCACATTGATCTGCTACGCCTAAACGTTTTTTTACATCAGCCAATGAACTGTCGCCTAAGCTCACAGCGGCTTTGATTTGAGAATCAGTAATGGCATGACAAAGACAAACGTACATAAAGAAAGCCTCTTAGCTCAAAGTTTCAATGCTCTAGAAAGTAATCTAATTCTAAATGAAAACAGTTATCATTGGCAATTACTTTTTTTGAGTATATTGATCATTTTTAATACGTTTTGATCTGAGTCTCATTATTAACCAAGCTCAACAGCCAGCAAAATGGGCTTAATGATGCAGTTCTAATACCCTTGATTTGGGTCAACCACAAAGTGTAAAGGCAAAGATTGTTGCCATAATAAATAGTTTTGGCTAAAAATATCAACCACTTGATCCGGTGAGCTCGGCGCTGCAATATGGGGTGTGATGATGACATTAGGCAAACGCCACAGAGGGTGTTCAGTTGCAAGAGGCTCCTGGTCAAAGACATCTAATATTGCCTGGCGTTGAGGGCATTGTGTTAATTCGTGCTGTAAAGCGCCAAGCTCAATCGCATTACCTCGGCCAATATTAAATAACATTGCTGTTGACTTAAGCAGTGCAAGGGTTGTGTTATTCAGTAAATGTGTTGTTTGTACAGTATTGGGCAATACACTGACAACCACATCTGCAGCAGGCAAGTGTGTTGCTATATTGTCGATGCTATCAAGTTGATTAAACGGCTCAACAACGCTGCCACGCCTATTTAAGCCGGTTGCCATCATACCAAAATGGCGCGCGGTACTGGCAATATGTTGGGCAATTGAACCCGTTCCCAAAATCAACATATTTAGCCCTTGTAGGCTGCTAAATGATTTGGGTTGCCACTGTTGCCGTACTTGTTGCTGTTGATACAGTGCATGGTGGCGATAATGACTGAGTAAATAACCAAAGACATACTCACTTATTAACGGCCCAAATACCCCACGAATATTGGTTAATGTATAGTCATGCTTTAGCTGTGGAGGCATTAATGCATCAACACCAGAGTAAGTTGACTGTAACCATTTTAGTTGTGTACGGTTTGTCGTCGCCTGAATTGGTGGGGTTAAATAAGGTACGGCTAAATGGGGATCTGCCAGCCATATATCAGCGTGTTGAACACTTTGTTGTGGGTCGTGTTTATCATCCAAAATCGTCAAATTTGGCAGTTTTTTACTGGCTAATAATTGACGGTAATGTTGATTATTATTAGTCAATAACAGCAGTTTATGGCTCATAACGTTACAGATACCTTATGGTATTAATCAAACCACGTTAGCAGGGGCACTGACACAGGTAAAGCGGCAGCGGCTATTGCTTTATCTGGATAATTACTGAAAATCCCGTCTACGCCTATCGCTTTGAGTGTATTAATATCATCCACATTATCGACAGTATAGACATACACTTTTGCGCCGCGCTGATGGGCATCATCAACGATTGCTTGGCTAATAAATGCCGCATCAAGATGAAGAGAATAAGCATGTAAATCGCTTACCACTTTAGCTAAGTCAGTGGGTATACCACCTAATAATGGTGCAATAACCACTTGGGATAGTTGTTGTTTTATTTGCGCTAAATATAAGTGATTAAACGATGATATCAGTAACTGCTGCGCGGTAAAGTTTAACGATGCTAGGATCTGCGGATACATGTCGATAAATGGCTCGACGCAGCCGACACCTTTGAGTTCGATGTTAACGATGCAATCACCATTGCTGAGGCTATCAATACGAGTCAGCACCTCCCACAGGCTGGGTATCGGCTCTCCACCGACAGTGACTTTGCATAAGTCTGCTTTAGTGCTGAGATGAATTAAGCCATAACCGTTGGATTTGCCCTCTAGGCGGCGATCATGAAAAACCACCAATTCGCCTTCAACACAATGTACGTCAATCTCAATGGCTTTAGCCCCTAATTCGAGCGCTTTATCCATTGCGGCTAATGTGTTTTCAGGTGCGTAACCGCTAGCTCCACGGTGAGCAAAAACCAGCATAACAATTCCTTAATTCGGTTAGCCTTTGAACAGAACCTGTGATTCTTTTTGATTACTTTTGAGGTGAACTTCCATTTGTGGATAAGCAAGTTCAACGTTGTTTTCTTTTAATTTTTTAGTAATACGCTTATGCAGGTTATGGCGTAACGGCCAGCGTGCAGACATGTCTTTGGCATAAGAGCGTACTTCATAATCTTGAGTATGAGCACCAAAACCAGCAAACCAGACTTCAGGCTCAGGGATTGCTAATGACAAGTCGCATTCACGCACCGCTTGATGAAGCAGCATTTCAACTTTGGTAGGGTCAGCATCGCGCGACACTGACACTTTAACAATGACTCGGGTAATAGGATCAGACAACGACCAGTTAACTAATTGCTCGGTAATAAAGGCTTTATTGGGCACGATAATTTCTTTGCGGTCCCAGTCAACAATCGTGGTAGCACGAATTTGAATTTTACTCACCGTACCGGTGAGATCGCGAATGGTTACCGTGTCGCCAATGCGGATGGGTTTTTCAAATAAAATAATCAGACCAGAGATAAAGTTAGCAAAAATTTCTTGTAAACCAAAACCCAAACCAACGGAGAGGGCAGCGACTAGCCACTGCAATTTAGACCATTCCATCCCCAAGGTTGAAAAACCAAATAACATACCAAAAAACAACACCAAGTAGCTGCTCACTGTGGTAATGGCAAAGCTGGTACCCGGAGCAAGGTCGAGGCGCTGTAATAGCATTAACTCAAGTAAACCAGGTAGGTTTTTGGCAATAACCGCTGAAAAGCCGACGAGAATAATGCCAAACATAATCGATTTTAGGGTAATGGGCAGTTGTTGCTCAATGCCATTTAAGGTGCTGGTGGTAGTCCATAAAGTAATGCCATCTAAAAAAGAGAACACGGCGGTATGAGTTTGTGCCAACACGCCCAATAAACTGGCAAAGAAAGCCAGAAAAAGGATAGACCTCATTAAGCCTAATGACTGGCTCGAGATGGTTTCTAAATCAACAATGGGCTCTTCGTAGGTTTCGATAGGCTCATTGTTTAATTCACCTCTTTCACGCTGTGCAAGTCGCTCAGCACGTTTGGCTTTTGCACGGTCGAACGCAATTAAACGTCGCTCAATTAACATCCATCGTTTGATTAATTGATAGATAAGAATAAAGCCAAGCCCTAATAGGACGGATATTTGTAACTGCAACAGCAATTGGAACGCAGTAAAATAATAACCAACACTCGCGAGTAATGCGCTAAATATAGGCGTGACAATCAATATCGCCCATGCCGTCTTTTGCACTAAAACTAAGTTATTGGCATTGGGTTTATTTTTACGATATTCCTCAATCAACACCATCATGTTTTTATATAGCATAAACAATAAGATACAAAATATGATAAAGGCTCCACGACCAATGCTGTTACGCACTAATGATGTTTCTAATGCTTCGGTAAAGCCCATTAGCCCAATTAATGGGGCTGATATAACCACAAACGACACCATGATTTTTTGTGCTTTATTAACGATATTTTTAGGTCGTCTGAAATGGCTAATTAAAATGCCTTTATCAATTGTGAGCAGGTAAAAGAATCGATAAATAAGATAACTCACCCCTATCGTGGTGACGCCCATTCCTAATGCATGCACCACATTTTGCTCGGAGCGACAAAATATCATCCCGGCGACAATCACCGGCAACGGCTTTATCAGGGCGTAAAGCAGGCTGATAATAAGCGTTTTAATGGTGTATTTGAATTTATCTTGGGTCACATTACCGACATACACAGAATAACGACTGATGGCGTTATTAAACTTTGGCGTTAGCATGTCTTGAGCCATTAAGCATGACAGCAGCAAAATAAGCCACCAAGCCCAGTAAAAGCTTTGATTTGCCCATGTTTGTTGCAATGCATCTAGCTGACTGGGTTGCACCAACCAAATCGTGCTTTGGGTAAGATCAATAAGCCATAATCCTCCAATGCCTGGTGCATTAGGTACCCAAAAAAGATGTTCGTTAAGAGTGTTTTTAAGGGTGTTATGTAATTGATTGAGTTGCTCGTAGCCAATCCGTAATTTTGCAAATTCAGCTAAATATTGGTCATACCCCTGCAGTAATTGCTCAATTAATATTTGTTGCGACTGTAACAATTTAACTTGGGTTTCGTTAAAGAGTTGGCTGTTATCGAGCTGTTGTGTGTTGAGTGCTTGCTGTTGTTCTAACTGATAGCGTTGTAATCGGGCATCAGCCAGCTCTGTCTGCAGTTTGTCTAAACTCGGTGGCTTGGGTAATGACTGCAGCATTTGTAAAAAGCGATCGCCAAACGCTGAGTTTGTTTTAACCCAGGTGATTTGTTCTAGCACGTTGGCTAATTGCGCATTTTGAGACTGATAACGTTTCTCTATTCGCTGTTGTCTCTCAACCACTGAGCTGTGGTTACTCGTTAAGGTTTGCAGTTGTTGTGCATATTGCTGATTAGACTGACTTAACTCTTGAGACAACGGGTCGGCTAGCTCTTGCTCATCGATTAAGTTATTGGCAATGGTGTCGGCCGTTTGCTGTTGGCGATATTCAATATTTTGCTTATTAATGAGTTCGATAAAGCTTTCTTGTTGGCTTAAATTTAAACGATTAACTTGCTGTTGTAATTGCACGATTTCAAGTTGCTTAGGATTAGCTAAACGCTCAGCTTGGAGCGTGGCAATATGTTGGCTTAATAAGTCAGCCTGGAGCTTATTGCGCTTGCCTAAAGGCGTTTCAATTGGTGCTTGCTGAGTTTTATTATGTTGGATTAACGCATTTTCAGCCTGGGCAATTAATGTCGGTAGTTGGGTTTGGCGTTGGGAAATTTGTCGTATTTGTTGCGTTAAGTATGATTCGGTTTCTTTTAGCTCAGACAAGTGAAAATAAGCCATTGAAGCTTGCTGGTTAAGATCGATTTCTTCATCAAGTGCTAACGGTTTTTGTGCATCACGTAACTGTTGGTTGAGTGACAACTTGGCTTCATTATTAGAGTGCTCAATATTAGTGTAGGTTTGCTGCTCAATTTGCAGCTCAGTAATACTGCCTTCAAGCTCTGTAATTTGAGTTTGAATATCGAGCGGCTTATTATCAGCTTGATTATTAAGCCCCAGGCGTTTATCGAGCGTGATAGGTGTATTGGCATAAGCGGGCGCCAACAAACAAGAAAACACAATTACACACAGTAAAAAATACGCTAGACGTAACATATCACTAAGCTCAAGTTGGAATAGGCTAATGGTAGCAAACTTAATGAATTATATTCTATTTTTTTTGAGTCTTTAGGGGCTTTAGCTTAACGCTTTTATGGTAAATCAGATGAATTATAATCATGTTATGTATTGCACATAAAAAAAGCCGTATCTTAATAAAAATACGGCTTTATTGAGCTTGTTAATTTACAGCTTTTTAGGCGGTTGTTTTAGCTTATTCTGCGTCTTTTACTGGCTGATTAAGCTTTGCAAACACTTGCCCCATACGGGTTGTTTCGCCAGGTTCAACACCGTCGGCAAAAGTTTCAATGGCATCTTGTGCAAATAACATTACCACTGTGCTGCCCAGTTTAAAACGACCCATTTCAGCGCCTTTTTCTAAGGTTAACGCTTCAGGACCTGTGGTTGGGTAATCCCAGCTAAAGACTTGTTTGCCACCTGGTGGTGTAACCGTACCGGCCCAAATGGTTTCAATACTGGCCACAATAGTTGCCCCAACAAGTACCATTGCAAGTGGACCTGATGCTGTTTCAAATATGGCCACTACGCGCTCGTTACGGGCAAATAACCCTGGCACATTCTGAGCGGTTAATGGATTAACCGAAAATAACTCACCTGGTACGTAGGTCATTTTAGACAAGGTGCCAGTGATGGGCATATGAATACGATGATAATCTTTTGGTGCGAGGTAAATGGTCGCAAAGTCTCCGCCATCAAAACGTGCAGCATCGTCTTTATTGCCACCTAGTAGCGCTTCAGAGGTGTAGCTGTGGCCTTTGGCTTGAAAAATATTACCAGCCTCAATTGGCCCGCACTGGCTTACTGCACCATCAACGGGATGGGCCATAATATGCGCATCTTGGTTAATTGGGCGAAGCTCTGGCTTTAAAGCTCGGGTAAAAAAGTCATTAAAGGTTTTATAAGCTTCTGGCTCAGGCTGTTTGGCTTCAGACATATCAATTTTGTACTGTTTGATAAACCATTTAATCGCAGCCGTTGTAATGGCGCCCACTTCTGCAGCAGCAAACTTGCCGACTAAACGCGACAGAAAATGTTTGGGCAGCATGTATTGCAAAGCAATTTTAATCGAGTCCAATGTGTTTCCTTTATATTCTCTGGTTGAACCATATGTAGGGTCCAGTCATTGTATTATTCATCAATTGCGCGAAAATGTCTCGCATGACGTTGCTCATCTAAACTGGCAATAATACGATGATAGTTGTTAAATCTATCTTGGGTAATGTGTCCGGCTTCGAGTGCTTCACGCAGAGCGCAACCAGGATCGTCACCGTGTTTACAGTCGCGGAACTTGCAGGTTCCTAAAAAATCTCTAAATTCAATAAAGCACCAACCTACTCGAGTGGCGTCTAAATGCCATAGCGCAAATTCTCGAACACCTGGTGAGTCAATTAAATCGCCGCCACTTTGAAAATGAAGTAATTTTGCTGTGGTGGTGGTGTGCTGACCTAATCCTGAGTTGTCTGATACATCACCTATTAATAAGTCTGCTTCAGGCATTAACGCATTTATCAGTGATGACTTGCCTACTCCGGATTGACCTGCAAATACGCTGACTTTTTCGTTAAGCAAGGCTTTTATGTCTTCTACGCCTTCACCCGTATGGCTACTGACACGGTAAACGGGGTACCCAATGGCCTGATAACGCGCAAGCGCTTGTTCAATTTCATCCCGGTTTTCATCATTTAATAAATCGATTTTATTTAAAATAATGATCGGTGGAATATCGGTGTCTTCACTGGCAACAAGGTAGCGATCGATAATTTGTGTCGTAAAACTGGGGAGTACTGATGACACGATCAATATTTGATCTATGTTGGCGGCAATAATTTTAACGCCATCATACAAGTCTGGTCGAGTGAGTGACGATTTACGCGGGTGGACAGCTTCAACAATACCACCAATACTTGAACTCGCTTGCACTTCAGTGGCTAAGCGAACGATAACGTTATCGCCAGTAACTAAACTGGTTACCGCTCGACGAATATTACAGCGCGACACTGTGCCGTCGCTTGTTTCAATGTCGGCGTGTTGGCCAAAACGCGAAATCACGACACCCGATTGCTCAGGGCCTAATAAATTGTCCTGTAATTCAGGAGCGTCGTTAGCATCGCTTCGTTTTAGTCGCTTAGTCTGATTCGCACGCATTCGGCGTAATTGACCTTGGCTTAGTGGTTTCTTTTTACTCACAGGCTTATCTTCATTAAATAGGTGTTTTTTTGTGTCTCAAAAAAACAGTATGATACACACTCTTTTATAAAAAAGCCTGAATTTAGGCGATAGACAATATAAGGCGACATAATGGCTGCTGATGCGAATAACCTAATTTGGGTTGATTTAGAAATGACTGGTTTAGAACCTGCTGTCGATAGAGTCATTGAAATTGCAACCTTAGTGACTGATCAAGAACTAAATATTATTGCTCAAGGTCCTGTTTTAGCGATTTATCAAACCGACGAAGTATTGGCCACAATGGATGATTGGAATCAAAAGCATCATGGTGAATCGGGTTTAGTTGACCGTGTTCGTGCCAGTCAATGCTCAGAGGAAGATGCAATTAGGCAAACAATTGAGTTTTTAGCTCAATATGTGCCTAAAGGTGCATCGCCTATGTGTGGTAATAGCATTGGCCAAGATCGCCGTTTTTTAAATAAGTACATGTTAGAACTTGAAGAGTACTTCCATTATCGCAACATCGACGTAAGCACCATTAAAGAATTAGTACGTCGTTGGAACCCTGAAACCATGAATGGTTTTAGCAAGAAAAATACTCACCAAGCACTCGAAGATATTAAAGAGTCGATCGCAGAATTGCAGTTTTATCGCAAAGAAGTATTTAAAATTTAACCAATCGAACAATTTTTTTAAAAAAGGGGGTTGCAGCATAGTAAAATTTACCTATAATGCGGCCTCAACTTTCTACAGAGCACCAAACTCTGAATCATAGAAAGTCGAAATGAAATTTGAAAATTTGAAATGCGACATTAGCTCAGTTGGCACAGGTTGAAAATGATACCTTGTTGATTGTTTCAAATGAAGCAAACAGTACGCGACATTAGCTCAGTTGGTACAGGTTGAAAGACGATACCTTGTTGATTGTTACAAATGAAGCAAACAGTACGCGACATTAGCTCAGTTGGTAGAGCGATACCTTGCCAAGGTATAGGTCATCGGTTCGAACCCGATATGTCGCTCCAAATTTCAGATGATGCGAGCTAGACTCTGTTGGTAAAGATATACCTTGCCAAGCTAACAGAGATAACAGCGTCATCGGTTCGAACCTCTCTTTGTTTAAAAAGAAAGTTCGCTCCAAATTTCAAGTAATTTGAAATGCGACATTAGCTCAGTTGGCACAGGTTGAAAGACGATACCTTGCTGATTGTTACAAATGAAGCAAATAGTACGCGACATTAGCTCAGTTGGTAGAGCGATACCTTGCCAAGGTATAGGTCATCGGTTCGAACCCGATATGTCGCTCCAAATTACAGACGACATTAGATTGATTCAGCTGGTAGAGCGATACCTTGCCAAGCTAACAAAGATAACAGCGTCATCGGTTCGAACCTCTCTTTATTTAAAAGACTGTTCGCTCCAAATTACAAATACTTTTTGATTTGCGACATTAGCTCAGTTGGTAGAGCGATACCTTACCAAGGTATAGGTCATCGGTTCGAACCCGATATGTCGCTCCAAATCAATATTCTCTTTTCAAGCTCTCCTTGTTAACAATTCTTAGCGAAACTCTACGCGCTAAATCTGTATTGATTTTTGATTTGCGACATTAGCTCAGTTGCGTTAATTATAAGAGTCGATACCCATCTTTTTCCAAGGTATAGGTCATCGGTTCGAACCGCTCTTTGTTAAAAAAGAAAGGTCGCTCCAAATCAATCTTCAATCTTCTATTTTCAATGTCTCCCTGTTAACAATTCCTAGCGAAACTCTACGCGCTAAATCTGTATTGATTTTTGGTTTGCGACATTAGCTCAGTTGCGTTAATTATAAGAGTCGATACCCATCTTTTTTCCAAGCTAGAAGAGATAACAGCGTCATCGGTTCGAACCTCTCTTTGTTTAAAAGACTGTTCGCTCCAAATCACCTTTCTTGCTACAAATCACTCTTATTGCTCCAAAAGCCCAAACTCTAAAATCCCCATCTTTTTTAGCCAAGCTAACAGAGATAAAAGCGTCATCGGTTCGAACCGCTCTTTGTTAAAAAGAAAGGTCGCTCCAAATCAACCTTCTCGTTTCAAACTCATTCCTTCAAATTCCTCAGAGCCAAATATTATCAGTTTAATTATCTTTTTGTGTCGCTTATATTCACTCCAAATTCTCATCATCAATTAACCTAAATGTTACATGTTTTGTGAAGATACAGAGGTTGTTTAGCGTTTAAAACTTGAACAATATCGGTGTTTTTTAAGCATTGAGTGTATTTTCACTGTTATTTGCAGGTTTGGATGTTAAAAAAATCTGAGAAGAATTAACAAAACTCGTGATCTATCACTCACTTCTTCATGAATCTCTAAATTAGGAGGTGTTAGAGGATTAAAAACATGACATTGCGCAAGTAATTTCCGCTCACAATCTTTGATAATCAACTCAAGATAAATTTTCCTAAGTTGTTAGGGCTTTAAACGAGGTGTGTATTATGCGGATTCAACAACTGAGCGAATTACTTGATTATGTAGCGAAATGTCATCTCGATATGGAGAAGCTTTATAAACGCTTAGATCGTAATGCAGACTCTTCAAGAGTGAAGATGATGTTGACTTATTTTCAACAACATCAAAGACATATTTATGAAACGCTAGAAAGTTACATCGAAGATGCACCATCAAGAATTTTAAATACCTGGTATAAAGACGTTACATTCGAAGATTTTAGCAAACGCTGTGCAGAAACAACGCTGCCCGCCAACATGCATGAAGATGAAGTACTTGAACTGCACCTCGATTTAGAAAACCGTTTGATTGCATTACTCGAAAAAACCGCTATCAGCAGCCCAACAGAAGAAATTAAGAGTGCATTAATGGATTTAGTTCGCGTTGCGCAAACTCAGCAAAAACGCTTAGTTCACAGCACAATCCGTATGGATGATATTTAACGAGTAATTCTAAACCTAGCATTGACTTCCTGAAGTGTATTTTGCCAGCTATCCCCAATAGCTGGCTTTTTTATTAACAAAAAATAACCGCCATAACAGTGGGAGTTCCGGTTCAACTTCTGGTATATTTAGCATTCTTGTACCCCTTTTTTACGGAAGCTGAATTTACCGATGACATCGCTGCTTAAAACCCTTGAAAATGAACAAGCTACTGTGGCGCTTGGACAACAAATTGCGCAGTGGATGGTGCCGCCATTAACCTTATACCTTACCGGTGACTTAGGGGCGGGTAAAACAACATTTAGTCGGGGGATTATTCAAAGCTTAGGTCATAAAGGGGCGGTTAAAAGTCCAACTTATACCTTGGTTGAGCCTTATGAGTTTGATGATATGGATGTGTTTCATTTTGACTTGTACCGCTTAAGTGATCCAGAAGAATTAGAGTTTATGGGCATTCGTGATTACTTTACTAACAAAAGCATTTGTTTAGTCGAGTGGCCAAATAATGGTCATGGCCTATTGCCTGAGGCTGACATTCATTTGCATTTACGCTATAAAGAATCTCAAAGACAAGTTGAATTAAACGCCTTAACCCCTGCAGGGCAGGCAATAATTGATAAATTAAAATAATAATGACTTTAAAAAATACGTTTTTTACGCCTGTTTTTATCATGCTGTTATGTTTGCAGCCAACTTTTGCTTGGGCTGCAAACCAACTCGACAGTGTGCGTATTTGGGCAGCCCCTGAATCCACTCGAGTGGTATTTGACCTCACTCAAGCCCCCAAATATGATAGTTTTAGTTTGACTGGTCCGCATCGGTTAGTGGTCGACATTCAAGACACCGGCGCAAAAATCAACCTAGATAAAATTGCTAATAACAGCAAAATAATTAAAAAAATCCGTTTTAGTACACCGCCTAAAAAAGGCATGTTGCGCTTAGTGATGGATTTAACCAAACCGGTTAAATCCAGTCTGTTTACCCTTCCTCCCACAGCGCCTTATGGCAACCGTTTAGTGGTCGATTTAGAAGATACTACAGGTGGGTCATCTAGTGTGCAACAGTCGGTGAGTCGTTCTGCAAATCCGTCATCTCGAAATATTATCGTGGCGATTGATGCCGGTCATGGTGGCGAAGATCCTGGATCAATTGGGCCGTCAGGGATGCACGAAAAGCGAGTCGTGCTCGAAATAGCGAAACGTTTGGCCCGTAAAGTCGATGCCACGCCCGGTATGCGCTCGGTGATGACTCGCACGGGTGACTATTTTGTTAATTTAAACAAGCGCTCAGAGCTGGCACGTAACAGCAAAGCAGACTTATTGATATCGATTCATGCTGATGCATTTACCTCTCCTCAACCCCGTGGAGCATCGGTGTGGGTTTTGTCGATGCGTCGTGCAAACAGTGAAATTGGTCGTTGGTTAGAGCAAAAAGAAAAACATTCTGAGCTACTAGGTGGTGCGGGTGAAATTATTCAAAATACCGACAGCGAGCAATACCTTGCAATGACGTTGTTAGATATGTCGATGAACAGTTCAATGGCAATTAGTCATTCTGTTGCAGGTGACATACTACGCGACTTAGATTCAATTACTCATTTGCACAAACGCAAACCAGAATCTGCAAGCTTTGCTGTGTTAAAGTCACCTGACATTCCATCCATCTTGGTTGAAACCGGCTTTATTTCAAACCCAGGCGAAGAACGTTTATTGTCTAACGGTAATCATCAAGAAAAATTGGCAAGTGCCATTTACAAAGGTGTGTTGCGCTATTTCGAAAATAACGCACCGGCTGACACGCTGATGGCTAAAGCTTCAAACACTAAACACAGTGTTAAGCGAGGTGAGTCATTGTCGGTTATTGCCCAACGTTATAGCGTATCGGTCAGAAGCCTTAAACAAGCCAACAACTTAAAATCTGATGTTGTTCGTATTGGTCAAACACTTGTGATCCCAAGGGCTTAATATGGCAATTGAGCTGTTACCACCACAACTGGCAAACCAAATCGCTGCAGGCGAGGTTGTTGAGCGCCCAGCTTCTGTGGTCAAAGAGTTAGTGGAAAACAGCTTAGATGCAGGCGCCACCCGGGTTGAGATTGATATCGACAAAGGCGGCAGTAAGCTTATTCGTATTCGTGATAATGGCATGGGCATCGCCAAAGATGAACTTGCACTTGCGTTGTCTCGTCATGCTACATCAAAGGTACACAGCTTAGACGACCTAGAGGCTATTTTGAGCTTTGGGTTTCGTGGTGAAGCACTTGCCAGTATCAGTTCGGTATCGCGTCTAACGCTCACCTCTAAGACCGCTGAACAGTCTGAAGCCTGGCAAGCGTATGCTGAAGGCTCACAGATGGACGTTAAAGTGACCCCAGCGGCTCACCCGCAAGGGTCAACGATTGAAGTGGTCGATTTGTTCTTTAACACGCCAGCGAGACGCCGGTTTTTAAAAAGTGATAAAACTGAATTTACCCATATTGATGAGTGGCTAAAGCGCATCGCCATCGCACGCAGCGATATACATTTTGCTTTGACCCATAATGGCAAATTAGTCCGTCAATATCGTCCAGCCAATACAGATATCCAAACACAGCAACGTTTAGCGCAAATTTGTGGCCGCGCATTTGCTGAGCAAGCGTTAAGTATTAACTGTGAACATGATGGCTTATCCTTAAGTGGCTATTTGCAATCACCTAATGACATCGTATTAACAGATACGAGCTTTTTTTATGTTAATGGCCGTTTAGTGCGTGACAGATTAGTTAATCATGCGGTAAAACAAGCTTTTGCCGAACATGGCATAGATCATCAACCAGGCTATGTGTTGATGCTGATGTTAGACCCACATCAAGTGGATGTTAATGTGCATCCGGCCAAGCATGAGGTGAGGTTTCATCAATCTCGTTACGTACATGACTTTATTTTACAGGCAATACAATCTGCATTAGTACAAATGCCTGAGTTAAGATTTTCAGAGCAGTCAGAGACCAATGTGGGCGATGTTGAGTCTCATTCTCCTGTTGATAATAACGTTCAGCAAGATGACATTGCAGCCTTAAATAATGATTTGTGGACCCCATCCCCGCAAGCTCGTGCGGTCAATAGCAGCAGTCAGTATGGCTCAATGCATGTTCCGGGTAAAAACAATAGCTCGTTCGGGGGATCTTCAGCTGCAATTAAGTCTAGTTATGGTACAAAGCCTACGGTGCCTGCTCAATCCGGTGTCACTAAAACGGCCATTGAGAGTTATGGGCAATTGTTACACACGCAGCCTGAAAGTAGACAGACACAACTGAATGAAGTGAGTGTGCAAGTTAGCATGCCACCGTTATTAGATGCAGCACATTGGGTGATTTGCCAAGACGACAAGTTATCACTTTTGCCGTTTAAAACGGTATTGCTTGCAGTGCGTAAGGCAGAAGTCTTGGCTAAATTAGCTAATGGATTAGTGTCGCAACCATTATTAATGCCTGTGTCTATTACGGCCGATCCTGATTGGAATGAAATCTTATCCAATCGTGATCAATTATTGCGGCAAATCGGTATTGAACTAACAATTCGCTATCAGCAGTTGATAATTAAAAAAGTGCCCCCATATTTGAGGGAAAGCCAATTGGCAATTGTAATCCCTGAGTTGCTACATTGGATTGCATTAGAGCAGCCTAACGATATTGCCATTGCTGGATGGTTAGCTAAACAAAGTTTGGTGCAATTTGAGTCAGCTCAAACCATTTGGCAGCAATTCTGTTGTTTAGATGAGGCAACGCAACAAACTATTTATGCTCAGGCAACTGAATTACCTTGGCAAACTTGGATGAAAGATAATTAACGTGAACAATATCAACAGGCCGAAAGTGATATTTTTGATGGGGCCTACGGCTTCAGGCAAAACGGCATTAGCCATCGATATGGCCACGCAACATAATTGCGAAATTATTTCAGTTGATTCAGCGTTAATTTATCGCGGTATGGATGTAGGCTCTGCAAAGCCAACAGCACAAGAATTAGCTGCTGCGCCACATCGTTTGATTGATATTCTTGACCCTAGCGAAAGTTATTCAGCTGCTGATTTTCGCCGGGATGCACTCGTTGCAATAGAAGAGATTATTGCCCGAGGCAAAACACCGCTCCTTGTGGGTGGTACTATGATGTATTTTAAGGCATTGTTAGACGGTTTATCGCCTTTGCCTAGTGCTGATGAAGCCATAAGACAACACATTTTGTTGCAGGCAGAAACCCATGGTTGGGAGTCATTACACCAAGAATTATGTGAAATTGATCCGGTCGCCGGACAACGGATTCACCCAAATGATCCGCAGCGTTTATCGCGAGCATTGGAAGTTTATCGCATCAGCGGCAAGACAATGACGGAGTTGACGCAAACAAAGTCAGCGGCTTTGCCATATGATGTTGTGCAATTTGCGATTGCACCCAATGATAGAAAAGTGTTACATGAGTTAATTGCAAAGCGTTTTAACATCATGCTTGAGCAAGGTTTTATCGATGAAGTTGCTACGTTAAAAGCTCGTGGTGATTTACATTTAGATATGCCATCGATGCGCTGTGTAGGTTACAGGCAGTGTTGGCAGTACCTTGATAATGAATTTGATCATGCGACTATGGTCGAAAAAGCTACCGCAGCCACTAGGCAATTGGCCAAACGTCAATTAACATGGTTGAGGAGTTGGCCTGATTTACAGTGGCTTGAAAGTGGTGTAGAAGGGAATTTAGTTACGCTTATGCGACAAAGCCGCTAGCTTATTAGCCGTTGCTGTATAATACTAAAACTAAACAATAAAACTTAATTCAACATATTTTAAAATAAAAAAGGAAATTGAAAATGGCTAAGGGGCAATCTTTACAAGACCCATTTTTGAACGCATTGCGTCGAGAGCGTGTACCAGTCTCTATCTATTTAGTGAATGGTATTAAGTTACAGGGCCAGGTTGAATCGTTTGATCAATTTGTCATCCTACTTAAAAATACAGTGAGCCAAATGGTTTACAAGCACGCTATTTCAACAGTAGTACCAGCTCGCCCATTTAATGTCTCTGGCCATCAGGGTTCTGCCCATGGTGAAGACAGCGCAGCTGAATAATTTGATAAGGAATATACTTTTTGTTTGATCGTTATGAAGCGGGTGAAACAGCGGTACTGGTTCATATCGACTTTGCTGACGAAGAACGTCGAGAAGATTTACTTGAGTTGCAGTTGTTGGTTGAGTCTGCTGGTGCTCGCTCTGTAGGTGTGATTACTGGCAGTAGACGCTCTCCTGATCGTAAGTTTTTTATCGGTACAGGTAAAGCGGAAGAACTGGCTGCAATGGTCGCAGCAACTGAAGCTAATGTGGTGATATTTAATCATGCACTTAGCCCAGCTCAAGAACGTAATCTTGAAATGGTTTGTCAATGTCGAGTACTCGATAGAACCACGCTGATTTTGGATATTTTTGCCCAACGGGCAAGAACCCATGAAGGTAAATTGCAAGTGGAGCTAGCGCAACTGCGCCACATGTCAACACGCCTAATTCGTGGTTGGACACACTTAGAAAGACAAAAAGGCGGTATTGGGATGCGCGGGCCGGGTGAAACCCAGCTTGAAACGGATCGTCGATTATTACGTGGGCGAATTAAAAATATTAATCGCCGACTTGAAAAAGTAGACAAACAACGTGAGCAAAGCCGCCGTGCACGTAAACGCAGCGATTTAGCCACTGTGTCGTTAGTGGGTTACACCAACGCCGGTAAATCGACATTGTTTAATGCGTTAACCTCATCTGAAGTTTATGCGGCAGACCAGTTGTTTGCGACTCTAGACCCGACGTTACGTAAATTAGCGCTACCAGACGGCGCCGTGATTTTAGCGGACACCGTAGGATTTATTCGTCATTTACCGCATGACTTAGTGGCGGCGTTTAAAGCCACATTGCAAGAAACCCGACAAGCTGAGATATTGCTGCACGTGGTTGATTGTGCCGATGAAAACATGACTGAAAACTTTGACCAAGTACAAAGTGTACTGGAAGAAATTGACGCTGATGAAATCACACAATTAGTTGTATGTAACAAAATTGATTTGCTTGAAGATTTTGCGCCTCGTATTGATTATAACGAAGACGGAAAACCTGAACGTGTATGGGTCTCTGCACAAAAACGCATTGGATTTGATTTGCTGCTCAAAGCCATAACCGAACTTATCGGTGAGGTGATTTGTGAGCTTACATTGAAAATACCTGCATCAGCAGGACATTATCTTGGCCAGTTTTATCGACTGGATGCGATACAGCAGAAAGACTATGACGATCTGGGGAACTGTATTTTATCTGTTCGTTTATCGGATGCCGATTGGCGCCGATTAGCTAAACAGAGTCAGGGGGAATTAGAGGCATTTATTTTTGAACCTTCAGAAGTAGACGTCACTTGTTAATCTCATTTATTTCATCCAATTATGGAGTGCTAAATGGCTTGGAATGAGCCCGGTAACAAGGGTAATAAAGACCCTTGGGGAAATAAAGGTGGTAACGATAAAGGACCACCGGATCTCGACGAAGTTTTTCGTAATTTATCAAAACGTTTTGGTGGCAAAGGCGGTAACTCCGCATCTGGCCAACCATTTAATTCATCTTTATTGATTGTAATAGCCGTTATAGCCTTGATTATTTGGGGGTTATCTGGGTTATATACAGTTAAAGAAGCTGAGCGCGGCGTGCTACTTCGTTTTGGTCAACACATCGGTGAGGTGAGTTCTGGTTTACACTGGAAAGCCACATTTATTGATGAAGTGTATACCGTAGACGTAGAGTCGTTTCGTTCAATTCCTGCATCTGGCAGCATGCTGACATCTGACGAAAACGTCGTCAAAGTTGAATTAGTGGTTCAGTACAGTGTTTCTGACGCTTATTCTTACTTGTTCAGTGCTGTAGAAGCGAATGAAAGTTTACGCGAAGCAACCGACAGTGCGTTACGTTATGTGATTGGTCACAATCGCATGGACGATATCTTAACGACTGGTCGTGATGCAATTCGCCGTGATACTTGGAAAGAGTTAGAGCGTATTATTGAGCCTTATAAATTAGGCCTACAAATTCGTGACGTTAACTTTTTGCCAGCACGTCCTCCTGAAGAGGTCAAAGATGCGTTTGATGACGCAATCTCTGCACAGGAAGATGAGCAGCGCTTTATTCGTGAAGCAGAAGCTTACGCTCGTGAAATTGAACCTAAAGCTCGTGGTCAAGTTGAACGTATGGCGCAACAAGCTAACGCTTACAAAGAACGTGAAGTATTAGAAGCACAAGGTAAAGTGGCTCGCTTTGAAAAACTTTTACCTGAGTATAATGCAGCACCAGACGTAACCCGTAATCGTTTATATTTAGACGCGATGCAAGTGGTGATGTCTGACACCAATAAAGTGTTAATTGATGCTAAAAATAACGGTAATTTGATGTATTTGCCTCTAGATAAGCTAATGGATGCGTCTAAATCTTCGCGTCAGGTAGCTGAACCAGAAGCTGAACGTCATATTAATTCTGTTTCGAACATTGGCGTGAATACACCTATTACCAGTACGTCGTCTGATGGACGTCTCAGCCGCGAAGAACGTATTCGCCAAGGGAGGAACTAACCATGGGTAGATTTGCTCTGATCATTTTAGTGGTCGTACTAGGGGTTGGTTTTTCATCTTTAATGGTTGTTAACGAAGGTGAGCGCGCAATTGTGTCTCGTTTCGGTAAAGTCCTTAAAGAAGACGAAGTCACTAAAGTGTTTGCTCCAGGGTTACACTTTAAAATTCCTGTCGTTGATAAAGTACGTTATTTAGATGCGCGTATTCAAACGCTTGATGGCGCAGCCGATCGTTTTGTGACTTCTGAAAAGAAAGACTTAATGGTTGATTCGTATGTTAAGTGGCGTATTCATGATTTTGAAAAGTATTATCTTTCAACTAACGGTGGTATTAAAGCCAATGCTGAAAGCTTATTACAAGCTAAAATCAACAACGATTTACGCACCGAGTTTGGTCGCCGTACGATTAAAGAAATCGTATCGGGTAAACGTGATGAATTGCAAACTGATGCATTACAAAACGCTTCTGAAAGCGCTGAAAACTTAGGTATTGAAGTGGTTGATGTGCGAGTTAAGCAGATTAACTTACCGTCTAACGTCAGTAACAGTATTTATCAACGTATGCGTGCCGAGCGTCAAGCTGTGGCAAAAGAACATCGTGCACAAGGTAAAGAACAAGCTGAAATTATCCGTGCGACGATTGATGCAAACGTTACAGTAAAAATTGCTGAAGCCGAACGTAAAGCCCTAACCACTCGCGGTGAAGGTGATGCACTGGCTGCAAAAATTTATGCAGATGCTTATAACAAAGAACCTGAGTTCTACAGTTTCCTTCGCAGCTTAGAAGCCTACAAAGAAAGTTTTGCTGGCAAAAATGATGTGATGGTATTAGAACCAGAAGGTGATTTCTTCAAATACATGAAATCAGCTACCAGTAAATAAGCAACCAGCTCACGCTGATACCAAATCTTAAAAAGCTCGGTTAAACCCGAGCTTTTTTGTTTGCCCAGCGAAGCTGGCAAACCCGTCAGGTTGAAAGAAACCTGAATCACCCCGACTGAGGGGAAGATAATCCGAATGGCAAGGGCGTTGCTGGCCAACGGCAGGGTCTGAAGGAA
>NZ_BMQV01000048.1 GCF_014648295.1 Shewanella saliphila
TATAACGATATCGTGGAGCAGTGTTGTAAAGCCTGGAATATATTTATTCAGTGCAAGGATAGGGTAAAAAGTTTGTGTACACGAGACTGGGCTAATATGGGCAAAGTCTAATGCGGATTGGTATAATCCGCATTAGAATGTGTTCTTTTAGGGGACATTATCAGAGTGGTATTTTCGGCATACTGCGCTCGGCAACGACTCCTGTGTTGCTCTACCTTTTGCATCCACGCAGTTGTACGTTAAGAAAGGCAAACAAAGAAGACCACGCAGATTAGTTTGCCCTTTGGGGGCTCACAAACCCCCATTACGGGTTCAAATGACTTTGATGTAGACGACGATACCTACAATTATTTTCATTGTACTGGCTCTAGTAACGCAGCCTAAAATAGATCACATTCTGATAAGGATTGGTATTACTCTTATCGTCCGCTCCACCAATAATATTGCGGCTTAGCTTAAAGCGATGCTTTTTAGTTTCTAAAGTTAAATTTTTTAGCTAAGAAACATATGCTGAATATTTTGAAATGATTTACGAGATAACTCAATTATGTTGAATTGTTGTAATCCATTCATTTAGTTAAGCGTTAATTTTGAACAAAATCGATCTATTTTCTTGCCATTCTCATATTGCTCCCCTAAGTTAAGTGCCAATTGCATGGGATAAGGGTTAACAATGAAGTTAGAAATGATTTGTACAGGCGAAGAAGTATTATCAGGTCAGATTATTGATACCAATGCTGCGTGGGTTGCTAATACCTTGATGGAAATAGGTATTGAGATGCAACATCGGGTCACTGTGGGTGATCGCCTTGAGGATCTGGTTGCTGTATTTCAAGAGCGCAGTAAGCATGCGGACGTGATTATTGTTAATGGTGGTTTGGGGCCTACCAGTGACGATATGTCAGCACTAGCAATGGCGAAGGCTAAAGGCGAAGAATTAGTTGAAAATACCCAGTGGCGCGAACATTTAGAAGACTGGTTTACTCGTAATCGTCGCTTTATGGCTAAAAGTAATTTAAAACAAGCATGGTTACCAGAGTCTGCCGTTATGGTTGATAACCCTGTCGGAACTGCTTGTGGGTTTAGAGTTAAGCTCAATAATGCCTGGTTGTTTTTTACACCTGGTGTGCCTTTTGAGTTAAAGCAAATGATTACCGAGCAGTTTATTCCCTTCATTACAGAAGAGTTTGGCGTGCAACAAAAGTCAGCGTTAGAAAAACTGCTGACCATAGGTCACGGTGAGTCATCACTTGCAGATACGTTATCAGAATTAACCTTACCAGAAGGCATTGAGTTGGGTTACCGTTCGTCAATGCCACACATCGAAATTAAAGTTTTCGCTCGTGGTGATAAAGCGATACGCAATTTGCCTGGAGTCACTAAACAGGTAAAAGCATTGCTCGGTACTGCAGTTGTGGCTGAAAACCGTCCTACATTAGCGGCCGAAATTCATCATAGATTATATCAATCAGGTTTGAGTTTGAGTGTTGCAGAGTCTTGTACAGGCGGCATGATTACCAGTCAGTTAATCGACTTTCCTGGAAGTTCTTCATATTTACACTATGGCCTTGTGACTTACAGTAATGAGTCAAAAGTGAAAGTGCTAGGAGTGAGCCCGCAGATCCTTGACGATCATGGTGCTGTGTCTATTGCAACCGTTGAAGCAATGGCTCAAGGTGCGCGTGATATTCTAGGGAGTGATTTTGCATTAGCAACCAGTGGTATTGCTGGCCCTGATGGTGGCTCTGATGAAAAGCCTGTTGGTACCGTCGCGATTGCGCTCGCGACCAAGCATGGTATTTACAGCCAAATGGTTAAGTTACCAAGGCGCTCTCGCCAACTTGTGCGTAGCCTAAGTACTGCTATTGCGTATGATATGTTGCGCCGGGCTTTACTCGAAGAAGCTGTCATTGTTGATTATCCAGCAGTAGAGCGCTTCGCTAAGTAACTTTTATCGAGTATTACTGTCTATTCAAAGTTTGCCAGCGTATAAAGCTGGCAAACTTATATGATAACTAAGATGTTAAGCTTTGTACTTGTAGGTTATTCTTCGCTTTTTGATAAAAGTACGCCACCGTCAGTAAAATCACGCCAATCACAATAAAGGCGACAATCTTTTGGACTAATTCGAAAGAGGCCATATCTATTACAATCACTTTTATACATGCTAGCGAAAATAGCAGTGCAGCGACCCTGACTAAGTTAGCTTGCAGTGCTCGTAAACTGATAAACATCACCACGCTTGCGTGAACAACCAATAATATCGCACTCATTGGCGCGGCAATGCTAGTACTGAATTGATAACACCACAACATATAGCTTAGTGTTAACAGCCCATGCCAAGCCCATTTCAATGCAGTGGCTGGGAGTGATTTTTTGTGGGCCCTAATCGCTAATCTAGCAGTCATTAAATACCACCCTAATAAAATGAGGATCCCCAACTCAGCAATATTTATGAGTAAATTATCTATGTTCAACGACAGCGGTATGTCGCTATGCAATATGATGGGTAACAATGCACAGGCAAAAATAGCAAAATACGCCAGGCTATAACTCGGAGCAAGTGCATGCTTGAATCGTTGACCTATAACATTATTACGTTCGGTAATTAGCGTAAAGTAACCACACATGATTAAAGCAGTGATTGCCCATGATGGATAAAACAAATTAGTCACGGTTTGGCTCATGACTGCAATCACTAACCCCAAATAATACGGGCTGATATGCCAATGTAACCTGGTGATTTGTTGCCATTCTGTCGGTAATTGTACAAAGCGCAACGTAATAAAACCTAGCAAAAATAGCCCAATAGCTAACGCTACAAGCCCTTGCCATAGTTCTGCGAGACACATAGCAGCAGTAATTAATATCGCTAACACAGTAAGGATTTGCGCTTCATAACGTAAAACTTTGTGGCGAACAAAATAGGCTATCGCCAAACTGCCAATAGTGCTTAACCATAAGTAAATCGCAATATATTCAGGCCAGCTACGCATTATCTTAGGTAATAATAATAGCGGAAGTGCAATATAGCAGACTAACTGCACATAATAAGCTAGGCGGATCAATTTCGCGTTGGCATAGTGTTTTTTGTACCAGTAGTAGGCCAACAATAAGCCAACAAACAATTCAATTCGCGCCAGTTTGGCGTTCAATGCTTGGTCTGCAAAGCTAAGGCTGTTGGCATCTAACATAGCAAAACTCACCAAGCCTAATAATGGTAATTGCCATAGCCAAGCCAGTACCTCATTAAACCGCAAAGTATATTTTGCACTCATATAAAGCAGTAATAGGCTAATCAATGGTAGGGTATTTAACCAATACTCATCAGAGACAAAATAACAGATAACCAGGATGGTGACTGAGTAAAGCACACCAAACAACTCACGAATGAAGTGTACGGCTAGGTGCTCAAGTTTCATTAAATCAGTTTGATACTGGCTAATGAGCTTTTGAGCCGCATAAGTTAGTGCACAAGTGAGTAGCATCGATATGCTTAACAAGGCTTGATAACTTAGCATACCTTGTTCTTGGTAATGTGATTGAGTCAGTACATCGAACAGATTAATAAAGCTGCTGACAATGCCTAACACTAACAGCACATAAGCTTCAGCTCTAATTGGACTAAATCGGTGTTTGCAGCCTATCCACAGTAACAATAACCCTTCTAACAACAGCACGAGTCCCATCAGTTCAGCACTGAGTAAAAAGAGCGCTGCAAAGCCAGCAAAGCTACCTGCAAAAGCAAGTGCTAGGGCACTGATATCTTTGTCGCGTTTTAAAGCCCAATACAATAACGAACACAAGAGCGCATTTACGGCAAATAGCTCACCAGCAAAATGGCTCCATTCTATCAGTGTGTAAAGGATAAATATCATTAATGCGACAGGCACAGCGAGTAAGCGTGGCGTCAATGCAGACTTAATGACAAACAATAAGCTGGCGATACTGTACAGATAAAATAACCCGTTAATCGCGAGTAATGTCAGGCCCGTTTGCCAGTCAATAGAGGCAAATGGTAATGGGATAAATACACTAAGCACTTGGATACAAGCAATATGCAGTAGAGCGGTCACTTCAATTAATATTGGCCAGGCTAGCTTATGGCTTTGTACCATAGAGCAAATACCAATAAGCAGTAAGTAAGGTAAGTAGAGTAATGGAGCTTGTCCGCCATCGAGCAACATTAATGGTGCTAGCGAGCCACCCAGTAAAGCGACAATAGCAACTACTTTGGTGTCGAGTTTAAATGACAGGCCATAACCGAGCAGGGTATTGAGTAGTAACAGGCCAAAGCAAACCGTGTCGGGAATAATCGTAAAATAAGGTCCAAGAAAATACAGACACAAATAGTTAAGAATAAGCCCTAGTCCTACCAACCCTGAGCCAAAATCTTCCATTCCAGCTCGTTTTTGTCGAATAAAGACGCCGCCTGCAATAATACTGTTAGCTACCCCAAGCCCAAGCAAGGCCTTAGCCAGCTCAGAAAACCAATTGTTGATTGAATATTGTAATAAGTAGCCAAAACCTAAAGTCAGGGTGATGATCCCGGCTACGGTCATCAAAAAGACTGGGCCTAACCCTTTAGTTTGGTAGTGTTGATAGAATTGTTTTACTTGATCGGTTAACCCGGAAAGTGGTGCTAATGCGGCAGAACTAAATTCGGCAATAGCTTCAGCTAATTGGGTGATCATGGCGCTAAGTGCACTTTGTCTTGCTGGGCCTAGATGGGGTGTTGATTGAGTCGAATCGCTGACCTGATTGCCCCACGCAGACGAAGTATCGTGCGCTTTTTGTTGGAGTTGGTCGTTGTGGATTGGCTCTGAAAGCTGGCTGTGTTGCTGTATGTCATGTGCTGAGGTGTCTAGTGTAGGGCTTAACACTTGAGTATTGGTGTTACTCAGCTCGTCACCATTGCCATTGCCATGGCTGTCACTAGTCGCGTCACCTTGATATTGGGCTTGCACTTGATGCGACAATGCATCCAATTGCTGACCAAATTTAGCGAGTTGCTGTGCTACATCGGCTTGTTGTGCCTGTTGCTGTGAGGCAAGCTCTGCGAGTTGTTCTTTTAATTTAGCGACGTCATCCATTAACGGCATCATTTATCCCATGATTACTAAGAATTCCAATCGTGCCAGATGATTGTACGTGGTTCTGATTGATTAGGAAATGTTCAGTTTTCTGATACTTGGGATAAATACGGCGAGCGCACTCCATTGCACTCGGGTGTATAGATATGAAATGTGAACTACTTTTGCGGTACAGTTGTTACGACGTCATAGAGATCAATTTGATGCTGCTTCATGCCATTTGGATCAGCATCAAGAGGCACTTGCAGCAAGCTTATCTTGTTACTGACTTGAACCACTTTCAAGAGCGTCGGTTCGGTAGGTGGCATCAAGGTAGAAAGCACTGTGTGGTTTAAGGCAATACTATTGAGTTTGATATATTGAAATACATCGCCTTTATTTACGCCGTGTAAGGTACCAATATTAATTGTAATATATTGATCGTCCTTGTTGATGACCGTGGCTTTAGTGGCTTCACAACTTAAGGTTTCGTTGATGTCTTTTGCCGCATTAAACAGGGTATCAACAATGGTTTTTCCATAATCACTGCGCCAAAATAAACTATTGGCTAAATCAACGCGACTAAAAGAGTCAAAGCTCCAGTCGCCCTCACCGTGGTATTCGTTCTCAACTAAAATACTGTCGCTGATCCTGTCGTACATAAACACTTTTATCGTGAAATTACGCTTAGGGGTGGTGGTTTTATTCAATAGACTGGAGGTGGTTTCATTAAACAGGCCAATGTCACGGATATAACCAAAGACCAAGTATTGGCTTTGATATTGGCTATTAAGCGAGTGAGAAATGCTTTGCACTGCTTTTAAATCGACTGTGTCCATGTCGATTTCGGGCCTAAAGACCATTTCTGGGATCAGTTCTTCGACAAATACGTTAGGTTGGTTAATCAGCTCGTTTTTAAAACGTGAAACAACGTGAAAAGGCAGGCTAAATACATCCCCTGTGGTAGCTTGCGCTGGGGTTAGCAGTGGAAATTGAGCCACAATAAGTTGTTTAAGGTAGCGATCTTTAGTGCAATTTAGACTCGATTTTAGATTCACTTTGACATTAATGGTTAAGATGTCATTTTTAAGTGACTCATTAAGGATTTTTATCTCACTGATTTGATGCTCAGACTGAATGCTACTTGAGTTTTGGCTTAAAATACCATCGGTAACCGTGGATTCAATTTTGACAAAGCTATTAGCTTGCAATGAAGCATTTTCAATTGCCTGTTTGATGACTTTTTTACGAACATCATTGTAATCATCGTCATTTACAGCCATCGATGCCTGGCCAACATACCATTGAGCTTGTGCCATTAATGGCATTAATAATAGCCCGAAAACAAATAACAGCTTGATCATTAGTTAGCCGAAAATATTGAGTAATTTACTGATAAGTGAAGGATCTTGGTTGTCCTGCTGGTCGCCTTTAGCGCTAACTTCAATAATAGCATTGCCAACCATGTTTGAGTCAATAGAATGATCGGCCGCTACGTCCGTTACTCTTATTTCGCCAGAAAACCTAACATATTCATCACCTTTATTGAGCTTAAGCCACTTTTCACCCGCAACAATCAAATTGCCATTAGGGAGCTTTTCTCTTACCGACACTGTAATGGTGCCAGATAAATAGTTATTTTGATTACTTTCTGCAGAGCTATCAAAACTTTTTTCTTGGCTGTAGTCGGCATCTAGATTGTCGCTATTAATATTAATGCTACCAGCAGTAATCGATGGCGACAAAGTGAATTCGTTGGTGTTATCTCTTTGGTAGCTTATTGACTTTTTAGAAGTCATTTCTTCATTCAGTTTAATCATTATCATGTCGCCAACTTCATAACGATTATTGTTTTGATAGATGTTATAGATATTATTAGGATTAAATATGGAACCTGTGACTTGCGGAGCCTGTTGAATGTTGTTATTTCTAACAGGGCGATAACGAGGGTCACCCTTAACTATTTCTTCACTGTCTTCAACAACACTAATGGTTGTATTTTCTTTTGTTGGGCTTTTTATTTCTGCAACTTCAGTCGTTGAACACGCGGATAAAAATGTTAAAAAGAGTAAGCTAAATGGCAATGATTTATTCATTTTAGTTATCCGCAAAGTTATCGATAGTTTAATTTAGCGATAATTTTATGCTATTTTCTATGCGAAAAATGCTTTCTTCTTGATGTTTACCTCCTTTTACCTGAGTTTACCGATCTTTACTTATATTTACTTTGTATTGATTTATTATGTATTTGTATCTAACTGTTCTTGCTGGTTATTAATTGCTTTTTACATTATTTTTTATACAGTTATTAATTTATTGAGACATTGATCACGCTTAATGTTTTCGTCGTTTTGTGAATATTTAGCTTTTCTCACAAGATTTGCTTTTGCTTTGACGCTGGATGGTAATTTTTGAATTAACATTTCACGTTGATATTAAGGTATTTTACAATACAGTGTAAGTTAAGTTTTTGTAATGCATAAGTTAGAGATTTATTTTAATATTTTATTTTTTGAAATTAAATATTTAGAGGTGATGAATTCTTAAGTTTTTACAGAGAGTTTTTTCAGAGAGTTGTTGCCCATAATCGAAACAGTAAGGTACAAGGCAAAAATATTTTCTTTGATTAACACGTTTTTATGACGAATGATATTTAACCAATAAGTATCAACAGCCCTTAGCCTTGATTAGGAATTCACTTTGTCCTTAATAAATTCGTTAAATACTGCTGCAACCGCTGCTACAACAGCCGCAAGTGCTGTCAACACCATTACGGATCAGCAAGATGCAGTTGCAGAAAACGGTCTTGGCCAAAGCACGTTTGGTGCCTTGCTTAGCTCATTGTCGTCAGGTTCTGATGCTATTGATTCATCATTAACTAACCTGTCAAATATTGAAGTGCTTTCTGTTGAAAACCTTCAAGACCAGCTGTTGCAGCAAACAGGCTTAGGCAATGAGAACCTATTGTCGTTAGCCGTATCAGATGACTTAGTATCACAAATGCAACAAGAGCTATTGTCTTCGTTACAAACTAGCATGATTAACAGTACAGCTGTGACTAGTGCAGTGTCCTCGGCTGTTTCTTCAGCATCGACAGCTCTGAGTAATCCATTGCAATCAACCGTGGGCATTACACATGATGAGCTAACAGCTACCGATGAAGCTTCGAGCACCCTTGATGATATATATTCGTTTTCATTTGGTGAAGATGGCCTGGATGGTAACGATTTATTTGATTCGGTTAATATATTAAACCATATCCCTATTTTGTCTGACATCTACCAAATTTCTACCGATACAGAAATTAGCCCAGTATCCAAATTGTTAGGCGGCATGTTGTACTCTGGTTATATTGGCGCCGGTGCGGCGGCCCTTGAGCTAGGTATGAATTATTTCACCGGTTACACAACCAAAGATTTAGTCGCCGATACGGGATTATTGTCGTCTGAAACTGATGACGATACCGACACACAATAACTCAAACATCACATTACCGATGGCTTGTGATGCCACTTCTAATTTGCGCGTCTATAAGGCGATTTATACATGAGAACATTACTCATCGTTGGCTGCATACTGCTTAGTGGTTGTAGCTTATTTCAAAGCAGTTCTAATCAATATCGTCCTAGTGTATATCCAGTATTGACCGCAGTGGGATATGCCCCGATTGACCGCCAACCTGCTGAGCGCCGAAGTGAGCAACTATTAATGGCGATGGAGTCGTCTAAAATTTTGGCTTACCGTGAGCTGACAGAACAGGTGTATGGTTTGCAGTTAAACTCGAGCACAGCGGTACATGACTGGGCAATGAGCAATAGCGATACTAAGATATTGGTTTCTGGCTTAATTAAAGGGGCTAGAGTCGTGAAAACTTATCCGGTTGATGGGTTTTATGTTACTGAGTTAGAACTTGATTATAAGTTAGTGTGGGATTTGTATGAGCAATCTGAAAATCCACAGCAAAATAGTATCTTGGTGATAGAGCCTGCACAGAACTTTTAATGCGTTAAAGCGGCAATAAAAAAGCACCCTCAGGTGCTTTTTTTATCACTAAAGATCAATACCTTAAAACTTCACCACCAACTTACCTTGCTGAACCGCAATCTCTTTGGTCATTTTAGCCATTAACGCTTGATTACTGTCACGAGTGTCTAAAGTGTACACTGGTTGGTTTTCAAGGTAATTACGTAAAAATCCCATCAGTTGCGGTGTCGCCTGGCTGATATAACGTTCAATATCAGCTGGTTCAGACTCTACTTTGACTAAGTCTAACTGACGTAAGTAAATGCTTTTCGTTTCGCTATCGTACCAAGGTGCAGCCTCAAACGTGGTTTTCAATTTTGCATGGATCGGCATCAGCGGATTGTTAACGGTGATCATGGCAGCAGCTGTGACTGCCATGGTATTTGGCTTAGCGCCTAACACCACTTGCATATCATTGAGCTTAAGCGACACACCAATTAACTTGTTGCCTTGCTGAACCTCAAAATGCATGTCTTTATTGAGGTATTGTTCTATTTGAGACTCGGTAATGCTGTACTGACTGGCACAGCCAGTCAGTAATAACAGTAAACCCAGTCCAAGGGTTTTAACCAAGGTTATCATCCAGTGTTTCTCATTCCTGCTGCAACGCCGGCAATGGTCAGCATAAGCGCTAGCTGAACAGATTCAGACGGCTCAACTTCTTTACGGGTACGGGCTAATAGCTCGGTTTGTAAAAAGTTAAGTGGGTCTATGTATGGGTTACGCAGTTTAACTGATTCGCGATTCCATGGCGTATGCGACATCAGCTCTGTTGCTTGAGTGAGTGATAACACCGCATCAATCCCCAGTTGCAGGCGTTGACGCAGCTTTTCGCCTAAATGGTGTAGTTCAGGTTTGACTAAGCATGTCTCATAGTATTTGGCTAAGTTAGGCTCTGCTTTGGTGTACACCATTTCTAGCATTGAAATACGGGTTTCAAAAAATGGCCATTGTGCTTCCATTTCACGTAGTAACTCTAGTTCACCGCGATCTGCCGCATCTTGCAATGCTTCACCAGCACCTAACCAAGCAGGCAACATTAAGCGGTTTTGCGACCAGGCAAAAATCCACGGAATTGCGCGTAAACTTTCAATACCGCCGTCGACTTTTCGCTTAGCAGGGCGACTGCCTAATGGCAGCTTACCCAGTTCAACCTCTGGTGTTGCCGAGCGGAAGTAAGGCACAAAATCATGTTCTTCGCGCACAATGCCACGGTAATGCTGTACCGACTCTTCAGCAATACGTTGCATACAATCACGCCAGGCTTTTTTAGGCTCTGGTGGTGGCAATAACGTCGCTTCCATCACTGCCGATGTGTATAGAGCTAAACTTTGTACCGCAACTTTGGGTAAACCAAATTTAAAGCGGATCATTTCGCCTTGTTCTGTCACGCGGATACGACCATCTACCGATCCCGGTGGTTGCGATAAAATCGCCTTATGAGCCGGTCCGCCGCCACGGCCAATAGAACCGCCACGACCATGGAACAACATCAATTTCACTTCGGCCTTTTTACACACATCCACTAATTGCTCTTGAGCACGATACTGCGCCCAAGCGGCAGCCATCACGCCAGCATCTTTTGCTGAGTCAGAGTAACCAATCATCACTTCTTGCATGCCTTTGGTGTAACCACGATACCAATCAATATTCAGTAGCGCTGTCATACAAGCTGCGGCACCTTCAAGGTCAGCTAGGGTTTCAAACAAAGGCACTACGCGCATTGGGTTAGTGCAGCCTGCTTCTTTAAGTAACAACAATACGGCAAGCACGTCAGATGGCTTACTTGCCATTGAAATAACGTATGAGCCTAATGCATTTGCGGGTTGCTTAGCGACTAAGTTACAGGTTCTAATCACTTCAGCTACGTCGTCTGTTGGTTGCCAGTTTGCTGGGATTAACGGGCGCTTACCGGTCAGCTCGCGTAATAAAAACGCTTGTTTTTCGTTTTCGTCCCAATGGTTGTAGTCACCCATGCCTAAATAACGAGTCAACTCGGCAATAACATCGCTGTGACGTGATGCATCTTGACGGATATCGAGGCGCAGCATGTGAATGCCAAAACAGGCTAGACGACGCAAGATATCTAACAATAAACCGTTAGCGATTAGTTTCATGCCGCAGTCGGATAAGCTTTTATAAAGCAGCTCTAACGGTTTTAGCAAGTCATCTTTATGCCAAATTAACTCGCTGGTGTCGGTATCAGGGTGTTTACCTTCAAGGCGTTCATTGAGGTAGTCAATCGTGTTGCGTAAGCGACAGCGAAGGGTGCGCAGTACTTCACGGTACGGTTCTTTGCTGTTATTCGTTAATGCAGATAATTCTTCATTCGCCTGCTCCATAGACAACTCGCCGAGTAGGGCAACAATGTCTTTAAGGTAGAGTCGGGCAGCGGCGTGACGATTACGGTTTAGCACTTCTTGAGTCACGGTAGAGGTCACAAACGGGTTACCGTCGCGGTCACCGCCCATCCAGCTTGAAAAACGCACTGGAGAAACATCAATCGGTAATTGTTGACCAATTTTTTGCTCAAGATGATCATTCAATTGGCGTAAAAAGTCAGGAATAGCTTGCCATAAAGAAGCCTCAATAGTGCTGAGACCCCAGCGAGCTTCATCAACTGGCGTTGGACGCTCATTACGGATTTCGTTAGTGTGCCAAATTTGGGCAATGAGCTGGCGAAGACGCAAAGTACTTTGCTTGCGTTCGCGCTCAGAGAGCTGGTTGTTTTCTTGCTCGGTTAAGCAATCCACTACCGCCGCGTATTTTTGGATTAACGTACGACGAGAAATTTCAGTTGGATGCGCGGTGAGTACTAAATCAATGTTTAAGTTTTTTAAACCCTCAACAACATCTTTTTTATCGAAGTTGTTATCAAGCATACGCCCAAGAATTTGTTCAACAGGGTCTGGTACGCACACGAGTTCATCGCAGTTGCGGCTAATAGTGTGAAATTGTTCTGCGATATTGGCTAAGTTTAAAAACTGGTTGAAGGCTTTTGCAAAAGGCACTAGTTCTTCGTCTGGTAGTGCGGTTAGTAATGCCAGCATTTGTTCGCGTGAGGCTTCGTCACCCTGGCGAGACTTTTTCGCTAAAATACGAATTTGTTCTACTTTTTCTAAAAATGCATCGCCTAAATGGTTTTGCATTGTTTCGCCCAATATCTGGCCTAAATGCCCCACATTTGATCGAAGTGACGCATACATATCTGCCGTTTGCTCTGTCATACCTACTCCCGAAAAAAAGAACGATCTTGCCAATATCTCTCACATCACAATACCCAGCGTATTAAAATCGGTCAATACGCTGGCATGTTGTTTTGTAATTTTATTTCGTAAAAATGTTACAATTCACGTTAACATTTAAGCTATTTTGACGGTTACTTAATGCAGGCGTGATAAATCATTTTTTTGATTAATTCGACCGTTGGCGTTAAGTATTCTAAACCAATAAATTCATCTGGCTGGTGGGCCTGGTTAATGCTGCCTGGCCCCAACACTAATGTTTGGCAACCGAGCTTATTAATATAAGGTGCTTCGGTCGAATAGTTAACGACTTCCGCTTCATTACCCGATAATTCTGCAACCAGCTTTGTCCAAGGGTTATCTGCTTTTCCTGCAAACGATTCTGCACCCGGGTACAAAGTACTGACACTAATACTGCCAAGATACTCTTTACTGATGTCAGATAAGTAGTTTAATACCATTAATTCGAGTTCTGCTAACTCCATGCCCGGCAATGGGCGAATATCTAAGTGTAAATCACAGCAACCACAAATACGGTTAGCTGCATCGCCACCATGAATATGGCCAAAGTTCATCGTAGGGTAAGGCACTGTGAAGGCATCTTCGCGGTAGTTTTCACTTAAATGTTGTTTAAGCTTCATTAACTGGCTAATCACTTTGTGCATCACTTCAATGGCATTTAAGCCACGAGCAGGATCTGACGAATGGCCACTGCGACCAATGACTCGGATACCTTGCGCTAAATGGCCTTTGTGCATATAGACAGGTTTTAAGCTGGTGGGTTCACCAATCACGGCATAATCTGGCGCAACAGCTTTAGAGTCGGCAAAAGCTTTGGCGCCACTCATGGTGGTTTCTTCATCGGCGCTGGCAAAAATAGTCAGTGGGCGTTTAAATTGATCAAGCGGCATGTCTTTTAACGCTTCAAGCACTAATGCAAAAAAGCCTTTCATGTCGCACGTACCTAAACCATACCAGCGATTATCTTTTTCAATCATCTCAAAAGGGCTTTGGCTCCAGCGTCCCTCATCGAAAGGGACGGTATCGGTATGGCCAGCGAGTAATAATCCGCCGCTACCCTGACCAATACGAGCAATTAAATTTTGCTTATTGCGCGAATCTTCAACCGTTGGGGTTTCACAGTCAAAACCAAGCTCACTAAACCAATTTTGCAACAAGTTGATAACTGCATGGTTACTCATATCGTCTTCAGCGTCGAGTGCGCTAACAGATGGCGCTGCAATCAGCTGTGTAAAACAACTTTTTAGATCAGGTAATGTGCTCATATGACTATCCTAAAAAATTACATGTAAAATACTTATTCACATATATTGCATAATTAATATTGTGTGTTAGTCTAGCAAACAGCATTAACCGACACCATTAATTGAACGTTACAAATGAAAATAAATATGTGCCTTTTGACTGTTAAATCCACTATATCAATTATCAGCGCTAACTTCCTGCGACGATAGACCTTTATTAGGCGTCCCCTGCCTAAATGGGCTATGCTAAAAACTCTCGATAACTATCAATTAAGAAAAATCAAACTTATGAAAAGCATCGCAATTATTGGCGCTAGTGGTTACACAGGTGCACAAATTACTTCGTTGATTAATGCCGACAGCAACCTTTCGGTTCAAGGCTTATATGTATCGGAAAACAGTTTAGACAAAGGCCGTAAATTAGCCGACTTGTACCCTACATACAGTCATATGGCTTATACGCTATCTCCACTTACTGATGAAGCAAAACAACAAATCGTAGACCAGGCTGACGGCGTGGTACTAGCGACTGAGCATTCAGTCAGTTTGGAGTTAGCGGCATGGTTTTACAAACAAGGCTTGGCGGTATTTGACCTCAGTGGCGCGTATCGCTTTGCAGACATCGCACAATATCCTAAGTGGTACGGTTTTGAACACACTTATCCAGAAGTGTTAGCCGAAGCCGTTTACGGTTTAGCTGAGTGGAATGCCGAGCAAATCAAACAAACCAGAATGATTGCCGTAGCAGGCTGCTACCCAACAGCGTCATTAACGGCATTAAAACCGCTTAAACCTTTTTTAACCGAAATGTACCCAGTCATTAACGCGGTGAGTGGTGTAACGGGTGCAGGGCGTAAAGCGCAGTTACACACTAACTTTTGCGAAGTCAGCTTAACGCCTTACGGTGTATTAGGCCACAGACATCAGCCTGAAATTGCCACTCATTTAGGCCAAGAGGTAATTTTTACCCCACATTTAGGCAACTTTAAACGCGGTATTTTGGCCACTATTACAGTGCAGTTAAAGCCGGGTACGACGGAAGCCGACATTGAAAAAGCGTATAGCGTATATGACAGCTCACCTATCGTGACCGTAAAGCACAACATGTTCCCTAAAGTCGATGATGTGGTGCATACACCCAATTGTCATTTAGGTTGGAAGTTTGATGCAAACAGCGGTTATTTAGTGGTTGCCAGTGCGATTGATAATTTAATGAAAGGTGCTGCTAGCCAAGGGCTACAGTGTATCAAAATCCATTTCGGTGTGTAATCGGGTCGCAATAGTAAAGGAACAACAATAATGGCTACAAAACCAGTGTTAGTGCTTAAAGTCGGCGGTGCATTACTCCAATGTGAAATGGGAATGGCACGTTTAATGACAGCTGCTGCAGAAATGATCGCAGCGGGCCAGCAAGTACTGTTAGTTCATGGCGGTGGTTGTCTAGTTGATGAACAATTAACCGCTAACGGCAAAGAAACCATTAAGCTAGACGGTTTACGTGTCACGCCAGAAGACCAAATCCCAATTGTTGTCGGTGCGCTAGCCGGTACCTCAAACAAGATTTTACAAGCTGCAGCAGCAAAAGCGGGCATTGTAAGCGTAGGCATGAGCCTAGGTGACGGCAATATGGTTACTGCCAAAATTAAAGATGAACGTTTAGGGCTCGTCGGCGAGGTTGAGCCAAAAGATGCCACTTACCTTAACTTCATTTTAAGCCAAGGTTGGATGCCAATTTGCAGCTCGATTGCGATTTCGAGCCAAGGCGATATGCTAAACGTTAACGCTGACCAGGCAGCAACAGCACTGGCCAAGTTAGTTAACGGCACCTTAGTGCTATTGTCTGACGTTTCTGGTGTACTCGATGGCAAAGGCCAACTGATTAGCAGCTTAAACAAAAGCGAAATCGAATATTTGGTTGCCCAAGGGGTGATTGAAAAAGGCATGAAAGTAAAAGTTGAAGCCGCATTAGAAGTTGCTCAGTGGATGGGTAAGCCAGTACAGGTCGCTTCTTGGCGTGACGCCGAACAATTAAAAACATTAGTAAAAGGTGGGTCTGTCGGGACTCAAATACAACCTTAAATGGAGTAGAAGTATATGCAGCACCTATTGTCGATTAAAGAATTAACTCAAACTCAGCTTTTAGCTATCATCGAACTGGCTAAAAAAATTAAGAATAATCCAACTGAGTACCGTCGTGCCTTAGATGGTAAAAGCGTGGTGATGCTATTTGAAAAGCCATCACTTCGCACCCGAGTCAGCTTTGACATTGGCATTAATAAACTAGGTGGCCACTGTTTATACTTAGACCAACAAAATGGTGCATTAGGCCAGCGTGAAACCGTTGCCGATTTTGCCACAAACATTTCATGCTGGGCAGATGCTATTGTGGCTAGAACGTTCTCGCATACTACGATTGAACAACTTGCAGAACACGGTAGCGTACCTGTCATCAATGCATTGTCTGATCTGTATCACCCATGCCAAGCACTTGCAGACTTTTTAACCCTGTCAGAGCAATTTGATGATGTCAGCAAAGCAAAACTGGCTTATGTTGGTGATGGTAATAATGTGACTCATTCACTGATTTACGGCGCGGCTATTTTAGGCTTAACCATGACAGTGATTTGCCCAGAAGGTGCGTTCCCTGACGCGCTTATCGTCACCGAAGCACAAGCTTTGGCGCAAAAAAATGGCGGTAAGCTAATCTTAAGTGCTGACATTAATGCCATTGAAGGCCATGATGCTATTTATACCGACACTTGGATTTCAATGGGTGATGATACGCCGCTTGCTGACATTAAAGCGCGTTTTGCACCATACCAGGTTAACGGCGAACTAATGGCCAAGGCCGGTGCAAAATACTTTATGCATTGCTTGCCTGCACACCGCGGTGTCGAAGTGACCGATGAGGTGATGGACGGCGAAGGTTCATTGATTTTACATCAAGCAGAAAACCGCATGCATGCGCAAAATGCAGTGTTGGTATCGTTATTAAGTGAGTCAAAAGATTAAGTCGTAATGCCAAAGGCGTTATAACATTTAAATAAACATAAATGATTGATTGTAGGAATTGAACATGTCTAATGCAGTGAAAAAATCCGGCGTTAAAAAAGTGGTACTCGCGTACTCAGGTGGTTTAGATACTTCAGCCATTATCCCATGGTTAAAAGAAACCTATGATGACTGTGAAATCGTTGCATTTTGTGCCGACGTAGGTCAGGGCGAAGAAGAATTAGTAGGCCTAACTGAAAAGGCATTAGCTTCAGGTGCTTCTGAGTGCCATATCGTTGACCTTAAAGAAGAATTTGTTGCCGATTACATCTACCCAACTATTGCTACAGGCGCAATTTATGAAGGCACTTATTTATTAGGTACTTCAATGGCGCGTCCAATTATTGCTAAAGCACAAGTTGAAGTCGCCCGTAAAGTGGGTGCAGACGCGGTATGTCATGGTTGTACTGGTAAAGGTAACGACCAGGTGCGTTTTGAAGGTTGTTTTGCTGCCCTTGCGCCAGATTTAAAAGTCATTGCACCTTGGCGTGAATGGGAAATGCGTAGCCGTGAAGACTTACTTGCATACCTTGCCGAGCGTGACATCAAAACCAGCGCATCAGCGACCAAAATTTACAGCCGCGATGCTAACGCATGGCACATCTCGCACGAAGGCGGCGAGTTAGAAGATCCATGGAACGAGCCATCAAAAGGTGTGTGGACAATGACTGTCGCTCCTGAAGAAGCACCAAATGAGCCAGAATATGTATCACTGGCGATTAAAAATGGTCGTGTCACTCATGTTAATGATGAAGCATTATCACCTTACGCTGCACTGATGACACTTAACGATATCGCTGGTAAGCACGGTGTAGGTCGTATCGACATTACTGAAAACCGTTTAGTGGGTATGAAGTCTCGTGGTTGTTATGAAACTCCAGGCGGCACCGTCATGTTTGCTGGTTTGCGTGCCATTGAAGAATTGGTATTAGACAAAACCAGCCGTACCTGGCGCGAGCAAATTGCTGGCCAAATGTCGCATCTAGTATACGACGGTCGTTGGTTTACGCCTTTATGTAAATCGCTTATCGCTGCATCTGAGTCATTAGCAGAATCTGTTAACGGTGATGTTGTGATTAAGCTATATAAAGGTCAGGCGACAGCTGTTAAAAAGCGTTCACCAAACAGCTTATACTCAGAATCTTTCGCCACCTTTGGTGAAGATGACGTGTATGACCAAAAGCATGCTGAAGGCTTTATCCGTTTGTACTCTTTAGCAAGTCGTATTCGTGCGTTAAACACTAAATAAGGTTTACGCCAATACCATTTAAGGCGCTGCAAAGCGCCTTTCTTATAATGACTTTTGGGTCATCTAAGAGTCATTATAAGAAAGTGAATATCAGCTAACCTGAGCTCAGGTTACTTAATCGATTATTGAACAGCCAGTTCTTAAAACAGTTTTCAACACAGAGGATACCGACATGGCGTTATGGGGCGGAAGATTTCAGGGCGAGACCAGTGCACTTTTTAAGTTATTTAATGACTCATTGCCAGTTGATTATCGCTTATTTGAACAAGACGTTGTTGGTTCAATCGCATGGGCAGACGCCATTGCCAGTGTCGGTATTATTACCGCGCAAGAATGCACAGATTTAAAAGCCGCATTAAATGAATTGCTGGTGGAGGTGGGTAATGATCCGCAAGCCATTATCAGTAACGGCGCGGAAGACATTCACAGTTTTGTTGAGCAAAAGCTTATCGCTAAAGTGGGCGATTTAGGTAAAAAACTTCATACTGGCCGTTCACGTAACGACCAGGTCGCCACCGATTTAAAACTGTGGTGCAAAAAAGAAGGTGCGGCATTACTCGCGCGTTTAGGTACCTTGCACGCAGAGTTAATTGACTTAACAGAACGCGAAGTTGATGCGGTTATGCCGGGTTACACTCACTTACAACGTGCACAACCGGTGACATTTGGCCACTGGGCACTAGCCTATGTTGAAATGTATGAGCGCGACATTAGCCGCCTACAAGATGCATTAAGCCGCGCCGACTCATGCCCGCTAGGTTCTGGCGCATTAGCCGGTACTGCTTATCCCATTGATCGCCATGCATTAGCATCAGCATTAAGCTTTGCTCGCCCAACCTTAAACAGCCTAGACAGCGTGTCAGACCGTGATCACGTGGTTGAGTTATGCAGCGCCGCATCAATCAGCATGATGCACTTAAGCCGTATGGCAGAAGATCTTATTTTCTTCAATTCTGGTGAAGCTAACTTTATCTCACTTGCAGACGAAGTCACTTCTGGTTCATCGTTAATGCCACAAAAGAAAAACCCAGACGCACTAGAGCTTATCCGTGGTAAAACTGGCCGTGTGTATGGCAGCTTAATGGGCATTTTAACCACCATGAAAGCCCTACCATTGGCGTACAACAAAGACATGCAAGAAGACAAAGAAGGTTTGTTTGATGTGGTCGACAGCTGGGCCATTTGTTTAGACATGGCGGCATTAGTGTTGTCGGGCCTTAAAGTGAATCGCCCGCAGGCTTTAGTTGCAGCCCAACAAGGTTATGCTAACGCGACTGAACTTGCTGATTACCTTGTGGCTAAAGGCATGCCGTTCCGTGAAGCGCATCATGTGGTAGGTGAAGTGGTGGTATTTGCCATTAGCCAGCAAAAGCCGATTGAAGACTTAACCGTGGCAGAGCTGCAAAAATTTGCCAAAGTGATCAGCGATGACGTGTATCCAAACCTTACCATTGAAGCGTGTTTAGAAAAGCGTGACGTATTAGGTGGCACTGCAGTTAATCAAGTTGCCGCTGCTATAGCCGCTAAAAAATCGTAAGTTAATACTGCCTAATTTGCTCAAACCAAGCGTTAAGTTATCGATAGCGCTATTGAGATTGAAGCTAAAGCCCTGCCGGCAATTTGTCGCAGGGCTTTTGTATAATATGCCGTTAACAAACGCTGTGATTTTACGTGATCCAGGTGTCAGTTTTAATGATTTACCCGTATCTACTGGTAATTGTCAGCTATGCTTGCTGTCAGTAAATCTTTAGCCATCTTATAATCTTAATATTGTTTTTTTATGGCGTTTTGTCAGCTATTACCCTGAAAACAGGCTTTTTCCTTGGAGATATCGTTGTGAGAGAAGTTGCATTTCGTTGGATCGATAAATATTTAATTAGCGTCAAACTGCAGGAAAATTTTTTCGCGCTGTTGTTCACCGCTTTACTGGCGATTGTGGTGATCAGTGCCTGCCTGATTGATGTAATGTCATCACAACATTCTACAGAAGCGCAAAACCAGGTTGACGTGGTGGCAAAGCTTGCTGCCTCCGCGCAAATACCGTCTAGCGAATTAGCCGCAGTACTGCAAAATACCAATTTGAGTATTGACCAATACAGCGACATTTCGGCCACTGTAGCAGGCCAAGGTTACAGCATTAGTTATGTGAGCTCGCAAAGCCTATTTGCTGGTTTAGGTTTTGGCCATATTATTGCTATAGCAGCTAGCTTGATATTGATGTTTATGTGCTCGTACTACATTAAAACCTTTATTGGTGGTGGCTTATTTCATATTTACGAAGCTTTACGTAAGCTAGCTGAGGGTGATTTAGCTGCAAGAATTGGCTATGCGCCATCACGTAACGAATTTAATTTAATTGCCCGTACCGTTGACAGAGTGTCAGAACGTGAGCATCTATTGGTTAAAACCACCCAAGAAGCGGTGGCATTAATCCAACAAATTAGTGCACAGTTGCGGGTGCGTAGCGATGAAAACACTTTGCTAGCCAGTGAGCAACAAGAGCGTATCGACTCGCTTGCCAGTGCCACTGAAGAGATGGCCGTGTCTATTCGTGAGGTGGCCAGTCATGCGCAAGAGTCTTCAACTCAGATATCGCATGCCACCCAAAAAACCACTCAAGGACAAAGCCAAATCCAAAAAACCTTGGTTGAGATTAATCAACTCGCTGTCGAAGTACGCGATGCGTCAGTTGCTGTGTCGGAGCTCGATAATAGTGCGACTCAAATTGGTGAAGTGATTTCTACCATTAATGCCATTTCAGACCAAACCAATTTACTTGCGCTTAATGCGGCAATTGAAGCTGCCAGAGCCGGTGAACAAGGCCGTGGTTTCTCTGTGGTTGCCGATGAAGTCAGAACCTTAGCAGGGCGTACTCAAGCTGCAACAGTAGAGATTCAAAAAATTATTGAAATCCTGCAAACGAATAGCCGAGGCGTGATGAGCGTCATGGCCAAAACGGTGACAGAAGCCGAATCAAGCGAACAGCTAATGACCAGCGCCAGCCAAAACATTGGTGAAATAGCTGAGCAAAATCAGCATATATCAGACAGAAGCTTAGAAATTGCCGCCGCAGCAGAGCAACAAGGTAGTGTGGCAGACAATATTGCTAACGATGTCGACTCCGTCAGAAGCAGTTCTATTCAGGTGATGACATTGGTGACCACAACCGCTGAAGAAATTGAACGTCTAAGCAAGCAAGCTGATGTGCTAGAAGGCTTAATGAAGGATTTAATTATTTAACCTTTTATTTAGCAGGTGGCGCTTTGGCTATGCCAAAGTTGGCATTACGTATTGTGAGCCTAAGTGCATTTGCAGTGAATGAATAACAAAACAGCCCAGTTAATTGAATTAACTGGGCTGTTTATTTTTGCCTTATTGAGAACAAATATATGCATGTATTAACCTGAGTATTGTTTGGTTATGTAACCCGAGCTCAGGATATGTAACAAGTTATGGCCACTAAGTGTCGACAAACTAATCAATAAACGTTTTGTTATCGATTAGTTTGTTTGTTAAATTGCTGAGTAACATAATAAAAATAGGAAAGGATCTTCCAATGAAAACCACTACTCATATTGCTCTCATTACCTTACTCGCGTCGGTATCTTCAACGCCGGTATTCGCTGATAACACTGAACATCTCGATAAAAAAGAATTACTGCTTACATGGATGCAAGGTCACTTTGACAGCGAACAACAATCAATAGCCGACAAAGAGTTTTATAATATTCATCTTAATATGGCAGCAATGTGGGCAGCTGATCCTGAGCATTGGCTGTATGTTGAGCAAGCCGCAGCAACCCATTTAGACGAACCTTATCGTCAGCGGGTATATCAGGTAACACAAGTGTCAGACACTGAGTTTGCCAGTAAGGTTTATGGTTTTAACAATGACAAACACTATGCCGGAGCATATAAATCTACCAATCCACTCGCTGAGTTAACCCCTAAAGATTTAGTCGAAAGGCAAGGGTGTACCGTGTATTTAACCTGGTCTGCACAGCAGCAACATTTTGCAGGCTCAACCAAAGACAAACAATGTTTGAGCCAATTGCGTGGCGCCAGTTATGCCACCTCAGAAGTCGTGGTGACTAAAGATAAAATCGTAAGTTGGGATCGCGGCTTTGACAGTAACGACCAGCAAGTTTGGGGCGCCGTAAAAGGCGGCTATGAGTTTTTAAAAGCCCAGTAATACTTACTACAAAACCGCCAGTAATGGCGGTTTTTACTCACGGTAGGTATTAGTGCCTCTATGGAAGCGGGCAGCCAAGATAATCAGTCAGTGTAGCGTTAAATAATGTGTCTTTTATCTCTGCCGGCAATTCAGTGGTCGTCTCTGTGATTACTGCAGTATTAGGTTGGTGCTGCTGCATATACAGCGGCGCGTAATCGGGCTCGCCAACGCTAATTACCCAGCTACAGGCAGTTTGTTTTTGTTCAGACCCTAAATATTCAGCTAACTTTTGTTCAAAGTTTTGTTGTTCAAGGGCAGACAAAGTCCAAATAGAATCTTTTTTGATTAACTCAACCACCTCATGTGACGGCTTATTAGGCACACGCAAGGTATCAAAGTAAGCATAAGCGCCCGCTAAAAAGTAGCCACTTATTGCAGAGTCATAATCTTGTGTTTTGATACATGCTGCAACCGAGTTTAATAGCACCACCGGCGTTGTTTGTTGGGTTAATTCATTCGCGGTTAAGCAGCTAACCTCAGATGATGGTTTAGCATAATCGGGGATCACTACCACCTGCTCTGGCTCAACAGGCGAGGGAGTGCAGGTTGGAATAGGGCGCTCATCTAGTACTCTTATTTCCCACGCATCTTTGTTACTTGGACCATGTTGCGCAGACACCACATACCGCATACATTCTTTGGCAACCAGCGGGTAAACCAATGTTGAGGTAGCTTTTCTGCTGCGTAACGGCCCCGTGGTACTTAAATGAACGGTGTGATAACCCGGCTTAATATTTTTGGTGAGTTTACCGGACTGAAATGCACCATCAATGGCAATAATTTCAACATCGTAATTGTCAGCATCAGAGACTTTACTTTGGCTGCCATCAATCATTGCATATGGAGTTGATTTACATCCTGCTAAAATCAAACAGCCGATTATTAAAGGTAATTTCATTTTATTTTTGCTTTTTTAAGAAAAAGTAAACACATCAACACTTATTTGTGTGGCTTAAGTATTGGATAAATGGAGCATGGCTATAAATGAAGATGTTACGGAAGGAGATAACACGCGGTGTTATTAAGTTGAACAGCAAAGCGGTAATACTCGCTTTAAGGATCAAAGCACTTTCCATAGCACTCATTATTTGACTAATGTAAAATTTTTGTTTCATTTTAGTCAAGGTAATTATTGGTTTATACAATGGTCCAGGAGCTTAGTCAATTTAGCGCGCAGCATTCACTAATCGTAACGCTTTTAATCAAGGCGATAATCAAAAAACTTACGCTTGTCAGGGCCAGAGGCATTGGCACTGATTTTATTGGGGTGTTTATACTCATCCCAACTGGCCACATTACGGCCCATGTTTAACTGTGGGAAGTTTAATTTGGGGAAGCTTGGCTGCGAGTGTAATTGCGACAAACTCTGTTGTGAGTGAATGCCTTGTGCATCGCTTAAACCTATAAACGCCATTAGCGCCGTTAAACTGCCATCAACACTAATGTCGAGAGCAATAAAGTCATCACGCCCCGCAAAGTAGTTAAACACTTGCTGCTGGTGGCGCTGATAACAAGCCGTTAAGTGGGCTTCATCTGCTACATCTTCAACCTGCCATATATCAAAGCAATGATTAAAACTGCGTTTCATCACCGGATGAAAGCGGCCATTGTCTTTATCTAAATGCACCATCATTCGGCCAAGTAACATTCGCATCGACGGCAGCCACTTATCTAACGGTCTGTCTAAATAGACAAACTTAGCATTGGGAAATAACACATCTAACTGCCGATAATCACTAAAACACGGCGCGTCAGACACCGCATCGGCCAGCATAAACGCCTGCTTGGTAAACGCCTGGTGAGCAACCGTTAATCCCTGTTCAAGTAATGCCACACTCACACTAGTGGTGCCCGTACAAGGCTTAGGAGGAGTTATTTATGTACATATATGCTATGAGTATTGATTTTAAGGGCTTCTACAATACATATGGTCCAATAACAACATGTATTATATTGGAGCGTTTATTAATAACATGAATTTTAATGTGTAATCAGTAGTCCTTCACTGCTAAAAGATTGCTTCGTGTTTAAGTTAACTTACGTGAATAAAGTAATAATAAAAATTTGTTCCAGTCACTGTAATATTCTTCAATAATGAGCTAGCTAATGATGATCGTTAGCTGCAATCCGGTATGATGTGATTAAGTTGGCTTACTCAAGCTCGATATACCAGAAATCTCTATAAGAGAAACTGTTGCACTTACTTCAGCTCAGATTAATGGACAGTATTTATTTTGATAAAGTAACAAAATCAAGTTTTTGAAACGGAATGATGATACGTTAAGAGCTTGTATGCGAGTATTTAACTTTAATTTTAACTTTAAAATTTTATAGGCTCTCGTACATTCTTAAATAACAGGTTTAATATTCAGCGGATAAAACACCGCCATCAGCCTTGATAAGAGTTAAATATGCATTGATTTTTTTATGAGTAATGTTAAAGTGAGAATGTATTTAAATTGGGGTTAGTATGATTAAATTAGTATCGACATTTTTAATTTTTGCATGGGTTGTGTTTCAACCTATGGCAAATATTGTCGATGCTCACCCGCTAAAAGCTTATGCTGAGATTTTATCAAGTACACCAATCGATCATAATGCATCAGTTATCAAAACACCTCCAGTTCATGATTTATCTACTACTGATATTCCTTCTTCAAATGAAATGTTTCACTGCCACCACCACAGTAGTCATTGCCATATCTATTTGTTAAGTGTCTATGAGGCTGAAACTGATATCCTCACGAAATACGCTCCATACGACTCTTATCTATTTTCTGTTCCCGAAACTCCTTTTTCAACTTCAATCCGTCCTCCGATCGCCTAATTTTTATTTTAAGTCAATTTTTGCAAGCGATAGAGTTTGCGCATTTTTATATCTTAAATAATTAGGTATTACAATATGTTAATGTTAATTCGTCCTCCAAAACTAGTTTTGGAGCTCTTGAGTCGTATTTATAATATACGGATCATTTCGTGTGTTTTCCTTGTGGCATTCTCCTTTACAATCAGCGCAGCAAGAGCATCATCTGCAGATCAAGCTATATCGCTGTCAACAGCAATGCAGCGTTCACTATCACAAAATCCTTCACTTAAATTTTTTCCATATCGAATTGATGCTCTGAAAGGGCAAATGGAAACGGCTAAATTATCACCAGCTTATGAATTAGGCTTTGATACTGACAATATTGGTGGAACTGGAAATTACAACGGGATAAGTGGGGCTGAGTTCACTATAGCTTTATCCTCAGTTTTTGAAATGGATAACAAGCGTTTAGCTAGAATTGGGACTGTATCTTCTGAATTGTCATTATTAGAAGCAAGCAGGCAGGTTGAGTCACTGGCTTTACTTGGTGATGTTACTCGTCGTTATGTTGATGTACTTGCTGCACAAGAACAAGTTGTTCTTGCACAGGAGGCTACTCAACTAAGCATTGATACTTTGGATATTGTAAAAAAACGCGCTGCTGCAGGTGCTACACCCGATGCAGAAGTTAAACGGGCATTAGCAGCCTTAGAGCAAGCCAGGCTATCATTATTTGCCGAACAGCAACGCTTATCTTACTTAAAAGTTTCGTTATCGAGTTTGTGGGGATCATCCTCACCTGACTTTGAGAATGTTGAAGGGAATTTATTTCAGTTTGGTGAAGATATCTCATTTGAACAATTGTTTGAAAGAGTCAAACTTAACCCTGCAATAGAGATTTTTGCATCAGAAGCTCGTTTAAAAAATGCTGAAATACGTGTTGCTAAAACACAGTCAAAATCTGACATTAGTTGGTCTGTGGGGGTTCGTCGAACTCAAGATACAAACGATACAGCACTCGTAGCTGGCTTCAGTATGCCTTTATTTTCTGGCTCTAGGAATCAAGGTGCTATTTCAACAGCCATTGCAGAAAAAAATCAAGTATTTGTAAAACGTGATGTCATGTTATTGGATATGCATAATCAGTTATTTCGAGCTTTTTACAATAGAAAACAAGCTATTTTAGTCGTTAATTCATTGCGTTCCACCATCATCCCTTCTTTAGAGCAAGCACTGATTGAAACTCAAGATGCATATCAGCGCGGAAGGTACGGTTATCTGGATTATGTGAGCTCTCGTCAGGAGTTGTTAAGTGCAAGACGTACATTAATTGAAGCTGCAGCATCAGCATTAACTTATGGTGCAGAAATTGAACAATTGACATCAGAGCCTTTAGCTAGCTCGCAATATAACGAGAACATCAAATTATCAGGAATATCTCAATGAAATTAATTTCTAGTTTTACAAAAGTTCTATTTTTAACCAGCTTCTTATTTTTTACAGGGTCTATTTTTGCAGAGTCTGGTCATGGAGATGAATCAGAACATGAAGAGGAAGGGCATATAGAATTATCTAACGAGCAAATACAGCATGCCGGAATAGTGGTTAGCACCGTTGGTGCCAATGTTATTCGTGATGTGTTACCTGTTTATGGCTTGGTTGCTACTAATGCTGAAAGTTTGCAAGTGGTTAATGCCAGATTTGATGGTGTGGTACGTGATGTAAAGAAGAGCATCGGTGATCCGGTCCGTAAAGGTGAAACATTGTTAATTGTTGAAGCAAATGAAAGCTTGAAAAACTATCCAATAACTTCTGAAATTAATGGATATATCACACAGCGAAATATAAATGTTGGAGAGAAAACAAATGAAACTCCTTTACTGGTGATTCAAGATTTTTCTACTGTTTGGGTAGAATTAAGCATATTTCCGAAGGATCTTCCTTTGGTCAAATTAAATCAGACGGTTAACATACAAGGTACTGATTTAAAGAATATTTCAGAAGGTAAAATTATTTATATTTCACCATTTGGACAAGTGCAAAGTCAAGCCACTAAAGCTCGTGTTCTAATTGAAAACAGCAACAACATTTGGAAGCCGGGCTTATTTGTTAATGCCAACATTACACTTGATGAAATAAATGCGCCAGTTTCTATACGTAATGAAGCAATACAAGTTATTGAAAATAAAAATGTAGTTTTTGTCAAAGGTGAATCTGGGTTTGAACCACGCGAAGTGAGCCTTGGTCGAACAGATGGTCAATATAGTGAAGTTCTAACGGGTTTGTCGGTTGGTGAAATGTATGTGAGTAACAATAGCTTTGTTTTGAAGTCTGAGTTGGGGAAAGAGGATGCTGAACATGGGCATTAAATTTTTTATGCGTCTTCGTTTACCTTTATACCTTATTTATGTTTTTAAATTTAGACATAATCGGTTGTGTGCTTCAAATAGGAGTTTTAAATGATTGATAAACTCATTCAATTTTCCATAACCCGCCGGTGGTTGGTTATGTTTTTTGTTTTGCTAACGGGTGCACTAGGCGTTTGGAATTATCAACATCTTCCTATTGATGCTGTACCTGATATTACCAATGTTCAAGTTCAAATTAACACAGAAGCACCTGGGTATTCACCACTAGAAGTTGAGCAGCGAGTCACCTATTTGGTTGAAATGTCAATTGCAGGATTACCTTATGTTGAGAGTACTAGATCGCTATCTCGTTATGCACTCTCACAAGTGACTGTTGTGTTTGAGAAAGGAACTGATATTTATTTTGCTCGAAATCTTATTAACGAACGTTTGCAACAAGCTAAAAGTGAGATGCCGTCAGGTATTGAGCCCGTAATGGGACCTGTTGCAACTGGATTAGGTGAAATCTTTCACTATTCAGTTCATGCAGCGCCAGGGGCTTTGCAAGCAGATGGAAAACCTTACGACGCAACAGCTTTGCGTACATTGCAAGATTGGGTTATTCGTCCTCAATTGCGTTTGGTTGAGGGGGTTACTGAAGTAAATACAATCGGAGGGTATGAAAAGGAGTTTCATATTACACCAGAACCTTCAAAGCTATTGGCTTACCAAATAAGTTTTGATGATTTAGTCGCTGCGTTGCAGAAAAATAATTCGAATGTAGGTGCTGGGTATATAGAGAAAAATGGTGAACAATATTTGATCCGTGCTCCAGGTCAGGTTACTGATATTTCATCGATTAAGCAGATCATTGTTGCTCGTAGGGATGGAATTCCTATTACCGTAGGTGATGTTGCAGAGATTGGGTTTGGTAAACAGCTTAGGACTGGCGCTGCAACTCGCGATGGCGATGAAACTGTGTTGGGCACAGCTGTTATGTTGCTTGGCGGAAATAGCAGAACTGTTTCTCAGGCAGTATCAGCAAAATTGCTTGAGATTAATAAAACTCTTCCAGAAGGTGTGATTGCTGAACCTGTTTACGATCGTACTGTATTGGTAGATAAGACGATTGCAACAGTTCAGACCAATTTAGCTGAAGGTGCTGTGTTGGTCATTGTCGTTCTTCTAGTTATGCTGGGTAATGTTAGGGCTGCTTTATTAACTGCCATGGTGATCCCTTTATCAATGTTGATGTTGATGACTGGCATGGTAGAAACCAAAGTAAGCGCAAATCTCATGAGTCTAGGTGCACTTGATTTTGGGTTAATTGTTGACGGTGCTGTAATCATAGTTGAGAACTGTATTTTAAGGCTGGCAGGAAGACAGCATCACCTGGGGCGAATATTGACATTGGATGAACGTTTTCAGACCGTCTTTACGGCTACCCGTGAAGTGTTTACTCCAAGTCTGATAAGTGTTTTAGTTGTTATTATGGTCAATTTGCCAATTTTGGCGCTGACAGGTGTCGAAGGTAAAATGTTTACTCCAATGGCAATGGCCGTAATCATGGCTCTATTGTCTGCACTTGTATTGTCTCTCACTTTTGTTCCTGCGGCAGTCGCTTTGTTTATGACAGGCCATATAGAAGAAAAAGACAATTTTATCGTCAGTCAATCTAAACGATTATATCTGCCAATTTTATCGATTGTGTTGAGATTCCGAGTACTTGTAATTTCAATAGCATTGATATTTGTGATTTTAGTCGGATTTGTTGGAACAAAAATGGGAACCGAGTTTGTTCCTAATCTTGATGAGGGCGATATTGCGATCCAAGCACTTCGAATTCCAGGGACAAGTTTAACTCAATCATTGGATATGCAATTTCAGTTGGAGAAGGCAATTCTAGAGATTCCGGAGGTTAAAACATATTTCTCTAGAGTTGGTACTGCAGAGGTTGCGAGTGATCCTATGGGGCCAAATATATCTGATGGTTATGTGATGCTTAAGGATCATAGCGAGTGGCCAAATCCTGAAAAGACTAAGGCTCAACTTTTAGAAGAAATAAGTGAAAAACTAGCCTTATTACCAGGTAATGCTTTCGAAATAAGCCAACCTATCCAACTTCGGTTTAACGAATTGATTTCAGGTGTCAGATCTGACCTAGGTATAAAAATTTTTGGAGATGATTTATCTAAATTACTGAGTTCAGGTGCTGAAATAGCAAAGGTGTTAAGTAGCATTGAAGGGGCTGAAGGCGTAAAAGTAGAACAAGTTTCTGGATTACCCATCTTGTCAATTGATGCTGACAGAGCAGCTATGTACCGTTTGGGCTTAAACGTCTCGGATGTCCAAGATGTAGTTGCTGCTGCAACGGGAGGTGAGAGTGCAGGCTTGATTTTTGATGGTGATCAACGTTTATCAATCGTTGTAAGGGTTGACGAGAGGGTTCGAGTAAATTTAGAAGCGTTAGATCGTTTACCTATTCCGTTACCTGAAGGTGGTTATGTACCATTAAGAGAAGTAGCTAAACTTACTTTAGCACCTGGCCCTAACCAGATTTCACGTGAAAATGGAAAGCGTAGATTGGTCGTTAGCGCGAACGTTCGTGGTAGAGATCTAGGTGGATTTGTTGCAGAAGTACAAAGTAAGGTTGCTGAGCAAGTAAAATTATCTCCAGGGTATTGGTTAGAATATGGTGGTACTTTTGAGCAATTACAATCTGCCTCTGATCGTTTAACTATACTTGTACCTATAACATTGATAATGATATTTGCTCTTCTAATGATGACATTTGGTTCCGCAAAAGACGCAGCTTTAGTCTTTAGTGGGGTACCACTAGCCCTTACTGGAGGTGTCATAGCTTTATGGTTGCGTGATATCCCTCTATCTATTACAGCTGGTGTAGGCTTTATTACTTTGTGCGGAGTTTCTGTTTTGACGGGGGTTATGATGGTATCTGCATTTAGAGATGAGCTGGATCGTGGAAGTTCTGTCGAGCAAGCTATTCAAACTGGTGCAATGTTGCGATTAAGACCAATTATGATGGTTGCACTTGTTGCAGCATTAGGATTTTTACCAATGGCGCTTAATACTAGTACTGGTGCAGAAGTCCAGAGACCACTAGCAACAGTCGTTATTGGTGGGATCATTTCATCAACGTTCCTTACTTTATTAGTATTACCTGGCTTGTACAGACTTACTTGGCGAAAGACGAAAATCAGCCAAAATAGTAATTAAATTTTAAGTATGGAGAAGGGATTGCGGTGTTCGAGTTGTCCGTAATCCCTTTAAGTATAATTTCAAATTGACAGGTAAAAATATGAAAAAAATTAATGCATTAATTCACCATGTAAGGTCTGCAGATGTTATACAAGCATTACAAGATGCTGGCTTCGGAAATATATCAATATTTGATGTCAAAGGAACATTGAAAGCTCTTCAGGAAAGTGAGTTAGTATATTCTTCTGAAGCAGGTGTAACTATTTCCGAAGCTCAGCTGTCTCTAATATGTGAAGATGAACAAGTAGATGAAGTTATATCAATTATTAGAAAAATAGGTAAAATTGGAACGGAAATTTCTGGGTGGGTTTACGTTAGTCCAATTGAAAAAATTCTTCCAATTGGTGGCTTTTAGATGCTAAGTTTAAAATAATAAGGCATATTTATGAGGTATTTATTTTCTTTTATAGTTATCGTTATTTCTTTTAATTGTAATTATTCTTTTGCACATCCAGATAGAATGAAAAGTATGATCCATAAAAGACACTCTCATTTGAATGAAGAAAAGATAACAAACATTGTCATTAAAAAAATACATAAAATGATACTCGAAGATTTTGGTTATGATGCTGGTAAGCTAAAGTTTTCATGGGGAACCATTAAGAATGAAGATGTGAATATTATAAGTGTTAATGATGGAGTTTATGTTGTGAGTGCTACGAATTCTCACGATAATAAGACATTGTATTTTAGAGTAGATAAATATGGCGATGTTATAGCTGTAACTGAGCATAACCTTTTTTAATAAGGGCTATTTGCATTCTAGGATTGGATTCAACCCTAGAATGCAATTGTTACATAGCTCAAACTAACCATCGTTTGATTGGAATAGCTGTGAATTAGCACTAATAAATAACCTGTATATGTAGTGGCACAGTTACAAAATTAACTATGCTATGTGGTTTTTTAGATGTTTACCTCACATTACGCCATTAGAACGAATTTTTTTCACATTTATATTTATTAAATGACGTAGCGCATAACGAAAAAGAACCTTTTTAATCCCTGTAAGGTTACTACCGTGTTTTGAGTAAAAATCATCTGGCTGCTCATATATACCAAAGTCATCTGCAATGCCGTCACTTTGTATATAAGTATCTTTGCCTATCCAGTCCACATCGGGTCTTGCAAGACATTTAGTTGCAATACCAAAGCCTGAAAAGCACTTGCTTGGCTCAACAAAACGACTCTGAATTTGTTTAAGATAAGGCTTATCGATGATGTAACCTTCCAAGTTAATCCAACGTTCATTGTAAAAAACCTCAACCCAACTATGAAGAATACGTTTTGGTGCAAAGAAGAATATATAGTTCGGGATTGCACCACGTTGTAATTGGTTGTAAATAGTAAAACCATGCAAGCGTGCAGAAATACCAACAGCGCGTAACAACGCAATCAACAAAGTACCTTTAGTATTACACTGTCCATAACCATCACTAAATACTTGGCTTGCAGGTATTCGGTCATCTGCGTTATAGCCAAAACAAATTTCATCTCGTACATAGTTATAAATTTCGCCAATGGCATCATATTGCGATAAATCTCGCCACTGTCGTTGTTCAATCAAACTTTGAATTTGCGGATGGTTAAAATCCAACATTGGGGTATGTTTTAATAAATTTTTTGATAATTTAGTCACATTTACTCCCCTCTACACTGAATGCAGCCAAAGAAACAGGGGCTGATCATACTCGATCGCTTTTCATACATCCTTTTTAAAAACAAAGAGATAAAAAATAGCTTGATTGATCTCGCCAGTGTGATCAAATAGCGCTCTTTTTCTTTGTCTTTATACTTAATA
>NZ_BMQV01000049.1 GCF_014648295.1 Shewanella saliphila
CGGTGAAACTCCCAAAGGGCAAGTTTTACACGCGTTTATGCTGCGTTATTGATTTTGGAAAGGGAACAACCATTACCTGCAATCAATGCCTTGCCTAAACGCGTGTAAATTCTTGCTGAAATCGAGTATCTTCAGGTTGTTTGGGTATATAGGACCTAGGACACAACATTAATCATTAGCACGCCCATAAGGAGATTTAAATGAACAAAATGTTTGTTATTGCTCAAATGGAAAGAGCCCACACAGATGCTATTGCTCATGGGTTAGCATTAGCGAAGCAATTAAATAAACAAGCCGAGGTGTTTGCTTATACTTATGCTTATTTAAGTGGTGCCGACCGTGATAACCCAAGGTTAGCGGGCGTGGCTCAAAAAGCCTTAATGACTCAACGAGAAAAACAATTACAAGCCCATTTAGATACGCTCGATGCTGAAGATGTGCCATTGCATGTGATTTGGAGTAAGTATCTTTTTGAACATGCTTGCAGCCATGCGCAGCGTCATGGCTTTGATTTAATGGTTAAAGCGGTTCACTATGCCGACCATTATTTACCGACCGATTGGCAGCTTATACGCCATACCAAAGTACCATTACTATTGTTAACAAACAATCCGTTAAATAATGGTAACACCACGTTAGTCTCAATCGACCTAGGCACCAGTAACCCTGCGAAACAACGTCTTAATGATGCCGTAATAGCCCATGGAAAGCAGTTTGCGAAAGCAACGGGGACAACATTACATGTGGCTTACGTACTCAGAATTCCGCAAATTGTTCGCGATATGGATTTGCTTGATATTAATGCCCTAGTGAAAAAGGCGTATGTGGAGCATAAACAAAAAATTGCTGAAATTGGTGTCGAAGCAGATTGCATGCACATTATTACTGGTGAGCCAGAGTTGTGTTTATTTGAATTAGCCTGCCGCTTAAAAAGCCAATATTTTGTAGTAGGAGCAAGGCAGCGCCAAGGATTGTTAGGACGAATTATTGGCAATACTGCAGAAGCCATTTTAAGCCGGATGCGCAGCAATGTATTGGTTATCCCAACCGAAGAATAATGCTTAAAAAAAGCCCGGTAAAAACCGGGCTTATTGCAAATGACACTTAAATCTTAAAACGTCATTTCAGGCACATGGTCTGGTACCACGAGCTTACCCGCAGTTTTAGCCACAATTTCATCAACTGTTACGCCTGGTGCACGTTCGAGCAAATGAAATGCACCGTCTTTAATTTCCATAAAGGCTAAGTCGGTCATTACCCGTTTAATGCAGCCATATCCGGTTAACGGTAGCTCGCAGGTGGATAACAATTTAGAGTTACCACGTTTATCTGCGTGCATCATGGTGACAATAATGTTGTCAGCGCCAGCGACTAAATCCATTGCGCCGCCCATGCCTTTAATCAGTTTTCCTGGGATCATCCATGAGGCGATTGATCCATTAACATCCACTTCAAATGCACCTAGTACGGTAAGATCTACGTGGCCGCCACGGATCATCGCAAAACTCTCTGCCGATGAAAAAAATGATGCACCAGGCACAGCGGTAACCGTTTGTTTACCCGCATTAATAAGGTCTGCATCAATTGTCTCTTCGGTAGGGAATTCGCCCATACCCAATAAGCCATTCTCAGACTGCAGCATCACTTGCATGCCCTGTGGAATATAGTTAGCCACAAGGGTCGGGATACCAATACCAAGGTTTACGTAAAAGCCGTCTTGTAATTCTTTTGCTACGCGCTGGGCGAGTTGTTCTCTGGTCAATGCCATGGTGTTATCTCCCTTATTTCGCAGCTTTAACGGTACGTTGTTCGATACGTTTTTCAAAGCTGGCTTTGATGACGCGGTCAACATAAATACCGGGTGTATGGATGTGGTCTGGATCGAGCTCGCCTGGTTCAACAATCTCTTCAGCTTCGACGACGGTAATTTTGCCTGCGGTAGCCATCATTGGGTTAAAGTTGGCGGCGGTTTTACGAAACACTAAATTACCCATGGTGTCTGCTTTCCACGCGCGAACTAAGGCAAAATCTGCCGTTAATGATTCTTCTAATACGTAATGACGACCTTTAATTTCGCGGGTTTCTTTGCCGTCAGCTATTGGCGTGCCGTAACCTGTGGCAGTAAAAAAGGCTGGAATACCGGCGCCGCCGGCACGGATTTTTTCGGCCAATGTGCCTTGTGGCGTGAGTATGACATTAAGCTCACCAGACAACATTTGTTGTTCAAAGGTGGCATTTTCGCCAACATAAGAGGCAATCATGGTCGAAATTTGATGTTGTTTAAGCAATAAGCCTAAACCAAAATCATCAACCCCAGCATTGTTTGAAATGGCGGTTAAGCCTTTTACACCCAATTTAACCATGTGGTTAATTAAGCCTTCTGGAATGCCACACAAACCAAAGCCGCCGACCATAATGGTCATGTCGTCATTCAGTCCTGCTAGTGCTTCGTCATAGCTGTGGACGACTTTATTGAATCCTGCCATCTTGTTGTCCTTATTGTTATGTTCACAACGGTGAGTATTTTTCTGCTAACCAGTGTGAGTATATGTGATTATGTTCTGATTGCATTTGCCACTTTAGACCCATTAGTGCGCCCCAACACGCGGCTAATGTTGTCGCCCGCTAATGCAAGCTTAGTTAAATCAATGCCGGTATCAATCCCCATACCATGGAGCATGTAGACTAAATCTTCAGTGGCGAGATTGCCCGACGCACCTTTGGCGTATGGACAACCACCAAGGCCAGCAACCGAGGCGTCAAACACGCTAACACCGGTTTCAAGGCAGGCGAATATGTTGGCTAATGCTTGGCCATAGGTGTCATGAAAGTGCAGGGCTAATTTATCAACAGGCACCCCTTTGGCGACAGTTTCTACCATTTGCCGCGCTTTATTGGGTGTACCCACACCAATAGTGTCGCCTAATGATATTTCGTAACAACCCATTTGGTAGAGGATCTCAGAGACTCTCGCGACTTCACTCACTGCAATATTGCCTTCGTATGGGCAACCGAGCACACAAGATACATACCCTCGAACCCGAATGTTGTGCTTTTGTGCCGCTTCGATAAGTGGAGCAAAGCGTGCGATTGACTCATCGATAGAGCAATTAATATTTTTCTGACTAAAGCTTTCTGACGCGGCGCCAAAAATAGCCACTTCATCAGCGCCAGCCGCTAATGCTAACTCAAACCCTTTTAGATTAGGGGTGAGGGCGCTGTAAACCACATTGGGTTTACGCTTTATTTGACGCAATATGTCATTCGAGTCAGCCATTTGCGGCACCCATTTAGGTAACACAAAGCTGCCTGCTTCAATACGTTTAATGCCGGCTTCGGCAAGTTGTGTGATTAATATCAACTTGTCTGCAGTGCTAACAGGCACCTCATTTTGCAAGCCGTCACGGGCGCCGACCTCAAAAATACTCACGTTAGTCGGTAACATTTATGCTTCCTCGGCGTTGGCTTCAGTGGCTAATGGTTCAACGTTTAACAGTTGTGCGCCATCGCTAACAAGCTCACCGCTTTGGAAATAAAACTCGCTCACCACACCGTCAAATGGCGCTTCAATGGTGTATTCCATCTTCATGGCTTCCATCACTAATAAGCCTTGGCCGGCTTTAACGTGTTGGCCCACTTCGACTAAATGTGTCACAACCGTGCCATTCATTGGCGCTTTAAGTTTATCTGCATGGTTGACCACTTCCTCAACGACTTGAGCCAAAATGGCTTTAAAGTGATAGCTGCCAGAAGGTAAAAATAAGGTCACGTCATCGCCTTGATGGCTAACAGGCACTTTGCTTTTATGGCCGTTGATTTCAGCAAGCAGTAAATCGGCTTTTAGTTCGCCCGCTAAGTTCAGCACTTGGTCGTGTAAGCATAATTGATATTGCTCACCCATGGCGGTAATCACTAAATCATGTTGTAGCGTGCCCGTGGTTGTATCGGCTAATAGGGATACATGATGCACGCTAGAGCTATTGAGTCTAAAGCCACTGACTTGGCCCCAAGGCGAGTAAGGATCGGCGCTATTGATGGCCAGAGCTTTTGCCGCTTGTTTGCGAGATAACACTTGAAACAGACCTGCTAGAGCTAACGCGGTATCGGCTTCAATAGCAGCATCACCAATTAAGGTGTCGCCATAGCGCTCAATAAAGTCAGTGCAGAAATCGGCTGCAGCAAAAGCAGGGTGCTCTGCAATATTGGCTAAAAATTCGATGTTATGTTTAAGACCGCTAATTTGATATGACTCAAGCGCATGGACTAAACGTTGCAGCGCGCGAGGACGTGACTCGTCCCACACAATCAATTTGGCGATCATCGGGTCGTAAAAGTTACTGATGACATCGTTTTCACGAATGCCTGAGTCGATGCGCACATGGCGGTTTTGTTCAGGCTCACGTAAAAAGTTGAGTTTACCGCTGGCAGGTAAAAATTCGTTTTGTGGGTCTTCAGCGTAAATGCGCACTTCAAATGAATGGCCATGAATACGCACTTCATCTTGGCGCAGCGGCAATTCGCCACCACTGGCAACAATCAACTGCCATTTTACGAGGTCTTGGCCTGTCACCATTTCAGTTACTGGGTGCTCTACTTGCAAACGAGTGTTCATTTCCATGAAGTAGAAGCTGTTGTCGGTGTCGAGCAAAAACTCAACCGTGCCCGCGCCAACATAATCAATGGCTTGAGCAGCAGCCACGGCAGCATTACCCATTTGTGCGCGAAGCTCGTCAGACAACCCCGGAGCAGGCGCTTCTTCAACCACTTTTTGATGGCGACGTTGAATAGAGCAATCTCGGTCTGATAAATAAATAGCATTACCCTGTGTGTCGGCAAACACCTGCACTTCAACATGGCGCGGTTGACGTAAGTAGCGCTCCATGAGCAGTTTGTCATTACCAAATGATGAGATGGCTTCGCGGCGCGCAGACTTTATAGCGTCGAGAATTTCACCCTCGTTTTCAACGATACGCATCCCTTTACCACCGCCGCCGTAGGCCGCTTTAATCAGTAACGGGAAGCCAACAGCTTTTGCTTCGGCGATTAAGGTGGCATCGGTTTGATCGTCACCGTGATAACCCGGCACTAAGGGCACATTGGCTTTTGACATGATTTCTTTGGCGGCGCTTTTACTGCCCATGGCATCAATGGCATCGCTACCAGGGCCAACAAAGGCTATGCCATTTTGCTCGCATTGACGGGCAAATTCGGCATTTTCAGATAAAAAACCATAACCAGGGTGAATCGCTTCAGCGCCCGATTTTTTGGCAATCTCGATAATTAAATCGGTTTTTAAATACGAGTCAGCAGGGGCGCTGCCGCCTAGGTAAAACGACTCATCAGCCATGGCCACATGGCGGGCATCTTTGTCGGCATCGGAATAAAGGGCGATGGTGCGAACACCCATGGTCTGCGCGGTTTTAATAATACGGCAAGCAATTTCACCACGGTTAGCAATCAGTAATTTGGTAAACATTATTGGGCTCCTTGTGGATCAGATTTTAGGTGTTGCCATGCAGGCGGTCTTTTTTCAAAAAAGGCATTAAGTCCCTCTTGGCCTTCATCTGATACACGAATACGAGCAATCTGCTCGCTGGTAAAATTGAGCGTAGCGTCGTCAATCACGCCGTTTTCTAAATGCGATACAAGATTTTTTGCCCATGCCATGCCCTGAGGACTGTTGGCATTAAATGCGGCGATAAAAGGGGTCGCCGCTGCATCTAAATCATCGTTAATTTCATGAATAACTTGATGGGTTAAAGCTACATCAGCACTAAAGCGTTCAGCGGTGAGCATAAAGCGACGCGATTGGCGATTACCCATGGCACGAACCACATACGGGCTAATGACCGCAGGAATAAGCCCGAGTTTGACTTCGCTTAAGCAAAAACTGGCGCGAGTATTAGCAATGGCAATATCGCAGCAACAAATTAAGCCTAATGCGCCACCAAACGCGGCACCTTGCACAAGGGCAATGGTCGGTTTTGGGAATTTGTCGAGTACGTGCATTAACTTGGCAAGCTCGTGGGCGTCGGTGAGGTTTTGCTCAAAATCCATTTGGGCTTGTTTGCGCATCCAATTAAGATCGGCTCCAGCGCTGAAATTTTTGCCATTAGCACGCAATATCAACATATTGCACTGGCTGTCTTTGGCAAAGTGTTCGATAGCCTGGATCATCTCGCTAATCATCACTTCATCAAAGGCATTATGTACTTCTGCGCGGTTTAGCACGAGTTGCGCCACACCTTGCTCAAGGCTGCATACAATGTGTTTATAGGGTGTAGATGTCATTTTTATTGTCTCCTAGTCAGTTGAATTAACCGCACAATTACATGCGGAACACCCCAAAGCGGGTGTCTTCAATAGGAGCATTTAATGCTGCCGATAACGCCAGGCCAACAACATCGCGGGTTTGCGCCGGGTCAATAATGCCATCGTCCCAAAGTCGGGCGCTGGCATGATACGGATGACCTTCTTTTTCGTATTGCTCAACAATGGGTTTACGGAATGTTTGTTCATCTTCTGCTGACCATTCAACACCTTTACGGGCTAAACCATCGCGGCGCACGGTGGCTAGTACGCCAGCAGCTTGTTCGCCGCCCATTACCGAGATACGCGCGTTTGGCCACATCCACATCATGGTGGGTTCAAATGCACGGCCGCACATGCCGTAGTTACCCGCGCCATAACTGCCACCGATAATCACGGTAAATTTAGGCACATTGGCACAAGAAACCGCAGTCACCATTTTGGCGCCGTGTTTGGCTATGCCTTCGTGTTCGTACTTTTTACCCACCATAAAGCCGGTGATATTTTGCAGGAATAACAGCGGAATTTTGCGTTGGCAACAAAGTTCAATAAAGTGAGCGCCTTTTTGGGCAGATTCAGAAAACAAGATGCCATTATTGGCGACAATGCCGACGGGGTAACCGTGAATACGCGCAAAACCACACACTAGGGTTGCGCCGTAATTGGCTTTAAATTCGTCAAAGTCAGAATCATCAACCACGCGGGCAATGACTTCTTTTACATCGAATGGCTTTTTAAGATCGGTGCCGACAATGCCGTACAATTCATGGATGTCGAATTGTGGTGGTTTGACCGGGCTTAATAAGCTTTTGATTTCTTTTTGATGATTAAGACGCAGCACTGCACGGCGAGCAAGCTCTAGTGCGTGTTCATCATTTTGGGCTAAATGATCGGCAACACCGGATATTTTAGTGTGCACTTCTGCGCCGCCAAGTTCTTCGGCACTGACCTCTTCACCGGTAGCCGCTTTAACAAGGGGAGGGCCGGCTAAAAAAATGGTGCCTTGCTCTTTAACGATAATCGACTCGTCTGCCATGGCGGGGACATAAGCGCCGCCAGCGGTACATAACCCCATTACCACTGCAATTTGCGGAATGCCTTTGGCTGACATTTGCGCCTGATTGTAAAAAATTCGCCCGAAATGATCGCGGTCTGGAAACACTTCATCCTGGCGGGGTAAATTCGCGCCGCCTGAATCAACTAAGTAGATACACGGTAAATGGCAACGGCTGGCAATTTCTTGCGCGCGTAAATGCTTTTTAACCGTAATAGGGTAATACGTGCCGCCCTTTACCGTGGCATCATTGGCGATAATCATGCACTCAACACCACTGACCCGGCCAATACCGACAATAACCCCTGCGGCAGGGACTTCTTCGTCATAGACTTCGTAGGCAGCAAATTGCGATATTTCTAAAAAAGGTGAACCAGGGTCAAGCAGCTTTTCGACGCGCTGACGCGGTAATAATTTGCCACGCGAAAGATGACGTTCAAGTGCCACAGGGCCGCCACCTTGTTCGATTTTTGCGAGCTTTTGTTGAAGGTCGTCAACGAGTAACGCCATGCTGTCTGACTTGGCTTTAAATTCGTCACTGCGAGGATTGATACGGCTGCTTAGTTGCGTCATTTCTATATCCTTGATGAAGCAAAAAATAGGGACGTGATTAGGGCGACGTAACATGCTGGTTTGTCGCCCTAGTGGGCAAGATTAAGTTATTTAGACTCGTTAAAGAGTTCGCGGCCAATGAGCATGCGGCGAATTTCTGAGGTTCCTGCACCAATTTCGTAAAGCTTAGCGTCACGCAATAAACGGCCGCTGGCGTATTCGTTAACATAACCATTGCCGCCGAGTAATTGAATGGCATCTAAAGCCATTTTAGTGGCCAGTTCTGCACTGTATAAAATCGCGCCTGCGGCATCTTTGCGGGTGGTTTCACCGCGATCACAGGATTTTGCTACGCTGTAAACATATGAGCGAGCTGCATTCATACCCGTGTACATATCAGCCAGTTTGCCTTGCACTAATTGGAATTGACCAATAGATTGGCCGAATTGTTCGCGCTCATGAATGTAAGGCACGACGATGTCCATACAAGCGGACATAATGCCTAAGGGGCCGCCCGATAACACAACGCGCTCATAATCTAGCCCGCTCATTAATACTTTTACGCCGTTGTTGAGGCCGCCTAAGATGTTTTCTTCTGGCACTTCACAGTCTTCAAATACCAATTCACAAGTGTTCGATCCGCGCATACCAAGCTTGTCGAGTTTTTGCGCCTGACTAAATCCTTTGTAGCCACGCTCAACGATAAACGCGGTAATGCCGTGGGCGCCTTTATCTATGTCAGTTTTGGCGTAAATAACATAGGTGTGGGCGTCTGGACCGTTAGTGATCCACATCTTATTGCCGTTAAGGATGTAACGGTCACCTTGTTTGCAGGCATGTAGCTTCATTGACACCACATCAGAACCGGCATTCGGTTCGCTCATGGCAAGGGCGCCAATGTGTTCGCCGCTGACGAGCTTGGGTAAATATTTGGCTTTTTGAGCGTCATTACCGTTGCGATTAATTTGGTTAACACACAAGTTTGAGTGGGCGCCGTAGCTTAAACCGATAGAGGCAGATGCGCGGGAGATTTCTTCCATTGCGACAACGTGAGCAAGGTAGCCCATGTTAGCGCCACCATATTGCTCATCAACAGTGACACCTAATAAACCCATATCGCCAAGTACTGGCCATAATTGATTAGGGAAGGCATTGTCGATATCGACTTGGGCAGCCATAGGGGCGATTTCGTTAGCGGCAAAACCACGTACGGCATCACGTAACATATCTACATCTTCACCTAAGCCGAAGTTTAGGCTGGTATATAAGTCGCTCATTTGCTTGTGTCCTGTTGAATTTTTATTATTGTCTGTCAAACATGACTGCCAACGTTATAGGGTACGTTTTAGGCAGTGGGGTAACGCTCTGGCTGAATTGAGTCAGCCATGTTGTGATTACTTAACCTTTTTACTGTTGTTATCTTCTAATGCCGCTTTGCATTGCTGTTCGGCTGAATTGAGTTCCATCAGCACCACTTTAATGTCGTCCATTTGTTGTTGCAGTGCCGATTTCTTTTCGTTAACCAAATCAAGCATGGTGTTGAGCTGAGTAGAACTGCTTTTATCGGCATCGTAAAGCTCAAACAGTCGGCGCGTTTCTGCTAGTGAAAATCCAAGGCGCTTACCTCGTAAAATAAGCTTTAATCGAACGCGATCTTTTAAACTGTAAATGCGGGTTTGTCCGCGACGCTTAGGTTTGATTAAGCCTTGGTCTTCGTAAAAACGAATGCTACGGGTGGTGATATCAAATTCTTTTGATAAGTCACTAATTGAATATGTGGATTGTGGGCTATGGATTGTGCTCATCATGTCACCAAAATGGTTTCTTTTGATGCAAGATATATGAAGTTTACGTAAAGGTAAAGTTTGCGGGGCGTAATTTGACCATTTTTGCTGTTTGGAGTATTACATTATTTTGGTGAATGAATCTCTATTATACCTTAACCAACTGTTATATCGAACTTTTTTATGTTAACGAATAAAGCCGGTTTTAAGGTGGGCAGGCAGTTGAAACCTAAGGTTTTTTTGAAGATTTTATCGTCTATTATCCCTTTGTCTAATAGGGCTATTTAATTAATTCTGCTCATAATCATTGCAATACACGCTAATTAATGGAGAGCAATATGGCTGACTTAGGACTATCAATGCACGCACAATCGATAGCCGAGCCCGAAGTATTTTGGCAACAAGCTGCAGAGGCCATCAGTTGGGACATTGCACCGAACACGGTGTTAGACGACAGTAACAAGCCTTTTTATCGCTGGTTTGCAGATGGCAAAATGAACACTTGTTTTAACGCAGTCGACCGTCATGTGCTTGCGGGTCGAGGCGAACAAACGGCTATCCATTATATTAGCCCTGTGACTCAAAATGAATATTCTATTAACTACGACTCTGTATTGGCTCAAGTTAAACGCCTAGCGGGTTTAATGACATCATTGGGTGTGACGAAAGGTGACCGCGTGGTCATTTACATGCCTATGGTGCCAGAAACCGCTTATGCCATGTTAGCGTGTGCGCGCATTGGTGCGATTCACTCTGTGGTATTTGGTGGCTTTGCTGCCAATGAATTATCAACTCGAATTAATGATGCCAAACCTAAGTTAATCTTGTCAGCCTCTTGCGGTATTGAGCCATCTGGTGTGGTGCCGTACAAACCGTTATTGGACGATGCATTATCTCAAGCGCAACATAAAGTGGATCATTGCATTATTTTAAATCGTACTGAATACCAAGCAGAACTGCATACTCCGCGAGATCTTGATTGGTACGGTGCATTAGTTGATGCACCGGATGTTGATTGTGTGTCATTAGAAGCGACAGACCCCTTATACGTGCTGTATACCTCGGGAACAACAGGGCAACCTAAAGGAGTGGTGCGCGATAATGGTGGTCATGCTGTTGCCTTAGCATGGTCGATGAAGCATATCTATGATGTTGGTATTGGTGATGTATTTTGGGCGGCGTCAGATGTGGGGTGGGTTGTGGGACACTCTTATATTGTCTACGGTCCACTGTTGGTGGGCGCAACGACGATAATGTATGAGGGGAAACCGATAGGCACTCCAGATGCAGGCGCATTTTGGCGTATTATCGAACAAAAACAAGTGCGTAGTTTCTTTACTGCACCTACGGCTATCCGTGCTATTAAGCGAGAAGATCCTGAAGGTGAATTTATTAAGCAATTTGATCTTACTTGCCTTAAGCAAATGTATTTAGCGGGTGAGCGCTGCGATCCTGAAACGCTTAATTGGAGTCAGCAACAATTAGGTAAACCCGTTGTTGACCATTGGTGGCAAACCGAAACTGGCTGGCCTGTTGCCGCCAACTTGATGGGAACTAACCCTATTGAAATTAAAGCCGGTTCACCCGCTAGGGCGGTACCGGGTTATCAGGTAGAAATTTTAGATGCGATGGGCGAGCAAGTGGCCAACAATGAAAGCGGCAACGTAGTGATTAAGCAGCCCTTGCCACCTGGCACGCTCACAACACTTTGGCAAAATGATAAACGTTATATTGACAGTTATTTGTCTATGTACCCCGGTTATTATTTAACAGGGGATGCAGGTTACATCGATGACGATGGCTACCTGTATATTATGAGCCGTATTGACGACATCATTAATGTTGCCGGTCACCGACTATCAACGGGCCGTTTTGAAGAAGTATTGTGTCAGCACGAAGCCGTTGCTGAGGCTGCGGTTATTGGCGTGCAAGACAAACTAAAAGGCCAGGTGCCCTTGGGCTTAGTAGTCCTTAAAAATGGGGTGACCTTATCTGATGAAGTGCTTTATAAAGAGTTGCTTGCATTAGTGCGTCACGAAATTGGCCCGGTAGCGTCATTTAGATTAGTCAGTGCAGTGCAAAAGCTGCCTAAAACGCGTTCTGGTAAAATTTTGCGGGCGACCATGCGTAAAATTGCTGATAACAATGAGTACACTGTTCCTGCAACGATTGAAGATCCAATGACCTTAGATATTATTCGCACTACATTGACCAAGATGGGCTATGCCGATGCATTGGCGAAGGAGTTATTTGTTTAATTAGCTTGCTGACTTGGTTAACAATGTTGAGACGAGGCTGTTTTGAGTTGACAGACCCTAGATGTAGGTTTAAATATGAAAAAAGTGCCGAGTATAAACTTGGCACTTTATTATCTTTTATATTTTTGGGTTATGCAGAATATTCAAAAGGATCTATATTACCCAAAACCGATGCGTACTTGACGGTTAAAAAGTCAGTTGAAAAAAATTGTTTTGATCCATCATTGGCTGTTTGAATAGATATATCATCAAATCCTCCAGCAGCGTGAAACTCATCAATTAGTTCATCTATCTTAGTTTTTTCTAGATGATAAGGTGGATGCGTAAAATTATTTGCATCAACCAATTCTCCTAACGCACCATAACGTCTAACTTCATTCGCAATCGTGTCGAGTAAGTCACCATTGTGGACACCAATCCATTGTTCAGCATAGCTCTTTACAATGTATTTTTTAGAGTAAAAGTAAGAGTCATCTTTTGCTTCAATCAATATAATATCAGCATATTGTTCATCTTCAATTAATGCTTCATAGGCTTCATTAATATCTTCTATCTCTAATTCCAGACCTGCTACTGCAATAATCTGATCTGCAGTAACTAAGCGGCCATCTCGACTCAATAAGCGAATATAATCCACTAATTCAATCATAATTTCACCATCGAATTAGGCAGGTAATAGCCCTAAGCTTTCAAGTTTATCCGCTGCGTAGCCAAGATTAAATCTCTCAAGGGTAGCGCGAGTAGGTACACCTGTTGCTTTATCCCAACCCATTTCTTCGTAGAACAAATCTAGTCCAAGCTGTATGTCGTCACGATCCATTTTAATCGTACCTTCATCACCAAATGCAGCCTCAGGATCCATATCATATACCCACTCACATAATTCATCATGGTTGTTACGTTGATCCGGTTCTTTCATTTGTAGTACTGTTAATGCACGGTGAAGTTGTAAGACTCTCTCTGCTTTATCATCAAGCTCTTGCTCGGAGGTTTCAATCCCTGTAACAAGAGAGAACATTTGTGATTCAATTGAGCTATCACCAAGATAGTCTTTGTTAACGTCTGGAGAGACAAGGAGTGGGAACATCCAGTTACATACAGTAAGAGAATCATGCAGAACGTTTTTCACTAAACACCATTTGGCAAACTTGGCTTTAGCAACATTCATCGCTGTATAGTGTTTAACAGGGTCAAAAGCATTTTCGCCCCACATTGATTCTGCTACTTCAGCAATTTTTGCATAAGGCAGACCGCAATTAATTAAGTTTATGTGTGAATGACATTGTGGGTCGCGGTTAAATACCGTTGCCAATAATGCACCAACTTGTCCAGCTGCTTCACTCGCATGGTGAAGACCACCCACCATTGAACGGTTAAATACATGTGTACCTTCATCGAGGAATACACTGTAAGTTTTACCTGCATAATCATGTTCAAGATCTGCTTCAAGGGCAAAAGTTAGTTCCGCCATTCTAGGAGTTTCAACACCATCAAGCACATCTTGAATGTTATATAGCTCGCCTTCATCGTTAATGAAATTATGTAATCCAGTGCCTAAAAAGCGTCCAAAATAATTCGAACCATTATAAGATTTGGCTAAACCAATACGAGTATAATAGTCTTGCATAAAGTGGGCATCTAGATTTGCATACTGTTCCCAGTTTATGGCTGCAAACTCTTCTGCGGGTAATAAAATTTCCCAAAATGAACGTTTAGTGAATTCGCGCATTAGGTGTGACAATTGACCATAAGCACTCCAAATCGCTAAGTCATCCATGTAATAACCACCAATAGTCATGATATCAGTCTTTTTTTCACCGTTACCAGGTTTCCCCATTGAATACCAAGGATCTAGAAATCCCATACATGTGTTGGTGAGGTATTCTGTTGGTAAGTTATACTCAGTTTTCATTTTAGGGTTTTTGAGTTCACAAAAACACCGGATTGGGCAAGAGTGACAACCACCAGGGCGTTTAAAGATTTTATTGGCTTCTTCACGGCCAAAATACATTTCGGCCATTGATGTGCGCATACCGACCTTTTGGCGGTCGTCCCAAGGGGTTTCTTCTAATATCACTGGATCATCTGCAGCGCCCCAAGTCACACCAGGACCACCGCGCCAACGACTGGATCCACCACTATATTCAGCCCAAGATTGAGGCTCTTTAGGAACCACACCCTGATTATTTGCACCAATAATACCAAGGATGTGATCGTCAAGAGCTCGAAGTTGCTCATTAGTGGTACTTTCAGCAATTTCAACACGACCGGTACCAATAATTCCGATTGCTTTTAATTTCTTAGAACCTAATACCGAACCATGTCCGCCTGCAGAATGCCCCCCTTGGGTTTGAAAGGTAGATTGCGCTACTAAGTTTTCTCCAGCAGGTCCAATCGCAGCCACTTGTGCTTGTTGTCCCATCATTTTACTAACGGTTGCAAAAGTATCAAATACACCTACACCCCATAATGAATCAGCAGGTTCTAAGGTGACTTTGTCATCAACAATTTTTAACCACACTGGCGTTGAAGATTTACCTTCAATTATGATTGCATCATATCCAGCATATTTTAACTCGGGGGAAAAATGGCCACCAAAATGTCCGTCAGTAATTAAATGTCCTCTAATGACAGGATTTCGAGAGGTAATTGTGGTTCTTGCTGAGCATATCGCACCAGAACCACTTAGTGGGCCTGCTGAAATGACTAATTTATTTTCTTCATCGGTTGCTTTAATTCCATCGACATGGTCATCCCATAAAACTTTATAACCAATTCCCATGCCGCCAATATAATCGTGGTATTTATTTGTTGACTCTGTTGTTATTTGACCTGTAGTTAAATTAACGCGTAAAACATTACCGGCCCAGCCGCCATATGTACTACTCATAATGATTCCTTAAAATTTATTTATATTTAAATGAGAGTTAAATGAGAGTTAAATATTTCTCATGCTGTTCTACTGCAGCAACGGCGTCTTCCCAAGTATAAAATTTGATAGCACCAGTTGGGCACACTTGGGCGCAGTTTGGATTACCTTCACAAAGGTCACATTTAAGAGATTTCCTTGTAATACTATCAATAGTGATGACTTGCTGTGGACATTTGTCAGCACAATAACCGCAACCGACACAGAGCGCTTCGTCGACCACTCTTGCTCCGGTGGTTTCATTGACATAAATTGCGCCTTGAGGGCAAACTGTCATGCAGACATCACACTGGCGACAAGTCGACGGAACAATAGTGCCGTCGCCTTGTTCACCGCGTTGGTCTTCATAATTTGGTTGTACACCATGAGGACCAAAATTGAGATTTTTGTCGACTTTGATTCTTGCGGTACTCGGGCTTACTGCAGAAGTTCCATGGCTCCAACTACAAGCAATTTCACAACGACGACAGCCAACACAATACACAGGGTTTACGACCATTAACCCACCAGGGAGGACTTTAACAACGGTGCTTTCACTTGTATCATCACTACTGCCACAACCCGTTAAAAAACTCGCTAAGGTTCCGTAATACACTGTACCAACAGCGACCTTAGCACCATTAGCAAGTAATGCTCTCCTAGTAATCATTTTCATTTCCTTATAATTAGTTAATAATTGAAATTATGATTATTGTTTATAATTAATCTATTATAAGTATTCGTTAACCAACTTTATATTAAGGTGATGAGTATCACGTTTTGATTTATATTCTCCCAAAATGTCTCTATAAGTTTATTAATGTATAAAATTAATCACTTTTTAAAAAGTTTTGCGATGTGAGTTTTTTATTTAATTATTAATTATTTAATTATAGTTTTTTTGCTTTTGATTTTGTTAATTGTTGGTTTTGAAATTGCAAAATTTGAAAATCTATGTTTGTTGGCTTTAACATATTAATAATTTACCTGCAGATAATTCGGTAGATAATTCGGTAGATAGTTTGTTTACTTGATCTTTATCACGATATGTTTTTTTTAAATAATAAATCATTATAAATAGATTGGTTTGTGATTAAAAATAATAAGGGATATCTGTGATGAATATAAAATTAAAAAAAAGGAAATATAAATTATGGTTAATAATGCCATTTTTATTAATTCCCATATTGACGCTGACGGCTTGTTCTGACACTTCAGATGATCCAGAAGGCGAAGAGGTAGACAATGAAGATATTAATGTTTCTGTTTTATCTGCTACCTCTTTAAAAGCGTCAATAGAGTCAGTGACTATTGATGAAAGTCTTGCTGTTTCATTTGATTTTTACTTAAGTAATGCTAACGGTGTTGCCGTTGTTGGTTTGGATGAATTGGATTCTATTCCAACACTTGGGGCGGGTATAGCCAAATTAGGCGTTGAACAAAAACGAGTAAGGCCATTAAACAGCGGCCAAGAAATGGTAACAGCAGAAGAATCATCAGATGTCTCTCCTCAACCTCAGTGGGTTAGTTACATTAATAATCTTGTTGAACCTGGTGATGTGGCAGATAACGATTTAGAAACAGGGTGGGATGAATTTAAAGGCGCTCAATGGCAAGCAGGCATCGAAACTGACTGCGGTGTGGAGTGCATTACATCGATAGGTAATGGACTATACCGTTATACCTTCAAACAAACATTAGAAAATTATTCTGCAATTGATGGTATTGATACTGATTATGCCCCAGAATTAATTCATCGTATTTATTTAGAATTATTACCCTATTCAGAAGCGTCCGCTTCTACCATGTTAGTCAATACAACTTTTGATTTTGATCCTCTCACGGGGGGGGAGGCTGATTCCGGTGATAGTCGTGTGCTAATTTCACAGGAACAAAGTTGTCATCGTTGTCACACTACTGATTTATCTGCTGAAAATAGTTTAATCATGCACGGTGGAAAACGCTTTGATTATGAAGGATGTGTTATGTGTCACACCAGTTATTCTGGCGATCCGGAAACGGGCGCCAGTATTGGTATGGCGACATTAATCCATAAAATTCATAAGAGTGATTATGTGATTGTCGGTTACAATGGGTCTGTGCATGATTACAGTAGCGTAACTTACCCTGGTGACATGCATCAATGTCAACAATGTCATATTGAAGATGTTGCCCCACAAGCTGATTTTTATCAATATCCTGGCCAAGAGACTTGTTTAAGCTGCCATGAAGAATATGCGCCTGAAAACTGGGATGGTACAGCAGTTGGATTATTCCATGACCGAGATGCTTTCCCTGATGCGTGGGAAATGAGCTGTAGCGGTTGCCATCCAGATACTAACAATCCGTTAGGTTCTGCATTATTCCACAATGCCAAGGTCAATATTGTTGAAAATTTAACAACGGAATATCAATTTGCACTGACTAGCAGTGTTTTAGATAGTGAAGCGGGCACATTAACTGCTGAATTAACGTTTAATACCCTGAGTTTAAATCCTGAAGTTGATCCTTCATTTGCAAATTTATGGTTAGTGGCGGTGGGTAACGAAAACCAAACTGATTTACCTGCTAACAATGGTCAACGTCTAGTTTGGGACATCCTTACAGGTGGAGATAACATAAGCTTAGTGAGAGATAGCAATAAAATTACAGTTGTTATCAGTGATATCAATACTGCAAACTTTGGATTGACCGATACTGGTACCTTATATGCTAAAGCATTTGTTTGTGGCGATGAAGAGACTGGACTTGTGACTTCATGTAGCTCTGAAACCGCAACCTCGGTAGAGGTTGTCGCTGATTCTGCTATTGCCCTAACAACCAGTGTGACAAAATACACAGAACTTGTGAGTGAGCAAAAGTGTGTAGCCTGTCATGATAACCAGTTCCAAGAGCGTATCAATACTGCTCACTCTATGGTTGTTGCTCCTGCTAATGGTGCTGAATGTGGTTCATGCCATGCACCACAAATCGCCACAGACTTGGCTGATGGAAGTTGTAAGAGTTGCCACAGTAACAACATGGTTAAATTCATGAATGCGACAGTTATGCATACCCCTGGTGAAGCGAGTATTAAAGCCTCTAGAACACTTGAGAATACTTTGAGTTATCGTGAATTAGTGCATTCATTGCATGCTAATACACGTACAACTCAAGATACTATTGATGGTGATCGTGAAATGATGACATACCCTGAAAAGGTTAGTAATTGTCGTGCTTGTCATGATGAAGGCCAGTTAACGCTAACAAATCTAACCAATGAAAGTTCAGTAGTGGTCGCAAGTCAAGATGCTACATCAGTGGGTCAAACAGCCGAGTATTCGCCTACGGTGTCAGTGTGTGCCACTTGCCATAGCAATATTGATCAATGGGTCGGTCATGCCCGAACATTTGGTGGTATTTATCAGGCGGATGCAACTTCAGGTGCTATTTATCAACCCGGCAATGAAAGCTGTATTCTTTGTCATGCAGAAGGACAATCTGAAGGTGTCGATGTAATGCATGGTGTAAATTAAGCTGTAGTTCAACATGGTTATATATTTAATGTAATATAGGCTGGTACAGTAAAGTACCAGTCTATATTTTTTACTCATACAGGTAACTCTTAACTATCAAAATCAATAATTGCTCACAAAGCCTTGAGAGTGTCGCTCCCCAAGAGAAAGAAATGGTTTGCGCATTTAGCGTGAAGCAAGTTCAAGACCTCGCTTTATTTAATATTACAGCAAAGTGAATGGTTATCCGCCAGCGCAGGTCAATATCTAGAAGTACTTTGGTGTTTCAGCCCCTTCGGTTCATCAGACAATTTTGACGTTCAAAATAGACGAGTTGATGAGCCGCCCCCAAGCGAAAGTCGTTGTTTGAAAGTGCTAATAAAATCCGATGAGCTACCACTGGAAGGGTAACTCAATCGTTCAAAACGAAATTGAAACGTTACTCGCTTATATTATCAATAGAGCCTCATCATTTTTGACTGTAATTTAGTTACAATAATCGCTATAATTGCCAACCAAATGGATTCGCATTACGCGATTAATCTCTGTGACCTGTGGAAAAAATATTATGAATAACCACACCCAACAATCTCACGTCGGCGTTATTGGCCTTGGTGTGATGGGCAAGAACCTTGCACTAAACATCGCGGATAACGGCTATCATGTGGCTGTTTTTGATTTAGATACTCAAAAAGTCAATGCTGCAGTATCTCAAGAAAAAAGTGAGCGTAAAGCCGATGTAGCTGAACGCATGCAAGCCTGTAATAATCTTTCAGAAATGCTCGCCAATTTAGTTGAACCTCGAGTTATCGTATTATCTGTTCCTGCAGGTGCCCCAGTTGATGGTGTATGTAAATCATTAATCGAAGCCGGTATCGAAGCGCAAGACATTGTGATTGATACGGGTAACAGCTTATGGACTGACACCGTAGAACGTGAAGCTAAATATAAAGGACAATTTACCTTTTTTAGCTCAGCGGTATCTGGCGGTGAAGTTGGCGCTCGCTTTGGTCCATCATTAATGCCAAGTGGCGACGAAAATGCCTGGCGTTATGTTGAGCCGATTTGGAAAGCCATTGCCGCTAAAGTCGATCCACAAACGGGTTTACCGATTGAGCGTTTTGAGCCAGGTAATCCGGTTACGGAAGGTGAGCCTTGTACGACTTACATTGGTCCTGCGGGTTCTGGCCATTACGTAAAAATGGTTCATAACGGCATTGAATACGCTGACATGCAGCTGATTTGTGAAGCCTATCAGTTACTCAGCGATGGTTTAGGTCTATCTGCACATGAAGTTGGTGCAATTTTCCAGAAATGGGATAAAGGCATACTCAACAGCTACTTAATGGGTATTAGTGCTGAGGTATTACAACAAGCTGACCCATTAACTGGTAAACCGTTAGTTGAAATGATTTTAGATAAAGCAGGCCAAAAAGGCACTGGTTTATGGACAGCGGTGAGCAGTTTACAAATTGGCTGCCCGGCGCCAACTATCGCTGAAGCTGTATATGCGCGTGCCGTCAGTACCCAGAAAGACTTGCGTATGCAATTAAGTTCAAAGTTAGCTGGACCTGCTCAAGCGATATTGAGCGATGCTGAAAAAGCGGAATTTATTGCTAACCTTGAAGATGCCCTATATTGCGCCAAAGTGTGTTGTTATGCCCAAGGCTTCCAGCTAATGGCTATGGCTGCCAAAGAGCAAAACTGGACGTTAGACTTTGCTGAAATTGCTAAGATTTGGCGTGCAGGTTGTATTATTAGAGCAACCTTCTTACAGTCAATCACTCAGGCTTATCAAGAAGATGCAAATCTTGCTAACTTGTTAATGGCTGACACTTTTAGCCAGACATTGTCGCAAAAACACCTTAACTGGCGTAAAACCGTTGCGGCCTCTGTTATGCAGGGTATTCCTGCACCGTGTATTAGTTCTGCAATCGCTTATTACGACAGCTACCGCTGTGAGACATTACCGGCAAACTTGTTACAAGGACAACGTGACTTTTTTGGTTCGCACACGTTTGAACGTACAGACAAGCCAGCAGGTGAGAAATACCATTTAGACTGGAGTGCTAAGCAGCGCACATTAGCTAAAGTGTAGGTATTTTAGGTTTGAAAAAGGCGTCTCATTATCCATGAGACGCCTTTTTTATTAATTTGATTCATTAGATGTAAAGCAGAGTCACATCAACGTAATGAAAAGAACAAGCCTACACTAAATAATATGCTGAATATCATGGTGAGCTTGGCTGTTTGCCCAAGGATAGGATTAAGTGCTTCGCCTGAGTTGTTATGAAACTCGCGGCTTAAGTTACGCGCAATCACCAACGATACACCTGACAGCAATACCGGTAATCCATCGAGAGAACCTAATAAAAAGCCTGCGATGATGATACCAAATGGCAGGTATACAAAGCTTTGATATAAGACTTTGGCTTGTTCTTCGCCTATTCGAACCGCAAGGGTATTTTTACCCGCTTTAGTGTCGGTTGAAATATCTCGGGTATTGTTAACCAGCATGATTGCCGCGTTAAAAAATCCAATTGCACAGCCCAATAACCATGCGGTTAGGTTAGTGGTTCCCGCTTGTAAATAATAACTGCCTACTACGGCAACTAAACCAAAAAAGACAAATGCGGCTATTTCACCCAAACCATGAGATGCCAGTGGGTAAGGGCCGCCGCTATAACACAAGGCGCCTAGTATTGATGCGGCCGCGAGTATTGCAATTGGCCAACCACCATGGACGATCAAAAGCGAGCCCACAACTAACGCCGTGACGAGACAGCCCACCATAGCATTGCGGACTTGATGTGGCGCTATCATGCCACTTTGGGTGACGCGGGTTGGACCGATACGCTCAGCGGTATCGATGCCATTTTTAAAATCAAAATAGTCATTGGCTAGATTAACTGCAATTTGCAACAAAACAGCGCATAACATTGAAGTAAAAGCGATAACAAAGCTAAATTGGCTTAAGCCAATAGCAAGCATATTGCCTACCAACAAAGGACCAATTGCTGCGGGTAGTGTTCGTGGACGAATAGCAAGAAACCAAGATTGCATTGAACTAGGTTGCATAATATTTTGATATAAAGTGTCGATTAGTCATGGCTAATATCATACCAAAAATTCAAAATAGCTGCAGATATGAATTTTTGCGGTGTATCACTATTTTATAAATTAATATCAGATGATGTTAATTCAAAACTTTATCAACGAATAAGCTAGAAAACCTCTAGTTAACTAGGGTAACCTTAAGCGTTAATTCATGCGTTAGAGAAGGGTATATGAGTCAGGTATTAAACGATTTATTGTCATTATTATCACTTGAAAAACTTGAGGATGGTCTGTTTCGTGGTCAAAGCCAAGATCTTGGCTTTGGTCATGTGTTTGGCGGTCAAGTGATGGGGCAAGCGTTAAGTGCCGCTAAGCAAACTGTCAGCGAAGATAGAAACGTGCATTCTTTACACTCTTATTTCTTACGCGCTGGAGATGAAAAGTTACCGATTATTTATGATGTAGAAAATATGCGTGACGGTGGCAGTTTTAGCGCACGCCGCGTCAAGGCGATTCAAAAAGGCCGACCTATTTTTTATATGACGTGCTCGTTTCAAAAGCACGAAGAAGGTTTTGAACATCAAGCTCAAATGCCTGATGTACCAGGCCCTGATGGGTTATTGAATCAGCAAGAGTTAGCTGTAACCATGCGTGATAAAGTACCCAAGAAAATACTCGAAAAGTTTATGGCAGACTCACCGATAGAAATGCGCCTTGTAAACCCAATTAACCCGCTCGACCCCGGAACCAATGAGCCTAACCGCTATGTTTGGATACGAGCTAATGGTGAGTTACCAGGTAATCATTGCATTCATGAATACCTGTTAGCGTATGCCTCTGACTTTAACTTTTTAGTGACGGCAGCTCAGCCTCACAGTGTGTCGGTATTAACCCCAGGCATGCGTTTAGCTACGATTGATCATTCGATGTGGTTTCACCGCCCATTTAATATAGGTGAGTGGGTGCTCTATAGCATTGAAAGCCCTAATGCGGGTGGCGGGCGAGGCTTTGTTACAGGTCAGTTTTTTGATTTGCAAGGGCGTCTTGTTGCGTCGGCAACACAAGAAGGTTTGTTACGATTGACCGCTCAGTGAGTATGACGAAGTAAGGATACTATTATGATGTTACCTACGTGGGTTAAAGTAAGTTTGTTTGCACTATTAAGCCTAATGCTTAGTGCGTGTGTCACTGTTGAGGCGCCAAAGCCTGTAATAGTGAACGGTTACGCCGGTTATTTAGAAAAAATTGCGTTGCCACAAGGATGTAAAATTAATATTTCGATTATCGATTTTAAAACACCTGGGCGGATTATTTCTCAAAAAAACTTTGATATTGCCCGTGCCCCTGTGCCGTTTAAATTTATTTTACCTGCTGAGCTTATCGATAGTAGTGTGGACTATGGTGTGGTGGCGATGATCACTTTCAATGGAAGAGTTATTTTTCAGACCTATGATAAATATCGTGTGATCAACAATGATAAATACACCACTGAAGTATTGATGAAGCGCGTTAAATAAGCACTTCCTCAATCTAGCTCACAAACTAGTATGCCCGTCATTGACCTATTCTTTTGGCGGGTAATAATCTGTTTTCTATCCTAATTTGCTGTTTAGGTTGTCCATGACAGACTTAACCCCGACTTACCGTTCACATGCGCAAACCCGTTTAATTTGGGCATTGTGTATTGCTTCTGTAGTGGTCTACATTAATTTGTACACCGTACAGGGGATGTTGCCGTCTATTGCTGAGCATTTTGATGTTTCGGGCGCTCAAGCCACATTGGTACTTTCTGTTACCAGTTTCACGCTTGCCTTCTCTTTATTGTTTTATGCCGTATTATCTGACCGAATTGGCCGTTTAGTGCCGATTGTGGTGAGCTTATGGCTATTGGCCGCGTCCAATGTGTTATTAATTTTTGCGCAAACATTTGATGAATTAGTTTGGGTTCGTTTGTTACAAGGGGCCTTACTTGCTGCTGTACCAGCGATTTCTATGGCGTATTTTAAAGAGCAATTAGCGCCTAGCTTTATGTTAAAAGCCGCTGCGGTGTATATTATGGCTAACAGTATGGGCGGCATTGCAGGACGGATTTTTGGCGGCTTAATGGCGCAAAATTTATCGTGGCAAACGTCGATGGGGTTAGTGTTTTTGGTGACATTAATTGGTGTCGCGTTGGTGACTTACTTATTGCCACGCAAAGAAATCAAACCTGCAGTGATAAAACAAAAGGTGTCGTTATTACGTAAAATAAAACAAGATTTTGATGGGTTTGTATTTCATTTCTCTGATCCACAAATGCGCTTAGCCTACATTGTGGGTGGTTTAGCGTTTATGATGATGGTGAATCAATTTAGTTTTATTCAGCTGCACATTATGGCCGAGCCATATGGATTAAGTCGATTTAATGCCACTTTGATTTTTTTATGTTATTCAAGTGGTACCTTTGCGTCATATTTGTCTGCTAAGTGGATTTTACGCTATGGTTCATTGCCATTGTTTAGAGTCGCTTTGTGTTTAATGCTATGTGGAACCTTACTGACATTAGTCGACACTTTGCTTGCGATTGTTATAGGTTTTTTAATCACCGCATGTGGTTTCTTCTTAACGCACAGTTGCTGTAACTCGTTTGTTGCTATGCGGGCAACCAGCCACCGTGCTAAAGCGACATCATTGTATTTATGCTGTTATTACCTAGGAGCTTCTTTAGGCGGCCCTTACCTTATGTTGTTTTGGCATAAGGCCGAGTGGAATGGCGTTGTGGTTGGTTCAATGAGTCTGTTGGCATTGTTGTTGGTGGCAATTTGGCGGTTAGGGATACATCAAAAGAGTACCGAAGCACTCGTATCTGAAGACTGATGCATTGGCAGCGTTGCATGGCTAATTATCGATAAATTGTTTACGGTCTAGGTCGTATTTGCGCATTTTGTCATACAAAGTCTTGCGTGGTAGCTCGAGATGTTCCATGGTCAATTTTATACTGCCTTTATTGTGATTTAACGCATCCTCTATTAATAAACGCTCAAAAAACTCTACCCGTTGCTGCAATGACATGCTGGTATGCATAGTAGTGTGGTTTTCTAAGTTACCGGCGAATGCAGCCTCTGCACCTAGTAATACGTAGCGCTCAGCTAGGTTGCGTAACTCTCGTACATTACCGGGCCAGTCGTGGGATGTGAGCACCATGGTTTGTTGGGCAGTTAAGGCTATTAATGCTTTGTGGTAGCGAGTAGAAGCAATTCGAGCAAAATGTAAAAATAGTACTGGAATATCTTCAAGGCGCTCTCTAAGTGGCGGGATTGCTATTGTCACCAAATTTAAGCGGTAGAGTAAATCTTGTCTAAATTGGCCTTGCTCACATAGCTGTTGCAGGTTTAACTTGGTGGCCGCAATGACGCGAATGTCTAAATCAATAGGGGTGTTGGAGCCTAAGCGCTCTACTTTTCGGTCTTCGAGAACTCTTAGTAACTTAACTTGCAAAGACATCGGTGTGCTTTCGATTTCATCTAAAAACAGTGTCCCACCATTGGCGTATTCGAACTTACCAATGCGGCGTTTATCGATACCGGTAAATGCCCCTGATTCAGCGCCAAACAATTCACTTTCGATTAAATTCTCAGGAATAGCGCCACAATTTATGGCGACAAAATTGGCTTTATTGCGGTAGCTGTGATCATGTAAATAACGGGCAACAAGCTCTTTGCCTACGCCGGTTTCACCTTCGATCATGATATCGGCAGGGGTGTCGAGCACTTGGTCGATTAGGTGGCGCATCTTTTTCACTCCTGGGCTACTGCCAAGAATGCGAGGTCCGGGTGCAATATGAGACTCAAGCTCACGCTTTAATTTACGGTTTTCTAAGGTTAATGCACGTTTGTCTAGGGCACGTTTTGTAACATCAAGAATGTGCTCATTATTAAAGGGCTTTTCAATAAAGTCATAAGCGCCTTTTTTTAGTGCATCAACGGCCATTGCGATGTCGCCAAAGCCGGTTAACAGTACAACTGGTAAATCGTTATCTTTGTGCTTGAGTTGCTGTAATAGGCTTAAACCATCGAGTTGAGGCATATTTACGTCAGATATAATGATGCCTGCCCAGCCTTGGGTAATGTGGCTTGCAATGACTTGTGGGTCGGTTATCGCTAATGCATTAATACTTTCTAGTTTAAATAATTGTTGTAATACTGTGCCGATATGCGGTTCATCATCAACAATAATGACTTGATAGTCATTGATGTCTTGTATTTGGGTCACGTTTACACTTCCTCACGTAAATAAAGCGGTAAAATAATATGGAAAATAGCGCCGCCTTGCTGTGCATTTTCAACAGTAATTGAGCCTTGCATCGATTCAATGATGCGTTGAGAGATTGATAGCCCTAGCCCTAATCCTTGGCGTTCGCTGGTGGTGTAGTAGGGTTCAAAAATTTTACTCATTTGGCTTTGTCTCACGCCCGGACCACTGTCTTGAATACTAATGTTCACTTTGCTATCGCAATATACTTCAATATGTAAGCGTCGGTCTTTTGATTGTTGCATAGCCACAATAGCATTACTCATCAAGTTAACCAGCACTTGTTGCAACCTGACACTGTCTCCCCATATTTGGCAGCTATCTTTAAGTAGAGCAAGTGACAGTTTAACGCCTTGTTTGTCCATTTCGGGTTGAACAATAGTCAGTGCTTGTTCAATGGATTGATTGATATCTGTTGCGTTGTCTTTGCCCTGAGATTTGCGAGTAAAACTTTTAAATTGAGCAATAATATCGGCAAGCCTATCGGTGAGTTCTATCATGATATTAATATTACTGCGGGCGTCTTCAATCATATTACGCCCTATAAACGTTTGAGTGTTTTGGGCGTAACTTCTTAATGCCGCAAGTGGCTGATTCAGTTCATGGTTAATGCTGGCTGATAAGCTACCAATAACGGTGAGTTTTGCCGCTTGTATTAACTCATCTTGGGTATCTTTTAGCTGGTTGTTTGCTTGCTCTAATTCTAACGTTCTTTCTTTAACTCTTTGTTCTAGTTGGTTTTGTGCCTGGCGCATTCTAATAAGGTTGCGTCTTCGCTCCAAACTATACAATACAAATAATGCGAGCAACGAATATAGTGTGGTCGCTAATAACAATATCGGTGGTAATGACTCATAAAGGGGAGTCATAGGTGCCAATATATGCACATTCCAATTGGCATTAGGCATATTTTGATGGTGTTCTAGGTATTGCTCTTGGCCATCTATGGATGAGATTCGGTATACCTGTGGCTTATTTGACCCAGTTGATGCAAATTGCGGTACGAGATCAAGTTCACCAATGGGTCTATTGGCATAGCGTTTTGAGGCGTTGAGTGCGAAGCGTTTGGATTGTGATAACGGGGTGAGAGAGTTAAAGCGCCAACCGCTCATACTCGATAAAAAAACAATGTTATCTGGGTCGCTGATCATAAATTCATATTGACTTGCAATAGCAATGCCGCTGCTTTGTTGCTCAATTAAACTAATATCGACTTTGACAACAATGACACCTAATACCACGCCTTTATGATAAACCGGATTAGCAAAGTAAAACCCACGTTTATTGGACGATGTACCTACTGCATAGTAGCGACCGGATCGACCCGATATGGCCTCGATAAAATAAGGTCTAAACGAATAATCTTGATTGATAAATGAGTTTGGTTTATCCCAATTACTGGCAGCAATTGCCACTCCCATTGCATCCGTTAAGTAAATATCAGACGATTCGGTGACTTGCTGTAACTCTGATAAGTATAGGTTCAGTTTATTGATTGCTTGCGGATTTTGTTGGTCTAGCAAGCTTTGTTCAAAAATGGGGTTTTGGGCTAGTACGGCCGGGATATTTTCGTAGTGGCCTAGAGCATCATCAATAAAAATAACTAATTCATTGATTTGCTTTTCAGATTGATTGGCTATTGATTCGGTGCCTTGTTCAAGCCAATACCAATGGGTTACTTTTAATGTTAGTAACAAACCAAGAATGACCATAACGCGAACAACAATTTTGCGCTTTTTGATAGTCGAGAATGAAAACATGCATATTCCCAAGTGGCGATGTAATTATAGAGTAGAATTAAACCGAGCCTTAATATGTTAAGGCTCGTCTATAATACGCCAATTATCAAGCTAGTAGCCGTTTAATTTGTCGATGTATTCAGGTAAAAACAATGATATTTGCGGAATATAAGTAATTAATATCAAGAAACCAAGCAGTAAAACTAACCATGGTAAACATGACTGAATAACCCACCCCATGCTTTTCCCTGTAATCCCTGCTGTGACAAAGAGGTTGAGCCCTACGGGGGGCGTGAGCATGCCTATCTCCATATTGACCACCATAATGATGCCTAAATGGATTGGGTCAATGCCTAACTGCGTAGCAATAGGGAACAAAATAGGTGCCATGATGAGCAAGATTGCCGATGGCTCCATAAAGTTACCTGCAGCTAAAAGCAGTAAGTTAACAATGATTAAAAAGCCCCATGCTGGTAGGCCTAAGCTGACGATGGCTTCAGCGATGATGTGCGGAATACGTTCTGTGGTTAGTACGTGGGCAAACAACATTGCATTGGCAATGATGAATAACAACATAATGCTGACTTTAGCGCCATCACGTACCACATTGCGGATTTCTTTGTCTGCTGGGGTTTTGATGACGGCAAGCAACATATAACCTATGTTACGCACAGAAGCTGTAATGATCGATTCTTGCTGATTACGCCAAGCCACATTTTTAAGTGGGCCTATATCGCGATAACCAAATACCGCAATAAAATAAGCGTACACACAAGCTACAGCAGCAGCTTCGGTAGGGCTGGCCACACCACCGTAGATGGACCCAAGCACAATGAGAATCAGCGCTAATCCACCCATTGCTTTAGCGCTTGATATTGACAGCGCTTTTATGCCCGGGAACGGTCGTGAAGGTAGCTTTTTAATGCGGGCAACGATATAAATCGCGAGCATTAAAATTAAGCCCATCATTAAGCCCGGAATAAGCCCTGCCATAAACATTCTCGCTGCCGATACTTCTGTGGCGGCGGCATAAACCAGCATTACAATTGACGGCGGGATCAAAATACCTAAAGTGCCAGAGGTGGTGATCACACCCGCAGCAAACTTCTCTGGGTAACCAGCTCTAACCATACCGACAATCACAATCGACCCTATGGCTGCTACTGTGGCGGGGGATGAACCAGAGACCGCAGCAAATAGCATACAAGCCATGACAGATGCCATGGCTAATCCACCACGAATGTGGCCGACACTGTCCATGGCAAAATCAATGATCCGCCTTGCGACCCCGCCAGTAGACAAAAATGCCGAAGACAGAATAAAAAATGGAATAGCCAGTAAGGTGTAATGCTCTGATGTTGATTCGTATAACTTTAATGCAATAGAAGCCAGTGAGTCATTAGAGAAGAGTAAGATTGTCAGCATGCTTGAAAAACCCAATGCAATAGCAATAGGCATACCGATCATCATGCAGATAAGTAGAGTGATAAATAATGTAGCAATAGTCATTATTTGGCGTCCTTATCATTTTCTTGTTGTTCTGATGATGTTGATTGTGCAGCTTCATCGATTAAGTGCATGCTATCTTTGGCTTCATCAGCAAGTTGAAAACCAACAGCTTGATTTTTTAATATGGCAATAAATAATTCTATAAAACGCCACGTTAACATTGAAAAACCAATCAATAAGATGCTTTGAGACAACCAAATTGGCACTGCGCCATCTTCAACATCAATACGCCATGTTTCCCACGCATAATCAGGGTCTAACTGATGCACAAGCCATCCTGGTAAATCGATATCTTCCATTGGAATACCAATTTGGTACATTTGGCTTAAGTACTCCCAAGCGCCTTTTAAAAACAGTCCGCAGTAAACAAGGCAACATAGGCATGCAAAGATAGCGACTATTTTTTGCGGCTTACCAGATAGCTTTGATACAAAGGCGTCGACGCCGATATGCGCGCCCACTTTTACCCCATAAGACATGCCAAACAACACAAACCAACCGCATAGCGTAAGTGTTAGCTCCTGGATCCATAAGAAGCCGGTATTAAAGAAAAAACGCGCAATGACTTCGCCAAATACCAGCAAGGTCATCATCGTGATGAGTAGGTTGAGAAGGCCTTCTTCAAAATAGCCAAATAGTCTGGAAATCACGGTCATACTCCTTGTATAAGAAAGAGAGAGTACTGAACCCAATTGGACTCAGTACCGGATTAAGGATTAAGACTATTTAGTATTTGCAGCTTGTGCAGCATCAATCATATCTTTACCAATTTGATCTTCAAACTTCGCCCAAACAGGCTTCATTGCGTTAACCCATTGCTGGCGTGCTTCTGGCGTTAACGTCACAAGTTTTGAACGGTTTGAATCTAGAATGGCTTGTTTGTCTTCATTGCCTTTTTCTGCAGCAATTTTATTGCCAAGGGCAATCGCTTCATCAAGTGAAGATTTAAAGACAGCACGTTTGTCGGCCGGGAGGCCTTTCCAGAAGGTGTTTGATGTCACTACCATGTAATCTAATACACCATGGTTACTTTCAGTGATGTGGCTTTGCACCTCGTAGAACTTCATTGAATAAGTATTTGACCAAGTGTTTTCTTGACCATCAATGGCGCGAGTTTGTAGTAAGGTAAATACTTCTGAGAATGGCTTCTTAACAGGAATAGCACCTACAGCATCAAATTGAGCGGCAATGACATCTGATGCCATGATACGGAATTTTTTGCCGTTAGCATCTTTAGGCACATTTAGCGGGTCATTAGCAGAGAACTGCTTCATACCATTATGAAGATAACCTAAACCCACAACGCCTTTCCGGTTCATTGCATTTAATAGCTTTTGACCAGATTCTGATTGTTGAAAACGGTCAACCGCGTCCATGTCTTCAAACAAGAAAGGTAAATCAAAAATTTGCAGTTTTTTAGTGTAGCGTTCAAATTTTGATAGTGATGGCGCAACAAACTGCACGTCGTTTAAAAGCAATGCCGCCAGTTCATTATTGTCGCCAAATAATTGCGAGTTAGGGAATACGTTAACAACATATTCACCCGGTAAACGTTGTTCAATGAGTTCTTTAAATTTAAGTGCCATTTGGCCTTTTGGAGTGTTTTCTGCAACAACGTGTGAAAATTTAATTTCTATGGGTTCTGCAAATACATTCAAGCTTACTGTCAGTATTGAAGCGGCAGTGGCGAACTTTGCAATTGATTTTAATGTATGTGTAAGGGTACGGGTCGATTTTTTCATGAGGTTTAGCTTCCTTTTTTTAGTGTTATATATTCCTCACGGTGAAGACTTGTTCCAGAACAAGTACTTCATAAACGCGTTATGAGGATATATAGACATAGCAAGCTACGGGCCACAACGTTAAATTTTTTTAACCTTATGATAATTATTAACTTTAGTTTAAGTGGTCATATGTGTGTGTAATGATTTGTGTGGGATGTCACACAAAATAAATGTGCCTATGGGTGGAATGTCACACATTTATTGTTGGTGTTATGACGATCTCATTTTGTTTGGGTATGTATCTATTGTGGATTGTTTTCTAGGTACATGAGCTGTGCGATATCTTGCAGCTGTAGAGTCGTAGTTGGGATTATAAAGATTAATATCATTTTTAAATAGGCACAAAAAAACCACCGTGAGGTGGTTTTTTGTTTCGAATACATATCAATATGTACGAATACCAATTTAATGGTGGAGCTACACGGGATCGAACCGTGGACCTCTTCACTGCCAGCGAAGCGCTCTCCCAGCTGAGCTATAGCCCCAAATTCTAGCTAATAAAAACTAAAACTTGAATAATATGGTATCCCATAGGGGATTCGAACCCCTGTTACCGCCGTGAAAGGGCGGTGTCCTAGGCCTCTAGACGAATGGGACACTTTTGATACGTTATACTCTGTATCGAGTGAATACTCACTAATGCCTGTAGGCTAAACATCAATGCTATCGAATCGTTAACTTTACAGTCAACCACTCAGAAAAGTGGTATCCCATAGGGGATTCGAACCCCTGTTACCGCCGTGAAAGGGCGGTGTCCTAGGCCTCTAGACGAATGGGACACTTTTGATACGTTATACTCTGTATCGAGTGAATACTCACTAATGCCTGTAGGCTAAACATTGGTGCTAATTGCTACAAATCAACAAGGATTCGACCCCCTGTTACCGCCGACTCTTTATAAACCAAAGTGGGCGATGCCCTAAGCTCTATTTCTAGACGAATGGGACACTTTTGATACGTTATACTCTGTATCGAGTGAATACTCATCAATGTCTGTAGGCTAAACATCAATGCTATCGAATTGTTAACTTTACAGTCAACCACTCAGAAAAGTGGTATCCCATAGGGGATTCGAACCCCTGTTACCGCCGTGAAAGGGCGGTGTCCTAGGCCTCTAGACGAATGGGACACTTTTGATACGTTATACTCTGTATCGAGTGAATACTCACTAATGTCTGTAGGCTAAACATCAATGCTATCGAATCGTTAACTTTACAGTCAACCACTCAGAAAAAGTGGTATCCCATAGGGGATTCGAACCCCTGTTACCGCCGTGAAAGGGCGGTGTCCTAGGCCT